>CAYNJT010000170.1:0-1555 GCA_964397625.1 uncultured Leptolinea sp. | reverse complement strand
AAAGAATTTCAGACACCTTCTCACCCGTCTTATCCGTGGTCAGAGAGGTCGAACCCAGGTGATCGCCCAGCAGGTATTCCACCTGCATGGGCTGTGGAACCGTGTACTTGCGCATCGCAATTCTTGTCGCACCGGCAAAATAGTACTTCGTGATCTGGCTGCCGCTTACTTCATAATGGCTGCCCACGAACAGGATCGTCTCACTGCCCATCACCGATTTTACCCGCTTTCCATCCCCATCAATCCTTCGGGACGCTTTTTCCTCCCTGCCATTGCACAACCCAACACCCCGCGTTCCCCATTCGTTTATTCGTGGTCGAATTCGCGGGTGGTCCTCCCTCCGCCAGGGATACAATCCGGGCACTCTCCACGTCAAGACGAGCAGGCCGGCTCTTATCCGGCTGGCCCGTCTTTTTCTAAAAAGTGAGTTTCCCGTTTTTTCTCCATTCTTTCAAAGTCATTTCAGCGCTAAAACCTAGAAGGCCTTTTTTATCGTTCTGAGCAATCTCCTCCAAAACTTTTTCTGCGGTTTCGGTTTGAATATTCAGTCCAATTGCATGTGCTGCAGCCCATAATCTAACAGCAATACTGGGCTCATTTAGCAACAAATGCAAAGTGGATTCAGCCACTACTAAGTCCTTTTCTAGTTTTCTATACAGACCAGTTAGGCTTTTATAAGCACTATTTGCTTTGCGATGGTCACCTTTTTGGATAAATTCTCTGTGTGCCTCTGCATATTGTATATATTTCTGAATCAGGCTATCCGTTTTAGTCATAGGGTTGCTCTTTCTACTTAATTATGCCAAATTGAGATAGTACATTGAGGCCAAAATCGTATTGGGCTTCATAACTTTGTCCAGCAAGCCAATCGCGAACTCTTTTACCTCCTGTCATCGTGTCGATTGAAGAATAATACCCACTTATCTTTCGGTGTACATCTGCCGAAACAGCGAGGACATTGTCTACATTTTGGATCGCCTCCTTCGCAAAACCGGACTTCAGGATTTGTGACTGCTCCACGATGTGATGCCAGTCCATTCCAATACCAGCATCACCTAAAGCTTTCTTCAATGCGCTGAAACTATTATATCCTTTTCCCGTATCAGCAACATTATCCAACGTCCTTCCAACGTCAACAATATCATCAATTCGGTTGCCCACAGAGCTCGGCACGATTGGCAGCAACCCTACCGCCATCCAAACACTGCACTGGCCTTCCAACAAACACTGCTTTCCTGTAATGAGCCAGTCCACAGGCTCGAACAATACGGACGCAATCAGTTCCGCGCCTTCCCAGGTATTATCGAGGCCACGGGCGACCTCTTCTACAGGGAGATCAGATAAAGCAGCATCGCTTATTCCGTTTTGATCCTTCACGTGCGTTGGTTGTGCTGAACCATATCCAGCACCACAATGTGTATCCACCGAATAACCGCATTCGGCCGCATGTCCTGACGGATCATTGTACCGGACCGGCGAATTTTTCACGTACGCAAACCGATCCCATGCCTGGCTGTCCCCTGCACCCGGAATGATCGAATCCGCCTGAGAAAAC
>CAYNJT010000169.1:0-1610 GCA_964397625.1 uncultured Leptolinea sp. | reverse complement strand
CAACCGAACTCGGCCTTCAAGCCCCGATGACAGACACATTTAACCTATCCTGATCCCGGTAGTCAGACTTTACATCAAACGAAAACACCACTTGGTTATCACGAGTGGTGTTTTCATTTCTTCTGAAAGAATATTGTCATTTACATTATTACAATCGTCAGTGACCAATGTATTAATTTGTTTGTTTATCCAACATTCATTCTTGACAAGCGAAAATCGATTGCTATAATAATTTTGTAAACGCTTCCACGTATAACTCATTGCTCCATCGATTTTCTTGTAAGTGAATAAGGTTTTTCTTTCCGGAATGGGCATAATTGCTGTTGTATTTTGATTGTCCCATCTCAAAATGTCTGGCTCACTGGTTTTCACGTAAACGCTTACGTGAGTGCAACAATTTTCTGACCGCATGAAAACTTCTGGCACCTCACCCAACACCATCACTATTTTTGAAGTCGCCTCGCGCGCCGGGGTTTCGTATGGCACGGTATCTCGCGTGCTGAATAATGATCCGCATGTGCGTGTCGAGACTCGCGAACGGGTGAATCAGGTGATCCATGAGTTGGGGTATGTGGTCAACCGGCAGGCGCGCAGCCTGGCAGGGGGGAAGACACACATTATCGGCATTCTGGTTCCCGATCTGGGTACCGGTTATATCGGTGAAATCATTCAGGGGATTGACACAGAACTGCAACTGGCGGAATACGACCTTATGCTGTATACCACACATCGTACCCCGGTACTGGAAGCCGATTATGTGACCAGCCTGGCGCAGGGTATCGTGGATGGCCTGATCCTGGTGCTTCCGAGAAATCCGGAAGATTATGTTGACACATTGAACAAACGTCATTTCCCGTTTGTTCTGGTTGATCACCAGGGTTCCGGCAAGGACTGCCCCGCGGTGGGCGCCGCCAACTGGCAGGGCGCGTACAACGCCACTGAATACCTGATCCATCTTGGGCATAAACGCATTGGCTTTATCACCGGCTGGATGGACCTCGGCGCGGCGGTTGACCGGTTGGAAGGTTACCGCGCAGCCCTGTGGGCATCCCATATTCCCTATGAAGAAGAGCTCGTCCGGCAAAGCACCTTTAATCAACTGGATGGCTATAACTGCGCCATGGATTTGTTGAATCTGCCCAATCCTCCTACGGCCATATTCGCATCCAATGATGTCATGGCCTTTGGCGCCATGGATGCCGTAAGAGAGAAGGGCAAGCGCATTCCTGAGGATATTTCCATTGTCGGGTTTGATGACATTCCTCAGGCCAGCATCATTCATCCCGCGTTGACCACGGTGAAGCAGCCATTGCGCAAGATGGGCAGCGTGGCAACGCAGATCCTGCTGGATCTGCTTAAGAATCCTGGAAGCCCGACAAAAAGAATTGAACTGCCTACGGGACTGGTGATACGAAACTCTTGCCAGCCCCCCCGGATCTGAATACCCAGAAGGAGGTGATTGTTTTCCAAATCAGTGATTGAGTGTTTGTCCTCATACCTCAATGTATAAAAATAAAAAAAGTAGAAGGGTGTGATTAGTAACAAAATGTTCAAGAGGTGAAGTAATTTGATGATCGCTGTCTTTATCGTTCCAGCCGTCCCGGCCCCGG
>CAYNJT010000168.1:0-1699 GCA_964397625.1 uncultured Leptolinea sp. | reverse complement strand
TGCCGGATTCACAGCAGTGAGAAATTTGACCGGCGGAATTAACGCCTGGGTATCTCGATACGAACCCGAAACGTTTCGTTACTAGAGAATTACGTCCTGCGAATGTTCCCACTAATACTTCCGTCATATCCGCCCATACTGGTTAGAATTTGCTGGCATCTGTCTGTTCTCAACCAAGCGATTACCCCCTGCACAGGTTGTGATTCGAAAGTTTTTTCTGTCACAATCAGGTCGTAACATTCAAGGTTCTCAAAGATAAAATCCAATCCATAAGAAAGGGCCGCCGCTTCCAACCCTAAACCCACATCGGCCTTTCCCTCGGATACTTCAAGAGCAATTTCCGCATGGTTGTTCTTTTGATTGTCATACCCATTGATAGTACGGGGGTCAATTTGGTGTTTGCTTAACAAAGCATCCAAATATACCCGGGTACCGGAACCGGCCTGGCGGTTGATGAAACGGATGTCCGCCCGAGTCAGATCCCGAATAGCCTGAAACTTCTTCGGATTCCCCCGGTTGATTAGCCACCCTATCCGTCGATTTGCGATGGCAATCAACACCATCTTCTCGCCCGGGAATAAAGTATTCAACATTTGAATGTTATATGTTTCCGTATCTCGATCCCAAAGGTGCGCACCGGCAATATCCGCCTTCCCATCCGCCAGCGCCATTAAACCCGCCAGACTGCCGGAAAAATTGATATTCAGGTTGTAATTTGGGGATACTTCATTAATGTGTGTGGCAATCCAGGCAATCACAGGGTCGTGACTGCCGGCAAAGAGTATTGTTTGCTGGTTCGCAACATTTTGTGAATTCGAGACTTTTCTCCACCTTTCCATGGCCACCCGAAAGGCGTCTTCCACTTCTGCCAACGTATACCCTGATGTCAATAATTCGATTAGAAATTTTTCTGATTGGTTTATCAAACTCACCTGTCGCAGGGTATCAGATTGTTTAAGTGGCACCATGCCGATAACCCGGGTGCCTTTACCTATATGACTTGTCACCAATCCTTCTTCAGCCAATTTTTGGTAAGCCCGCTGCACTGTCCCAGGTGTGCAATGCCAGGAATCTGAAATCGAACGCAGCGACGGAAGAGTGTCGCCCGTTTTATACAATCCATTAAAAATATCCCGTCGTAATGAGGCGGCTATCTGAATATATTGATATTTATCATCTTCCATAGTAGTTAAACATTATAGTGTGTCTATTTCTTTCACACACGAATAAATCTATTGACACAAAAAATCATCAAGTGTATAGTATTTGTATTATTGTCTATATACATTTATACAGTGAAGTTGGGATATTGCCAACCTTGTTGTGATTTTTCTGACCGGTAAATATGATCAGATTAACAAATCTTTTATAGAGGAGGATTGATGATGAAGAGAATATTGTTAGTAGCCAGTTATTTGATACTGGTAAGCATGGTCCTGGCTGCCTGCGCGCCGGCTGCGGCCCTTACGGAAGCCGCCAAACCGGTTGATACCGCAGCACCCGCTGCGGCTGCCACAGAAGCCCCTACAGCGCCACCGAATGATTCCTCCAGTAAAGAGATAATTCTTGCCACCACTACCAGCACCCGTGATTCCGGATTGCTGGATGTCCTGTTGCCCATCTTCGAAAAAGCATCCGGCTACTCAGTCAAGATGGTTGCCGTGGGCACCGGTCAGGCGTTGACTATGGGCAAGGAAGG
>CAYNJT010000167.1:0-1733 GCA_964397625.1 uncultured Leptolinea sp. | reverse complement strand
GCTGGTCGACCAGATGGTGGTGACCAGAATGGCGAGAAAGATGGCTTTACGCTTTAATGGAGGAGTGGTCAGCATAATCCCCCTGCAAATCTTCAGATGGGCGAATATCGCGGATGTTCAATTGAAATGAAACCTGACCATTGAAATCGTTTAATTCAAAGTGATAAACAATATCAATTTTTTCCGGCATGGTTTCCATCCAGTCACCCATCCGGAATGCCACCCCATCTATGTAAACACCGTTGTCTTCCACTACTGTCAAACGCAAGTGATTTTTTTCATGTCCTATCCGGTTTTTCCTTTTCACACGTAATCCGCGGGTCATAAAAACAGGTTTCGGGTTTTCGTTGCCTGTCGGTTCCATTTGTTGAAGAAGAGTAATCAATGATGCCTTCAATTCAGATAATCGCACTTCCGCATCGTAGTGAATTGTTGGGATCAGGTTTTCGGGCTTCAACCGGTTTGAAGCAATTTCCAGAAGCTTTTCCTTTAACCGAGTACGGTTTTCATTTCGTACTGTAAATCCCGCTGCTTTACTATGCCCTCCATGCCTGACAAGTAAGTCAGCGCATTCATCCAATGCCTGGGTGATATGAAATTCATCAACACTTCGGCAGGAAGCGCGCGTGAATTCCTCGCCAATCACCCCGACAACCGCGGGGCGATAATGACTTTCAACCAATCGCGCGGCCACCAACCCCACAATACCCGAATGGAATTCTTCCTCAGATCCGAATGCAATGATGATCGGAAGAGACTCAATATCAGTCAATTGTGATTCGGCGAATTTCTGGTTTCTAATTGTGTGCTCCTGCCGGTCTGTGTTCTGATTTTGCAGTTTTTGCGCTAGCAAGCCAGTTTCCGCCGGATCAGAACTCATTAACAGATTCAGAGCATCCTGTGCCGATTCCATGCGCCCGGCTGCGTTCAAACGCGGTCCCAGTTTGAATCCGATGTCAGAAGCTGTTAATGCGCCGGGGCGTTTGATATCCGCCACGCCCATTAGGGAATATATACCCTGCCTCGGAGATGTCTGGAGGCGGCGAAGACCTTTTGCAACCAGTATGCGGTTTTCTCCAGTAAGGGGAGCAATATCAGAAACTGTCCCCAGGGCAACCAGATCCAGCCACTGCGCGGTTTCTTCCGAATTCAGTCCCTTTGCTTTGTAGAGGGCCTCTGTGATTTTATACGCAATGCCAACACCGGCCAAATCTTTGTAAGGGTACGCATCCCCGTCCTGTTTGGGGCAAATAACTACATCGGCCGCTGGAACTGCTCCAAGGGGATGATGGTGGTCGCTTATGATCAATGTGATCCCAAGTTCGCGAGCGAGATCTGCTTCTCTGATCGACCGTATTCCACAATCTACTGTGATCACCAGTTGGGCATTCTTTTCTTTCAGCTCTCGTAACGCTTCAACATTTAGTCCATACCCTTCGTCAAATCGATTGGGAATGTATGGGTTGACATTACCTCCCAAAATACGTATGACCTGTACAAGTAGCGCTGTGGCTGTTACACCATCCACATCATAGTCACCGTAAACCACAATTCCTTGATTGGAAGAAATGCTCTTAATAATCGTATCAACAGCTTCCGGCATACCTTTCATAGAAAATGGATCATATTCCTCGGCCGTTCCCAGAAGGAAGTCCCGGGCTTTTTCCGCCGTATCCAAACCACGATTAAACAGCACTTGCCGGAAGGCGGGTGGGTACTCTTTCAACTGTTCA
>CAYNJT010000166.1:0-1846 GCA_964397625.1 uncultured Leptolinea sp. | reverse complement strand
TCTTTCTGGTTGTAGATTTTCGCTTGGATTGAATAATGGTTACTTCGGCTGGCTCTGGCAACAAGGCAATATTCAACACTTGATCCATATGTTCGACCGGCATGATCTGCAGCTGGCTGCGTGCTCGTTTTGGTACTTCGATAAGATCTTTGAGGTTTTTTTGGGGTAATATCACTGTTTTCAATCCAGATCGATACGCCGCGAGAACCTTTTCACGGATGCCGCCAACCGGCAGAACCCTGCCGCGTAAAGTAATCTCACCTGTCATCCCCACTTCTTTATGCACCTCCCTCCCGGTGAAAGCAGAGACCAAAGCGGTAGCGATGGTTATTCCAGCGCTTGGACCATCTTTGGGGATTGCCCCTTCAGGAATGTGAATGTGAATATCAACCTGCTCGTAGATATCCGGACTAATATTGAAAAACCGAGAGCGAGATTTTAAATAAGACAGAGCTGCCTGGGCTGATTCCTGCATTACATTGCCAATTTGCCCGGTAATTTGAAGATTCCCCTTGCCCTCCATTAGCAATACTTCAACCGGCATGATTTCTCCGCCGTTTTCAGTCCACGCAATAGCGGTAGCGACACCGATTTCATTCTGCCTCTCTGCTTCCAGGTTGAAAAATTGTTGTGGACCCAAAAAACGTTCAATTGTATTTGGATTCACCTGGTGAGAATATCTCTTGCCTTCAGCTTTCAAACGGGCAATTTTTCGGCAAACGCGGCCGATTTCCCGTTCAAGATTTCTCACACCAGCTTCATAGGTATATTCTCTAATAATGCGCAGGATGGCAGAATCGAGAATACGAACTTCCCCTTCTTCCAAGCCGTTTTCCTCAAATTGGCGAGGAATAAGAAACCTGTTGGCAATTTCTAATTTCTCTTCCTCGATATAACCGGGGAATTCGATAACCTCCATGCGATCGAGTAAAGCGCTGGGAATTCCTCCCGTGTAATTCGCGGTTGTGATGAACATAACCTTGGATAAATCATAGGGAAGTTCCAGGTAATGATCAGAAAAGGAAAAATTTTGTTCCGGATCTAAAACTTCCAGCAAAGCAGCAGCCGGATCTCCGCGGAAATCTAAACCAAGCTTATCAATCTCATCCAGCATAAACAAGGGATTGATCGTTTCAGCCCTTCGCATAGTTTGCAGCACCCTGCCTGGCAATGCGCCGATATATGTGCGGCGGTGACCGCGTATTTCCGCTTCGTCACGTACGCCTCCCAAAGATAGCCGAACGAATTTTCTTCCTAAAGCATCTGCAATCGACCTGCCCAGTGAGGTTTTTCCTGTTCCTGGCGGACCTACAAAGCATAGTATAGGCTGACGTAACCGCTTGGGGTTTAGACTGCGTACAGCAATATATTCCAGAATGCGTTCTTTTGCTTTGGGTAATCCGTAATGATCTCTCTCGAGGATTTTTGCTGCATGTTTTACATCCAAATTATCTTCCGTTGTTTGTGTCCATGGGAGATCTAAAATCCAATCCACATAGGTGCGGATGATTCCCACTTCTGGCGACATAGCCGGCATTTGCCCTAAACGTTCTACCTCTTTTAACGCTCTGGATTTAACTTCTTTAGGTAAATCCGTTGTTTCAACTTTATCGCGTAATTCGAGAACTTCCCTTTGCCATACATCGCCTTCCCCAAGCTCGGTTTGAATGGCTTTCAATTGTTCGCGCAGAAAATATTCTCTTTGACTTCGATCAACTTCACTTTGGGCGCGAGAATGTATTTGATCTTCCAATTCCAATACATCGGCTTCCTGCGCCAGGATTTGGATAACCCTCCGCAACCTTTTCAAAGGATTGATAGTTTGTAATAATTCCACTCGTTCGCT
>CAYNJT010000165.1:0-1853 GCA_964397625.1 uncultured Leptolinea sp. | reverse complement strand
TCCAGGATGATTTGCGCCCCGCCGCGTTCAAGCTGTGAGCGGTTCGGGTGAACATACCGAAACCAGAAGCGCAGATAATGGTCCTTCAAACGATAGATTCCGCGGCGGCTCTTTTGAGGCTGGGTTTCCGTCGCCGGGACCAGGCGTTCAACCAGGTGAAGTTGTTGCAAGGTATCCAGATAAGCGGTCGCGCCTTCAATCCCTGTGGCCTGTTTGATCTCATTCAAGCGGGTTTTGCCAGCCGCGATAGCTTGCAAAATAGCGAAGTAATTGCGTGGCTCGCGCAGCTCCTGCTGGAGCACAAAGCGCACTTCGTCATACAGGAACGAGCCGCGGGTGAGAATTCCATCCAAAACATTATCCTTCAGTGAATGCTGGGATTGGATGGTGTGCAGGTAAGCCGGCGTGCCGCCGTAGACCGCGTATGCACGCACCTGATCTTCTAAAGGAATGGATGGATAAAATAGCCTGGCATCTTTAAACTGTAACGGTTCAAGCAGATACTGTGCTGTCCTCCTGCCATACAATGGTGCCTGATACCCCAAAACCTTATCTTCCATCATACTGATATAAGATCCGCAAAGAATGAGCATGATCTGGCTGTTCTTCAAGGTCTGATCCCATACACGCTGGAGGATGGTGGCCAGAGGCGGGTGTGCTGTCACCAGGTATGGGAATTCGTCCAACACAACCACCAGCCGCTCGCTTTGTGCAGCCTGGGCAAGCGCATGAAGCATATCTTCCCAAGTGGAGTAAACCGCATTCATTTGGTTAGGGCCAAATAAAGTCGTATTGACCGCAGCGGAAAGAGCGGTCCGGAGAGATATTTCTGAATCTAGATCTGAAACAAAGAAAATCGAGCGCTTACCTTCACAAAAACGAGCCAAGAGTTCGGTCTTGCCAACCCGCCGGCGTCCGTAAAGCACAAACAATTCTACTTTGCCCGAAGCATAGCGTTTTTCCAGCAGTTCAAGTTCAGAAACACGATTGACGAACATGAAGTCCTCCAATTTCACAGGCGCTGCGATTGCAAAGAAATCCAGATTATGATAATCATAATTTCCTTATTCATTATAACATGCGCCTTCAAAATAGTCGCGCAAAATCTTGAAGAAGTATCAACAGCGGATCAAAGCAAAAGTCGCCCATCCCTCTTCGTAATTCGTCACAAATTAAGGAAAAGTGACCAATTACGAAAAATCCAACGATTTAGATCAACCACAAACAAAATTTTCCGCAACGATTGACCTTTTGTGACAATGAAAATCTTGAATAATCTTAACAAATCGCAAACGAACGAAAGGACATTAGGGTCGTGATTTTTGGACGTTCGTTCACTCATCTTCAATGACCGTCCTCCGGGTCGCGAAAAAACTACTACTTGACCCTGTCATAAAAAATCGCTATCATACGACTAATAACTCGTAACCAAAGATCCCCCGGCCTCTTCAGAAGAGCGTCCCTCAGGCCAGGCTAAAATGCGGAGCCTGAGTGAAAAACGTTCCGAAACCAGGAAAATCTCTCATAACCCGGAGGTCAGTGGTTCGAATCCACTCCCCGCTACTATTTTCCAGACGCCCTTTTTGGGGCGTTTTTGGCTTAAACATACGTTGATTCCTCGAACCATTCAATTAAGAAGAGAATCACTTCAAGATTACTCATTTGTTCTCTTCATGAGTTGAACCAAGGGTATCATTTCGGTGATGACAATTCAATATATCAAAATCAATATAAAGTTATCCCTAAACCCTATCCATTTCGATAGGTTTTTGGGATTTGGACACTTTTTTTGAATAATTAACCTAAGTTGCTACCTTGATAGGTAGTGAAATAAAAGATCCATGCGAACTGAG
>CAYNJT010000164.1:0-1898 GCA_964397625.1 uncultured Leptolinea sp. | reverse complement strand
GAGCAGGCCCAGGAAGCCATGCAGAAATCGTTTGAAGAGGATGCCCTGAAGGTCGTTTTTGAGATGTAAGTCGTGATTCACCAGGGAAGAGGAGTATTTGGCATATGAACAATCCGATACCGTTGCTCGAAATGAAAAATATATGCAAAACTTTTCCAGGTGTTAAGGCCTTGGATCATGTTGATTTTGATCTATTCCCTGGTGAAGTACATGTCCTGGTGGGGGAAAATGGCGCCGGAAAATCGACATTGATGAAGGTGCTAGCGGGTGCATATGCGCGCGACGCAGGGGAGATCTTCATCAATCAAAAAGCACAACCGCGCTGGAATCCGACAGTCGCGCGTGAGAACGGCGTTGCGATGGTTTACCAGGAATTTACACTGCTGCCGTTTCGCAATGTTGCGGAGAATATTTTCCTGGGCCGCGAGAAAAAACATGCCGGGTTGTTTCTAAATAAACCCTTGATGCATACTCAGGCAAGCACTTTGCTTAAATCCATCGGCGTGAACGTGGATACGCGCTATCCTTTACTCGAATTAGGCGTTGCCGAGCAGCAGATGGTTGAGATTGCCAAAGCATTGGCTATGGATGCCCGCATCTTGGTGCTTGACGAACCTACCTCTGCTTTAAGCATGCGGGAGATCGAACAATTATTCTCAACAGTGAGAAAGTTAAAGGAAAAAGGCGTCGGAATTATTTATATTTCCCACCGACTTGAAGAAATCAAACAGATTGGGGATCGGGTAACGGTGATGCGCGATGGTCAATTGATCGGTACGCGCAACATCAATGAGGTTTCCATCGATGACGTAATTCGCATGATGATCGGCCGCGAGATTGAAAAGCTTTACCCGCGTCATTATTGTCCACCGGGAGATGTCGCGTTATCCGTTAGAGGATTGAAATCCGGAAAGAAAGTCCACAACGTCAATCTGGAGATTCGTTTTGGTGAGATTGTCGGCCTGTCCGGTCTGGTCGGGTCGGGCAGAACTGAAACAGCCCGGGCGATTTTTGGGCTGGATTCCATGACTGCTGATGACCTGGAGATCCTGGGAAAGAAATACAAGCGTATTGATCCTTCGCAAGCTGTAGATATCGGATTGGGATTGATTCCTGAAGATCGCAGGCGCGATGGATTATTCCCCATCCTTTCGATGGAAAAGAATCTGGTGATGGTTTGCCTGCGCAAGATCTTTCCAAGTGGGGTTATGAAGCCTGCCGTCGAACGCAGTACAGCTAATGAATATGTCCGAAAATTTGACATCCAACCGCCTGCGCTGGATCGTCTTGTCCATTATCTGTCCGGCGGAAACCAGCAAAAGGTTGTGATCGGTAAATGGTTGGCGGCCAAGCCGCGCGTGATCATCATCGATGAACCCACCCGTGGAATTGATGTCGGCGCGAAATCCGAAGTACACGCATTCATGGACCAGCTTGCGAATTCCGGCCACGCAATCTTGATGATCTCTTCAGAAATGCCGGAGATTTTAGGAATGAGCGATCGCATCTACGTCATGCATGAAGGCGAGGTGGCGGGAGAGTTTTCCCGAGGCACCGATTCCGAAGAAATCCTGCGCTGCGCAATGGGAGTTCGATCATGAAGTTTACAAATCGAAAGAAAATATTACGTTTAATCCTGGAAAAAATCCCGACAGTATTCTGGATACTTCTTTTGATGGTTGTGTATTTTTCAATCTCCAGTTCAAATTTTCTTACCTTGGGAAATGCCATCAACCTCTCCAGGCAGGGCGCCATCCTGTTGACCCTTTGTTTGGGTGTGGTGGTTGTAAAAATCACCGGCGGGATGGACCTTTCCAATGGCGCGGTGATGTCGTTATGTGGAATGATCATGGCATGGGCTCTGGTAAACCTGAACGTACCTGTTTATTTGGCGATTT
>CAYNJT010000163.1:0-1943 GCA_964397625.1 uncultured Leptolinea sp. | reverse complement strand
AGATACGGGGGGAAGATTACTTATACTATACAGTGCATTCTTAGCAGATAAATTTCAAGTAAAAAACCATGAAATATTCCTTCCATATTAGTAAGGTGTTTTCATCGATTATTCAAATAAGAAGACGTGGCCAGATTGTATTTTAGGAAAAGCCTATACCGTATATAACTGTCATTGTGGCCTCAATGATAGAATTTAAGAAGTTTATCCGGTAAAAGTTTTTGGAGGGATCGACATGGAATATCGCCATCTTGGGCGCTCAGGAATACAGGTTAGCGTTTTGTCATTGGGATCGTGGGTGACATTTCATAATCAGGTGGGGATTGACACAGCCATTCAGGCGCTTTCTGCTGCCTATGATGCTGGTGTCAACTTCTTTGACAATGCCGAGATTTATGCCAATGGGAAATCAGAAGAGATTATGGGGACCGCGATCAAAAAACTTGGCTGGCGCCGCGGGAGTTACCTGATCACCACCAAACTGTTCTGGGGGATTAACGACGGCGTTAATGAGAAGAACACATTAAACCGTAAATATCTCATTGAAGGGATCAATGGCTCTCTCAAACGGCTGGGGATGGACTATGTGGATGTTCTTTACTGCCACCGGCCGGATCCAAACACCCCTGTTGAAGAAACCGTCTGGGCGATGCACAATATCGTGGAATGGGGAAAGGCATTGTACTGGGGCACATCAGAATGGTCGGCGGCAGAAATTGTGGCTGCCATTGAGATCGCGGAAAAACATCACCTGCACAAACCCATCACGGAACAACCGCAATACAATATGTTTTCGCGGGCAAAAGTGGAAGTGGAATACAAACGACTTTTCAAGGAGTACGGGTACGGGGCAACCACCTGGAGCCCGCTGGCTTCTGGACTGTTAACCGGCAAATATAACAATGGGATTCCAGAGGGTTCACGAGGCAGGTTACCGGGATATGAATGGTTAAGTAACCAGTTGACCAACCAGGATGCCATCAATAAAGTAAAACTATTGCAGGTTATCGCGAATGATCTCGGTGCCAGCATGGCGCAGATGGCGCTGGCCTGGTGTTTAAAAAATCCCAATGTGAGCACGGTGATCACCGGCGCCAGTCGGGTGGAACAGGTGGTGGAAAACATGAAAGCCCTTCCGGTTGTCGAAAAGTTAACACCGGAGGTAATGGAAAAGATCAGGTCAATTCTGGGGCCACAAGATCTTTTTTCAACAGATTGACCGAAGAACGGGAGCCGCATTTATGACCGATGATATCAAGCCAAAGAAAAAGAGAATAGTCATTGAACAGGATGGCCCATATCGGGTGGAAGGGGGTATTCCGCTCATAAATAAAATACAGGTGGTATCTGAATATGGAGAGCCACTGACCTGGAAAACCGGTGAACGCATCCCCACCGATGAAGTCTACCAGTTATGCCGTTGCGGGCACTCAACCACCTTCCCCTTCTGTGATTGCTCGCATTTTGAAATCAATTTTGACGGCACTGAGACGGCTGACACACATACCTTTGAGGAGCGTATGCGCATTCTGCCGGGAGGAACCGGCCTGGTGGTAAAACTGGATAACAACCTGTGCATGGACTCGGGTTTCTGCGGCAACCGACTGACCACAATCAGGAAAATGATGTCGAGGACGGACGAACCCAGTGTTCGCGCTGAAATCATCGCCATGATCGAACGCTGCCCGGCCGGGGCTTACACCTATGCCATGAAAGAAGGTGAACCGGATATTGAGCCAGATCTGCCGGAACAAATTGCTGTTACCGTGGATATCAACAGTGACGGCCCGGTGCGTTCGGCATTCTGGGTGACCGGCAACATCCCCATCGAACGAGCCGATGGCAAGCCTTTCGAGACGCGTAATCGGGTTACCCTGTGCTCCTGCGGTGAGTCGTCCAACAAACCGTTGTGCGATGGCACGCATCGCAGGATTGAGTCAACA
>CAYNJT010000162.1:0-1979 GCA_964397625.1 uncultured Leptolinea sp. | reverse complement strand
GGTTTCTGGTTTTCTGTGCTTTTGTCCACCCCGCGAAGCGGGCGGTTTAAAAAATATGGGAAAACATGAATAAAAACAAGGAACTTGATTTATGGGAGCGGTTAACTTCTTTTCAAAATTTGTTGCAAGCTTACAGGCTGGCGGCAAAAGGTCGGCGCGGGCGGGTATCTGTGGCTGATTTTGAACGCAATCTTGAAATCAATCTCTTTGAAATTCAAAAAGAACTGATTGAAGGCCGGTATGAATTTGGAAAGTATACAAGTTTTCATATCCATGACCCCAAAACCCGACTGATTTCCGCGGCGCCTTTTCGGGACCGTGTCATCCACCATGCCCTGTGCAACATTATCGAACCCATCTTCGAGAAAAAATTCATCTTTGACACCTATGCCAATCGTCGCGAAAAAGGAACCCACAAAGCCCTTGATCGCTGCACGCATTTTCTTCGCCGCTTTCGATACTTACTCCCCATGGATATCGTCCAATTCTTTCCCTCAATTGACCATGGCATTTTGATGAAATACCTTTCAGAAGTCATTTTAGATCAGCGTGTAAATAAATTATGCCAGCAGATCATCTCCAGCGGAAAGGGGATTTTAAACAACGAATATGATATGGTTTTCTTTTCGGGGGATGATCTTTTATCCGTCTTTCGTCCGCGTGGTTTACCAATAGGAAATCTCACCAGCCAATTTCTTGCCAATGTCTATCTAAATCCGTTGGACCACTATATTAAGAGGGAATTAAAGGTCCCGGGTTATGTGCGTTATGTGGATGATATGCTGATATTTTCAAATACCAAGCAAGAATTGAACGAATGGAAAGACAGTATTGTTGCGTATTTATCAATATTACGGCTTACTATTCACGATAACAGTACCCAATGCAGACCGACACGAACGGGGATCCCCTTCCTCGGCTTTCAGGTCTTTCCAGATCACCGGCGGTTAAAACACCGGAAAGCCATTCAGGCGGGAAGACGCTTAAAGACAATGGCAGCAAATTATCGCAAAGGGTTGATTGACCTGAAAACCGTTAATCACCGAATCCAATCCTGGGTGGCTCACGCCGTGCATGGTGATACCTGGGGATTACGTAAAGACATTCTTTCCCAACTTCATTTTTATTAAAATGGAGGCAGTTCATTGGCCCAAAAACAATCACCAATTTTCACCAAAACATATGACTTCCTGCTCTGGCTTCTCCAACATACGGGTAAGTTTCCCAGGAATGAACGCTTCCGGCTGGCAAAACGATTGGAAGATGGAATTTTTGATTTCTATGAGTTGTTAATGGAAAGCGCCCATCGGCACAATTCATTGGACACATTAATTGTTGCAGATTTTCAACTGGAAAAAATCCGTTTTTACCTGAGGCTTTGTTTCGCACTCTGTCTTTTTAATCTCAGGCAATACGAGTATGCGGCCAACTCTTTGATGGAAATTGGCAAATTATTGGGCGGATGGATAAAATCCGCAACCAGTAATGCCGATGTCCCTGGGGAATCCGGGAAGGGATTTGCGGGGCGGCTCGTGGAACAACAATGAGAACAACATCCGTTCTGCCAATCGCAACAGGAACGATCCATCCAACATGAACAACAACATCGGCTTCCGTTGCCTTGTATCGATTTTCTAAAAATGGCCGGAATCCGGATTGCCAGATCGCCTTCGATTGACCAATCCGGGCGCGCCACAAAATCGAGCGCCGGAATTTCCCGTCATGTCTTTATGACATGGCAAATATACAAAAGCCTGTCTCCCTGTTTTTTGAACCTGGAGACAGGCAATTTTTCTTTGAATTTCCAAATAAACAGACGGCTTTTCCACAGGCTGTAATTCTTTCCATTAAGAGTAAAAGTTTAGCCCGAGGATGTATTTACCATCAACAACCATAATTCACTTGTGGGCGGAACAGGACTCGAACCTGCGACCACATCGGTGTAAGCGATGTGCTCTAACCAACTGAGCTACCCGCCC
>CAYNJT010000161.1:0-2017 GCA_964397625.1 uncultured Leptolinea sp. | reverse complement strand
GATAAGGCAATCGATAATGTCTTAGCGTATTTTGAAAGTCTTTCGTAAAACTTTTCTCGCAAGGCATCGTCCGCCAGCAGGATTTCATACGCTTCCGCGTCGCGGCGGTTCTTGACTTCTTTGAAGGTGTCCCACAACACCGAATGGGCTTGCGCCAGCTGCGAAACGGGCTCGCTGATATCGGTCAGGATGCCAACCAGATCATCCTTATCAAATTCAGGCAGCGAGTTATACAGGTCGAGCGCATGGCTTAAATTCTCCAGGACACCGTAATAATCCAGGATGTAGCCGAAATCTTTACCCTCGTACAGGCGATTAACCCGCGCTATTGCCTGCAAAAGGGTATGATCTTTGAGTTTGCGGGTCAGATAAAGTACTGTATCGCGGGGTGCGTCAAATCCGGTCAGCAGCTTATCCACCACGATGATAATTTCGGGTGTTTCTCCGTTCTTGAACGCGTTGATGATTTGCTTGTTGTATTCGCGCTCGCTGCCATACTTTTCCATCATCCCTTTCCAGAATCGCTGGACAGCCAGAACGTTTTCCTGATACAGGTCTTCCTCGCCTTCGCGCTCGTCTGGGGGTGAAATCAACACTTCTGATGTCACCATGCCAAACTCATCCAGGAACTGCTTATATAAAAGAGCAGTGGCTTTATCGGTAGCAACCAACTGACCCTTGAACCCAGTGCCCTGCCAGTTGTCACGATAATGAACGCTGATATCCCAGGCGATCCGCTGGACTTTTTGGGCAGCTTTGTTGAGTTGATCCGTGGTGGAATATTTTACCTTCAGGTCTGCAATTTGCGGCTGGGTCAAATCCTGAGTGATGCGTTCAAACCAGGTATCAATTGCCTTATCATCCACTTTTTGATCCACATGCCGGCCTTCATACAGTAAAGGCACCACGTTTTTATCTTCCACCGCACGGGTGATGGTATAGGTGTCGATTAAGCCGCCAAACTGCCGGACGGTATCGTGATCCTTTTTCATCACCGGTGTGCCGGTAAAACCGATGTAGCAGGCCTCGGGGAGCGCCTGGCGCATGCGGGCGTGCATGGAACCGTATTGAGTACGGTGACCTTCATCCACCAGGACAAAGATGTTCGGGTTGTCATTGCGCGCGTTTTGACGCCCAACCGCAGCGTCAAATTTGTCAATCACGGTGGTGATGATGCGCTGCTTGTTTTCGCGCAGCATTTCCGCCAGGTCTTTGCCGGTGCGAGCCTGTTCCACTTCTTTGCCACAGGCGTGGAACGTTTTGTAGATCTGATCGTCCAGATCCACCCGGTCGGTGACCAGCACGATTTTATAATCCGGGATATCGGGCCTCAGCGCAATGGCTTTCGCCAGGAAGACCATGGTGAGCGATTTGCCGCTGCCCTGGGTATGCCAGACCACGCCGCCGGATCGCCTGCCTTCCGAATCGCGCTCATAGATGCGGCGCATGATCTTCTTTACGCAGAAGTATTGCTGGTAGCGGGCGACTTTCTTTTCGCCGGCATCGAAGAGCGTAAAGCCATACGCCAGTTCAAGCAATCGTTCCGGCCGGCAAAGCGAGTAAATGGCTCGATCCTGAGCGGTGACAACGCGCGGCAGGTTCAGGCTGTTGACCGCTTCCATGCGGTGTTTGCCCGGGAAGGCGTCGTACAGCGCCTGAATCTGGCTGCGGCTCAATGGCTTTTCCACAACAGCTTTCAAAGATTTCTCGAATGCTTCGTCTTCCTCTTTCCAAACGCTCCAAAACTTGGCCGGGGTACCGACCGTGGCATATTTGGCTTCATTACCTGAGACCGCCAGTAGAAGCTGTGCATATTGGAAAAGAGCGGGGATTTCATCCTCTTTCTGATTGCGAATCTGTTGTGAGATCGCCTGGGTCATGGGATCTTTAAGGTCGGGCGATTTACATTCGATCACGCAGAAGGGAATGCCGTTGACGAACAGCACCAGGTCGGGCCGTCGCGTTTCGTGACTGCCGCGGCGTTCGACGGCGAATTCCTCCGCCACATGGTAAACGT
>CAYNJT010000160.1:0-2020 GCA_964397625.1 uncultured Leptolinea sp. | reverse complement strand
AATGCCCCACAGCGCAGCAGCCTGCCGCTTGCTCATTCCGGAGGGGGCCATCGCCGATCGGTGCGAACACTCAAGAAGCTTGACTTTCCAGGTATTTCAATAAACATCGAAGCTTGTCCGTCCGTATTGGCCAATGCTGCCTAAAAGGTAACACACCAACATGATTATCACCGTATATCACGGCTGCGGTGTACACCTCGGGATCTCAACTCAGGCCCATCGCGAGTGTCGGAATACTTTACAGATTGCGATTTTTCCCTTTATGGACCATAACCTATAGCAATCATTGCGCATTCTCTTTTTATTCTCTGTCACTCAATAAACGATCCTAAAGATATCGTCGGAATACTTTACAGCTTCCGATTTGAAGGAAACCCAGACCGGATTATCTTCTGATTTTGAAGACTCTTTTATACATACAATATCAATATATTATGCCCTCTGAGCGCTAATATCTGCCTCAAAGATTATCCTGGCATTAATGTTGCAAATCATGTTTTTCATCCTGAAAAGAAAGGAGGACAGAAAGGAGGAAAAGGTAGCCGGGCGAGAATTGCTAGTCAGGAAATCAATGGGTATTCTTTGGAAGAAGGAGATTTGGTGATGAAACGAACACTTTTATTGAGCCTTGTGGTGTTAGGGTTAATGGCACTTCCAATGAGCAGCTTTGCAGCTACCTTTACATTGACACCGGGTCAGCTAGCTGAGCTGTATGAAGTTTGGGAGAATCCTAATTCAGGGGGCACGTACCTTAACCCCGTTCAGGCACTTACTGATGGTGCTAAATACACCGGCAATATTCGCACAAATGAAAGCGGCTGGGGAGCGATCCAAATTGGTGCAAATTTCTGGGGACAACCATATTCCGGATCTCCCAATGTGGAACCGACTAATGTTGCCCTCGGCCTTGGCAGCTTGGCTGGCTTTGATTCATTTGGGTTAAGCTTCGAAAATGTTAACGAGAACCCCTGGAAGTATAATGTGTATTTCAATGTAGGTTATACGGACTGGGGAGAAGACGACTATTATGTCGAAGGTGCATGGAAAGAGATAGCGGTTGGAGCTACAGATAGCGTCATTTTGGACCTTACAAATGCTTATGTTTGGAAGAATAATGTTTCTCTGGGATTGAAGGATTTCACACAACTAGGCGCCAATCTAAACCACATTAGTAATATTGGATTCCAAATCGGCCAAACTGTGCCACTTCCGGATGCCGACTATACATTCGAAACCAAGGTACGACCTGTTCCTGAACCAACCAGTATTTTATTGCTGGGCTTCGGGCTGCTTGGGGCTGTTGGGGCCAGGAGGTTTTGGAAATAAGAGTACCTTCAAATGCTGATCCATGACTGTAAGAATTGAAAAAAAGGCAGACCTAAGAGTTCTGTCTTTTTTTCGGTTCGATCTTTGCCAAAGCTTTCTATGAGGTTTCACTTTTTCATCTTATTTTTCTTTTTGATTATCGAGGAGCTCTGAAGGATGATGACATACAAAATTGCTCTCCGTTCCAGCCAGTCTGAGAGGAGCTTATTGCCAGTCTGCGTGACAGCCATCCTGGTGGCGTCCATGGTCGTGCTGCTGCATGTCAACAATTTACACGCTTCCAGTTATACGATTCCCGACGCAGAGTTGATGGATAGTCAATTCGTCCGAGAATGGGGCAACTCAGAACTCGTCAACAGAGTGGATGTTGCTGGGCCGGGAGTGCAATTTTCAATAGGCCTGCCTGCAATTGGTGATCCTAAAACGGGCTTCGGGGACAGCTGGCCTGTGAGCAATGCTGTGGGTTTCGCTCTTGACCCGATTCTGAACCATTATTCGAGCCTTGCAGCGTACGATTCCATTGAGATGACCGTCAAGTATCTTTCGGGCCCCACAAACACCGACCTCAACCTCCACCTGTTCATGAACACCGGTCTTACTGGGCCAAGCGGTAATCCGTCAAACAACTGGAAGAACGACACCTTCTGGGCTGGAAGCTGGGTGACCGTATCGCCGGGGCAGACTGTAACGCTAA
>CAYNJT010000159.1:0-2116 GCA_964397625.1 uncultured Leptolinea sp. | reverse complement strand
AAGATGCCGACCGGTAAAAAGATTGGATTTCACCTTCCACGCCTCGAAGTAATTTTTTGTGGGTAATGATCTTCGGTGCTTTAAGCGCGTACCCGAAATTCTGAGGGGCGCGGGCTTTCCAGTTCAGGTAGGTTTGATCGGGAAATGCGCGGTAAAACGTAGCATTAACCTCAACAGAATTGAAGTTCTGCGCGTAAAAATCAAACCATTTACTTTTCGCCAGACCAGCCGGATAGAAGTCTCCCTTCCAATGGTCATAGGTCCATCCGGAGGTTCCGATAAAGAAATCTTCTTGTGTAATCATCGATAGCTTTTCAGACTCCCCCAAATCTTTTCGGCAGGCACTTTCGGTTTCCGGCATAGGTAGATATTTGGAGTACCAAAGATAGCTGAATCATAATCACCTTTGACGGTGGCTTTCAATTCACAATCGTCGAAGAAAACAGCGAGGTTGTTTGATCTTCTGGCTACGATAACCATTTCCTTCCAAGAATACCCGGGACCCCAGAGATAGTAATTCAGCGATTCGCTCACCGCATGAGGCAATCCATATTGTGGGCCGTAAAGGTCGATGGCTCCGGCGAACATATAAAAATCTGCATAAATACCCGCATAATGCCGATCAGCCTCGGGGAGGGAATTAAACACACTGGCTGTATCCTGAACCAGAGCTTCCCACCCCAAACGACCAACCAGCACTTCAGGTGAGTTGGAATTACCCCCTACCATCTCGCGCAAATGCCCTAACCAACGCTTAGACGAATTGGTGATCTCAGGCAACCTGTCCGCCGGTAGAATGGGAAGAGATGATGGCATAATGGACAGACCGGCTGCCAGGATTCCAACGATTATCAGTGGCCTAAGGACAAATCGGGAAAACTTTCCTGTTAACAATGTTTCCAGGGTGATGGAACTGGCGGTAATGAGGGGAATAAACAACTCGATGATAAGGCGCGGGGTTGAGTGCAGGAAGTAGAGCAGAATCAGAGTAACCAGGAAAAGAAATCCAAAGAATGAAAAATCAAGCCCTTTGAACTGGCGAAAAAGACGAACCAACCCGATAAACCATAATGGCAGCAGAAATGGATTCATGTATATCCAGATGTTAGTCAGGTATTGCACAAACGACACATGATACATGCGTAATGCGCTGTAATTCACCCAATACTCCAGAGTTGGCCAATGATAGGTAATTTGCCAAACAAGATAAGGTGATGCAACCAATAGGCAAATGGCAGCTCCCAGGTACGGCCAGGGTGTCAACAGATGATGCCGGTATTTTGACAATAATAAGGCAAACAGAAAACCAGGCCCCAGAAAAAGGAGAGTCATCTTGGCCATGCAGGCGAACCCAGCGATCAGACCCAGCCACAACCATAACTTTCTATCTCCACTCTTGAGGAATCTGGCAGTAAGGTATAAAAAAATGGACAGGATCATCTGATCGATGCTGTCATAACAAAAAATTGAATCCAGACTGAGCCACACTGGAACGGAAATCATAGTCAGTGCGCTGATCAGTACGGCAAACCAGCGTCCGCCAAATTGTCTTGTGATCAGGCAGATAAACACAAGCATAACAGCTCCTGCCAGAGCAGGAATAATATGGAAAGCCAACAGGGATTCACCAAGTATGGCTCGGCTGGCTGCCATTAACGCAGGAACCAATGGGGGAAGGTCCACGTACCCAAACGCGAGATGCCGACTTAAGGCGATTGTATATAGTTCATCACCGAAGTAACCGTAACCTGGTGCGATATACGCCTGCAACATAAATTTAACACAAGCGGCAATGATAATGATCCAGATTTCAAGTGATATTTGGACTCCCCGATGAATAATTCGCATGTGAAACCTTTATACCCATTTTGTATTTTCTGAAATCGTAAAAAAAATATCTATCACCCAATTAAAATATTATACAGAACATGTAAAGGATAATGACGCAGGAATTTTTCGCAGTCGACTTCGGTGAAAAAACACACCTATAATTATGTATTCAGATATTTTATTTTGCCGGAGTAATCGATGAACACCGATATCAAGAATCGCATGATCGATGCAGCCATTACCCTGCGAAACGCAGATGGGACACCGCTGGCCAACCAGCCGGTAA
>CAYNJT010000158.1:0-2178 GCA_964397625.1 uncultured Leptolinea sp. | reverse complement strand
AACATAATGATCTTCCCCTCTCCCTGATAGGGAAGATCACTGGATGAAATCCATCCGGTATTGCCCAACTTTTCTTTGTAAAATTTCAAGATCGTTTCGATGGGCGAGACTGTTTCGTACTTCATCAGGTCGGGATAGCGGTGAATGTTTGTCGCGTCTGTCAATACCGGTATGTCAATCAAAACTGCCGAACAGCCTGCCGGCAGGGCAAAATCGCCATTGTTGTTGACCTTCGTCAGCTCATAGTAAAGAGTCTGTGTACCGCTCCGGGATTCGCCAAATGTTTCTTCCCCTCCGGTGATATTCAAATTCAGCTTTACCACATAACCCCCCTGTTCTGCCAGCCACAGATCGCCTTTGATATTCTCCGCGCCGGAGTAGGCAAGAGAATTTTTATCCAGGGCATAGTGAACAACCGTTGTATTCTCGATTGTTTCTGTCCCAATTTTAACCGCCGAATCGATCATCGGGAGCAAATCCACCGGCCGGATAAAGACCGGCGTTTCCGCGTTCATGTTCCGGGTTACCTGGCAGGTGGATTCTTCATCTCCATTCCGGCTATAAAAAGCACCATTGGAAACACCCTGCAGAATTTGTGTTTTTGTGCCGTCTTCCTGTATCTGTTTCAAATCAATCAGCTCAGTTCCCGAGGCTTTATCTCCATCATCCGTCATCTCAAAGTGAGATTGGATATCTTTCCCGTTAAATTTCCCGGAAAACTCTTTCTTCAATACGCTATGGTAGCTTTTCAGGTTGTCCAAGCCCTGGGCTGGATCTGGCAGCAGCATGGTGGATGTGTCCACCTTTTGCGTCGTGGCCGTGTCTGCCTTTTGCGGCTCGGCGGGCGCGCTGCCAGGGAACAGCGAACAGGCAAACTGTGAGAAGATCATCACCCCTAACACCAGGAATGGGATAGGATTGGGTTTCATCAATCCTCCTCGTCATCCGGGTAGGCAGTAATGAGAAAATCAAGGGTGACACCATGGGGCAACTGGCGAATGTAGTGTGTGGTCCCCCCTTCTGAAGAAACACTTACATTCATTGTAAATCTGAGGGTTTTTAACGGTGGGACGGTATACTCTGAAGTCTGTCCATCACATGTGCCCCATACAGTAAAGGATCCGCACTGGCCGGGGAGCATTTCAATGGTGAGATTGAGCAGACCGTTTTCCTGAGATTCCGGTTCAACGGTAAATTCATGCTGACAGATTAAAGGCCCCCGCGTACCGGCCGCTTCACAACGCGATAAGCCTCCGAGATAGATGGCATCTCCAAAACAGTTCATCGTTCCAGTGGCAATATCGGCGGAAGAAATGGATGGTGGTTTGGCCACAAGTCTCGCCAGTCCGGTGTTATTCTTCTGAGCGTTCTGCTCTCCAGTTTGCACCCCCGTTATACTCCCTTTTTCAAAAATGACAAAATTTGCGTATTGCTGTGCCTGGTTAAAAGTTAGGCCGGATGCCAGGCGCATTCCCGATTCGTCGGCGCTAATTTCCACTTTGTATTTGCATTTTTCCACTTCAAACTCCAGGGTGGCTTGCGACGTGTATGATCCATAGCTTGCCTTGAACTTGATTACAGCCTTGCCGGTTTTGAAGGGTTTGAAGCTGAAATCATCCGTCCATAAATCCGTGGTAGGGTCTTTAGACGGGGGAAAACTCTTACGGTATGTTTGTACCAAACCGTTGATAAACCCATCTTCTGATGTGACATAAACCTGGGGACCCGCTTTTTGCATATTTGGTTCCAGACTATTCCGTGTTGACTTTTGGTATATGTCTCTGGAGAAGAACAATCGGTAACCAACCGGGTTTTGCAGCTTTTTATCCAGACAAATTTTTTTCTGGGTAATGGGGTCTGGTTTCACGTAAAAAGGTGTTTGGAATACTGTCGCTTTAACCGGTTGTATCCCTATGATGAGGGCCAGTATGGCGGTCTGCAGGAAAACCATCGCCAATTTATATAACGGGTTATTTCCCATTTTTCACCTGCCTGAACGAAATGAAAAACCATCAATCATTTGCAGACAGAGTTTCTTAAGTACTGAGAATTATGTTGTTGATGAATAATTCAATGGAAGTTTGATGATCGCGATATTAAGAAAACATGAGTTGCAGATGGTTGCTACGTTGCTTCAAAAATCATTATAAATACTGGAATGAATCTTTCAAGTAGTCA
>CAYNJT010000157.1:0-2242 GCA_964397625.1 uncultured Leptolinea sp. | reverse complement strand
GCATCCGCCAGGTTGAAGCGCAGGTCCGCCGGATACAGAGCGATCTCTATCACCGTCCGTTAATGATGACGCTTGTCAATTCCGTCAGTATTGAAGATGCCGATTTGAAACTCTTCTTCCGGGAACTCGTACGTATCGGCAATGGAAAGGTTGATCGAGCCGCCTTCGAATCCGCAAAGCAGGAGCTGGCCTCCGAACTTCGCGGCCATCCGTCTGTTCAATTTGAATCGGATGAGCGCGTGCAGTTGGAAGAAAGCGACCTTGCTGAAATTGATCAACAGACTCTGCTTTCCACAATCTTCAATGCCCCCGCCTACGGCGATATGGAAATACTGGTACGCCCGTCAGACCGGCAGGAGGTGGCGTTAAAGCTGAAAACAAGCGATGATCCGTTTGCCCTGATCCGCATAGGCGATATTTCGGAGTGGCTGAAAGAAGAGTTGACCGGATACGAGATCAATCAACATTTTCGCGATGAAAGTTTTTTTGAACAACTAAATCATCCAAATTCCGATATAAACATCCTGCTGGGTTCACGCAGCTTCTATGAAGGCTGGGATTCAAATCGGCCCAATGTAATTATGTATATCAATATTGGCACATCCACTGATGCCAAAAAATTCATACTTCAATCTGTCGGTCGGGGCGTGCGAATTGAGCCGTTCAGGAACAAACGAAAACGGATGCGGGAGCTCGCCGCCAGTGGAATACTGAATGATGTAGAGAAGGAAATATTTAATAAGGTCAAAGGGCTTATTCAACCTTTGGAGAGTGTATTTATCTTCGGGACCAATCGTGAAGCATTGAATCAGGTGATTTCCGGCTTGGACCAGGAAGAAAAAGACAGCGGTATTCATGAAATTTCCCTGGAAGTGAATCAGGAAGCGATTAATGGCAAAATCCTGCTCATCCCCACGTACAGAATAAATGATACGCTATTACACAAAGAACGCCATCAGTCAAAATTTGTCATAACGCCGGAAAATCTTGACCTGTTGAAACGATACACGCAGTATGTAAACGATGATCGGGTTTTTTATGCCATTCACGACATTCCACTTTCGTTGATAACCTCTCTCAGGGGAAGCTTCGATACTCCTGATGAAATCTATAAAACCGATGAAGCAAAGTCCTATCGCAATCTGTCTGTTCTTGTAAAACAGGCATCCGGATATTTCAATATTCATGGGAAATCTGTCTCAGGTTTTAAAGAGATGGAAGAAGAGATCAATCACTTCCGGCATATCAAAGTCATGCTGGAAGAGATTGGCGATCTGCAACGAAAGATTCAAAATGTGATCAACGCCGAAATGGCCATTAATGAAGCAAGGGCAAAGGTTCGCTCCAACCAACTTTCATTTGATGAGTATGTTTCCGAAGAGGAAAATCTGAAAGGTCACCAGCGGGAAGTTTTTATGGCGGGTGGATTTTCTCTGGATATTCGAAAAATCGCCAATCATTACTACATTCCGGTATTGTTGAGTTCTGATGAACGAATCGACTATATTCGCAGTGTGATCCGGGTGGAGAGTGAAATCCGATTCCTTCGTCAATTGGAAGATTATTGCGGGAAATCGGATAATCTGTTCAAACAATTTGACTGGTGGCTGTTCAGTCGAATCGATGAGACATTGGATGAGATCTCCATTCCTTATTACTACCCCAAAGATAACCGTATTGCCAATTTCAAACCCGATTTCATTTTCTGGTTGAAAAGAGGTAACCGGTATCATATTCTTTTTGTCGATCCCAAAGGAACCGGCAGATCAGAATACGAACATAAAATTGATGGATACAAATCTCTGTTCGAAGAAAATGGCCAACCGAGAAAATTTAATCACGGTGACCTTGAAATTACAGTCCACGTGAGTCTGTACACATCAGACAGGGAATTTCTGGCTTCCGGGTATAAAGATTATTGGTTTGATTCGATTGAAGGCGTCTTAAAGTTACTGGAATAACCAGGAATCAAGCAGCTCAAATTGGATATTGGGTGGAGATGATCACACGAAATTAATTTAAACAACCACCTCAACCACTGACTCCTTCTGCCCGTTCGCAAGAAGCGGCCAGAGCTGCGCCAACACCACCGCGCCGAAGATCAAAACACACCCGGTTGTTTGTACCCAGGTGAAACGTTCACCCAGAAACAAGAACCCGGAAATGGCCGCGAATACGGCTTCCATCGAAAGGATCAGGGCGGCATCCGCCGCGGGGGCGTGACGCTGGCCCCATACCTGCC
>CAYNJT010000156.1:0-2293 GCA_964397625.1 uncultured Leptolinea sp. | reverse complement strand
GGGGCGACTTCATGGTTCAATCCATTCAATACGACAACGAAGTTTCAATCCACGCCCCCGCGCGGGGGGCGACTGGCAGGAAACCCCGACTCTGGTATTTGACAATGGATTTCAATCCACGCCCCCGCGCGGGGGGCGACTGCACTATCTAGCCATTCCTTTCCAAACTACCCCTGTATATGGGAGGAGCCTTAAGTTTCTCCTTTCTTTTACCCTTCTACTGTATATTTTTTCATTACTCTATTTCAATTTTTCTTACTTTTTCCTGCGAACCTCACACGAAACTTCATGGGAACATCTGGTTCGCCATTAAACAATGAGCGTTCCCTCCATATCAATGCTTTTTTTTGCGCCCACATGCTGCACCCTGGTTTTCCACTCATCACCAAGAAAATAAAACCGCAGACTGTCTTTTTCAGGGTCTATGATTTTTTCCAAAATATTTTGCAGCACCCGAAATTGAGCCATATCTACCAGACATTCAAACACTGAGTTTTGAACCCGCTGCCCGTAATTCTGGCATTGCTTCGCCACTTTATTCAAGCGTTTCTTACCGGCGGCGGTTTCTGTGCAAACATCATATGTAATCAATACCATCATGGCCCACCACCTAATTCCAAAAGAAGGGAGGATACGCGTCAAGATCGCCGCGAAGATAACGGGCAAGCAACAACGCCTGTACATAAGGGACTAACCCAAATTCAATTTTCTCTTTCAAATATGGGTGCATTATGACCTCTTTCTTTCTCTCCTGCCACAATGTAAGCACCTGTTTGCGTGTGTCGTTATCCATTAAAATACCGCCAGTTTCCTTTGCAATAAACCCGCTTCCGGAAATCTGCTTTAAATTTACCATGGTGAGCGCAAGCCGGTCGGCAAATACCGGTCTCAATTCCTCCATGAGGTCCAATGCCAGCGAAGGTCTGCCAGGGCGGTCGCGATGGAGAAAACCAACATAGGGATCCAACCCGACTGTTTCCAGCGCTGAAGTCACATCTGAGGTTAAAAGAGTGTACAGAAAAGAAAGCAGGGCGTTCATGTTATCCATCGGCGGCCGACGGGAGCGTTCTTTAAAGAAGAAATCCTCTTTTTGTTTAAGGATCAGCTGGTCAAATTGACTGAAATAAAGCTTTGCCGCACTGCCTTCAAAACCCATCAGGTCGTCCAGCTCCCTGCAATCTTTAATTATGTGAAGAGTCTCTTTTAAACTGGCAGAAATCGCCCGTAGAGCGTCTGCGTCAACCAGCATAGCATGGTCGCGAATCGCGCGGTCAATCACTTTCCTGCAATTTCCGATTTTGCCCAGCAGGAAAGATACACCCACCCTGGCGCTTTCCACCGGGTCGTCTGAAAGCCGATATTGTTTTTTTCGCAGCAGCACATTCCCCTTAATCTTACCTTCAACTCTGGCAAGGAATTTACCGTAGGGTGACAGGAAGCACAACCCAATCCCTTTCTCACCGCAGGCCCCCATTAACGCCGGGCTGACCCCGCAATACGAAAAACAGACAATTTGTTCAATATTGTGCAAAGGGAAGCGGGATACAGTCTTTTCTTCGCGGCGAACCACCACGTTTTCGCCTTCCAGCGCGAGGAAGATATCAGGAGACGATATGTAGATCACATTCTGAAGTTTTCGCATCTCAGTCTGATTCCAGGTAATCTTGAATATATCGGGATGCCGTTTGAGTTTTTTCAAGCAGTTCCGGCAAGCAGATGTTGACCAATGAGCAGGATGGGCAGGCTTTTGAAGGTTTGACTCTGGGGGTTTGCCCGCGGTCATACAGGTCATGCATTTCCCGCGCGGCTTTAGCTACCTGCCCGCGAAGGTCTTCTGTAAATTGCACATCATGCCTGTGGCGGGTTTCCCAGTAAAAAAGGTACCCACTCGGAATGGAAACCGCCAACATTTCTTCCAGGCAAATAGCCTGCGCGCAGAGTTGGGCCTCATCGCAAATATCATGTTTGGGTTTGCCCCGTTTGTATTCAACCGGGCAGGGTAAAAACGCGCCCTGGCGGCCGAACAGGTTGACCCCATCACTCGATGGGGTCAACTCAACAACATCGCACACACCCTGCAGGCCAAGAGAATGGGAGATGATCGGCATGGAGCGGGAAATAACCACGCCATTTCGGGTTTCAATCTCAAAGGGGTCATCCGCCCGATCATGGTGCAATTTACCTTCCACGGTCAGAATGTTTTCCTGCCACTGGCGTTCAATATGGATCAAGGCCCATTGCCGACGGCAGAAAAGGAAATGCTGTATGCCGGAAAGGGGGAGATAGTCGTCGG
>CAYNJT010000155.1:0-2380 GCA_964397625.1 uncultured Leptolinea sp. | reverse complement strand
CCATATCCTGTTTTGGCGCGACGATGATCTGCTGGCCGCCCCAACCCAGCGCGTTGTAAATGCCGTTAGGACGCACCCACCACTGGTAGCCATATTTCACGCCAAATTCCGTGTTGATGTGCGGCATTATCGATTCTTCCACCCAGCCCTGCGGGATGATCTGCTCCCCGTCCCATGCCCCTTTTTGCAGGTAAAGCTGGCCAAAGCGCAGCATGTCGGCGGGCGCCAGCGCCAGACCTGTCCCGCCAAGTGTCTGTTTGTTGACGTCGGTTAGCCATTCATAGCGGTTTATGCCCAGCGGTGTGAATAGAGACCGCATGACATAATCAGATGTTTTCTTTCCAGAAACCCCGGCCACGACCAGTGACAGCAGGTGTGATCCCCCGGTGTTGTAATTGAAAACTTTTCCGGGGGTTTCGGCAACCGGACGGCTGAAGAAGTATTCGGCCGGGGATTCAGAATCGGTCAGCGCCCAGTTATCGCTCAACCCGGAGCGTAGCGGTTCGGTCCACTCCAGGCCAGAGGACATGGTGAGCAGATGCCGCAGCGTGATATCCTGCTTACCTTTTTCTTCGATAGCGACATCCGGAAAGAAGGTATAAGCCGGCGTATCCAGGTTGTCGATCAATCCATCCCGCATGGCCAATCCTACCGCGGCGGAGGTAACGCTCTTGGTGCAGGAATAAAGATAATGGGGAGTCTCCCGGTTGAAAGGAGGGAAAAAGACTTCAAGAACCACCACCCCATGCCGGGCGATCAGAATACTATGGATGTTGCGGCCATCCTTGCGTACCGCCTGAAGCATGGCTGCCAGCTTGCTTGAATCCATACCCTGTTCTTCCGGTGTGGAAACCGGCCAGGGTTGCACTATTCCACGCAACTCGACAGGGAGAGTGGGAACCGGGGATGGTGTAAATATCCCGGGTTGTTTGTAGAGCTGTTCGGGTGTGATCGGTGGGAATTCCGGGATTCCAAAACCTGCCGAAATACAGAGGAACATAATAAAAAGAACAAAACGCAGATATTGTCTCATTCCAATTATTTTCAGGGTGAATCCCCTGTGTTTATACTTTCGCATAAAACCATTGATGATGCAACAAACAATCCGGAGGGGTAGGATGGATAGAGGGCGGCTGTCGGGTTCACTTCTGGGCGGATATCATCTGGCATGTGTTGTGGGAATTAGTATAATTACGCATAAATAAAAAGGTTTCGGGGAGTACCCCCGTAATCCATCCTACCGGTTATTCCAATATTTCTAAAAATCCATATACAATTGGCACAATCTTACCGGCTGGAGTTTTTATGGTTATATCCAAACGCAAACGTATCCTCTGGGGAATTGGTGTTGTCTTTCTGGTATTGGTGCTCGGCTATATGGTCATTCGGCCGTTCCATCTGCGGTGGGGCGCAACAGACGCCGAGACCAGCATGACCATGCCCGGTGACCTTGACGGCCCCCGCTGGACTCGCGCCGTCAACATAAATGCTTCCCCGGAAGCCATCTGGCCATGGCTGGCGCAGTGGGGGCAGGGCCGGGGCGGCTGGTATAGCTACGACTGGCTGGAAAACCTGATGGGCTTCAACATCCATACCGCCGACCGTATTCTGCCGGAATTCCAAAATCCCGCCATCGGTGATCCCATCTGCATGGCGCAGAACACCTGCACCAGTTTTGTCAGTGTCAAAGAGCCGTACAAATGGTTCGGCTGGCAATCCAAAGACCCGGATGACAAACCGGTGTGGACTTTTATGCTCGGGTTGATCCCCGTGGGTGATTCCCAAACGCGGCTTATCGTCCGCGAGAGTTTTGATGCCCGGGTTATCCCGGCCGCGGTGGTCAATGTGATCGAGATTCCCGACGTGGTCATGGAGCTTAAATCACTGGATACGATTAGATTGCGTGCGGAGGGCGCTCCCATTTCACCGCTGGCGACCGCGTGCGAAATAGTTTTGTGGTTTATCGCTCTTGTGGCAGGGATCATTGCCGCGGTATGGTATGTGAACACGTCCGGATGGAAGTTTCCAATGGCAATTGGCATCCTGGCCATCATCGTCCTGCTTGTTATTACCTTCCTCTACCCGCCGCTGTGGCTGCGTGCTGTTTTGGATATTGCCCTTGTGGGCGGATTGGCCTGGTACAAAACCAGACAATAGAATTCACCTTTAATCCTGACGGACTCGTTAAAAATACCGCTTGACAAAGTATTATGAATAGCCTATAATGCAACCGGTTGCATAAATCAGGATTACCTAATGACCAATAAGACTGTTCAGACCATTGAAGATATCGCCCGGCTTGCCAATGTCAGCAAGTCCACGGTATCGCGCGCCTTGAACAACAGTCCGCTCATCACGCTGGAAACCCGCGAACGCATCC
>CAYNJT010000154.1:0-2478 GCA_964397625.1 uncultured Leptolinea sp. | reverse complement strand
TTGAAGATGTTACTTTTGAAAAATGGATGGCGGGAACAATGGCCATTCATTCTGGGAAAAAACACTCTACCTAATCCACAAATCTGAACTTTTATTTTAAATGGAGCCGCTAATACACTTGGTTACCATTATCCTCGTTTATGTCAAAATCAGGGAAATTCTCTACCACCGACAGGAATTGTTCCACCAATTCTGGATCGAATAACTTTCCAGAATTTTCCTTAATATACGCACGAATTTTGTTGGGATCCCATCCAGAACGATAAGGCCTGTCAGATATCAATGCGTCCCACACATCCACAAGAGAAAATATTCGCGCGGAAAGGGGAATATCAGTACCTTTTAGCCCTCTTGGGTAACCGGACCCATCCCAGTGTTCATGATGGCAGTAAGGTACTTCTAGTGAATCGTGCAGATAAGGGATCATTGAAAGAAGATCATAAGCCATGACAGGATGCTGCTTCATTATTTTCCACTCTTCGGGTGTTAACGGTCCCGGTTTCAATAGTATCCGATCCGGTATTCCCATCTTACCAATATCATGCAACAAAACACCTCTGCGCAGATTGATCATTTGATCCTGTGGGAAACCGACCTTTTGAGCCAGACGGCAAGTCAGGTGCATTACCCTGTCGCTATGTCCTTGGGTTTCCTCATCGCGCAATTCAAGAGCTTTCGACCAACCTGCGATGGTGGCTTCATAAGCGAGATTTAATTCGTCATACGCTTTTTCTTCATTGGCAATTAATGTCACATTTTCAATAGCCAGCGAGGTTTGCCCGGCTAGTGTAATGAAGTAGTCATTCCATTCTTTTTCTTCCGGAATAGGCTGTCTTGAAAGAATCTGGATATAGCCGCACAACTTTTTATTCGTAGTTAGAGGCATAATTGCCTGGTTAAGCGAAGAACCGGTTGCAGGATCGATTTGCTTGATTTGATTGATCTTTTCAAGGTCTTTTGGGCAGTAGTTTGTCGGGTCAATCTTCTCCAGCGCCAAAATTTGAGTTTCCAATAGTTGTGATATTGTTGGCGATTCACTGGTGTCAATTTTTGAATAAAACGCATGCGCTACGTCATCTTTCGAAAGACGGGTGAGAATAATAGCCGCGTCCATATTCAGGCGATCCACGGCAATAGAACAGATCAATTTCAGTGTGTCTTCGGGGGTAGACCTCTCAAGAATGGAAGAGTCAATGCTACGCAGGCTTTCCAGTTTTTCAAGTTCGTGGTTAATTCTGCGAAGAGATTCTTTCTGTTCGGTAATATCGTGAGAAAGCACACCAATACGGAAATTAGTCTGGGTACGAATTGGAAATATTGTTTGTAACAATATCCTGTGATGCCCATCCAGGGAAACGATGGATAACTCTTGCGGATCCATGAAAAATTTTGATTTACCGGTTTCTCGCATAGATTCTATTTCAGCAGCAAGACCCATCATGGAAAGAGACTGGTAATCTTTAACACCAATTCTCGGTAATATTTCCCAGATGGGAACACCTTTTACCTCTATTTCTGTTATCCCTGTAATTTTTTCAGTGGCATTATTCCATTCAATTACATTTCCCCTTTCATCCAGGATCAACAGTCCGTCTGTCATTTGCTGAACTGTTGTCCGAAATTTTTCTTCCCGTTCGGATAACTCGATCATAGCCCGCCTCTGATCTGTTATATCCCGAATCGACCCAACAAGAAATGGAGGGTTTTGTGTAATCCAGGTAGAAAAGAGCACAACAGTTCTGATTTCTTTGTCGTCTCTGAGTATCCTGAATTCGATCTGCCTGACTTTATTTAATTCCCTCGATGATTGTTCATATGCAATTACTGATTTGAGATCATCCGGATGAATATATTTGTGAAACTCAGCAAAATCCGGAGCAGGCAGGCTCTCATCCCGCTGAAAGATATGGAAAATGCCTTTCGACCAGGTGATCTGCAATTTATCAAAATCAATGGAGAAGTTGCCGTAATTGCCGATGGCTTCTGCCTGTTCGCTCAGAACCTGGTTTTTCCTCAGTTCATGTTCAATAAATTTTCTCTTCTGAATATCCCTGACGACAGCCAGAATGACCGGCTTTCCATACCATATACCTCTCTGCATGGCCGATTCAACATAAAACGGTTCTTTTGTATCAAATCTGCGAGCCCGAAGTTCAATTGTAAAGAATTCACCAGCCAGAGTACGATTCCAGAGGTCGACCAATCTTTCTTCTTTATAGTCATCTGGATTGGCTATTAAACTTACTTGCTGGCCAATAATATCTTCCTTTTTACAGCCAAACATTTCCCCCACACGATCATTTACCTCAATGATCAAACCGTCTTCAGTATGGATAAATAAAGCATCAGAGATTGAGTTGAACACCGTTCTAAGGTTGGATTCCGACTCCTGCAGATGTATTTGCGTCTCTCCTCGCTTAATTATCTCCTGTTCCAGTTTTTCACCAGTTTTTCCAATTCGACGCAATGGAACCAGAG
>CAYNJT010000153.1:0-2534 GCA_964397625.1 uncultured Leptolinea sp. | reverse complement strand
TGGGTGAAAAACCCATCCGCGCCGCGAATAAACACAACCGGTCAATCGTTCAAGAGGCGACGTTCACCCTCAAGGGCCCGAATGGGGGCAACATCCTGAGAGACTTCGATCGTTCCTCGATACGCGCCTCTTTGGTCACGCAACGCAAAGTAACGAATATGGATGAACTTGCCCATCATCTGAATCCAGAATTCAGCCACATCACGCCGCCCGGCACGAAAATCATCCAGAATCCGTTGTACCTTATCCATGCTGGCAGGTGGATGACATAACTGCACCTTCCGCCCGATGATCGTTGCCTGACGTTCAAAAATCCGTTCCTTGGTTTGCGAGAAAAAGCGTACTTCATTATTCTCATCCACAAAGGTGACATCCACGGGGAGGTTGGTAAGCAGCAGGTTGATCTGCTCTAGACTCAATGCGCCAGTATCCAAGTTAAACAGGCTGCCAGATGCATTATCCGGTTTGGTGGATTTATTGAGATGCCGATTTTCTTCTTCCAGTATTATTAAGTCCGCCGGTTTCCAGTCTGTCCCGGGTTGTACACGGAAGTATCCCAGTTCGTCCTCCTGTTTCCGGATTTCATACCAATCATCCTCTGTCAAACGCTCCAATGCAGCCGGGAAGAGAATTTTCTCCTCTTTATAGACCATCTCACGCATGGGTGTGGCAAAATTCTCAAACGCGTCTTTCAATTGCATGGCAAAAACTGCCGGATTTCCAATTGAATCGCCCTTTATTAATTCCTGCATCATTTCTATCCCTGCTCGAATTTGATCATGAATTCCCCACATCACCTGGGATGGGCCGGTAAATCCATAACGCTCCATGATGGGAAAAAGCAGGTTCTCTTTACGCAAATAATGGCGTGGAAAATCAGCAAGTTGTTCAAAGATCATGGTCACCGGGAACTTTTTCATTTCTGAGGGATCTTGAACATAAGCGGCCACTACTTTTTGTAGTGCGTCCAAAAGAGATAAGGCTTCAGCATTTTCCGCTTTTAATGTATGAATGGGATGTCCCGGCCTGCTTTCCGGAGGCGTCTGTTGATTTAAAGATTCTCGAACAACCGAAACATGCAGGTCGCACAGGTTCTGAATCTCCTCCACCGGCAATCCTTCTGCGATCAACATCTGTTCAACCTCAGCAATTTCGCCCGAATCGGCAACTTGAACCAGTTGCGCAAACTGTGCCTTCACATTCTCTAGGGGTTGCCCCTCATGCAATCCCTTTAAGACGTTCTTCAACATCTCGATCCTTTTGGATCGGTTATTAATATATTCGCTCATGGTTGGTTTCCTCCGTCGAATTTATCTTATTGGGGCGTTGTCAACTCTCAGCCCAACCGATGGTAAATGGCACGGTGATGGCGCCCATCGGACAGATATCTTCGCATTCCGCACAACGGGTGCAAAGCTCTGAGATTGCATGACCTGGAAATTCACCGGTTATCGCCCCGTTCGGGCAGATCGCCACACAGGCTCCGCATCCAGTGCATAGGGTTTTATTGATGACCGGTAAAGTACCTTTTTGATCAGTCATGTTTCACGTTCCTTGTGATCTCTTTACTCATATTACTTACTTCGGAGGAATAAACATACGACTTAAGTCGGACTTCTATTCTTCAGCGACTTTTTCAAGTTCTGCGCGATTGATAAGCGTAAGCCGGTTTCCATCGCGACGGATGAATCCTGAATCCATAAAACCCCGCAAAGTCCGGCCGACTACATCACGCACGGTTCCCAGCCGAGCCGCGATCTCATCTTGCGTCCATTGCGTCGATACCGCATCATGGTCCGCTTCATCCAGCAGGAAACGCGCTAGACGGCCCCGCACCGAACGCAGAGAAAGGTCCTCCACTAGGCTGGTCATTCGTTCCAATCGTCTGGCAAAGTCCATCGCTGTCGCGAAAGCAAAATCCGCTCGTGCATGCAAGAAGCTTCGATAATCATCCACACCGAGTGTGTACAGACTGACTGGCGTCAACGCCCGGATAGATGCTTTCAGAACCTTTTCTTCATTCAACGCGGGTATGGCATTGATCTGCATTCCAGGCCCCAGATTTTGAAGCACTTGTTCCCTTCCATTGGGTGCCGAGCGGAAAACACGAAGAGCTCCCTGAATAACAAAACCCACCCACTGGCACTCTTCACCTTCTATCTGGATGAGTTCTCCCAGAATATAGGTTCTCTCAAACATTCGCAAGGAAAGATCTTCCAGAGATGCCCGGGAAATATGGGAGAAGATTGAGAGAGATTGAATTTTTACTAAATCAACTGCCATGGAAAAATTATACTTATAAGGATCATTCGCGTGGAACTGTCAGGTCATTGAATTGGTTGACTGTCATCAGGAAAAGGTTCACCTGTTTTCAACTGAAAAACTCGTCTGTATAATGAATAAAAATTTCAGGGAGGTAATAATGGTTGAGAACATCCTTCTGGCAATCCTTTTTGGGGGTATGTTTACAATTGTGTTTGGTGGAACAGGTTTATTTCTGCTTAACCGCTATCGCGCGGCACAACGTGAGGTTT
>CAYNJT010000152.1:0-2574 GCA_964397625.1 uncultured Leptolinea sp. | reverse complement strand
ATGGATGCGCCAACTTTTTCAACTGTCGAATCACTGGAGTTGGCATAGGTTCGCTGATCGTCAGTTGTCCCCGGAAAAATTCAATATTTTCCAGAGCCAGCCCTTTCTCCAACGTTCCAATTGGGTTGAGGATTTCAGTAATGGCGTTTTCAGGACAATTCCATGTACAACTTCCACAACCATGGCACAATTGCGGAAAGACGAGAATGTTTTTTCCAACTTTTGCGAGCGCATGGAATTGGCAGATGTCCACGCACCTGCCGCAAGCAGTGCATTTCTCATTTTGAATTTGTGGAATTCGAATGACTGCCGGGGTACTTTCGGAAAAAGCGGGTTTTAGAAACAAATGCCCGTTTGGCGCTTCAACATCACAATCGAAATAGCTCACCTTTGCCAGGCTTGCCAAACTAAGCGCAAGGCTGGTGGCAATGGTCGTTTTCCCTGTACCACCTTTTCCGCTGGCGACTGCAATTTGCATAAACACCTCCTGTTCAGTCGTTTACTGAAACTTCGGCAGTTGATTATTCTTAAAATGATCTACAGCCTCTTGAACTGTTGTTGTAGTTTCAGTAAAAAGCCGCATCTCTATCCTGGCAGCCTGGAAGGCTCTGGCGGCGTGCGGGCCAAAATCACCACTGATTACAACTTCTGCCTTTTGGTCCACCACAAACTGTGCCGCGGCTACTCCAGCACCTCCAGATTGGCTGGCACCCGGGTTTTGAAAGGTTTCCCACTGGTTCGTTTCAGTGTTGCAAAGAATTAACCATGGAGAACGGCCAAATCGACTGTCGATGTGGCTTTCAAGCGAAGGATTCTGGGCGGAAATTATCAGTTTCATAAGAACTCCTTTTTATGTGGTGTCTATCTGTGATTGTCTCTGGAAGATCAACCGAGTTTTTTGGTGTTTTTATCGATGAAATCAGAGCCAATGTAAATTCCCAATTTGGGAAAGAGATAACGGTGTATTAGCCAAATGGCCAAAGTGGTTAGAAACGCAAATCCGAATATCAATAGGGAACTGGAAAGTTCGTTTAATAAGGCCGGGTTGACCAGCATGATGATGGATAATGTAAGCATCAACGTTCCGCTGATCAATTTCAGCACACGCCCGTGTTTTTCCTCAAGCCGGCTGGCTTTTAGGGTAGCGACAGAGGAAAAGAAAATGATCATCTCATCCAGTTGATAAATCACCATATAGATGATAAGAAGCAGGACAAAAGCAACCCCGCTGATTTTTTGTGCCGTGAGAATGTTTGTCCAGATGACCGGGAATCCAGCTGTACAAGAAAATTCCACCATCGAAACGCCTACTGCCAATGCAATGGTCGCCCCGACCAATCCGGTAAAAGATTGGCTGGCGTCCATCACCGCGCGCATTCTCTTAAAAATACCCGGCTTTTTTTCATCGGCGATGGTGAATGAAATCCCTTCTTTGTACCAGAAGTAATCCTTGATATTTACCAATGCAAAGAAGAGAGCAATCAACGCGACAATGATGCGAATCCATCCCATGGCACTGGTGATCTTAAAAATGCTGAATAACCCGGCAATGAACAGGGCGTAGATACCTGCGGTAACAGTCAAAAAAAGGATACCAATGATGAAAACTTTTTTTCGGGATCCCGTATGAAGCGTCAATGCGAGAAGCATTGTCAATACCCACAAAGAGCAGGGATTAAAACCATCCACCAATGCAATTAGTGCCGTGGTGATAATAGGTGACTTAGAGTCAAGGTCTAATTTCCCTAATATGGGGATTTCCAGACCGGGAGATAGATTCAAGTTGCCAGATGGATCATTGAAGGTGCTATCCGATTGCGTGGGTATGGATGTCTCAGTCACCTCGGGTGGTGGGGTGGGCGTCATTCGCATGGACGGAGCAGGGGTGGATATAATCAATCCTGTCGTATCGATTACACCGAGGCCAGGGTCTCCGCAATCATTTTGAATACATTGAACAACAACGGCTTCAATACTTGAGTTATATTCTTCCGAATAACCTTGTAAATATTTTTCTCCAATAAAAATGGTAGGAACGGCCAACTGCTCCAGTCCATATTTCTCCGCCATGAGAGAAAATAATTTTTGATTCCCTGCATCATAATAAACTTCGTAAGTACGCAACTGTATTTCAGGGTAAGCGGCGGCCAAATTTTCAAAATATGGCTTAGCTTTTGCGCAGTGCGGGCAACCATCTCCCCAGAACAGGTAGATGTAAACTGGATTTACCGGTACGGGCGTTTGTGCCCGCACCGGAGTTGTCCAGTTGGCAAGACTGAGAAGAAAAACAGCCAGTAGGAGGAAATTCACCCACAATTTGTTTTGAAGTCGTTTCATACCAAATCTGATTTAGTGCAACAATTCTGTGTGGTCAATGAGCTTGCCGTCAATAAACGCTTGAACAGCTTCATCGATATCGCTCAGATCCGTTACCACGGGTTGGATATTTAAACGGCGCATGCTTTCATAAGCCCCCATGCCCATACCGCCACAAAGTAGAGCTTTACAATCCGCAATCGTTTGGGCCATGCTAACGTGTTTGTCATGGGATTGTGGATCCATTCCATGCCCTGC
>CAYNJT010000151.1:0-2601 GCA_964397625.1 uncultured Leptolinea sp. | reverse complement strand
TGTCACTAAACACCCTATAATGTGCCAGAGATAAACAGCAAAGATGTACCAGGAATCAACAGCAACACTACGCCACTAATCAACACCCAGACTACGCCATAAATCTTCAGCAACGATGTACCACTTTCCGATGCGGTAAAAACGGATTAACCTTCTGGCAGACAAAAAAAACAGCCAGGAGGAACCATGTCAGAAAGAAGGCTGAAACTTATGGAAATACGGGAATTGATCCGGCACATACGAGAAGGTCGAAGTGACCGGCAAATAGCCAAAGACCTGGAAATAGACCGGCGAACGGTAAAAAGATACCGGGAATGGGGAAAAGAGCAGGGATACCTGGAAGGGGAACTGCCGAATCATGAAAGCTTGCTCAAAGCACTGGATTACACTATGCCAGAAAAAATACCTCCTCAAAACAGTTCAAGAGCGGACCCATTTCGAGCCAGGATCGAAGAATTACTCAAGGAAAAAGTAAAAGTAACAGCGATTTATGACCGACTGAAAGATCAGGGATACACAGGGAGTTATATGTCAGTTCTGCGGCTGGCGCGAAAAATAGAGCCGAAAGAAGTGGAAACCTACACACGTAAGGAATGTCAGCCAGGGGAAGAAGCGGAGATCGATTTCGGCTATGTGGGCATGATGCGGGATGGGGAAGGCAATTTACGCAAAACCTGGGCATTTGTCATGGTGTTGGGCTGGAGCCGGTACGCTTATGTGGAATTTGTTTTAACCAGAAAGTGGAAACTTGGCTGCGTTGCCACCGCAATGCATTGAAATTTTTTGGAGGGGTGCCACGGCGTTTGGTGATCGACAACCTGAAAAGCGGGATTACCCAGGCGGTTTGGGACGATCCGCAGGTGCAGATGGCCTATCGGGAATGTGCCGAACACTATGGGTTCCTGATTCTGCCCTGCCGCCCGGCGACACCTCAGCATAAGGGCAAGGTGGAAGGTGGAGTAAGCTATGTTCAGGGGCGATTTATGGGCGGAAGAGGGCCAATGAGCCTGGTACAAGGCAACCGGGAAGTGCGTAAATGGTGCGAAGAAGAAGCCGGGATGCGCATCCACGGCACCACCAAAGAACAGCCGCGCCGCCGCTTTGAAGAAATTGAGAAAAAACGGCTGAAAACACTCCCGGTGACTCCTGGCGATCTGGAAAAAGAGCAAGCTGCATCGAGACTGTCATGTAGTTTTTGATGGGTCTTACTATTCGGCGCCATTCCGTTTGGTGGGACAAAGCTTGTGGGTGTGCGCTGGTACACGGCAGGTGCGTATCTTCAACGGAAAATATGAGTTGGTGGCCACCCATGAGCGGGCCACCCAACCAGGAACACGGCGGACACACCACGACCATTATCCCCCGGAAAAACTGCCCGGCCTTGAGCGCACTCGCGAAAGCTGCCTGGCTCAAGCAGAGGACCTGGGGCTGGCGGTTCAAAAGGCTGTTGAGCAAATTCTGGCCGACCCTGTACTGGACCGCATCCACCAGGCGGGCAGATTGCTGCGTCTGAGTGAAAAATACGGCAGCAAACGCCTGAATGATGCCTGCCAGCGGGCTCTGGACTATGGCGATCCGGCCTACAAGACGATAAAAGGTATCTTGAAGCACAATTTGGATCAGGAAGATCCTCCCATACCGATTCAAATACCGCCCGCATGTACTTTTTTGCGCCCAACCTCTGAACTGGTGGGCGTTTTAGCGGAGGTGCCATCATGGAACTAAAACCCCAGCTCTCCAACCAACTCCGCCAACTGCGTATGTCGGGTGTGATGGAAACCCTTGAAGCACGCAACCGCCAGGCGATTGACAGCCAGTGGTCTTACATGGATTTTCTTTCCCGTCTTCTGGAAGATGAAACCGAACGCCGCGCTCAAAAGCAGTTAAGCATGCGCCTGCGCCGCAGCACCCTCAATACCACCAAAACCATTGAAGGGTTTGACTTCCAATTCAATCCGAACCTCAACCGCCAGCAAATTCTGCAATTGGCCTCTTGTGAATATTTACGCCAGCACCGCAATTTGCTCATCTGCGGCCCAAGTGGCGTGGGAAAAACACACCTGGCCCAGGCGCTTGGACAGGAAGCTGTGCGGCAGGGCCTGGATGTGCTTTTTGTGAGCGTCCAAAAAATGCTCCAGCACCTCAACGGCGGCCGCGCTGATGGTTCCTGGGAACGCAGGCTGGGTAATTATTTGCGCCCCGATTTACTCATTCTGGATGATTTTGGCTTGAAACCCATTCAGAAACCAGGCCCTGAAGATCTGTACGATGTGATCAACGAGCGCTACGAACGTGGAAGTATTTTGCTCACCAGCAATCGTGCCCCGAATGAATGGCCTGACCTGTTTTTGGATCCTCTTCTGGCTTCGGCCGGGTTGGATCGCTTGCTGGATCGTGCCGAGGTCATCATTATCCGCGGTACTTCATTTCGCGCACAGAACAGGGCACGCCTGATGGAGGAGGCACCTATGACCTAAAACCACACTGACAATTGAGCCACCTTGCACTCTTACCCACCGCGAAAGTGGTACATTGTTGCTGATGATTCGGTGGCGTACTGTGGCTGAAGATTGGTGGTACATTTACGTGTGTATATTGACA
>CAYNJT010000150.1:0-2605 GCA_964397625.1 uncultured Leptolinea sp. | reverse complement strand
GTTACAGTCACAAATTCCCATAGAAAGGATTGCAAAAAGAGAGAGTCCCAGTCAATATTGAAGTTGGCAACCACAACAGAGAAAGGAACTCTCAATGACAGACGAAGCTGTCCATATCAGTATAACCATAAAAGTGGCCAAATGCGAGAAAGAATTTGAAGAAATAATAAACTTTGAAAACATCGAAGAAACACTTCAAAGAATAGCAATTGCCACAGGACAAGAAATGCTAAAAATGGTATTGAACGAAGTTGATAATCAGGTAGCCGAAAGGAAACCCAAAGGCTGGCGGAATGTGGGAACAGAAGAACGCTGGTTGGTAAGTAGCCTGGGTGAAATGAGATACAAAAGACGGATCTATCTAGACGAAAATCAAAAGCGCAGAAAGCCGGTTGATGAACTGTTAGGAATCAAAAAATATGGCCGCATGAGTGGACGAGTTCAGGAAATGGGAGCCTCGTTAGCCTGCATAGGAACCTATCGGCTGGCAGCAAGCCAGCTAAGTTGGTTGATCAAGACGCCGATCAGTCACAGCGCAGTACAGCGGATGGCGTGGGATATTGGGAATCGAATAGCAGACGGAGAAGAAGCAGAAAGAAGACGAATATTTGAACATGGGGAACCCATTGAAGCAGGAAAGATTAAAGCGCCTGTACTATATGGCGAGAGCGACGGAGTTTGGGTGCATTTGCAACGAGAAAAGCAAAGATCGGCAGAAGTGAGAGTGGCAATTATGAGCACAGGTCGAAAACAGATCGGGAAAGATCGTTATCGATTTGAAAACAAGTGTTGTATTACAGCAATCGGATTGAATTCCGAGCAGTGGCAAGAGCAAATCGTACGTGAAGCCCATCTCTACTACGACCTCAGTGAGACAAAGATGTTGATTAGCGGAGGTGATGGTAATCAATGGGTACGGCACAGTTTTGATCGCATGGAATTACCCCAGGAGTTCATACTGGATCGATTCCATTTACGTAGAGCAGCCAGACGAACATTCCATTGCCAGGCTGAAGCTGATCAGATTGTGACTCAGCTGCGGCACAAAGGGTTTTCTTCGGTCAGCAAAGAACTGAGGCAACGTATTGAGCAATCTGACGGTAAAGAGAGACAGAGACTCAAAGAATTCTATAGCTACATACACAATAATCAAGATGGTTTGCTGGACTTGGAATACCGCGGAGTTGACCTTCCAGCTTATCTAGGTGGCATTGAAGGTAATGTAGACAAACTGGTGGTTCACCGCATGAAAGGCTGGGGGTGTTCCTGGCGCCTACGAGGATTGAGAGCAATGCTGGCATTATGTCGTAACTGCGATGCGCTCAAACAATATTCTTATAGGTATTATCCATTATCGGTTCCCACTAAATCTGTTCATCGTGTCCAGAAACTCGATGTAGAATATTCGGAGGTACTTTATAAAACTATGCCAATCCTGCACGGTCCTGACCACGACAAGCCTTGGGTGAACAACCTACGCAAGATCGTTCATGGATATGTCTCTCTCTTTCCCAAATCTATGGACTTTTGATACAGTAACCACTATTAAATGGTTCTCTCGCTAAATAAATATTTCTGATTGGATATATACCCGATAGGGTGTGAGGGGCAGCTTTCAAATATTTGTGGCGTCCGCTCCAGAAATTCTTGCCGCCAGTGTGAGATGACACTATCCTTGATTTTGTATTCTCGACTGGCTTCCACCAGCGTATGCTTGCTGCTGAGTAGTTCCGGTACAACCCGAACTTTAAATTTCAGGGTATAACCGCGATGTAAATTTCCCATTTGGTCTCCTTCCTGTTATCTTACTTCTCCCTTTCGTTGGCGTCCAGTTTTATGGGGTCACCACATCCACTTGCGCATCATCTTCCTTCAGGCTAGAATCATCCTATGCTTTTCGACATATTTACCCTTTTTCCAGAGGTTTTTTTACCTTATATTGATTCGAGCATTATCAAACGCGCCAGACAAAACCACCTGGTCGAAGTCAACTTATACAACATTCGCGATTGGGCTACCGATCGCCATCATGTCACCGACGATATGCCTTATGGAGGAGGCGGCGGGATGGTAATGAAACCTGAACCGCTCTTTACTGCTGTAGAGAGTATTCTGGGAGTTTTACCACAATGTCCAATTATATTGCTTACTCCTCAAGGCCGTACCTTTACGCAAGAAGTAGCGCAGGAGCTGGTCAAAGAAACACACCTCGCCTTGATTTGCGGTCATTACGAAGGAATTGATGAACGGATTCGCCAACATCTTGTGACTGATGAGATATCAATTGGTGATTATGTATTGACAGGCGGAGAACTTCCTGCTCTGGTGATGCTTGATGCACTCACCCGTTTGATTCCCGGAGCATTAGGCGATCCCACCGGGGCAATGGATGATTCACACGCTTCGGGACTGCTCGAATACCCACAATATACGCGGCCGCCTGAATTCCGTTCATGGCGAGTCCCTGAAGTTCTTCTGTCAGGCAACCATGCGGAAATCAACCGTTGGCGGCGTGAACAGGCCCTGTTACGCACTTTTCAACGCCGCCCTGATTTGCTCCAAAAGGTTTTATTAAGCTCAGAAGATCAAAAATATCTATCTCGTC
>CAYNJT010000149.1:0-2629 GCA_964397625.1 uncultured Leptolinea sp. | reverse complement strand
CTCCTTCTCATAATTGCAAAGTTGCGACAAAGTAATGATTATAACTGCTTTGTCGTATCGAGTCCATAGTCAGGATCATTTTCCAGCACGGTTAAAACCACCGGGCCATTGGGTGTAATGGCCGTGGTGTGTTCAAAGTGGGCTGTCAAAGATCGATCGGCCGAGACTACTGTCCACTCGTCCGGCATTACCCGGGTTTCCGAAGTGCCGATCAAGACCATGGGCTCCAGCGCAATGGTCATACCGTTTCGGAGCTGCGTGCCCTGCCGCGGTCGCCCGTAATTAGGCGCCTGCGGTCCTTCGTGCATGCGCCGCCCTACCCCGTGTCCGGTATAGGTATGGGTGACATACATTCCCTGGCTGCGAACATATTTCTCAATCGCGTTGCCGATATCACCTGTGGTGTTACCGTCAACCATTTTTGAAATTCCGATCTTCAGAGCTTCATGGGTCACATTGATGATCTTCTGAGCCTGCTGCGAAATTTCACCCACTCCGGCAGTAAACGCGGCATCGGCAACCCAGCCTTCAAAAACAGTGCCGCAATCTACAGAAACAATATCCCCTTCTTTCAACTTGCGAGTACCAGGGATGCCATGCACCATTTCTTCATTGATACTTACATTAGTGCTGGCCGGATAGGGATATGGACCAGGATAATTCAAAAAAGGTGAATAGCAGCCGTACTTTTTAAGCACTTCCTCTGCTGCTGCGTTGAGATCGGCCGTCGTGGCCCCGGGGCGGATCGCCGCGCGCGCAGCCGCGAGCGCTTCGGCGTTGATCCGGCCTGCCTGCCGCATGATGGCAAGTTCTTCCGAGGTTTTGATGGTCAAAACACGATCCCAACTCATACCAACATTAACCTTTTTGAATGGCTTTCAATAACAACGCAGTGACCTGATCGATGGGCAGTGTGCCATCAACTTCAGCCAATACGCCTTCTTTTCGATAGTAATCAATCAATGGAGTGGTTTGTTCCAGGTATACCTTGATACGTCGTTCAACCGTGGCAGCCTGGTCATCTTCACGCTGGTAGAGTTCTGAACCATCGATATCGCAGACACCGGCTTTCTTCGGCGGATTAAATTTCTCGTGGTACACATGCCCCTGCCCTTTGCAGGTCCAGCGGCCGCTAAGGCGTCCTATCAGTTCCTGAGGGGGAACAGAAATGTACGGAACACATTCCACCTTGCCATTCCACGTGGAAAGCATTTTCCCCAGAGCTTCCGCCTGTGCGGGTGTACGCGGGAAACCGTCCAGCAACGCTCCGGCTTTGCAGTCATCGCGTTGCAGGCGGTCTTTGATCATTTCGATGGTTAGATCATCGGGAACCAGTTCGCCCTTATTCATGAAGACCTGGGCTTTTTTTCCCAATTCTGTTTGATTCTTAAGGTTCTCGCGGAAGATATCACCGGAGGAAATGTGGGCCAGACCAAGTTTTTCAGAGATCAACTCGGCCTGAGTGCCTTTGCCAGCCCCGGGAGGGCCCAGTAAAACGATATATGATGGCATATCTTTACCTATCCCTTGATCAAGCTCTCGTCGTAGCCGTGCAATTTCAATTCAGTCTCGATGATGGTGAATGTGTCACGCACAACACCAACGACGATCAACAAACCGGCGGATGACACCAGCAACAATCCTGAGGAAGAAGCCGCGCCTGAAGGCAGGATGGCTCCAACAATATACGGAAGTACCGCCACCAGACCCAGGAAGACAGCTCCGGGAAGGGTGATGCGCCGTTGAACTTTAGAGAGATATTTCTGTGTCGGTCCGCCGCGAACAACACCGGGGATCTGAGCGCCCTGTTTCTTCAAATTCTCACCATAGTTCTGCTGTGTAAACAAAACATCGGTATAGAAGAACGTAAACAGAACTACCATGATGAAGTACAAAACGGCATACCAGGCATTACCGCCGCCAAAGGTGTGATACACACCGGTGGCGAAATTGCGCAGCCATTCCACAGTCTTTTCACTCATAAAGTATGATGAAACGATCGCGGGGAAAGTCAAAATGGATTGGGCAAAGATCAAGGGGATCATTCCGGCCATATTGACCATAAGAGGCAGTTTGCTGGTAACCGGCATAGACATGCGATTTCCAATGCGCCTTCCAGGGAAGAGCACCGGCACGTTGCGGCGTCCCTGTTGTACGAACACAATAGCGAAGATGGTCAGCAGCAGGATCAAGACGATCACTACGAACATCCACCAGCCATTGGTTTCATCGGCAAGTACACGGCCCAGGTTTGCCGGCATACGGGAAACAATACCGGCAAAGATAATCAGTGAGAGACCCTGATTGGGAATACCATACTCAGAGATCAGCTGTCCCAGCCAGATACCCACCATGGTACCGGCGATCATGCTGATCAATGTGGCCAATGTTGGGATCAAGGCGGCACCGGTAAAGCCGTAGTTCTTCAGTACGGAAACTCCACCGCCCAACATCGAATTGAAGATGTTGATCTGGCCGATGGCTGACAGGGCAGCCATGGGGATGGTCAGAATAACGGTCCATTTTTCCATCCAGGCCTGGCCTTCGCGCGGGTTCTCTTTCAACCTGCGTTCCAGTGCGGGGATGATGGGTACAAGCAGCTGCAGGATGATCTGCGCGGTAATGTACG
>CAYNJT010000148.1:0-2635 GCA_964397625.1 uncultured Leptolinea sp. | reverse complement strand
TGTAGTGTTTGATATCGCCGGGAGTGATGAGCGCGTGCCAGACACGCTTGACTGGAACATTTATCGTAATAGCCGCTTCAGCCAGGTAGTCCAGTTCCATATACCGCTCCTTCGGAAAAAACCAATAATATCCTTCAATAAGTATGACCCATTTTGTTATAGTATTCAAGATGCCGTACAGAACCATGTCAAAAAGGTTGCATCAAGCTTTGGCTGAATTTTTGTTGTTCTTTTTTATCAACGGCAATGGGAGAGTTCTATTTACTGGTTAATGTCAGGGTGCAGATACTGGACACGATGAAGGCTTAAGGATTAAATCATTTTGGGTACCTTGGCTGACATGGACCTTTGATATTTTTTCTGAACCTAGCGGGTCAATCCAGCGAATTTCATATTGACCGGAGAATCCACGAAATGTTAATTCTCCCTGTGCATTGGTATTACCTTTTCCCGACGTTGTCCAGGTATGAATTAAATTTCCGATTGAATCTACTACGGGTCGAGGATCGCCGTTGGAATTGAACAAATATCCAGGCGAACCCGAATTATTTCCCGGGATCCAGGTCACACCGGTCACATATGGTTTGCTGAAAGCAATAGTGTAGGCATATTTTGCCCAATCCGCAGTATTTTGATCTGTGTTTCCATCCCGCCAGTTCCCATTATAGGAAAGCTCCGAAATAAAAACATTTTTTCCAAAATGACTGTAATGCTCGATCGTATCGTTATAGATCCCGAAATCGATGGAAGGGTCATTGTAGAATTCAAGACCGATATTATCAAAACGAACATTTTTCTTTATGATCGCTTTCAATATTTCTTCAGGAGGTGGATAGTCATCATTGAAAGCATTGGCAACCCAGGACAAATCTCCACCCAGATAGGCGAAATAAAAATTGATGTATGTTGGTACATCCGGAGCGCCATGACTGGCTCCTTCGGCGGAGGCGGCCGCGATATTCACTACATCATCCATCGAGAAATGTCTGACAAAAAACGCATTCTGGGGCTCGTTGTAGACATCGAAAATTGACATCTGGCCGCGGTAATGTCCGGTCATTTTTGCGCTGAAATCCCGGGCCAGATTTGCAATTTCCAGAGGGGTCAAATTCAAGATATTTCGGGGAACGAAGTGCCAATTTGGATTGGAGATTGGAGTGATCCACACTCCAGTGTGCATCACAATATCCATTCCCTGCCGGATAATTGGATCAAATCGTTCGTTATGGTAATCATACGTCCCGCTTTCTGAAATGACCTCACCCCACCAGGCTTCCTGGATGGCACCATTGAATCCTGCCTCCTTTAGTACAGGCAGTTGATTATTTTCTGGCCAGCCGACGCCAAGGATAAAATCGTGAGTCTGTTGTTCATAGACTACCGATACGCCGATTGCGGGAGAGCCATCACAATCCGAGATCTGAATTTTCACATCCTGTTTTCGATATTTCTCAATATCCTGCTGTGCCACCTGTAGGATAGCTTCTTCACGAGCCTTCAGGGTCTGGGTTAATACATTGTTGGCCGCAGCTATACAGGGTCCGAAGTTTTTCTTTGTGCAGTCATCGGTCATCGCTTTCAACAACTTCCCGGCTTCATCCTTCCAATTGGTGATGTCGTTGGGAAAAGTGTACCCTTTCGATAAGAACTGGGCGATACGTTGATCGTAAAGCCTGTATTCAGTCTTGGCTGCATCAAACAGGAAGTTGACCCTTAAAACCCCGCCTTTTTTTTCGGCATAACCCTTGCCATCATTGTCCATGCGGATAAAGGTATTACCGACCCCGGAAACATGATAATCGATCCAGATTTCAACCGGTTTATCGGGTGGAATCAATAGAACCGTATGATTCTTCTCACTACCATTACGCCAACCCCAGAAGGTATTGGCTTGATGATTGGTATATTGCAATGGGCGGGATGTAGGCGGTTCGCCCAGCGGATAGATCGCCACGCGCCAGTTATTATTATTGACATCCTGGCGGAACAGATACTTGCCATTCGCGTCGTATGTTTCCATCCAGATGGCTCCTGCCGGTTGCATAGTAAAATCGGCTACCAGGGCACTCCCAGAATCCGACATGACCACTTTGTCCTGATCTAGATACCCGGTCGGAATCACATCCTGTCCGAAGGTCAAACGCCCATCCGCTTCCTGGGCATTGACTATGTAACCCTTTCGAAAAGGTACCTGGATGGAGTATTTCCCATTTTTGTCAGACATGACGTTTCCCAATGGCTCATGCATCCCTGAGTTGATGGATATGTATGTCCGTAAAGGCTGACCGTTCTCTCCTTTTACCACACCGCTGATGGTGATGTCAGGACGTGGGGTGACGGTCGCTTGATCCGTCGATTGGATATTGATGTGAGGATCCGGTAATGAACTGGCCTGGAGGAAAAAAACAGCCAAAATGGCTAAGAGGAAAACAAGTAAACAGGAAACCTGTTGCTTCAAACCATTTTTTTTATTCATATCCCCACCTGCAAATTTCTAATTATGAGAGATGGAAATTGCCGCATCCACCTGGATTTTTTTCAAATAGTGTACTGCTAAATCAGTGTTTCTTAATAAACGTCCCTTCCTGATACTCCCGAAAGGCGGTGCGTAATTCTTCCTCTGTGTTCATCACGA
>CAYNJT010000147.1:1175-2806 GCA_964397625.1 uncultured Leptolinea sp. | reverse complement strand
TTAGGACTTACGCAGTTGAACAAAGAGTGATGGTTGGATGAACCAAATACGAACGTATTGCAGAACGGATAATGCTCGTCTTGGCTTCAAACCAGGATACACCAGTTCGAAGTCGATGAACTTCCAGACGAACAAATGCTCGGACTGCCAAACCGATATGATTGCGTTGCGAGGCTTCGATCCGGTACTGACCACGTTCAACTCCGGTAAACTGTTTGAGACCACGATGATAAACTTCAATTTGCCAGGCATCCAGGGCATAGAAAGCAGCCTGCTCAATGGTCATGTCCAGACGGCTGGTTGCCCAGTATTCCGCGTCGCCGTTTGTGCCGACTGTCCGAAAAACCTTGACCCAGCCATAGCCTTTGATGTGAACCAAACATCCATGCGCTGGAATGAAGATCTCACTGATTGCACGGTTGCCACTGCGATCAATGCTGACCTCACGATTGCTCTTAAATTGTGTCAGCCAGTGCCAGTTAAAGCTGCGCAGCAGTTTGAGATTAGGCAATCCACTATACCAACTGTCAAACGCAACCAATTCCGGGTCAAACCCGCGGTGCTTGGCCTGTTCGATCATCTGTTGAAAGTGATCATTTTTACTCAAACCATCCTCAACCTTGTTGTAAAGTCGGAAATCACATGGCAATCGACATTCACGATCCGTCCAAACCAGCGAAATCAAGTTGATGCCCTGCACTACGGCGTGTTGTTTTCCGGACCAGTGTCGAGTAACCAGCGCCATTTGCGATGCATAGGGTTTGTCAAGCGTCGAATCATCGATGACTATTACTCCTACGCGTCGTTCTACCAACGGCTTCACTTCTTGCCACAGTGCCTCACTATCCGGCGGCAATCGCTTCAGCAGTCGCGTGTAGGCATCATGCGCTGGTGCATCTCCTTCAGCCGGATGTGTTTGAGAAGCTTCCACACTACTAAATACGTTTTGCGCTGCAATCAGAAAGTTGATGTAATCCATTTCGTCACATTTGGGTGGGTTCATACCTTATGTTTTGCATGTCCCATGCCAACTGCGTAACTTCTAACTTTAACAAAGAATAGTTGATCGGCAAAGAAATGCCGATTAAGGTAGTTCTTCCGATAGAATATGCTCAACGGAAGATCAGCAGCATGCCAACCAACTCTCTTTATCATACCTGGCTTCAGCGGATACAGGAATTGCGTCCCTTCCAACGTATTACACAAATCCACAACTTTGCGTGGCTTCTCGTTGGCATTTACCATAGCCTCTCGGTCTGCTTAAGCCGCATTGCCGGAAAGATTCCTGGTTCGGCGAAGCTGCTAAGCACCAACCATCGCTTGAGTTGGATGTTGGAGAATCCGGCCATCCGGTTCCGGGATTGGAGCGTACCCTTTTTCGACATTTTGATCGGTTATCGCGTCTGACTTTGGCAGTGGCATTACTCTATGCTTGGTTGATCTCCACAGGAACGTAAGCTATTCACTATGACAGGCGTGCACTGATTTATTGAGTTGATCAGCGTGATTTGAGCATTATTCATATCAGTTTCCGCTTCATAGAAAAATGCTTTACTAAGGCTCTTCACATTCGAATTACCCTATGTTCCTATCGCTGAATAAAAGTGTCAGGTGGTTAGAAAATATCTTCA
>CAYNJT010000147.1:0-1165 GCA_964397625.1 uncultured Leptolinea sp. | reverse complement strand
GTTTTTCAACCCGGTATGGCAACTTATACCTAATAACGAATACCCATTCTCGATTCTCTGCTCTCAATTCTCTGTTCTCGAATTCCTCTTCTCCCCTCAAAACACCCATGGGATGAACATCTTGGTAGTCCTCATATATTCGGTATATGCCTGCCCAAAATGTTTGATATTCTCTTCTTCTTCCACTCGGGCAGTGGCGTAAAGAAATGCGCTTATAGCGAGAATGAGACCCGTTGAAGTCAGCGTCACCGATTTGAGAAATGCTCCTATTCCCAGATAAAGAACCGAGGCGTAAAGTGGGTGGCGGATATAGCGGTAAACGCCTGTGACTACCAGTTGTGTGGTATCTTCGAAACTCCCTACGGGTTTTCCCCTCAGACGCAATAAGATGAAGCCATAAATCGCCAGACAAAGCGAGGCGATCAAGATAATCCAGGAAAAAAGTTGAAATGCAGAAAAAGGGTTTCTAAACCACTTGCTCGCATTATCGAGGATCAATAGGATGATCCCTTCAAAAGCAAAAAAACGAAAGAAACCATGCTTCTTTGGATCGCTCATCGAATCTCGGGAAATCCAAATAACCGGTATGCTAAACAAGATAAAAAGAATAGCTTTCATAATATGATAACCCTCACCTTTAAACGAAACATCCCGGCAACCAGGCAACCGGGATGAACGGTTAAGTCTTGCTATTGACTACAACCTAGACAGCCAGATTCACTAACCGTCCGGTGCCGTCAATTGAAGACGCCTGGTTGATCATGGAAACAAGCGCCTGCCCGGCAAGCTCTTGTTGGTCCTGGGCTTGCTTCATCACCGCTACTGCGAGTTGAAGCTGGATATTCTCTGAAGCCATTCCGCTTGACAGAGACGACAAAGAATCACTTAAGCTTGCAGATGAAATATTCATGAACTTGTTATCGGTTGTCAGTGAATAAACTTTAGTGATTCATCCTCCTTCTACGGGTGCAACAGAATATTTCTTTGCATCGCGGACGATAAAGGGTAAATATAATAACAGGCACATCACCAGAGCCATTGCTTCCAACACCAGAATATACCAGGGCCAGGGCGGCAAAACATCCATCAACGAGGCGGTTTCGGGCTTGTGGGCGATAAATAGGTAATTGCTGCCGATCAACTGGTTCAATATAAAAATCACCAC
>CAYNJT010000146.1:0-2832 GCA_964397625.1 uncultured Leptolinea sp. | reverse complement strand
CCAATGTAATAACCAGTCCGGTGATTAATCCAGTTGCTCCGGCTCGTGTTGTCATGAGTTCTATTTTATGACGCAATCAGAATAGAACGCAAGTTTATCTAGATAAAACTTTTTTGAGATAGGTTACTTTCACAAACCATACGTTTTTATCTGTACAATCACTATTGCATTCCAATAGTGAAGGCAATTGACGTTGAATCAAATTATTCTGGATCATGGACGTATATGCGCGTTCTCTCTTTGACCTTCATTCCCAGGTAATATTCCGTGATGGGTTTCCATGCCTCATTGACGGGGTACGTGGCTGAGACTTTCGCGATAAAGTTTTGATCTCCCCGGTAATTCGAATTTACATATGCTATCACTTCGTCTCGTATTTTATTTGAAAGCGAAGCATAGATCTGGTTTTCTCTACCGGGGTCTTTATTCAACGGTGCGTCAGAGGCAACAGTAAAAAGGTCATAGACCCGGATGTTCTTATATACTGAAGCGATGGTCTTTGATACCACCCGTTCTTCATTTAAGCCGCCAATTAATAACACTCCCCCGGGAGCCAGGTGACTTCGGGTTAATTCAAAAAACTGCCTGGAATGAAGATTATTGGCATGCGATGTTGTGGTGCGGACAGGATCCATCAAGATCATGTCAAATTTCTCCTGGTTCTGCAGAAGAAACCGCCGGCCGTCTTCAATCACCAGATTCATGCGGGGATCTGCCAGCATGTCTTTATAAAAAGGAATATCTTTCTGATTCAAGATAAGGGTTGGGCATAATTCAACTACAGTCATTTTTTCTACATCATCAATGTTTTCAAGAATAGCCGGAAATGTACCTGATCCGAACCCAATAACCAGGACATTTTTTAATGAAGGGGCGTAAATAGCCGCTTCTGTCACCCACGCGTTATACCAGACGGTGCCAAACCGGCCATGCTCCTGTCCGTTGATGTAATCTGTGGTTGGCCCATTTTGATGGTAGGACACAACCACCGCGTCCATTCCTTCGTTGATAACCTGTGTGGTTCCCGCGTCTACCGGCGGATGGATCACCCGGTAAACCTCACCCCTTTGTGGAAAGAAAATAATGGACAGCACCATGGTTACGACTATGACCAACATCTTTGAGAGGTTGGCAGGCTTGCTTTTTATCTTGTAATCCACAAACCAAAGGCCGCAGATGCTGATGAACGCCATCACAAGGAAGGACTGTTCACTGCCCAGAAACGGCAAGACAATAAAACCGGTGAGGATGGATCCGGATACATTTCCGGCAATATTGAACAGGTAGACCATTCCAACTGTTTTGCCTTCTTCATTTTCCCTAGTTACCGCGAGTGAAGAAGCCAGAGGGAATCCCGCTCCCATGAGGAAAGTAGGAATGAAAAGGAAAAGGAAAGGCCAGAAGAAAATATCCAGATATGAGTAGATGATGGAAGAAGGCGGCATATGCCTGGGCAGGTAATTCAGAAGCAGCGGATCGGGGTGTAGATAATTATTAAAAGAAAGCTGTACTATCTGGGAGAAACCAGTATTTTTCGTAAGGAAATAGAAAGCGGTAAGGCTGGAGACTATGTAAAAACCAATCAAAAATTGGATTAGAAAGAACAGGTTTTTCCGATTGGTTTCAGGATGATGAGCCAGCCGGCGGTTGACTGTAAGACTGCCAAGGGCAACCCCCAATAAATACACTGACAATGTAGTTGAAAAAGCATAGGGAGAGTCTTTCACCAGTACTCCTATCAAACGGTACCAGAGAATCTCATACCCCATGGCAAGAAAACCGGTAATGAATATCACCAGGTATGCCCAATACCCCAATCCACCATCCCGTCTATATCCTTCATCAATTCTTTCCGAATTTTCTGAACTTTCTTTTGTCAAACGGCTGGATATCCAAATCAGCAACGCTAGAATAAAGTCAATGGCCACAGCCAGATATACGGCGGTATCCATCCCCCAAAATGAGATGAGGGCATAGCTGGTGATCAATGCCCCCAAAGAGGCGCCAATAGTGTTGATGAAATAAAGAAAACTGACGTTGCCGAGAAAATCCTTGCTGAATCGGCTGAAGATTTTGGTTAACAAGGGAAGGGTGATTCCCATTAAAAATGTAGGTATGCAAAGGAATATAAACATATACAAACCGGATAAGAAATACGAACTGCCCGCGGTCTGTTTCCCCAACAAGTCGATAAACGAAAGGCTGAACATACCGAAAATTCCAATTCCCAGTTCCACCCAGAAATACAATTCAACCTGTTTTTTAACCCGTTCAGCCAGCAAGCCGCCTACCCAACTTCCGATCCCGAGACCAGCCATGTAAACCCCTACGATCAGCGTAGTCGAGATGGAACCTATCCCGTAGTGCATGGTTAATAAACGCTGCCAGACCACCTGGTAGGCCAGAGAGGCGAATCCCGAGAAGAAAAAAACACAGGAGAGTAAGGTCCTAATTTTTTTCTCTTTGGTTAACATAGACATGGTGGTGATTATTCCAATCTGAAAAGAAAATCGTTTATTCGTGTATTTTTAAGTGAGAATTATTCTGTACCAGACCTGAAAGTGGATTATATACTACTTAGAGGGGCAAGATTCCGATATCTGTCATATGACCGGATGCATTTTGAACATCGGAAAATACCTTTGTTTTAGTATTAAATCACCCTGCGAAAAACGCAGGGTGATCCATAGGGAGGTAGATTTAAGCAGCCTAAAGGTTAGATGGATTCGCCCAGGTAAGCCCTGGCAATTGTGTCATTTTCCATCAATGCTTTACTCACGCCTTCAAAAGCGATGGAGCCCGTTTCCAGCACGTAACAATAATCCGAAATTT
>CAYNJT010000145.1:0-2841 GCA_964397625.1 uncultured Leptolinea sp. | reverse complement strand
CAACGACTTTCAAAGAAGTTACCAAGACCGCGCTAAAGAAATTTAAAGTTCCTCTGCCCGCCCTCTCCGAGCAACACCGTATTGTCGAAATACTCGATCAGGCTGATGCGCTGCGCAAGAAGTGCGCTGAGGCCGACGCCAAAGCCGCCCGGATTCTCCCCGCGCTCTTTTATAAGATGTTCGGCGATCCGCTGGCAAACCCGCGTGGATTTCCAACTGAAGAAGTTGGAAACCTGCTTACGTTCCTTCGCAATGGCACGACAACGGAACAGAACCAGGATAACCGGGGCTATCCCGTCACGCGAATCGAGACCATCTCATCTGGCATCATCAACCCTGACCGTGTCCGATATGTTGAACTTGACGATTACGAACTTGCGAAGTGGCGCATGGAGACAGGCGATATTCTGTTTAGTCATATCAACAGCGAAACTCACATCGGGAAGACAGCGATTTACAAAGGCCAACCCGATCCGCTGATTCACGGGATGAACCTTCTTCTGATGCGCCCGGATAGAAGACGGGTGCAGCCCGAGTATCTTTTCGCAGTGCTCAACACTGACTCAGTAAGGGCTGCCTACAGGCAACGGTGCAAGCGAGCAGTCAATCAAGCGAGCCTAAACCAAAAAGACATTTCGGCTCTGGAAATTGCTCTACCGCCTGTAGATGCTCAGGACAATTTTTGTCGAATTGCTGGAAACGTTCTCCAGCAGGTTAGTGCCCAGCAGAAGACTACGGAGAATATCGACCATCTCTTTGAAAACCTTCTCCACCGCGCCTTTAATGGCGACCTAACGGCCAAGTGGCGTGAGGCGCATATGAAGGAGCTGTTGCAGGAAATGGAACAACAGGCTGAGGCGTTAAACTTGAAGGGGTTGAAAGCATGAAACTGCGACGAATTGAAATTGAGAATTTCAGGGCATTTGCAAAGCCATTCGAGGTCGAACTTGAGGATTTTACGGCCTTTATTGGTTGCAATGATGTTGGGAAATCATCCGTATTGGCTGCCTTGACTATTTTTCTGGAAGGTGACGGAATTAAGATTGAACAAGGAGATGGCTCAGTCCACGGTGATCCGGCAAAGGTTAGAATTACTTGTGAATTCGATGACCTTCCCGAAAAAATTATTCTTGATGACTCTTATGAAACCAATCTTGAAGATGAACATGTACTGCGATTTAACGGAAGATTGCGAATTTCGAAACTATATGACTGCACTAAATCAAAAATCAGCCCAACGATTTTAATAAATGCAGGCAATCATCCTATTGACAAAGATGGAAATTCCTTACTTTCTTTGACAATAACGGAGTTAAAAAAAGTCGCAGATAAATGTAATGTGGATTTAGAAACTGGAGAGAAAACAATTAAAGCCAAAATCCGTCGCGCCATAATAGAACGCTCAGACGCCTATACCTTTCAGCCTGCCGATATCTCCGTAGATAAAAATGAATCTAAAACACTTTGGGAACAAATTCTGAAATATCTCCCGATGTGCGCACTTTTTGTATCTGACCGTTCAAGTTCAGACCAAGATACTGAGGCGCAAACACCAATGGGTGTAGCCGTTGAACAGGCTTTGACAGAAATAGAGGACCAACTTCAAGAATTGAGCGCTCATGTTGAGAAACGTGTTCAAGAAGTGGCACAAAGAACGGTTGATAAATTAAAGGAAATGAATCCAGAATTAGCAGGGCAGCTTAAACCGCAGATAAAGGATAAAAATATTAAATGGAAAAGTCTTTTTAAATATACGCTTTCCAGCGACTTGGATGTTCCCTTAGATAAACGCGGTTCAGGGGTCCGGCGGTTGGTATTATTAAATTTTTTCAGGGCTGAAGCGGAGCGAAAAGCGTTGTCAGAGGGGCACCGTCCCATTATTTACGCCATTGAAGAACCGGAAACGTCCCAACATCCTGATCATCAACGGATATTAATACAGGCCCTGCTGGAATTATCTAAATATTCTGCGCAAGTTCTTGTCTCGACACATGCACCTGGGTTAGCTGGTGAAGTTCCGATAGATGGAATCAGACTCATCGATGTAGATTCCAGCGGGTGCCGTTTTGTCCGAAGTTCTGATGTAGAGGATTCATTTAGCTTTTTTAGGGAGATAGCGGAAAAATTGGGCATGTTGCCTGACAATCTCATAAGAGTGTTAGTATGTGTGGAGGGAGCCAACGATGTCCGCTTCCTTAGAAACATCAGCCACACACTGCACCAAGCTGATCAAAATATACCTGACCTTAGCTGCGATCCGCATTTTGCTATTATCCCGATGAACGGGGGCAACTTGCGTGATGTAGTGAATGCACATCTTTTCAAGAACTTCCAAAAACCTGAGTTCCATATATACGACCGTGATGATAACAACACATACGACGAACAGGTAAAAAAAGTTAATAGCAGAATGGATGGTTCAAAGGCTGTGCAGACATCCAAACGCTCTATGGAGAATTATATCCATCCGGCTGCAATTAAACGTGTGATCGACGCAACAATTGAAGTCACGGATGACAATGATATTGTTACATGTTTGTCTGGACTGCTTGGAAAGAAAAAAACCGTGGTGAAAGCCATTCTTAGTGATGAGATAGCTCCGGTAATGACTGTGGAAGAAATTGGTGAACGCGATACCACTGGTGAAATAAAGGGATGGCTTAGCGACGTGAGTCGAATGGCAGATGAACCCAAATTCACAACAGGAAGGAATTTTGATCATGCCTAACCTTCCCGCCAACCCTCCCCGCTCCGAACTCCTCATCTACCAGACCGAGGACGGACGCACCCGTATCCAGGTGCGGCTGGAAGATGAAACAGTCTGGCTGAGCCAGAAACTCA
>CAYNJT010000144.1:1216-2909 GCA_964397625.1 uncultured Leptolinea sp. | reverse complement strand
ATTTTGGCGAAGATGTGCAGTTTGAGGGCGATTTCTCCATCCACCTGCGGACGCATTACCAATCCCTGCTGGGCGGGGAGGACGCGTATCCGGTCACACGAAAAGCCCATTGGGGTGAGTTGTTTTTTGAAACGGATGAGCTTGAAGCAGTTCAACAACGGTTGAGCGCGGCGAACGTGAAACTCGTCCACCCGGTGCGCGAAGAACCCTGGGGGCAGAGGGTGATACGCCTGTATGATCCGGATGGTCACATCATTGAAATCGGCGAGTCGCTGGAAGCCGTGGCGCGGCGTTTTCACCGCGATGGACAGACGGCAGAGTGGATTATGGAAAAAACCGGTATGCCGCGGGATTTTGTTGAGAATGCCATCTTTGAAGATTCCTCGATGCCAGAGTAATCCTGTCAGTTGACGGCATCCACCTGGTGTGAGGTCAGTCAATTACTCCAGTCCGGCGTATAATACCCACGTTTTGACGGCGTCCCGGGCAATCCCCCCGGGCAAATGGATCAGGAAGGACCGCATGGCAGGAAAATCACCCCGGGCAATACCGGAAGATCCGAACACTAAAAGGGGCTTCCTTTTTTTTCTCGATACCTACCTGGTGTGGCGCGTCCCCGCGTTCCTTTTCTGCCTGTGGGTTGTTTTGCGCTGGCAGGATCTCCCGCTGACGTACTTCCCGAAATTCAACCGCGACCTGCTGGTCATCCCGGCCATTCTGGCCGAGCTGTACCACATCCTGCGGCGCGACAAATTCTCTGTCGTGGGTTTCCCGGCCTATATCGCGGTCTTTCCGGTCAGCGCCGTCTTCTTCCTGCTGTACGACCTGACCCGCCTTCTGATGATCCCCATCCGGCTGTTTGTCATCCTGAAGGCGGAATACACCTTCTACCTGTGCGTCTTCATCAGCGCGGTCTTCTGGCTGGTGTCCTTCCTCAGCAAGGACCAGTATTCGCGCGGCGTGTTCGCCCTGGGAGCGCACGTTTTCACTTACCTGGTTTTCCTGCACACCTTCAAATGGGTGACCAACCCGTACCAGCCCTTTGTGCGCCTCAGCCAACTGGTGGAGGGATTCGTCACCCGGCTGGTGGGCGGATTCATTAACGCCGATCCGGCCGTCCAAAAGAACAGGAACGAGACGAACGTGACTGCCTTCTTCGAATCCATGCTGTCTGTCCTTGATACCATGTTCCCCGATGACCGCCTGAGGGACGAGACTTCCACGCGCGATTTCCAGAAGTCCATCCTGCCGCACTTTATCAACGCTTTCATCGTCATCTACCTTCTCATGTCGGTCTCATTCAGCCTGTCCCTGCAGCAGGTCGAGCTGACCTGGGGGCATCTTTTTAGTAATATCTCGCGTACCGGGCGTTTCTTTGATTACCTGTACTTCTCGCTGCTGGGGCTGCTCTCGTCGCTCCCCGGTAATATCCAGCCGATTAATGACAATGGCCGCCTGTGGTTTTTGTGGATTATCTTCACCGGCCTGCTCCTGTTGACTTTCATGCTGGGGGTATTCAGTACCTCATTCAGTATGCTGGGATTGAACGAAACCGGCAAGATCAAGGGGAACATCATGGCGGCCAAAGAGTGCCTGCGGGACGGCATCAGCCGGCTGGAGGAAAATCCGCGGGCGGATGGATCAGGGCAGAAAGCGCTGCCCGGCGGTCAGGACCGGAAGAAGAAATAGGTTG
>CAYNJT010000144.1:0-1116 GCA_964397625.1 uncultured Leptolinea sp. | reverse complement strand
TTTTTGAAAATGGGGGAGGTTGGAGGGGGTATTTACGCATGAATGATCAGAAACTCTACGGAGTGTTCAATTCACGCGTTCATCGCCGAAGAAAAACAGCGCCACGGTGCCGGGGCCGGTATGCGCGCCGATCACTGTGCCAACGCTGTTGATCATCACTTTCCCGTCGAGGTGGGGGAATTTCTCTTCGATCAGGTCAGCTACCGCTCGGGCATCATCAAAACAGGCGGAATTGGAGATATAGCATTTCCCGGAATAATTCAGACCGTTCAGGGCGTGCTCTTCCATTTTCTTGACGATCTCACGAATGACCTGTTTCTTGCCGCGGATCTTCTGGCGCGGGATGAGGCGGCCCAGGTTGTCCATATTCATCAAAGGGCAGATGTTCAGCAGCGTCCCCATGGCGGCCGAGGCGGCCGAGATGCGCCCGCCGCGCTTGTAGTGGGTGAGGTCTGATGAGAAGAACCAGTGGTGGATGGTTAATTTGTTCTTCTCTACCCAATCATGTACCTCATCGATGGACTGACCGGCATCTTTTCGGTCCAGTGCTGCACTGACGAGCAAACCGTACCCCGATGACGCGCCCAGCGAGTCGATAATTAACAATTTGCGGTCGGGATATTTCTGCTTAAGCTGATCGCGGGCCATTAGAGCCGAGTTGTAGGTTCCCGAAATCCCAGAAGAAAGGGAAATATGCAACACGTCTTTCCCATCGGCCAGGAACGGCTCAAAGAAGGCGATGAACTGACCCACATTCACCTGCGATGTGGTGGGCAGTGCGCCGGCGGCAATTTCCGCGTAGAAACGATCGAAGGAGATGGTCTGTCCAAGGTCGTCAGGGTATTCCACCCCGTTTAAATTGAAATGAAAGGTGACAAAGGGAATGTTCCTCTTCTGCATGTACTCCAGCGGAAGGTCGGCAGTGGAACAACATGAGATCACATACTCGGGCATCGTTTCTCCTGATTAACTGTGGTTCTTTTAAAGTAAAGATAATGTATAGTCTATTTTGCGCCTGTTGCCAATGATATTGATTAAAACCCGTGGGGATGAGAACCGTTTCCAGGAATCCCTGTCACCTACGGATGGTTGCCATTATAGGCGACAGTCCGGGCG
>CAYNJT010000143.1:0-3194 GCA_964397625.1 uncultured Leptolinea sp. | reverse complement strand
CCGACCGAGATCGCTTTATAATGAGCAAAGGGCATAGCGTTGAAGGGCTGTATTGTGTTCTTGCGCGAGCCGGCTATTTCCCGGAAGCACTGTTATCAGAATATGGGAAATTTGATACTGTTTTTTATGGCCATCCGACGCTGAAAGTCCCTGGAATCGAAATGCCTACCGGTTCTCTTGGCCATGGACTGTCCATTGCTGTTGGCATGGCATTAGGGGCAAAGCGAGATAAAGCCACAAGTCGAATATTTGTATTGATGGGGGACGGCGAACAAGCTGAGGGCAGCATTTGGGAAGCCGCAATGGCTGCTTCCCACTATAAGCTCGACAATCTTGTAGCGATCATTGACAACAACAATCTCCAGATATCAGGTCATATAGATTCCGTAATGCGCTTGTCTTCATTGAGGCAAAAGTATGAGGCATTTGGCTGGAACGTAGCTGAAATAGACGGACACGATTTTCACCAGCTTATAGAAGCATTCAATACAGCACCCTGGAGACCAGGAATGCCTAATCTCATAATTGCCCATACAATCAAAGGGCATGGTGTTTCTTTTATGGAGAATTCTGCCTCTTGGCATCATAAGGTTTTGACTGATGAGGATTTTGAACGCGCAATAGACGAACTTGATCGCTCAGAAAAGGAGGCAGTATGACACCACCCAAAATCAGCTGCCGCCAATCATTCTCCAGAGCATTATGCAATATCGCACAAAAAAACAAAAATATTTTTGTCATTACTTCGGACTCAAAAAGTTCCGCGACTCTGGAAAATTTCGAGAGAGCATATCCTAACCAGTTTATTGAGGTGGGCATCGCAGAACAAGATGCAATTGGCATTGGGGCTGGGTTGGCAAAATCAGGGAAACGAGTCTTTGTGTGCGGACCTGCAAGCTTTTATTCTTCGCGCTGCCTTGATCAGGTGAAGGTCGATGTCACATATGCACATTCTGATGTCAAAATAGTTGGTATTTCTGGCGGTGTAAGCTATGGGGCTCTTGGCAGTACGCATCATTCCCTGCATGATCTTGCGGTGATGAGAACCTTCCCGGGGCTCGACATATATCTTCCCTGCGATAATTATCAGACCGCAACAATCACAGAACTTCTTGCAAATCATTCCGGGCCAGCCTATATGCGCATGGGAAGAAATCCCGTTGCCGATGTCTATATAGAAACATCGGGTGTCGTTTTTAAGCCCGGAAAAGCTAACATGCTTCATGAAGGAGATGATTGCACCATTATTGCTGCAGGTGAAATGGTGCAGCCCTCCCTCGGAGCAGCAATGTTACTGGAGAAAGAGGGTATACAGGCCCGCGTGCTGGACTTTTGGTCCGTCAAGCCTTTAGATGTAGATGCGATTGCAGGCGCTGCACGAGAAACGGGCTTAATTATTACAGTTGAAGAGCACAGTATATTTGGAGGTCTTGGAGCTGCTGTCTCGGAAGTAGTCGTTCAGACTGTTCCTGTCCCAATGAAAATTCTAGGATTTCCGGATGAATGGGCTCCCGCAGGTTCTTCTCGTGAGTTGTTCGAGTATTATGGGTTTACTGCTGAGAAAATAGCAGATCAAATTTGTACCTTGGTCAGACACAAAAGATAAGGGAATAAGAAGATGGAAGAGAGCTATCTGCTCGCAGTAGACCAAAGCACACAAGCCACCAAAGCAATCATTTTTGATTGTTCCGGCAGACCAGTTTATCGTGTAACAAAGTTACACAAACAGATATACCCATCTCCAGGCTTCGTCGAGCATGACCCTCTGCAAATTTTGGAAAATACAAAGGCTGCCATTTATGAGACAATATGTGAAAGCCATATACCACTTTCTAAGGTTGCTTCCCTTTCCATTACCAATCAAAGAGAGACCATTCTTGCATGGGACGCAAACACTGGGTTGCCTGTATACAATGCACTTGTATGGCAGGATGAACGAGGAATAGAGCTCTGTAATATCCTCTCGCAGGAGCATTTTGAGAACCCGATCAGAGAAAAGACTGGGCTGAGACTGGATCCGTATTTTTCGGCAACCAAGCTGGCGTGGATAGTCAAGAATTCAAATGCTGCAAAAAATGCATTGAAAAACGACAGATTAATGGTGGGCACAATTGACACATGGCTCATCTGGAATCTTACGGACCGTGTCGTATTTGCAACTGATTATTCTAACGCTAGCCGCACAATGCTATTCAACATAAAAACACTTGACTGGGATGAAGAGTTAGTCAGTACATTCGGCCTTTCGGGTATTCTGCTTCCAGAACCGCGTTCGTCTGATTCTTATTTCGGGGATGCCCGAATTCCCGGTTTTGACAGGACACTTCCCATTACTTCAGTAATGGGCGATTCTCATGCGGCTCTTTTCGGTCATAATGGATGGAATAAAGGAGATATAAAAGCCACATACGGGACTGGTTCATCAATAATGATGAATATCGGCTCGATGCCCAATGTGTCCAAAAATGATTTGGTTATCTCCATTGGATGGGGTTTCCAAAAAAAAATATCATATGTTTTAGAAGGAAATATTCATTCAACAGGATATACGCTCAGGTGGCTCAGAGATAATTTGGGCCTATTCTCTTCTTATGACGAGGCAGAGCGCCTTGCAGAAGAAGTCCCAGACAATGGAGGAGTATACCTTGTACCCGCCTTTTCTGGTCTTGGAGCTCCTTATTGGGAACATTATATACGGGCGATACTAACAGGGCTCTCTTACAAGAGCGATAAACGCCATGTGATACGAGCTGGGCTTGAGTCTATTGCTTTTCAAATAAGAGATTTAATTGTCCACATGAGTGCTGCAAGCTCTTTCTCACTCAACATGCTTCATGTCGATGGGGGCCCCACTCGCAATGCATTCCTGATGCAGTTTCAAGCAGATTTGCTTGGCATCCCTGTCGTCGTTCCTGCAATAGAAGAGCTTTCAGCGTTCGGGGCTGCGTATATGGGAGGAATTACGTGTGCAGTATTGCCAAGCCCGCAGGAGAAGGCTGCTATAAAAATTGAAACAAAACAATATTCACCGATGATGGAACAATCAGCACGGCAATCGCTGGTTGAAGGATGGGAATCCGCAGTCCTTCAGACAATCTCCCGAAAGGTGGATCAAACCAAGGAATAAAACGGATAAACGCCCCTATATCCACTTCTTCACTTTGAAATAGATCAACTCTGCGACCACCACCACG
>CAYNJT010000142.1:1633-3507 GCA_964397625.1 uncultured Leptolinea sp. | reverse complement strand
GGCTTCGATCGGTCAAATTTCTGCTTCGCCATATGGTACGCTTCTCCTTAATAATTGCAGGTAGTAGTAGTTGAATTATTTCAAAACTTTTTCCGCCACCGATTCGGAAACCGGCGCGTAATGATCGAATTCCATGGTAAACACGCCTCGACCTTGAGTCGATGAACGCAGATCAGTGGCATAGCCGAACATCTCGGAAAGTGGGACTTGCACATGAACTGCCTGTGCGTTTCCCGGACGAACTTCCGTTGATTGTATAAGCCCTCGGCGGGAACTCAACTGTCCAAGCACATCGCCAAAATATTCTTCAGGAACGACAGCTTCCACTTTCATGATAGGCTCCAGCAAGACGGGAGAGCCTTTCTGCATGGCTTCCTTGAAGCCAAGGATGGCAGCCATTTTGAAGGACATTTCGCTGGAATCAACCTCATGAAATGAACCATCAATGAGCTGAACTTTGATATCGGTTACCGGGTAGCCGCCCAACACACCGCTTTCAGCTGCTTCTTTGACGCCTTTCTCCACCGCGGGGATGTATTCTCGCGGAATGGCGCCGCCGGTGATCTTGTCTTCGAAAACCACACCGCTGCCGGGATCACCCATTTCCAGGTTGAAGACCACGTGACCGTACTGTCCATGGCCGCCGGACTGTTTGGCGTATTTATAGGAGCATTTCTGCACCGGCCGGGTGATGGTTTCACGGTATGCCACACGAGGCTTACCGATATTGGCTTGCACCCGGAATTCACGCAACATGCGGTCAACCAGAATATCCAGATGAAGCTCGCCCATACCTTTGATAATCGTCTGACCGGTATTTTCATCAGTCTGAACTTGATAGGTCGGGTCTTCTTCCGTCAGTTTTTGAAGCGCTTCGCCCATCTTTTCCTGGTCGGCAGTTGTCTTGGGTTCAATGGCAACCATAATCACCGGCTCAGGGAAGGTAATGGTTTCAAGTGTGATCGGGTTGGCAGCATCACACAGTGTGTCGCCTGTGAATGTGTCTTTCAGGCCTAACACAGCGGCAATGTCTCCAGCCAGTACTTCCTGAATATCTTCCCGCCGGTCTGCATACATGCGGATCAGGCGGCCAATGCGTTCCTTACGGCCTTTAACCGAATTGTAGACCATTGTTCCCGTGGCCAGCTTACCGGAATACACTCGGAAGTAAGCCAGTCGGCCAACATAGGGATCGGTCACAATTTTGAAAACCAGCGCGCTCATGGGCGCGTCATCTTCAGCAGGACGGGACACTTCTTCGCCGTTGTTCGGGTCGGTTCCTTTAACTGCCGCGATATCCAGAGGTGAAGGAAGGTAGTCAATGACCGCGTCCAGTACCTGCTGAACACCCTTGTTCTTTAAGGATGAGCCGGTAAATACGGCTGTGGCCCGGTTCTCAAGGATGCCCTTGCGAAGAGCGGCTTTCAATTCATCGATAGTAAGGTCTTCGCCTTCCAGGAATTTAACCGTCAGGTCGTCATCCAATTCAGCGATTTTTTCCAGCATGGCAGCATGCGCTTCTTCTGCCTGTGCTTTCAGGTCGTCCGGAATTTCAGCGTAAGTTTCCTCTTTGCCAAGTTCATCTTCGTAAAAGATGGCTTTCATGGTCAAAAGGTCGATCACGCCTTTGAAATTCGCTTCCGAACCAATGGGGAGCTGCATGGGGATGGGATTGGCTCCCAGACGCTGGCGAATGCTTTCCACCGTGCGTTCGAAACTTGCGCCAATCCGATCCATCTTGTTGGCAAAGCAGATACGCGGGACGTTGTACCGGTCAGCCTGCCGCCAGACGGTTTCACTCTGCGGTTCAACACCCTGCACAGAATCAAAAACTACTACGCCGCCGTCCAAAACGCGTAAAGAACGCTGGACTT
>CAYNJT010000142.1:0-1623 GCA_964397625.1 uncultured Leptolinea sp. | reverse complement strand
AGCCGTGAAATCAATGTGTCCGGGAGTATCAATAACATTAATCTGATATCCCTTCCATTCCGCTGTAACAGCCGCAGACACGATGGTAATACCCCGTTCGCGTTCCTGGACCATCCAATCGGTGACAGTATTGCCTTCATCGACATTTCCCAACCGGTACGTCTTGCCCGTATAGAACAGGATACGTTCAGTGGTGGTGGTCTTTCCGGCATCAATATGAGCAATAATACCTATATTTCGGTATCGCTCCAAGGGGTAATTACGCGCCATTCAAAAACCTGCTACTCTCTTCTCTACTCTTCTTAATATCCAGACTGACTAGGCGCGGTAATGTGAGAAAGCGCGGTTGGCTTCTGCCATCTTGTGGGTCTCTTCGCGTTTGCGAACAGAGGCGCCCTGATTATTGGAGGCATCCAGAATTTCAGCGGATAATTTGTCTGCAAAGGAGCGACCGGTGCGGGATTTGGCCGCATCGATGATCCAGCGCATTGCCAGAGTTAACCGGCGGGATGAGGGGACTTCCATTGGCACCTGATAGGTGGCGCCACCCACACGCCGCGGTCGAACTTCCATGATCGGACCGACATTTTTTAAGGCCAGGTCATAAACCTCAACCGGATTCTTACCGGTCTTTTCCTGAACCATATCCATGGCATCGTAGATCAGGGATTCGGCAGTGCTTTTCTTTCCACGGCGCATTACGCGGTGGATCAGCAACTGCAAAGGAACGCTTGAATACTTGCGATCCGGATAAACTTCACGTGCTTCGGGTTTATTGCGTCGAGACATACCACTCTCTCCGGTTTGGTTTCTAAATTAGGTTATTTCGGCTGCTTGGCGCCGTATTTGGAACGAGCCTGTGACCGTTTGGCAACGCCAGTCGTGTCCAGGGTGCCGCGGACAATGTGATAACGCACACCAGGCAGGTCTTTGACACGACCGCCGCGTACAAGAACAACAGAGTGCTCCTGCAGCTGATGTCCTTCACCAGGGATGTACGCTGTTACTTCGATACCGTTGGACAGACGCACACGGGCGATTTTTCGCAGAGCGGAATTCGGTTTTTTCGGTGTCATGGTACGCACAACAGTGCAGACACCACGTTTCTGCGGAGCGCCGTCCTGCTTTTCACGGCGTTGTTTTACCGTGTTGAGGGTATACAGCAAAGCCGGGGCTTTGCTCTTTGCTTTTTTGGTCTGGCGACCTTTGCGGATCAATTGATTGATGGTAGGCACGTCTTCTCTCCAAAAATAACCATCTCGAATAATTTCTCTTGCTGCCCTGTTCTTCCAAACAGCAAGGCCATCTTTAGCTTGCTGTGATGGCCTCACCATTAACCATTGGGGTTCAGAAACGAGGGCGGATACAAGGCAACGGAGGGCGATTATAGCACGGGGTCAAACCTCCGTCAAGCGAGCCCTCCGCCTGACAGTACAGAAAGGTCTTCTCCCAGACCGAGCAGGTCGATGCCCATACGCGGCGGTTTCACCCGTTCCTCATCCTTTCCAAACCGGATGACCTCACCACTTTCCATAACAGCTTCCACACCCAACCCCAGGCTCTGGAGTTCTTTGACCAGAACCCGGAAGGAAGCCGGAATGCTCGGTTCTTCGATCGGTTCGC
>CAYNJT010000141.1:0-3542 GCA_964397625.1 uncultured Leptolinea sp. | reverse complement strand
CAGTTGGAGGTTTCAAATGAATGAAAAGTATTCAACCCCTCAGTTTGAAGAGAGTATTCGTAAGTCCTTTGGAGTACCTGAGATCCGCTCCATATTTGTTGACGAGGTGTATAGCAATTTGATGCAACAAGCGGCGACAAAATCTAAAAAACCACATCCGTTCTTAGGTCTGCGACCTGCATGGACCGTTACTTTCGCTATTCTTGCTCTGATGATCATTGGTACCTTAGTTATTGGTCCACAGCGAGTCTACGCAGCCGTCCTTCAGCTCTTTGGTTATATACCAGGTGTCGGAATTGTGGACCAAAACAGTCCTATCCGTTTGTTGGCTGAACCAGTGAGTATCACACGTGATGGGATTACAGTTTCTGTAAATCAGGTGGTACTTACCGGAACCGAAACGCGCCTAGATTTTGGCGTCTCTGGTGTTCCCCTATCTGCTTACCCAAAGGCAGAATCTGTATCGGGATGCGTAGAGCGAGAATATCTGCGTTTGCCTGACGGCACAAGAATTGATATAAACGCCCCCATACCGACCAATGTGAATGAAGCTACCTTTGTTCTTCCCTGTATTTTCAACACTCTTCCAGGCACGGTCCCTATCGATTGGGAATTGCCAATCCATTTTGTTGCTGCTTCGTCAGACCTCAAAATTCTGCCTGTCTTAGATGTGACTCCTTCAGTTTCACCAACGGATCAAAAACTTGGTCTGGATATTGAAACTACTCCAACGACAACCTCAAACGAATCAACGCAAGTTAACGTTTCAATAGAGAAAGTCATCGAAACTGATGGAGGTTATATTCTGCTGGGATCTGTACGTCCCAATATACCAGCAGGAAGCTGGCTGCAAATCACTGGTCCTGCAATAATTAAGGACGCGAATGGTAAAAATGTGAATTACACCTTCCCTAATGACGTTCAGCCATTAGATGACGCCAGTCTTGGTCAAGGCGGGTACTCATGGGTAATGCAAATCAATGGTACAGGAGTTAAGTTCCCCATAACCATTAGTTTTTCTGGGGTAATCATTTCTCAGGTAGACTCGGAAGCATTTGCCAAAACCACAATTAATGTGGGCTCGAATCCGCAGCCTGAACAAATTTGGGAAGTTAATCAGGATGTTCAAATTGCCGGTAATACAATTCGGTTGATATCTATAACAGCCCAGACAGACGGGTATTCCTTCAGAATCGATCCGGGGATGAACTTAAGTGGTGTAAGTGTTCAAATCGAAGGACATCAGCCAAATGGCGGTGGAGGCGGCGAAGGCACAACCAATGGCAAGGTGTTCAATACAAGCCTCATTTATAGTGAATTACCAAAAGGTGATTTGACGATTCTATTCTCCAATCCGCGTTTAGCCAGTTCCACTGAAACCTGGCAGGCGGTATGGCAGCCGGAGACCATACGTAACTTTTCATCGATCGATGGACCGTCAACAACCTGCTTGAACGCGGACACAATTCAAAATATTAATCCACTACCATCGGGATTGAATGGCGAAGTCGTGTTAACCCAACTGAACCCTCAGCTTCAAATCATACTTGCTCGGATGGATGGTAGCGAATTAAAAGTACTTGCTGCAGGTAACGGCCGGGCAGCTCTCACGCAAGATGGTACACGCTTGGCTTATACTACCGATGCTGGAATCAGAATCCAGAATCTAAGGAGTGGAGAGTTCACTGAGATAGCTGGCGTTTTTGGACGAGATCTTCATTGGTCTCCTGATGGAAGCCAACTCGCATATGTGAACTCGGGTGATTTATATGGCGTGTTCTTGATCAATAGTGATGGCAAGAATCCAAGGCAGCTTTCCAACCTGGGATATGAGACGATTGCGGGTTGGTCACCAGAGAGATCCATTCTTTATTATGCAATTCCTGGCTCGACAGGAGATGGTTTCCTGTTGCGATCGGTAGATGTAAGTACAGGAAATACCAAAGATCTGTTCGTGTTGGAAAACTCATCCCTCAAAGCACCAATGCCGGCTGTGTCTCCGGATGGAAAGTGGATTGCTTATCGGGCCAGCGATAACAGCAGTCTATTTATCAAAGGAATGGATGGAAGCCCAGCACGATTGTTGCTAGACGACCCGGCTAATGCGATAAACGGCATTGCTTGGGATAAAGAGAGTCTCTTGCTGGGCGTGAGCTTGATCACCCCTGAATATCCGGATGGTGAGATTATTTTAATCGCGCCTGATACTTGCGAAACATATCGACTTCCTGGCTTGAGTGGCGAACTAAATGGGATATTAATCCCATAAACCGCTTGACAAGCACGTACTCAAAAATGTGAAGAGAAGGAGGGTTGCCATAGCTGCCCTCCTTCCACCATCCAATGAGGAAAATTATGAAATTTCGTTTGAATAGTTTATCAGTGTGGTTGATTGTAGTAATCATCCTTTCAGGGTGTACTCAATTATTAACAGTTGAAACACAACCAATTGCAACAGCAATTCTGCTTACTGCAACACCTTTTCCAACTACTACCAATATACCGGCAACTTTCACACCACTTCCATCGCCAATTTTTACCTCTACACCTTCTGCCACACCAAAGGGGTCAGCCCAAGACATCACCGTTATCTTCATTGGCGAAACCATCCCAGATGGAACTAATTTTCAACCTGGACAAGCCTTCCAAAAGACTTGGACAATTAAAAATGGTGGTATAGAGGACTGGAATAAGAATTTTGAACTGGTAAGCACCTCTTCTAATCCAGTTAACGAATTGCTTGGTAGCTCGGAACATATTCCTCTCACGCAAGATGTAAAACCCGGAGAGACAATCCAAATAAAGGTTGATCTGGTTGCTCCTAAACAAGACGGTCAGTATACAGTTTTTTACGAACTCCGGGATGGGACCGGCACATCAGTGCCTAATAGCCAGATATGGGTAACTATAACGGTTGGAAATATTCCCGTTTCAAATTCGATGGGAGTGAATGCACAACGATTAACCGCTTACATGGAAAATTCGGAATTTACTGTGGATTTTTGTATGCAGCTTCCAGACGAGCGTCAATGGTATCCGTGGAATGTTTTACTTCTAGTTAATCAACAAGATTATTCTCCAAGTGGCAGCCGTATTGATCCGGTCGGAGCTACTACTTCAAATAAGTGTTTCAGTTTTAGTTTTCCGGTTTGGATAACTTCAGGGACAACTTATCAGCTATCCATTGGAAAAGTTGAACTACCACCGGAGGTGCATCAAGCTGAAAATTGTGCCTATGCACAAACAACATTAAGAGCATCCTACCCGGGATTAGATTTCAAATGTGCTGGCCCTGGTGCTTGGTATACCAACTTGGTTTTGCCATCTGGTATGACGAAGGAACAAGCAGATCAATTGATTCTTGATGCGATGTCCAGTTCAATTTATGGTCCATGGACATTAAGCGGTATTACTTCCTGACCCATCTTATTATGTTATAGGTCATATGAAAAAGTGAGAAGGATACTTAAAATATCCAATTTTTTTACCCCCTAGGATAGGTGCTTTCTTATTGCTATGATTAGAGTCACAACCAAATATCT
>CAYNJT010000140.1:2143-3723 GCA_964397625.1 uncultured Leptolinea sp. | reverse complement strand
ATATTGATGAATTGGTAAAGCAGGGGATTCTAGAGGGCACTGGCAAGGCGCGTAACAGGGTATTTGTTGCCAGAGATATACTTAATGCTGTTGAAGAAACAAAAATCGTGGGACATTAAGGCAATCATGATCGAATTATCAAAACTCGAAAGCCACCTTTGGGAAGCTGCCAACATCTTACGCGGTCCGGTAGACGCAGCAGATTTTAAGACCTATATTTTCCCTTTACTATTTTTCAAACGCATCTCGGACGCCTATGATGAGGAAACAGAAGCGGCGCTTGCTGAATCTGGAGGGGATATTGATTTTGCTCAGTTGCCTGAATTTCATCGCTTCATCATCCCCAGAGGCTGCCATTGGGAAGATGTACGGAATCGGACATCCGATATTGGTCAGGCCTTGCATTATTCTTTAACGGAAATTGAAAAATGCAACCCTGATACTTTATATGGAATTTTCGGCGATGCCCAATGGACAAATAAGGATCGCCTTTCTGACTCATTGCTGCGCGATCTCATTGACCATTTTTCACGATTAGGATTGCGTAATTCAGATGTTGACGCGGATATCATGGGACAGGCTTATGAGTATCTGATCAAGAAATTCGCAGACGCCACAAATAAGAAAGCCGGCGAATTTTATACGCCTCGCAGCGTAGTGCGGTTGATGGTGGATATTTTAGATCCCCAGCCGGATGAAACGATCTACGATCCTGCCTGCGGAACAGGAGGCATGTTGCTCGGCGCAATACAACATGTGCGCGAGAAGAATGGGGATATTAAGCGGTTATTTGGCCGTTTATTCGGTCAGGAGAAAAACCTGACCACTTCATCTATTGCCCGAATGAATCTGTTTCTCCACGGCATCGATGATTTCCATATTCTCCGAGATGACACACTGCGCCGTCCCCGTTTTATCGAAGATGATCGACTGAAAACATTCGACTGTGTCATTGCAAACCCTCCTTTTTCACTGGAAAAATGGGGAGAAGAGATCTGGAAGTCTGATCCCTACGGGCGTTGTTTTGCGGGCTTACCCCCCTCCAGCAGTGGTGATTACGCCTGGGTTCAGCATATGTTGAAATCACTCAAACCACGGTCAGGTCGCATGGCAGTAGTTTTACCGCATGGTACTTTATTTCGAATGGGTGCAGAGGGGAAAATTCGCCAGAAGATCTTGGAATTGGATTTATTGGAAGCGGTGATTGGCCTGGCGCCCAATTTGTTTTATGGAGCCACCCTCGCGGCTGCCATCCTGGTGTTTCGGAATCGGAAAGCTCCCGAACGCCAAAATAAAGTTCTGATGATCGATGCTTCTGCGCTTTATCGCAAAGGGCGAAACCAGAATACCCTTGAAGATGAGCATGTTGAACAAATCCTGGCCTGCTACAAGGCATTTGACAGCCGCCCGGGTTTTTCGCAGATGGTATCCCTGGATGAAATTGCTCGGAACGATTACAACCTCAATATTCCGCGCTATGTCGAATCAAAGCAGGACGAAGATATTGTAAGTGTTGATGATGCGCTGAAGGAACTCAAAAACGCATTACAGGAAGCCTATCGGGCGGAAGATCACCTGTT
>CAYNJT010000140.1:0-2043 GCA_964397625.1 uncultured Leptolinea sp. | reverse complement strand
AAAAGCCGGCTTTCGGATCGCATCCTACGGGATTTGATTGAGCATTTCTCCAAATACACCCTCTCCATTGCCAATGTGCCCGAAGATGAGCTGGGCATCGGGTATGAATATTTGATCAAGAAATTTGCGGATGATAGTGGACACACCGCGGCTGAGTTCTATACCAATCGCACCGTGGTGCGTCTGATGACCGAGCTCCTTGAACCGCAAGAAGGCGAATCTATTTACGACCCCACCTGTGGTTCCGGTGGAATGCTGCTTTCCTGTGCCGTTCGTTTGAAGGATCAGGGCAAGGAATATCGCACGTTGAAATTATTTGGGCAGGAACGCAATCTAATCACTTCATCCATAGCCCGAATGAATCTATTTCTGCATGGTTTTGAGGATTTTCGAATTGAGCGCGGAGATACCCTGGCTGATCCAAAGCTGATCCAGGGAGACCGTCTGCGCCAGTTTGATATCGTACTGGCCAACCCACCTTACTCCATCAAACAATGGAACCGCAAGGGCTGGGAAAGCGACCCCTTCGGGCGAAATTTTCTGGGCGTTCCTCCGCAGGGACGCGCCGATTATGCATTCTTCCAACACATCCTTAAGAGCCTCAAGCCGGTCAGCGGACGCTGCGCCATTCTCTTTCCACATGGTGTGTTATTCCGTGATGAAGAAAAAGAGATGCGCCGCAAGTTGATTGAACAGGATTGGGTGGAAAGCGTCATTGGGTTGGGTCCCAACCTGTTTTACAACTCTCCCATGGAAGCCTGCGTGATGATCTGTCGCACCCATAAACCGTCTGACCGTAAGGGAAAGATTCTATTAATCAATGCCGTCGACGAAGTGACTCGTGAACGCGCGCAGAGCTTCCTGGAGGATGATCACATTCAACGGATCACCGCTGCTTACCGCGCATTCGAAGATGAAGAGGGTTTCACCCGGGTGATCACGAAAGAGGAAGCGCTTGATCAAAATGGGAATCTCAATATTGCGCTCTACGTTCGCAAGAAAAATGGGAACGGAAGCTCAGCAGACTTGAATGACAATAACCTGGCCAAGGCTATAATTGAATGGCAAACCAGTTCATTGAAATTACGCGAATCCTTGAACGATCTGATTCATCGATTGGAGGGGGAACAATGAGCAAATCTAGCGATATATCATATACCTGTCCTCGTTGCCAGAAACAATCTCGATTTTCAATCTGGCAAAGCATCAATGTCGATCTGGATCCATCGTTAAAACATAAGGTGATGGACGGTAGCCTGTTTGTATTTCATTGTCCGTATTGCGGGTTTTCACAGGAAGTTGGGTATTCAGTTCTTTATCACGATCAGCACAATCGATACATGATTTGGTGGATTCCTGAGGATGAGAACGGAAAACAACAATACAATGTTGTAGAGTTAAATCAATATGCACGCACTCTGCCAGGATATCGATTGCGCTTAGTACCTACGTTCAACAGACTCCGGGAAAAGATATATATTTTTGATTGTGGGTTGGATGACCGGGCAATCGAAATATTAAAACGCTATGTGTGGTCGGCTTTTCTTGAAGATCAAGGAATACAAATATCACAGGTCTATTTCTCCGACTCATATCAGGAAAGTGAGTATCCGGCGATTGAACTGGCCATTCTTATTCCAGGTGGGAACCAACGGATTATCAAAACGAGTGGAAAAAATGGATATCCTCGCGCGTTGGAGCTACTGAAGAAAAATAAAGTTCCTGACCAAGAATTAACTAAATGGAGAACCATTGATCACACCTATTGGGACCTGGCTGAACGTGGGGAAGGATAGTCTGTGAAAAACCCTACTATCGTTACTTTTGGTGATGTCGTTCGCAACGTGGATGAATCCATTCGCGACCCGCAGAACAGCGGATTGGAACGCTATGTTGGCCTTGAACACATCGACCCTGAATCGTTGCACATTCAGCGCTGGGGGTTGATTGCTGAAGGCACCAGTTTTACCCGCCGTTTTCGCAAAGGTCAGGTTTTGTTTGGAAAGCGCCGCGCCTATCAGCGCAAAGTCGCGGTAGCCGAGT
>CAYNJT010000139.1:0-3798 GCA_964397625.1 uncultured Leptolinea sp. | reverse complement strand
CGTTCCTTTTCGCTATACTTGCGAATATCGTCACTGAGCGTATTTTTCCGGACGATGTGGGGTACGGGGATTTCATGCAAAACGCTGTTCATTACACCCAGCAGGTAAGGCAGCGGTTTTTTCTCCTGCCCGAAGAAGGTGGCATCGCGTAGTTTATGAAAATCGCTCGTCAATGCGACTTGATTGGCCAGCATGTGAGCATAGGCTTCGACCAGAAAGCCGGCTGATCCGCAGGCAGGGTCATAGACGGTTTCACCAATTTTGGGGTCTACCATCTCAACCATAAATTGGATAATTGGGCGGGGTGTATAGAATTCTCCAGACATACCGCCTTCGCGTCCCATTCGTACCAACAAGCTTTCGTAAAGATGTGAGAGGGTATGAATATTTTCAACTGCGTGAAAATCGATTGTATCAACCACAGCAATGGCATCTCGCAGGATAAAACCATCCTTCACCATTTTTGAGGGAGCTTCTTCAAAGATCTGCCGGATGACTGCTTTTTCTTCCGTTCCGGATAATTCTCTCAAATGAGGAAAAAGATAATCGGTCAGGAAACGGATCAAAGTTTTTCCAGTTAAGCCGCCCAGGATCGCTTCTGCCATGTGACGGTCTTCCTCATTGCTGCTCTCAATTAATGGCTTGAGTGCATCGCGCTGCAATTGCTGTTCAGTTTCAACCCGTTCAGCAGCGATTTGTACCTTTTGCTCCCCGGATTCAAGAGCCAGGTGAGCGTTCTTGATTTCTTGGGGATCTTTCTTCGTCGAGTTTTCCAGGGCAACCAGGTTTTTTTGTAAAGTTCGTAAGGCGGATTGAGCTTCCAATGATAAAGCGCGTGCCTGCTCAATCCGTCCACCGGTCCAAACAGACCAGCGATAAAAGCCATCAATCACCCGTTCGTAAGGTTGACCTGCGTATTCAGCTTCATCCGCGCGGGTATCTTCCTGATCCTCGTGCGATTTGAGAAAGAGCAACCATGAAATCTGCTCTACATAATCTAATAAACTCTGCGTATTGTCATCCCGGCGAAGGATATCGCAAGCTCGCCAGAATTGTGCATCTAAGTCGTTTGGCATGAATTCTCCTGGGGTTTACTGATAAAGTCTTTGAATTAAAGTGTTGCGCGCCTGCACAAACTGCCGCATACCGCCAAATAATGGAGCTACCTGGCCTACCTCGCGCCGGATTGGAGGTAATTTGAAGACCTCAGGGTCTAAAATTTCATCCAATCCACCCTGGATGTAGCGTTCAATCAAGGTGTGCAAGATCCGCCGGGCATTTTCATTGTATGTTTCAAAAAATTGCTGGTTAAGGTTGAACAAGGCAACCGCCCGCTCCTCTCGGCTGTGCATATTCTCATCAAAAGCAATATGCGCCAAAAGATCATAACTATCCACATCCGGTCGCTTGAGAATTTCGGTTAATACATCAAGCGCAATTTGATGCTCTTCTAGCTGATGTAGCAATGCTTTTCGTCTCTCTGGATCGCACCAGCGGCTTCGTAATTCCAATAATGAGGAACAAACCTGGATGATCTCTTTGCGGACTTTCTTCAGGTAATCCTGCGGAGAAACCAGGTTGCCTTGGGCGTCCCGTTCCTCATATTTCTCATCCACGATGTGAACTTCTAATCCGCTGACCCGGATCATTTTTTCCTTAGGGGGTTGGCTGGGTTTGAGTTGAATTGGTAATATGGAGGGAGTACCCTGAGCAATGGTTATCGTCGTTTGGATTTTCTTGTGTCCATAAGCTGATGCAGTTACAACCACCTCGCCTGCCGGCAATTCCGAAAATAAAAATTGCCCATCCGAGCCTGTCCGCTGTTGCATTATCTCATTCGGCCCCAATTGGACTGTGATTACTGCATCGGGTATTGCGGTGCCGGTGTCTTCAGAAACCACCTTTCCCCCCAACCAGCAAACTCGCGGGCCGGTAGTTGTTGCGCCGCCAGTGGGTGGTGGGGTCGGTTTATCCCAATCGTCGAACAAATCAGTTGCACCGGTATAATCAATAATTCGGAACCAATATTTATCGGTGTCTTCGCACAATCGGCTACCGCGGCCAATAATTTGCTTGAAAACTGTTGGTGATGTAATAGTTTTGAAAAAAACAATGTTGCGCACGCTGGGGGCATCAACTCCAGTGCTTAATAAATCTACTGTCGTAGCAATCACTGGCGTTGGCTTTTCAACCGCCTGAAATTTTTCTAAAAGGGCTTGGGCATCTGATTCTTCAGAAACAATGCGCACAGAATAATTCGAAACATTCAGATCACGATTGAGCCGATTCAAGGTATCCCTGACTTCTAATGCGTGCTCCTGGCTGACACAGAAAACAATGGTTTTCTCCATTCGGCCATAAATTCGTAGCAATTTCGTCAAATGCTCGCAATGAAGGCGAACGCGATCCGGCATCGTGACCTGGCGTTCGAAGTCTGGTGTGGAATAGTGATCCTTGGGATCTGCATCCGGTGGAATTTCAACCGTTGCTCCCTCTTTGATTGCTTTTTCCAGGGTTAACCCTTCAATATCCAGATCAGTTTTGGCTTTATGAATTTTGTAATTAGCTAGAAAACCATCATCAATTCCCTGTCCCAACGAATAGGTGAAGAGAGGTTCTCCAAAATATTGAAATGTATCAATATTGTCCGTGCGTTTTGGGGTTGCTGTCATACCCAACTGTATTGCATTTGGAAAATGTTTTAATATTTCATTCCATGTTCCAAAACCGCTGCGATGGCATTCATCAATAATGATCAGGTCAAAGTAATCATTTGGAAATTGCTCAAATGCCCGTAACCCTTCTGGTGTGGAAGCATAAAGACCCTGGTAAATTCCAAAATAAATTTGGCGACCTTTGAGGATATCATTACCACCATTGATCTCTGCGCGTGGATCGCCGGTTCCCTCTTTGAAGGGTTCAAAAGTGTTATAAGCCTGACTTCTTAAAACTACCCGGTCAGCTACAAACAAGACACGTTTATTCGCAAAGTAACCGGATTTAAATAATTTCCACACAATCTGGAAGGCAATGAAGGTTTTTCCTGTTCCAGTAGCAAGATTTAATAAAATCCGGTTTTGACCTTTTAGAATTGATTCAATAGTGCGATTTACCGCTACTTCCTGGTAGTAGCGCATCATCTTCTTGCCCGTTGGGTCCCGCCAGTACGGCTGTAAAAGCGGGTTTACCGGTCGATTTGCATCGAGAATTCGGTAGTCACATAATTTTTTCCATAGTTCATCGGGGGTAGGAAACTCATCTATTCCTAGAGAGCGCTGTGTATTCGAAGTGAAATCCCATTCCTCAAAACCATGCCCATTGGAGGAATAAGCAAACAATAGACCAAGTTTCTCTGCGTAGCCCATTGCCTGTTGCAAACCGGCACCAATCGCATGATCCTCATCTTTAGCTTCTACAACTGCAATGGGAAGTGCCTCACCATACCGAAGCAGGTAGTCGGCTTTTTGAGGTTGAAGTTTCTGATGTCCATCACCCTGGAGGACGATCTGACCAGCAGTGATTGGATATTCCATGGTGATTCGTGGTCCAACCCAACCGACCTTTTGTAAAGTGGGTGTTATGAGATGTAGTTTTGTGTCTTCTTCGTTATATGTCATAATGTTTGGTTTTGTCGGAGACTATAGAAATATTTACTCCATTTATTATAGGTCAGCTTGGCATTTTGTTAGCTTTAGACACTCTTTTCAATTACCTGTAAAATCTCATTCGCTCTAAAAACTCGATTACGCGCCTTGCCAGTGCCCTCTAGAATCCCCTGCTTTACCAATTCATCAATAT
>CAYNJT010000138.1:0-3856 GCA_964397625.1 uncultured Leptolinea sp. | reverse complement strand
TCGAACCGGCAAAGTAATACTTCGTGATCGTCTCGTTCGTCACGCCGGGACTGGCCACTTCATAGTGCCCGCCCACGAACAGGATCGTCTCACTGCCCATCACCGATTTTACCCGCTTTCCATCCCCGTCATAAGTGAACTCGGCAAGGGTTGTCTTGGGACTCACACCCTTTTCCACTTTCACCAGGTGCCCATCCGCACCGTAGGTCAGGGTATAGGCGTAGCCTAGCTGCCATTGACGTCAATCACGTTCGATGTCGTTGGCCTTCAGCTTCTTGATCGAAGCGTGCTCTACCCGGCTTTGATCGCTATTCAACGTTTACCAAGCGACCATCATGCAGTTATGTTATTTTGTCGCATTATATTTTTTCAGCCACTCAAGTATTACATATGCTGCACCAAAGCATGAAAGTACCGCATATATCCCTAACAATAAAACACGATTTTGATCTCTGGCAGCAAGCGTTACTTGTTTTTTCAGGCTTTGGCTTCCAAATTTTGTGAGCAGAAACACTAACAAGGCATCTATCGAGCACTTCGATATTTGTGTATAAAACAGATTCACCCAAGCTTGGTATAAAAACATAAAGAAGAAGGCAATACATGAAACCAAAAAAATCCAATCAATAGTATGTGGGAAATTAGCATTCATTTTCTCTTCTCTCTATGGAAATGAAAGGTTTTGTTCTAAACCGGGAAGGGCAGGAAGATGATAAGGGTCAATCTCGAAAGGCTTATATACGGGTCGTGTATAAGTAGCATCACTAATCTCTTCTGCGATCTCGGCGTAATTGATAAAGGCACCAACCCCAGGGACAATTTTTCCAAAAAAACTCGATTGTTCAGCTACTGTCGATATTACATCCCAAGTCAATCCTTCCGTATTAACAGTAAGTACATCATAGGCAAACCCTGCTACTTGTATACTTTCATAGATAGTTGCAGCAGTTAAAGCACCGAGTAGTGTAAACTATTTTCTGTAAATTCGAAGGTAGGTCAAGTGATATCCTCAGGTTAGCAGACCGAAAGGAGAAACGCTATGACCTACCGAAGTGATTTTACACTACCAGCAGGACTTGTGGAGGAAGTCAGCCAGCAAGGGTTAGAGATATTACCGGAGTTGATCCGGGTGATCATCAATATGGCGATGCAAGCGGAACAGCAGCAACACCTGAAAGCAGCACCTTACCAGCATACAGAGGAGCGTCAAGGGCATGCGAATGGCTATAAGCCCAAGACGGTACACACCCGGGTAGGTGACATCACCTTCTCGATCCCGCAGGTACGCGAAGGGGGGTTCTATCCGAGTGCGTTGGAGAAGGGCTTACGGAGTGAACGAGCGCTATTGCTGGCACTGGCAGAGATGTACGTGCAAGGTGTTTCGACCCGCAAGGTGAAGGCGATCACCGAGAAATTGTGTGGGGTAGACCTGTCTTCGGGCCAGGTCAGCCATGCGGCTGCGCTCCTGGATACAGACTTGGAGAAGTGGCGTAACCGACCGTTGGGCGAGTACCCCTATCTCTTTCTGGATGCTCATTATGAGCAGGTTCGGGAAGACGGAGAAGTGCGCAATTTGGCCATTTTGACGGCTGTGGGTGTCAATCAGGGCGGAAAACGCGAGATTCTGGGCCTTTCCGTGTCCTTGAGCGAGCACGAAGTACATTGGCGAGCCTTCCTGGAGAGTTTGAAAGCTCGTGGCCTGGGTGGCGTGCAGCTCATCATCAGTGACGACCATGCCGGTCTCCGGGCAGCTCGCCTGGCGGTCTTCGGTGGCCTCCCCTGGCAGCGTTGCCAATTCCATCTGCAACAGAATGCTCAGGCTTATGTGCCTCGCAAGGACATGCAAGCCGCAGTCGCCGAAGATATCCGCACTATCTTCAATGCCCCCGACCGTGCTGCCGCAGAAGCTTACCTGGCCAAGGCGGTTGAGAAATACCGCAAGACCGCTTCCCGCCTGGCAGAGTGGATGGCCGCAAACATCCCGGAAGGTTTGACCATCTTCTCCTTCCCGGCCATTCACAGACGTTTGATCCGCACCACCAATGGCGTAGAGCGCTTGCACCGGGAAGTCCGTCGCAGAACACGCGTGGTTTCCATCTTCCCCAACCAGGCTGCCTGCTTACGCCTCGTTTCCGCTGTGCTCAACGAGATCAGCGATGAGTGGATCTCAGGCAGATCTTTTCTTTCTTTCCTTGTTTCAGTTTAGTCCATCCTTTGAGGATGCTCTTGATCGAATTTTACAGAAAATACCTTGCACAATCGAATACCTGCAAAATGCCGCTTTTTACACACCTTGAACAGCTACTAATGGATAAAGCCTAGATAAATACTGGTTGACTGGAATCTTCATATAGTCTGATAAATAATCAACAAAGCAGCAAAAATAATGGTAACGAAATGCGCCACAATCACAATCAATATATTTTGCCTTTTCCACATCAGCCATCCCATTGCTAAACTAAAAAGTAAAAGCAGGACAAGAGCATTCCAATTTGTAGGATTTTGCATTAGTACGTTTGTATGGGCTGAAACAAACAAGAGCGATTGTAACAGGTTCGATTCCCAAAAAGTTAGATCATATTCCAGAAGACGATCGAGGAAATAACTTCTGAAAAGCAACTCTTCTCCTATGGCAACCTGAACATAAGTTGCTAATACCCAAAAAAAACTCACACTTGCTATGCTGTTTTTTAAATTACCGAGATTCACCAGCCAAAACAATCCCCCAAAAATTACTCCTGAAGCTATCCCCAAAATTATCTCGCGCCTAAAAAATATACGAGATAATATTTTCCTAAACATGTCCGTATTGACCAAGTAGTAGAAACTCATCAGCAATATTAAGTTATTAACCCTGAATTGAAATATTTTGGTTGCACTTCCAGCAACAACTAGTCCAATAGAGCCCCAAGCCATCAATTTCCACGGCACCACTAAATGGTGAAGTCTAATACTTTTTGCTATTAAATATATACACACAAGCAACATTACGAGAATACGCAAACAAATCTCGATATAGAAATTTGAAATTATGGCCACAATGGGGCTCCCCAAAAATTATAGTATGTATCAGGAATTCCGTCTTTTCGCATTTGCGATGTTTCTACATTGTACCTATACACTTCTTTCCCCTCGGAATCTAAAAACCGATTTTGTGTGGCCCGTTGAAGCGTTACCTGAGTTTCTTTTGAAGTCGATGAGAGTATTTCGTCACCCGACAAACCTTTTTCATAAGTTGCTATTGTAGTGACGGTTGTTCGCCGCAGTTCAAGAACCCGTATTTCCATAGCATAAGTCGGACTCCATGAGCTAGGAAACAGTCCCTTATACCCAGTGGCTGGGAAGATGAGTGACATAGGGTCATTATAAATTTGTTCACCGGTGGCAGAATTCTCAAAGGGAAACCAATCTGCCGTCACTAACCATTCTTCGTTTGAACTAGTCTGTATTGTTGTTAGAATAGTTCCAGGCGCAATAGGAGCACGAATTGGTACGGGTGTAGTGGAAGGGGCAGGTGTAGAAGCAGGTGTTGGTGTAGTTACTGGCTTGACTACAGGTCCCGTATCACCTCCGCCTCCACCACCACCTCCCCCCTCTCCTGCTGGAAGTCCTGCTGGAAGATCGCATCCTGAACCTGAGCCACAGCCCTCATCCTCATAATGCCCTGTCGGATCATTGTACCGGACCGGCGAATTTTTCACGTACGCAAACCGATCCCACGCCTGGCTATCCCCTGCACCCGGGATGATCGAATCCGCCTGAGAAAACCTCCCCAGCGCGGGATCATACCAGCGTGCCCCATAGTACATCAGCTTGAAGCCCTCTTCCACCCCCTGCGTGGTCGGATCGTCCATGT
>CAYNJT010000137.1:0-3894 GCA_964397625.1 uncultured Leptolinea sp. | reverse complement strand
AGAAAAACCTTCGGAGGATAAACCAGGAATTAAGGAGTGATAACCAACAGTTATCAATTCATCTAAATGCTATCCAGCAAGTGCAGCGCACGGTCACTCCAATCCCAGAAGCACAAGCGGACTCCATCCAAGATTCCAAACTTGATGCACCGAAGACAACAAGTGAACCGGATTGGATGCTGGATTGGCGATCAGGGCGAACGTTTAGTAAAGAATCCACGGCAATCATCCTGATAGGCGAGACTGGAAAATGTTTGCGCCCCAGCTTGATTGAGCTACTGGCTAAGAAGCTTAACCTGACGCTACCTAACGGCAGCTTGCCAGAAACATTCAACCGGCTCATTAACTTTGACAGCAATGGGGGACTGGTAGAGGTTCTTGAAGTATTTCAGCAAACCGGGGCCAGCACCGGAGGCAATCATCCGGATCTTTTACGTTTAACAGAACGAGGGAGAGTGGCCTATCAGTATTTGGCCGGATACCAGGCTCTTGAGAACGAATATGACCGGTTGATTAGGAAGCACAAATCTCCGGAACATACTGTGCTCAATATTCAGGCTGCTGAAGCACTTAACGAATTCGGTGACTACGAAGTGATTGAACAGGCACCTGATATACAACTACCAGATGGCAGTGTCTTTATTCCCGATTTGGTAGCCCGTCATCGAAGGACAGGGGAAACGATATTTGTTGAAGTCGAGCGTGATACCGGAAAAAATCGTGGGACTCGGGTTGTCAAATGGAAGAATGTTTTGAATGCAACCAATGGGAATATTTTCGTCATTTGTGACAACATCAGCTGCGAGAGGGCAATCCAGACAGAAATCAACCAGGCGTTAGAAGGATTTCGATTTAATTCACGTCTGACGAACATCAATTCATTGAGAAAAGGGAAACGAGCTCAAGATGGCGGAATTTGGTTGTCCGTCAAGAGAACCCAATAAACGTAACCTTCTAAGTCTCAACAACAACGCCAGAGCAAAATGCCGAGGAACGACCCGAATGTTCCCCCAGAACGTTCCCATAGAGTCTTAAGGGGGAACAAATGCAATCGGTATGTTCATTCCTCTTGCAGGACAGCGTGGAGAATATCCACTACCTCATCAAAGGAGATTCCGCTCGCGAAATAATACTCCCTGCAATAACGATCCCATCGCGTCCTCATGGTCGAATCGGCCTGGATCGTGCGGACAATTGCGTTGCTGTTCTTTAACGCATCAAGGGACATTCTTTTCTGAGCCGTCGCATTCAATGCAGTTTTCAAAACATTTTGGTCGATCGACTGCCTGTAAGTTTTCGTCAGAATAAAGACATCATAGAAATCTCTCGGCCGAGTATTGAGTACGCTCCTGCGCAAAATGGTTTCAATCTTCTCCGCCAGGATGGTTTCAAGGTTGTAAGCCCAGACCTCAATCCGTTTATCTTCAAATGCCGATGGAAAGGAATAACAAACCGCTTCAGGGGTGATGACATCCCCCGTAGTCACATCGATCTTCAGCGGTGTCTGGATGGTTTCAAACCTGGCCAACAGGGCCACTCGAAAACCGCCATATTCATCATCTTCACGGATCGGAGCAACATGATCCAGGGTAAAGAGAACTTCATCCGCCAGGGGAATAGCACAGATCTCCAGGAATGCCGCCCGGATCGTTTCTTCCGTCAAAGGAAAATTTCTCAGAGTTGCATCCATATCCATGGTGGTCCGGCTGCTGATCCCGACCATAGAAGCAATTAGCATGCCGCCTTTGAGAACAATCCGGTCCTGATATTTCGAAATCGAAATTCGTTCCAGCAATCGCTCCAGCATGAAATTCTGTAAAACTGCTTGGGCAGGAATATGGTATTTGATCGCCAGGTTCTTGATTTTCGCCTTGAACTGCATCACGTTGCTCATAGAAGAACCTCTATGGTTGCCCTGACGATTTTCTGGATGCGGAATTGTTGAGCATAAGAATAGAGCAGATCAATGTTTCTTTCTTTTTTCCTCACATACCGCTTCAACGCTTCGTTTATGAACTGGATATCCATCTGGTTCCGGCTGCGCAGGATGTCACAGATGGTTCGTTCGAGATTGTAGGTTTTGATTTCGTTCCCGTTCGGCGTCTTTGCCATGCTTTCGCCCAATAAATGCAATTCACGTTTCACAAAATAGACTTTGGCTCCGCTTGCCTTTAAAGGAGTAGCGTTATATCCGGCCGGGACGGTAACCGAGTAAAACAAGGGTGTCCGGTCGGATAATTCCAAAAAATAGAGAGCAGTTTCATGGGAGAAAATGGCACGTTTATATCTGACTTGAAGGCCGGCCATTTCATCGGCCATAGAATTGACAGCCGAATAAACCCCTCTGGAGACCTTCTGGATTTCACCTGTCGCTTCCAAAATGGAGAGGTAAGTTCGCGGAATGCCCAGTCTCGCCAGATCGGAGGTAAAAAGGATACCGTTGTGTTCTCGTAGGATCAAGCGTAATCTTTCGATCGGTTTCTGTTCGGTTTTTACATTCATGCTTATATTATAAACAAAATAAGCATGAATGTAAAGAACATCCCTGTCTTGCTTTAGCAGCTGAACATACCTGTCAAGAGGATAATCCTGGGCGCAGCAACTGCTACAAGTGAACCAGGGCATGGACACAGACAGGTTATTATTGAGAGGCCACCGGCCGAAAATGGCAGCCAGCATTCGATTTTCCAAGCATCGTCCAGCTAAGGCGTTCTACCACGCCCCACCAGATACCAGGCACATCCAGCCACGAGGCGTTTTGCACCCCAACCGGGATATCGGGATCCGGTGCAGTTACCTTTGCCCAAAAACCATCCGGGTGCAAAGCTACCTCAGTATAGATCGCCGAATAAACAGGTCCCAGAGCGGCGAGGGAAAGAAACATTCCCCAACCACAGCGAGCCGGCTTCACAACTTTGGCTGCCTCAACCCGATCCTGGATGAACTCAAAATAAGACATTCCCTTTGGAGCTTGAGGGACCGACATAGGCTGATTGCCTTTGTACCCGATATACAGGCAAGCAAGCACAATGGCCAAAATGATAACCAGTGAAATTGCCTTGCTAATAAAACCAAAAAGAAGACCAATCAGTTTCATTTTTCATCCTTGTATTCTTCAATGGTGTATGTCCCTTCAGCTTCATGAACTGAGAGGCAGCCAAAACGGATCTCCTCACGGTACATTCGGTCGATGGCGATTTCGACGACATTTGCTTCGCTGCGTTGCGTTTGCATGGAAAGGTCTCTGAGTTGTCGGAGACCTTCAGCGCTCAGCCGCAGTGAATGCACGGATTTTGTTGTTCGCTGTTTGTTCATATGCGTTTCCCAATTCGTACTACGATTGTATGTCGCGAAATCATGCTTTCCTAGCATGGGCATTTGTTTCACTAGAAAATCCCCTGAAATAAAAGCGACACAGCGACGTTGAGAAAAGATGCGAGAAATACCGATAACGCTATCCACAAGATAATGTCGGGATTCTTGTCGGGATGTCGTGATTTGTCGGGATTCTGACGCTATCTTCATGTTCTGGATCATGATGTGCAATCCAGCTTTTGCTAGGAAGCCCCATTTCGAGATGCTACAATACCAGTGATGATGTCATAAGATTACCGGTCGCCTGAAGTCCCTGGGCCGCAACTTTTTCTACCGTTGGAGCGACCGCCTGCAAACTTTTCTTCAAAAGATGTTTGCTGGTGGTCGCTCCTTTTAATCCCCATGCAAGGAGTCTCTTTGAAAGAATTTACTTTTTCCAAACGCAACGCTTCTCTCATCCTCCTGATCATCTTCCTGACAGGAGCCGGGATCCTTTTGATCCAGCAGTTCTCTCACCAACCTTTAGGGGAACCTGCCACTCCCTCACCAGAAGAAGCCGAGATAACCAACGCGGCAGTC
>CAYNJT010000136.1:1256-4086 GCA_964397625.1 uncultured Leptolinea sp. | reverse complement strand
TGGATTTGCGCGCAAATTTGGAGGTCCTCACTGATAACGGCTGCCTGAAGGCTTTGATTCAGGTCAGCGAAGAATTGGAGGAGGCTTTTGATGTCGATCGGCTTTTGGAATGCTGCCAGCACACCGGCAGCCAGGGCTTGTTCGATGATATCGCTCGAGGTATAAGCAGTCATGAGAACAAAGGGGATGGCCGGGAATTTTTCCTTGATCTGGTAATACAGGTCTGGTCCGCTCTGTTCCTGCATCTTTACGTCGGAAATAATAAAATCAATTTGTTTTCTTTTAAGCGCTTGCCGTGCCTCGGGAACGGAGTGAACCTCGCTGCATTCATATCCCTCCGACTGCAGGATGGCGCACAGCGTGTGGGCGAAATTATGGTCATCATCGACGACCAAGATATTCAACGGTTTATTTTTCATGACTGCCTTGTTTCATTATTAATTCTATATCATAACCACCTGTGCGGTCAGGATAATCCGTTATCCTGTCGAAAAACCGGTAGAACTAAAGTGAAGATCGATCCCAATCCAGGCTTGCTTTTCACCGTAATTTTGCCGCCGTTGACTTCCGCCAGCATTTTTGAAATGGTCAAGCCCAAACCGATGCCCTTGGCTTTGGTGGTGAAAAGCGGTTCAAAAATCTTTTCGAGGTTTTCAGCCGGAATGCCGACGCCCGTATCGGCAAATTCAATTTTCAGAGAGTCCCTCGCGACCTTCGCATCGATCGTCAAATTTCCTCCCTGCGGCATGGCTTGATAGGCATTGGTGATCAGGTTGGTGATCACCTGTTCAACCTGTTTCCCGTCCACGATCACTTCAGGTGTGTTTTTATTCAATTCGTTGCGGATTAATACGTTTTCAGGCGGAATAAATTTTTGCAGTATTCCATCGACGAGTTTCGCAATTTGCACCGGCTCCATATTGGCAGGTTTGATACGCGCGAAGGTCAACAGATCCGTGATGATCTTGTTGGATGCGGCCACTTCCTGGTCGATGATGTTCAAGTAATTTTCAAAAGCCGGGGATTGTTGGGTTTTCGCCAGGCGGAGCATATACAGCGCGTTGTTGATGACAGCCAGCGGATTGCGCAATTCATGGCCGACACCGCTGGCCAGTTGCCCCATCAGCGCGAGTTTTTCCTGCCTGGCCAGGCGTTCGCGCGCCTGCAGCAACTCACCGGTTTTTTCAGCGACCATATTTTCCAATTCTTTGGAGTATTTCGTCAACTCAGCTTCGGCTTTTTTCAGGTCGGTGATGTCGCGGCCATAGATGTTAACGTAGCCTTGTTCGGAGATTGGAACGATGAACATACTGTAAACCCGTTCGTTGAAATTGAGATAGATAACATCCGATCGGCTTTTATTCAGAATGGCGCCAATAACCGACTGGATGTCCGCCGGAAGGCGTTTGGTTTCAAAGAACCGCCACATCTCGAGGAAAGGCTGACCGCCCTGATTGCTATACAACAATTCCCCCGTGTTGGAAAACCGCATGACAGGATAGGGATTTTCTTCCGGGAACCTGGAAAGCGAGAGCAATTCATTTTCAAGTTCCTTTTGACGCGTGATGTCGGTAGTGATCACCTGGACGCCGATGCAGGCGCCCAGATGATCCAAGATCGGGGAATAATTAGTGTGGAACCATCTATCTCCATCAGGCATATGGAAAGAGTCCTCGTAATCCAGTGTTTTTCCGCTGCGCGCTGCATCCGCAATCCGGGATAAAACCCTTGCGCCTTCTTTTCTGCCAACGATGCTGTGAATTTTCTTTCCAAAGTAATCAAGCGAATTCAAATTAATAAAACTCAGAGCTTTGTTATTAAGGAAAATCACACGACCATCCAAATCGAAATAACCGATGCCAACGCCGGCGTTTTCCGCCAGTAGTCGGAACTTGATTTCGCTGGCCTGCAATTCCTGCTCGGCCTGTTTCCTTTCCGTGATGTCATCCGCCGAGACGATCACGCGGGAGTAATCATCTTCGTGACCGGGAAGCACGGCCCAATTGATGATTGAATAACGGATTTTGCCATCCACCGAGCGGGTGGTTATTTCATAGGTGTTTGATTTTCTCCCTTCTACAATCGTCATCAACTCAAGCGTAAAGTAAGCTTGAGCATTTTCCTTGAATATTTGATCGCGGGATGTAATTTTTTTCCCCCCCTCGGAGGAATTTGAATAGGACTTTTTCACCAGATTGTTGTATGCATTGATCCTGTCCAGATTTGCCAGTTTCTCAACCACATCAGGGTGTTGTTGAAAATATTGGCGGAAATCAGAAATTCCAGATTTCCTCAGCTTATCGATCTCTTTCTTCACCCTGGAATAGTCCAGATCCCAAATGCGGATGGGCGCGTCCATGAAGATGGTTTGATACAACCGGCGGGCTTCATCCAGGCGTTTTGTTTTGGCGTATTGATCGGTTGTATCGCGGAAGACGATGAAGTAGCCGGTGAAAGTTCCATTCTGAAAACGCGGGGCGGCATCCACCTCAAGCATGCATTTTTTATGGTCCATCCGCCGGGTCAATATGGCAAACGAAAAAGGTTTTTGTTGCTGCATCAGGGCAAAAGCGTGCTGAAAATCCACGTTTTGGTCGATGGGGAAAAAACGGTAAAAATTATTTTCCAACAAATTGTTCTTCTTTGCCCGAAGAATATTTTCTGCGGCCGGATTGTTTTGAACAATGCGGTTGCGCTGATCGAGAATGCAGATACCCTCGCCGGTGTTCTGGAAAAGATCCTGAAGGAGCTGCCAACCGGATTGCAGCTTGTTGTAGAGGATTTCCTGGGGTTCTGAGATACCGCTCACGAGTACTATTTGAAAAATCAG
>CAYNJT010000136.1:0-1156 GCA_964397625.1 uncultured Leptolinea sp. | reverse complement strand
GCCAGCGTTGAAATGACCCCGTACGATAATAGCGCTAATTGATATTTGGCGGTCCTTCCGGCGCAGAGGGGCGCAATCAGGAAGGTCAACCCTTGCAGCAGGCGGGCAGCCAGCCAAAAGTAAGAAGATTGATCCAAAGAAATGCCTGGAAGGATGGTCATTCCCTCGAAAGATAGAATGTGGAAAAGATCAAGGATCGCAACAAACAACAAGCCGATGCCGATGATGGAAAAATAGCCGTTTTCCGTTTTTTCGCGCATGATCCAGACAAATAGAAAGAGACTGCAACTGATGATGACTGTTACCAGTTCGGCCAAAAAATGGAAAAGGGCGTGGTTGCGACCACCGAAGTAATTGATCAAGAAAAACATGAGGACCAGTAGTATTATGACAGGATCAATTCTTCCGATAATTGATTTGCCGGTTTTATCGACCATTGCAGGTTATCCTCTCCTGTATGAAAACTATTGCCATATAAATCATTTTATAATCGAAAATCGTAAAAATAAAGGATGCTCTTGTCCAACCTTGATCCGGAAGTCAATGTATTAAACCCCCATAGACGATTGCGGAAACGTCATTAAACGCCCCCGATGCTTGATGGTTTTAAATGTCAAATCAAAGGGAAATTGTCCGCCTATTGAAAATTCATTATTTCTTTGTATAATCTTTATACAAAGAAGCAGAGGGAGGGCAAGCGTAGGTTAGGTACGTTGGTAGGATGCGGCGGAGGGTGCGTGGCTTTTTCCTATAGGGTATATCGATTTACGCTGATTTGTCCCAAACAATTGATTGGGGATTTGAAGGATGTAAGTTAAATGAAAGGGTCAATCAGGCGAATTTTATTAATTTCAAAAGAAAAAGGCTATGATCTCTATTTATCCAAACTGCTCCAAAACCAAATCAACCATGAATTTGAAATCGACCAGGTATACCCGATCGAGAAAGCAGTAAAGGAGATTAATTCCGGAGAATACAGCTCGATCATACTCGATCTGGATGAGAGCGAAGATTGTTCCTCCGCGGCGGAGAAAATTTGCGCATTCAACACTTCTCTGCCCATCCTGGTTTTATCGCATCATCAAAACGGCAATTTTGAAAAGGCATACAAATCGGGCGCCCAGCAGATCATCAGCAAATCCCATCTGGATGCCCA
>CAYNJT010000135.1:0-4126 GCA_964397625.1 uncultured Leptolinea sp. | reverse complement strand
CAACGTCTTTGTTCCAGTCATTCGATCGTTTCTCCTTAGAGATAGGTGAGATTACATCACTTCCGGGGAATCAATTCCCAGAAGGGCTAAACTGTTGGAAATAGCCTGTCGGGCGGCTGCCGTTAATCGCAGTCGAAAATTGCGCGCCGGTTCTTCCGCCGTTAATACCGGGCAGGTGTTATAGAAATCGTTGAAAGCCTGGGCCAGGCTGAATGAGTAATTTGCGATGAGCATGGGTTTGTAATCTGTGGCGGCGCGAGAGACTTCGTTGCTGAACCGTGATATCAGGTCGATCAATTCGACTTCCTGTTTACTCAGTTCAAAGCCGGCCGTGCTTTCCGCCGGGATCTGCTGACCGGCTTTCCGCAAAATACTGTTGGAACGCACATAAGCATATTGAATATAGGGTGCCGCCTGCCCTTCAAATGTAAGGGCGGTTTCCCAATCGAACGTTACGATCTTCGTGTTATCCCGTGAGAGCATTGAATATTTAATGGCACCCAAAGCCACTGCGCGTGCCACAGTTTGCTGATTTTCCGGCGAGAGTTCCGGATTCTTTTCCTGCACGATCTTCAACGCGCGGGCGGTTGCTTCGTTGATCAAATCTTCGAGCAAGACTACCGTGCCGTCGCGGGATGACATGGTCACATTGCCGGGCAGATTAACGATCTCATACGCCAGGTGGTAGCACTTTTTGGCGAAATCATAACCCATCAAGTCAAGGGTTTTGTAGATTTGCTGCATATATAATGACTGCCGCACATCAATCACGTAAATCGACCGGTCGAGGTCGAACATATCGAATTTCTTTACGGCTAATGGCAGGTCTTTCGTTGAGTAGAGCGATGTGCCATCCGATCGTAGGACAACCAACACCCGATACTTCTCTTTTGTTCCCGCCAGGTCATCCAGCGGGACTATTACCGCGCCGGCTGGACGTTCATCTCGCGCGATACCCATCTTAATCATGCGCTCAACAAATTCCTTGCCTGATTCTTCAACTTCGCTTTCGTAATAATAATGGTCAAACGGAACACCCAGAGTTTTGTAGATCTGGGCGAAACCTTCCAGTGACCATTCGCGGGTTTGTTCCCACAATTTCACCAATTCCGGGTCGCGGGCATCCCAACGGGCAAAGAGCGCCCTAACCTGCGGTTCCGCTTCTGGATCATCGTTATACCGGCGGTCAGCTTCTGTGTAAAGGTCTGTCATCCAGCGATAACGGTCCTCGCCTGGCTCTTCTCCTTTATGATATGTCAGGTAGTTCCACAACCACTTGATGACATGCAACCCAATATCGCCAATGTAATTGGCGCGAATCACATCATAACCGGCACAGGAAAGAATATTGCAGACCGCGTTTCCCAGGATGACGTTTCGTAGATGCCCAACATGAAAGGCTTTGTGGGTATTGGGTTGCGAAAACTCCACCATTACCCGCTGCCCAAGAGGTTTATTAATCCCGAATTGACTGCCATCTTGCAAAACTGTGCTGATCACCCGGTTGGCGTATGAAAAAGTGGAGAAATAAAGATTCAGGTATCCCTTTACGGCTTCCACCCGTTCAAAACCCGCGGGGGGTTTTCCATCGTTGCTGAGTAGCAATCTGGCTGCTTCTGCGGCCATTTCCGTGGCACGCTGTCCTACATTTCCTCCCTTACCCGAACGCGACTCCATGGCAGCCGCTTGAAAAAATGATGTGGAAATCCCCCAATGGCCGCTGAATGGGATCCAGTTCCACTGAATGGATGTTACCGGAAGGCCAAGCTCATTAAAATAGGCAAGGATGCGCGTTTCGACAGCAGATTGTTCAGTTTGGAACATAAAAAATCCCGATCAAATAGAATATGGACACACAAACCGCTGTTATCAGCGGTGCCTTGGGATTATATCACCATCAGTTTTCGACCTGTCCGACAACTTACTGCAGGTTCGATAGAAGATGGATATTGCGAAACATCAAAAGCGGGAGGAATCCCTCCCGCTCATTCAACACATCTAGCAGCCTGAATGATTATGCCTTTTGCGCGGCGTTCAACCGCTTCATCAGGCGGCTCTTGCGGCGTGCGGCATTGTTCTTGTGCAGAACACCTTTTTCCGCCGCTTTGTCAAGCGCGCTGATTGCGTTCTTCACAGCTTCCACCGATTCAGGGGTGCCATCCACAATGGCTTTATCAGCCTTGGCAACAAAAGTACGCGCAGCCCCGCGGAAAACGCGGTTGCGCAGGCGTTTCTTTTCATTCTGTTTATTGCGCTTAATTGCAGACTTAATATTAGCCAACTTCGTCCTCCAAAATAATTCCTTACATGAACAGGGACGTATTTTACCAGAAAATTTTATTCCTAAAAAGGGTTCACATTCGTGTTTGGAAAATTTCTTTGTCTTTTCCTTTCACGTATTATTTTAAAGAGGCTTCCAATCCCGCGATCAGGGCTTGTTTTTCTTCCTCAGTTAATTTTGCTTCAGGGTGTTGCAGTACATAGATTGGTAAAGGCATTTCTCCACTGGAAATCACCTCACCCACCTCACGATTGGCCCTTTGAGCGCGTTTACTTCCAGCCTCCCATTCGGAGAAATTCATGCGACCACGACCTTCTTCAATATCCCGCATTACAAGCCATGAGACCGGCGCGACATTGCTGTACCAGGGGTAGACTGTCTCATTGCTATGGCAATCAAAACACGCGCGTTTGGCCAAATCACGGGTTCGCGGACTATCCCAGGCAGGTTCACCTGTCACAGGTGGATTGGTGTGATCTTTCCCGTATGGAACTAATTGGATAAGGAGGAACCCAATCACCGCAAGACCGAAAAGTCCAACAAGTATTTTTCCCATCTTTTTCATTGTCTTACCTCCTAATGCTATCCATATTGTCATGATAATACTACAAAAAAGAAAAACCCCCAGGTAGCCCTGAGGGTTTTGTTCCAGAAAATTAAGCTACTTATCCTGCAAAGCAGCCAGACCGGGTAAAACCAGACCTTCCAACATTTCCAGGGAAGCACCGCCGCCCGTGGAAATATGGGTGATCTTGTCAGCCAATCCTGATTCTTGAATGGCAGCCACAGAATCCCCGCCGCCAATGATACTTACTGCGCCGCTTTCCGCGACTGCTTTAGCAACGGCATAGGTTCCCTTGGCAAAATTCGGGAATTCGAATACACCCATCGGGCCGTTCCAGACAACCGTGCCAGCGCCTTTAAGCGCTTTGGCATAGGCGTCCACGGTCTTTGGCCCGATATCCAGAATACGCCAGCCGTCCGGAATGGGAGCCATATCCATAACTTTCAAAGCGGCTTCCGCGTCAAATTTATCGGCAATGGTCACATCGACTGGCAGGCGTAATTTGGTGCCGCCGTTCTTCAGCAGTTCTTTGGCTGTTTCAAGGGCTTCATCTTCCACCAGAGAGTCAGCGACCGGGTATCCCTGGGCTTTGAAGAAAGTGTTTGCCATGCCGCCGCCAATCAGAATGACATCGGCTTTGGTCAGCAGGTTTTTGATTACGCCGATCTTGTCGCTGATCTTGGAACCGCCCAGAATAGCCACAAAGGGGCGTTTCGGTTCAGCTACAGCCTGGCCCAGATATTTGATCTCTTTTTCCAGCAAATATCCAGCCGCGGCAGGCAGGAAACGGGCCACACCCTCGGTTGAGGAGTGCGCGCGATGGGCGGTGCCGAACGCGTCATTGACAAACAAATCTGCCAGAGAAGCCATTTTCTTGGCCAGGTCGAGATCATTCTTTTCCTCTTCCGGGTGGAAGCGGGTGTTTTCCAATAACAAAATCTCGCCTGATTTTAACGCCTTGGCAGCGGCTTCAGCGGCCGGGCCCACACAATCTTCGGCGAAGGCGACCGGTTTCTTCATCAATTTGCTCAGGTATTCCCCCACCGGTTTTAGAGAGTATTTGGGATCCGGTCCGCCTTTGGGACGACCCAGGTGCGAACACAGGATAACCGCGGCTCCCTGTTTCAGCAAATATTCTATGGTGGGAAGAGCCGCCCGGATACGGGTGTCATCACCCACGCTGCCGTCCTTGAGCGGGACATTGAAGTCAACGCGCACCAGAACTTTCTTGCCTTTTACATCCAAATCCTCAACAGTTTTTTTGTTGAACATAGATCCCT
>CAYNJT010000134.1:0-4159 GCA_964397625.1 uncultured Leptolinea sp. | reverse complement strand
TCTCGTTAGTAGCGGGGAGTGGATTCGAACCACTGACCTCCGGGTTATGAGGGAGGAACCTGGTTTCGGGACCGTTGACCTCCTTACCAGGCGATTTAGCGAGTTAATAGTACTCCGGTTCCGTCGACCATTGCAAACTACGGTTGTTGATCAGCGTTCGTATAGTAAGTCTTTTTGTGGGGGAAGTCAAGCACTTTTTTGCCATTTTTCCGCCTTTTTGGAATGGATTCAGCCCTTAAAACCGCCTCAAATCCGCTGCAGGGGGAGTACGTGAGTTGACCGGTTAAACCCGGAATCAACGAGCACAACGATACAGCGGTTACCAAAATTTTGAAAATTTCATATTCATTTTGATCGAAAGACAAGGATTAACACATTCCCTGCCCATCTATTCACACGCCTGTTTGCCAGGAAGAAAGGAGGCTGTTTGGACTATTGCAAAAGGATAACAGGACATTTCTTCCAGAGCGAAAGCAAGGCTGGGCGAGACATCACCGGGTATGACTGGAAAGTGATCGTTGATCCAACCCGGTCAGCGGATGAACCTGGTCTGTTCTACGGTGGTTTATTCCGCATGGTGGATTTGCGATTGGATCGCGATGAAAAATCCACCTGGCCTGATGGGATCGTGTTTGAACACAGGCTGACCGGTCACCGCCTGACCTTTGAAAAAGGAAAACTTCTAGATCTCACGAATAACAAAGTGCTTGTTCGAAAGCCAAGAGAAAGAAACAGGAAAGGAAAAACTTTGACAAAACCCAATCCCCATAACTCAGCTATCAGCCGGATGCGCAGGTTCATCCTGTTCCGCATCAAAGATGTGACCGGCGTCTCGGGCACCGGAGTGGTCGCGGAAGGCACCGTCTTTTCGGATGGATTATCGGTCATCCATTGGTTGAGAGAGCCGTATGCCATGGGCGTTTACCAGACTCTCAATGATGTGATTGCCGTCCATGGACATGAAGGTGGAACACAGCTTCGCTTCATTGATGAAGGCGAAATGACACAAATCCCCCAAGGAGGTTCAGAATGACGACCAAAATTATTACGATCAGTAACCAGAAAGGCGGCGTTGGAAAAACTACCACGGCTGTCAATCTGGCGCACAGCCTGACATTGGAGAACAAACAAGTCTTGTTGATCGACCTTGATCCACAGGGTCAATGCGCTACCAAGTTAGGCATGGATGGCCAGATGGGGGCTTACTATTTCCTGACGACTCAACCGGCTTCCTCCAACGAAGTCACCTTTGTCAGGCAATGGATTCGAGAAACGGGCCGTGACGACCTGAAACTCATTCCCGGCAATTCCATGACTTCCTCCGCTCAGATGATCCTCTCTGTTCAGGAGCAGCCCATCTCCTATATTCGCGACCTGTTAAAAACATTCACGCGGGATCGGTTTGAGTACATTATTTTTGATACCTCACCATCCGTTGGTGGTTTGCAAGAGCGGGCCATTTGGGCTGCTGACCTGGTGATCGTTCCTACGGCAACCGAATTTGCTTCTCTGGATTCCTTATCTAAAACGGTGAGCACCATCCAGACCCTGCGAGATAAGAAGAACTGGCATGGAGGGTTGTTGGGAATCCTACCGACCTTTTATGACAATACGCGCGAATCGCGCGACTCTCTGGTGGACCTACAAGGAACCTTTCAGGATAAAGTCCTTTCTCCGATTCACCGGGCTACAGTCTTGCGCGAGTGCTGGTCTGAAGGAAAAACCATCTTCGAGTATGCCGCCGAGTCGCGGTCTGCGGAAGAATACCAACTGTTAGCCGACCTGGTTCTGAAATATTAGAGGCAACGATGGCCAGGCGAGATGCGTTTTCCGGATTACGAGAGGCCCCTTCATCGAACGCTGATGAAGATGGCCGCTCCGTAGATATGCCTGCGTTCTCTGAAAAACAAGAGATCAAACAGCCTGTTGACCTGATTCCGAGCGCACAGCGCAGGAAGGAAAGGAACCGGGATTGGGAGCAGGCTCATCGGGCCGAAACGGTCACTTATCGAGGGGTCCCACGGGAGTGTCATGAATGGATTGAAGAAATCGCCGATGGTCTTGCCGTTCCCCGGGATGAAGTTGTTCGTGCCTTTTTGGAGTTCGGTGTGAAGCAGTACCGGTCTGGCCAGCTCGCGCTCATTGCTTATCCCAAAGCCCAGCGGATGACCCTGTTCCCGGAAGGCGAGAGGAAAACCCTGGTTTCTCCGGCGCAAGGTAAAGAAATCAACGGTTGGCTGAACGAGGCTTTCCCGGTAGCAATGAAAAACGAACGCGGAGCAAAAAAGAAGAAAGGCAAAAAAGACCTGGTTACCGGCTCCCGTTGGGAGATTCGCGTAACGTACCGAATACCGGTTCTATTAAAGGAAGAGATCCGTTCAATTGCCAATGAGCATACATTGCCGGTGGGTGAAGTAGTCTGGTTTTTCATTGAACAGGCGTTACAGGCATTTCGAAATGGAAGTCTGTCCCTTCAACCGGCTCCAAAGATGATTGGCAAGACTTTGTTTCAGGGTCGATGAACCTGCTGGCTTTTCATGTCGGAGAAAAATTGTACTTGCTTTTTGAGAATGAAAAGAACGTCTGCGGCAATGCTGACTTGCCGCAGACAACCTGCTGACAGGCCGCAGACGGTGACGCAGACGCTGCCGCTGACGTTGATTGAACAGGAAGGCTTTTGAGGCGTTTCTTTTGAGTGGGATGTGGAAAACATCCTTAGAAATGATTGGGCCAGGAAACTGCCTATATTTTGGATATTTCACAAATTGTGATTTTGTTGGTAAGGATGTTTTTATGGATGCAGCGATTGAATTCACCCCGGAAAAAGCCTGGCAAGCAGCTCTCGCCAACCTGCAAATGGACATGTCGCGAGCCGCATTTGAAACCTGGGTCAAACCCGCTTGCCTGGAGGATTTCAATGATGGCACGTTTGTGATCAGCTGCATGAACTCCTATGGTCGGGATTGGCTGGCGGATCGATTAACCTCGACCCTGGAGCGATTTCTTTGTGGGGTGATGAACCGGGAAATCAAAGTCCGCTTTATTGTTCAGGAACAGGACTACGACCTGGATAACTCCAGCGATGAGGATGATGAATATTCATCGGAAACCGGCGCTGACCCGGTTGAACTGGATATCTTATACCGATCCATTCGGGATTCTCTGCTTGAACCCGGACGGGTGGTTCGATTGCCGGTCTATTTTCTCCGCTGGCTACCCTATGTTCAATCACAAGTTATTTTTGTGGTGATGGCCCTATGGCAAGAATATTACCTGGCTTCCGGGGGAAAGGCTCAAAAGGGGAATAACAAAGTATCTGTCCGGGCTGAACAGGTCTGCCAATGGGCCGGAATCAGTCGGGCGCAATTCTTTCGTTTATTGCAACCTGGCAGCGCCCTGTATTGGTTTGCCAGAAAAAACGAAACCGACCACGAGGTGGACAGACGTACCGGGCGCGCCAAAAAGTCATCCAATAAATATGTCCTTTTGGATACACCTTTGACGCCAGGGGATGCCGAAGATTTGAAATCTTTTTTGCTGGATCACGGGATTCGTGAATCCCCCGTTTCAGCGCTTCAAACAGCAGTCACCGCGGATCCAAAACAAATATTGAGCTACCCCGTCCGTCTGCCTCCGGACACCTTTGAAACTATGCAGCCTCGTTACCTGACCGTCCAGGAGATTGTCCGCGATCTGGTAGGGCGCCGGCTTACCCCAGAGCTTGCCACGCTTGCCGATCAACTGGCAGACCGCATCTTAGCTCAGGGAGAATTCATCCTGGTTAGCTGGTATTTTCTCAAAAACTGGCTGCCGGCCCTGGGGCCAGATGCAGCCATGTTGATTCTGGTCCTGCGCAATTTGTGTTACTTCAACGATGAGACCGGAGAGCTGCGTGATGAGGTCTGGATCGAGGGCGGTTATGAGGCAATTGCCCAACGATTGGGGATCAAGAATCCGCGCACCGTGGCTACCTGGTTGCCGGCCAAAATCGATCGCGGGAAACGTAAAGATGAGCTGACCGACCGCACCGATCAAGAATTGGCTCGCCGCCAACGCCTCCAGGATTTATTAGGGCTGTTTGTAGACCGTACCGACCACCGCGTGAATTCATCGGGAAGTTATGCCTGGAAGTTCAAGGTGCAGCGCGTCGATCCCCTGA
>CAYNJT010000133.1:0-4165 GCA_964397625.1 uncultured Leptolinea sp. | reverse complement strand
AGGGCGATTATAGCACGGGGTCAAACCTCCGTCAAGCGAGCCCTCCACCTGACAGTACAGACAGGTCTTCACCCAACCCGAGGAGGTCAATTCCCATGCGAGGCGGCTTGACTCTTTCCTCATCTTTACCAAAGCGGATGACCTCTCCGTTTTCCATCACAGCTTCCACTCCCAGACCAAGGCTCTGGAGTTCTTTTACCAGAACACGGAATGAAGCGGGGATGCTCGGCTCTTCGATCGGTTCGCCTTTGACGATGGCTTCATAAGCGTTCACGCGGCCTTGCACGTCGTCAGATTTGACGGTGAGCATTTCCTGCAGGGTATAAGCCGCGCCGTATGCTTCCAAAGCCCAGACTTCCATTTCGCCGAAGCGCTGGCCGCCGAATTGAGCTTTACCGCCGAGCGGTTGCTGTGTAACCAGGCTGTAAGGCCCGGTTGAACGTGCGTGAACCTTGTCTTCCACCAGGTGGTGGAGCTTGAGCATGGTCATCACACCGACTGTCACAGGCTGGTCATATGTGGAACCAGACTTGCCGTCGCGCAGGATCTGCTTGCCAAGGATCGGAAGGGGCAGACCGGTTTCGACCATGAAGGCTTGAGCGCGTTCATGTATTGCTTTTTCATCGAGACCGGTTGTATCAACACCCTTGGCCTCCAGCCATAATTTGAGGCAGACGTTGATGGCTAATGGGTCTCTTGTTTCAGAATCATCAACAGTGTGTGTGTAGCTGAAATTGGTGATCTCATCAGGGTTGTAACCCTTGTCTTTCAACCACTGCTCAACAACAATCCGGCGTGCGTAGGAAGGATCAGTTGCCAGTCTGCTGACATCAAATCCTTTTGCACCCAGCCACTGTTCCAAATACAGCATACGAACTTCATCATCATCGCGGATGCTTTCTGGAGAATAATCCTGGTCTTTCAACCATTCCCAGGCTTTTTCCGCTGATTCATTCCAGGCCTGATCAACCATCCAGGCTCGGGCAAGCTCTGCTTCTATTTCCTTCTCATCGGCGCCGTCAAATACCGGGGTAATCGCGCGGAAGCCCATTTGTTTCGAAGCCCAACCCAGATGGGTTTCCAGAATCTGTCCGATGTTCATACGGCCGGGAACCCCCAGCGGGTTCAGGATAATGTCAACAGGATTGCCGTCTTCCAGGTAGGGCATGTCTTCCACCGGAACAACTCGGGAAACGACGCCTTTGTTACCATGGCGGCCGGCCATTTTATCACCTGAGGTGATCTTGCGGCGCTGGGCAACAGAAACGCGCACCATCTTGTCTACACCGGCGGAAAGATCAGTATTATCTTCACGGGTGAAAACTTTAACATCCACCACTTTGCCGCGCTCGCCATGGGGCATACGCAGGGAAGTGTCTTTTACATCACGGGATTTTTCTCCGAAGATGGCGCGCAGCAGGCGTTCTTCGGGGGTTAGTTCTTTTTCACCCTTTGGTGTGATCTTGCCCACCAGAATATCGTTCGGGCCGACTTCCGCTCCGATGCGGATGATGCCGAATTCATCCAGGTCTTTGATGGCATCTTCGCCAACATTGGGGATATCGCGGGTAATTTCTTCCGGGCCCAGTTTGGTATCGCGGGCTTCCACTTCATATTTTTCAATATGGACGGAGGTAAAGCGGTCGTCTTGCACCAAACGTTCACTGATAAGGATGGCGTCTTCAAAATTACCGCCTTCCCAGGACACAAAGGCAACCACTACGTTCTGCCCCAGCGCCAGGTTACCCTGCACTGTGGAAGAGGAATCAGCCAGAATATGGCCTTTCTTGACCTTCTGCCCTTTGACCACAGCCGGGCGTTGGTCTATGCATGTGCTCTGGTTTGAGCGCTGATATTTGCGCAGGTTGTAAACCTTGACTCCGCTGGCAGTGCGTAGAATGACCTGCCGTCCAGTCACAGAAGTAACCTCGCCATCTTCTTCGGCCATTACAACCTGACCGGAATCAATGGCGGCGAATCCTTCCATGCCTGTTGAGATCATCGGGATGTCCGGGCTGACCAACGGAACAGCCTGGGCCATCATGTTCGAACCCATCAGGGCGCGGTTGGCATCGTCATGTTCCAGGAAGGGGATCAACGCGGCGCTGATACCCACAACCTGGTTTGGAGCCACGTCCATGTAGTTGATGGCATCCGGTGATTGAATAACAAAGTCATTGTGATGGCGGCAGGAATTCTGGTCTTCCACAAATTCCATGGATTTATTCAAAGCGGTGTTTGCCTGAGCAATGACAAATTTATCTTCGGCGTCTGCCGAGAGATATTCAACTTCATCGGTTACGAACGGGTAGACAAAAATGGTCTTGTTCAGTTTGGCAATGGCCGGGAGCATTTCTTTGGTGACCCGGTCTTCTTTTTTCGCGATGATTTCCCCTTTTTCGGAAACCAGGTCTTCGCGCAGGCGACGCCCGACAAGGCGGGGATCGCTGGAAGACAGGGCTTTCGCCACGCGGCGGTAGGGAGTCTCAATGAAACCATATTCGTTTACACGCGCGAAGGATGCCAGACGGCCGATCAAACCGATGTTCGGGCCTTCAGGAGTTTCAATAGGGCAGATACGGCCATAGTGCGAGTGGTGCACATCACGCACATCGAAACCGGCGCGTTCGCGGCGCAGACCGCCGGGACCCAGAGCCGACAGGGTACGCTTGTGGCGCAGTTCGGCCAGCGGGTTGGTTTGATCCATGAACTGTGAAAGCTGGCTGCTGCCGAAGAATTCGCGCAAAGCAGCCACCACAGGGCGAATATTAATAAGGGATACTGGAGAAACCTGCTCCTGATCACGGATGGACATGCGTTCTTTAATAACGCGTTCCATACGGCGCATACCGATGCGCAATTTGTTCTGGATCAGTTCGCCAACGGTCTTCACACGGCGATTGCCAAGATGATCAATATCGTCTTTTTCTTCTTTCTCGTTATTGATCATGATCATTCGGCGCACCAGATAGACGATATCCCAGGCAGTCACCGTGCGGTGAGTCACCGGGATCTTGTCTACCAGATCGAGTTTTTGGTTCAATTTATAACGGCCAACGCGTTCCAGGTCATAGTGGCGCTGATCGAATAATTGCTCGATCATAAAGGCTTTGGCGTTATCCAGATTGGCCGGGTCGCCGGGGCGCATGCGTTTGAAAAATTCAAGCAGCGCGGCCTGGGCTATGGTTAATCCGCCGCTCAGATTCCAGATGGGTTCCTGACGCATGGAATTGGTGATGAACATGCGGTCAACGTTGTTGTCAACATCCTGGAAAAGGGAAATCAATTCTTCATCGGAACCGGTTGTCAGCGGGCTTTCTTGAAGCCCGTCGCTAACCGCTGCCAGCGCGCGAAGGAAAATGGTGATCGGCACAGTGCGTTTGCGGTTAAATTTCAGGATGATGTAATCATTCTTGCGGGTTTCGAATTCCATCCAGGCGCCGCGGTCCGGGATTAACTTGGCATTGGCCAGGAAATGTCCGGTGGCGCGATCTTGCGTGGATTCAAAATAAACGCCCGGCGAGCGTATTAACTGGGAAACCACGACGCGCTCGGTGCCATTAATGATAAAGGTGCCTTTGTCTGTCATCTCAGGGAAATCGCCCAGGAAGATCTCCGTGCGGACCGGGCTCGGAACTTCAGGGCCTTCCAGCAAGACGGTGACAAACAGCGGAGAGGCATAGGTTAAGTCACGTTCGATACATTCATCGATCGTGTGTTTGGGTTCCCCGAACCGATATTTCAAATCCCACTCTTTTAATTTCTCATCGTAACAGGGGAAATGCAACCGCATTCCCTTGTTATAAGATTCGATGGGCGAGATTTCGTTGAAAAGATCACCGAGATTATCGGTTTTCAATCGGCGAAATGAATCAAGTTGTACTTCAATTAAATTTGGTAAGTTAAAAACAGACGGTATGCGCGCGAAACTCTTAGTGTCAAACTCGGAAGCCATGTCTACTCCTGGTTAAACGTGGCGAAAGGGGGAGAATACAACCTGCCGCCCTTCGATAGTAAAGCAATTGGTAAGTATATCAAAAGGAATATACAATTGCAAGCATTTCATGGAAATTCGTGACTTTTGTGCCTGCCAGTTCATACGCGTTCATTCTTTGGCAAGTTTTACCACTAAAGGGCAGTAGTAGCCTGATAAAATCTACACCAT
>CAYNJT010000132.1:0-4167 GCA_964397625.1 uncultured Leptolinea sp. | reverse complement strand
ACGGGCGGTTTCCTTGTCTGACGAATTACAAAAAACTAATCCAAATTTATCCGTTTCAGCCGGACGTTGTCAGAGGTATTATAAGCTCGGCTATTTCATTTCAGACCAGGCGGCACTGATCCTGGTATAGGTCTGATCGAGTTCTTCAGGGATGACACGCACCATCCCAGTGGTGGTGATAAAGTTCGTGTCACCCGCCCAGCGAGGTACTACATGGAAATGCACATGGCTGGCCACTCCCGCGCCGGCCACATCTCCGATATTGGTGCCGATATTAAAGCCTTCAGGTTTATATACCATCCGAAGAACTTTTATGGACGCGTTCAGTAACACCATGATTTCATTACAGGTGTCAATAGCCAGCATTTCCATGGATGGTTTATGATCGAAGGGAACAACCATCAAATGGCCGCTGGTGTAGGGGTATCGATTCAAAATGACGAAGGCGCTTTTCCCCCGGAAGGCGATCAGATTCTCCACCCCGTCCTGGCGCTCCAGCGCATCACAAAAGATGCAGCCACTTTTGTGCTCGTGGTTCATAATATAGTTCATTCTCCAGGGAGACCAGATGTGATTCATTCTTACGAATATTCTAACATATTTGACAGCCTGTCTTTGCGCGGGTAAAGTTAATCCATGTTCCAACTGCCGCTCATCCGGCCGTCCTCCTTTTCTGTCACAGAAATCACCCGATATCTGCGCACCCTGCTGGAAAGCGATTCGCTTCTGCAGGACGTGTGGATTTCCGGAGAGGTCTCCAATATCTCACGGCCGGCGTCCGGCCATATCTATTTCACATTGAAAGACAGCGGTGCTGCCATCAAGTGTGTGATCTGGCGCTCGGCCGCTTTTCGCATCCCGGATATGCAGGTGGGCTCACAGGTTGAAGCTCACGGCGCGGTTTCCCTTTACGAACGCGATGGCAGCTATCAGTTGTATGTCAACGCTGTACGCATGCGCGGCGAGGGCGAACTCTACCAGGAGTTCTTACGATTGAAGGCCCGCATGGAAGCCGAAGGCTGGTTTGATGAAGAGCGCAAACGCCCGCTGCCAAAGCGCCCAAAGACTATTGGGATCGTGACGTCGGCCACCGGCGCCGCCCTGCAGGATATTCTGAACACCCTGCGCGGACGTTACTGCCTGGCAGAAGTGGTTATCGCCCCTGCGGCTGTGCAGGGGACTGAAGCGCCAGGTGAGATTATCCAATCCATCCAACGATTGAATACACTGGCTCATCCCGATGTGATCATTCTGGCACGCGGTGGGGGTTCCATGGAAGACCTGTGGGCTTTTAACGATGAAGGCGTGGTGCGGGTTGTGGCAGAATCGGAAGCCCCGGTGGTGACCGGTATTGGCCATGAGACAGATTTCACCCTGGCGGATTTCGCCGCGGACTTGCGCGCCCCCACACCGACCGGCGCGGCTGTGGCAGCCACTCCCTCTTCGGAAGATCTGCGTCAGGAAGTTGAAACGACACTTCAGGATCTCCATTTCCGGGTTGTGATGTCGCTGGATTCCGCACAGACCAACCTGGACCAGATTACAGCCCGGTTGAACCGCGAATCCCCCATCCGGCGTATAGAACGCGAACGGCAGCAGATGGACGCGTTATTCAGCCGTGTCGAACGCGGCCTTGCGCATAAGCTTAGCCTGCGTAAGGCGCAATTGATATCTCTGTCAGGGCGTTTGACAGCGCTGAATCCCCACGCGGTTTTGCGGCGCGGGTACGCCATCGTCCAACTGGATGACGGTACTCTGGTTCGCTCGGTTGAGCAACTGGCTGTTGATACCCGTATCACCACCCGTCTGGCACACGGTTCAACAGTCAGCCGCGTGGAATCCACAAGACTGGATTAGAATCAACCCATGACAAAGAAATCTCCCGCTGTATCTCCTACCCCGGTTGAAGAACTTACGTACGAGCAGGCCTCCGCCGAATTGGAAGGAATTGTTGCGCTACTTGAGCAGGAACAAACTGATCTTGAAGCGACCATCGCCTGGTTTGAACGCGGCCAGGCTCTGGCCAAACATTGTCAGGACCTTTTGGATAAAGCCGAGCTGCGCGTCCGCACACTGGGAATTGATCCGGCAGATAGCTCTGAAGGGAATGCATGACCGGCGATCTATCACGGTATGGAATGTTAATCTCTGCCCTGCTCGGATGGTTCCTGGCGCAGGCGGTTAAACCATTCATACACTATGCGCGTACGCGCCGCTGGAATTGGGGTATGTGGTTCAGCGCCGGGGGAATGCCCAGTTCACACTCCGCTCTGATGTCTGCCACCACACTTTCGGTGGGATTATTCGAGGGATTTGCTTCGGCTGACTTTGCCATTTCCATGGCCATTACCATGATCGTGATCTACGACGCGGCCGGGGTGCGCCGGCAGGCCGGTATTCACGCTGAACGCATCAACCGTATGATCAATGAATTGTTTGCCGGGCAACCCATCACCGATAAGCAGCTCAAAGAAGTACTTGGTCACACGCCCAGGCAGGTGATTGCCGGTGTGTTTTTTGGCATGGCCATCGCGTTGGTGGTCTGGTTGCTTTTCAAGGCGGCCGGTTAAGACTTTTCATTTGCATACCTGATAGTTTCTTGCAGATGTTCATCATGTGATGGTTTGCTGGAATGCGGTAATGACACAAATAGCGTAAAATAAATCATCTTTATGGTTCCATTCAGACATTACTGACTTCACCGATACTATAGTAGTACCAATAAAAAGAAATAAGAGTACCGGATGAATGACCTCGAACCTCCCCGAGACGCTTTCCATGGGAAAAATAAGAAAGCCGGGCAAATCCAATCCAGGTTGATTCTGGCTACTTGGATTGTTCTGGCCATCGTGCTGATGGCTGAAATTTACTGGGGGAAAACCATCCCGGCCATGCTTACCGTGGGTGGAGCTGCTCTGTTGGCTATTCCTTATGGCTTGATCCGGCGCGGGCACTTGAATGCCAGCGGTATGCTGATTGTTATTTTTGTCGCGGGATTGGTCACCACACTGGCAACCACCGGAAAAGGCATTCATGACATCTCCATGGCGGCTCTCCCGATTGTGATCATCTTTGCCAGTCTGGCGCTGGATCGATCCGGCGCACGAACCGGTGTACTGTTTACCATTCTGTGCATTGCCTGGCTAACGTTTGGTGAAGCGTACGGCCTGTTCACAGCCGAGCCCTATGATAAAGCGGACTGGCTGGATTTCATTCTGATTTCTTCTATTTTAATAGTGACCGCTTTGGCCGTTAACTCTCTTGTGCAAAACATCCGCGTTAATTTACAAAAAGCGGAACAGGAGATTAATCAGCGCAGGCAAATGGAAGCCGCCCTGGTCAGCAAAACTGAAGAGATTGACCAGTATTTCCGGGCCAGCATCGACCTGTTCTGCATCGCGGACACAAACGGAACCTTCCGAAGGTTGAATCCGCAATGGCAGGAAACCCTGGGCTACACTCTGGAAGAACTGGAGGGCAAGCGCTTTCTTGACTTCGTCCATCCGGATGACCTGGATGCCACCCTGGCTGCCGTCGCCAAACTTTCCGGACAGGAAAGTATCATGAATTTTGTAAATCGTTACCGCTGCAAGGATGGCTCGTACCGGTGGATAGAATGGCGGTCCGTTCCTTCGGGAAATACGATCTACGCGGCAGCCCGTGATATTACCGAACACAAGAAAATGGAAGACCAGCTTCGTTACCAGAGCACGCATGATATTCTGACCGGCATCTATAACCGTTCTTTCTTCGAGGCTGAATTGGTGCGGCTGGAGGGCGGAAGGGAGTATCCGGTCAGCATCATAGTGGCTGATGTTGATGGATTGAAGGTTGTGAATGACACCCAGGGCCACACAGCCGGAGATCAATTACTGAAGCAGGCGGCCATGATCATCAAATCGGTGTTTCGGACCGAGGATGTGGTGGCGCGCATTGGGGGTGATGAATTTGCCGTGCTCCTGCCGAACACGGATGCCGTTTCCGTGGAGCACAAAGTGGCAGCCATTCGTGAAAAGCTTGTTAAGAATAATGAAGAGCAAACCAATTTCCCTGTGAATATTTCGATCGGGTCGGCTACCGCGGAAAGAGGCGATCTGATCGGTGTTTTCACACTGGCGGATCAGCGTATGTACCAGGATAAGTCTACACGCCTGGGGAAACCCGGCT
>CAYNJT010000131.1:0-4168 GCA_964397625.1 uncultured Leptolinea sp. | reverse complement strand
ATCTTCCCGCGCCACAGGTTGATCTTTTCGCCCAGCGTGTACTCGCGAAACAAAAATGACGGCAGCAGCAACCCGGTGACCACCGAGTCCATCTTGCGGATCGTACCGATCCCCAGGCTGTGCATGCCCACGTCGCGGACGGCCTGATAGGAATCCGGCAGCGGCAGGTTGTCGGTTACCGGGCCTTTTTCCAGCTCAGCGACCATTTTCGCGTTGCCGTTCTTCTTGAACTCCGCCAGCATGTATTCGTACGCCATTTGTTCGGATTTTACCTGGTATGTCATCTGCGCTTGACCGATATAAGCGTAATACAGTTCGGGCGCTTTCGCGGCGGCCAGAATGCCGAAGAATGTCCCCCCGGAATGGCCCATCAGGTAGATCTTTTCCTTGTGGAATCGGTCGCGCAGATACTTTGATACTTCGATCGTGTCTGAGACCAGTTGGTCAACCGTCATTTCCTCCGGTTTGATATTCGGGTTGAAAGACAGCCCTGACCCGCGCATTTCCCACCACACCATGGTGAACTGGTTTTCCAACCCGGTTGGGTAATCCTTCGTCAGAAAGTAATCCGGCGTGCCCCCGTGGATGTAAAGAAGAACCGGATTGTTTATGTCCCGGCTCTTGATCACCATGCCCTGTTCCGATCCATTGATCTTAACGTGGATCTTCTCCGAAAGGCTTCCGGGGAGTGGGTTCCCGTTATTGTCCAGAAAAGGCGCCGTTTTCCCGGGGCTGACCACCAGCAGAAAACCGACCAATACAAAGACGCAAACCAGTAGAATACCAACCAGGATTTCCATTATTTGCAAGACCTTTCGCCTGAAGGAGTTCTTATCTGTTTTCATTCTCAAACCCCGACCTGCATAAAAAATGACGAGTAACATCTTATACAGACGTACAATAATCGCTATTCATGATTGTAAAGTGTGAACTGTCTATATACAATGGGTTTTGCTTAAAGCTGGTCTTCCAAGGTGGAGTAATTCGGATGAAAAAAACAATCGTCGGGTTCCTTCTGTTCCTCGCTCTGGTTTCCATTTCCTGCCGGCTGCTTGCATTCGGTGTCAACCCGGCTGAAGTTGAATCCATGGTGGCCGCCACATTGACGGCACAACCAACGGCAGCATTTCCAACGCAAGTTGTGGAACCTCTTCCACCCACCTCTGAACCATCAGCAGTAACGGTTGCCAGTCTACACCCGCCTGAATTGCGGGTCTCGTTCGTCGGTCCCGACCGTAACCTGTACACCTGGGCAAAAAGCAGCGGTCTGACAACACTGCAGGCCACAGGCGATGTTACTGATGTAAAAATTTCACAGGATGGGTCATTGATCGCCTATACCCGTATGGGTGCTAACGAACAGTATTCCCTTTGGATCACAAGTTTTAAAGACGCAAACGCCCGTCAGGTTATGACCAGCAGTGATTTTGTCGGCCTCAAAACAGATCAATCAAGTATGGGAACATCTCCGGCTAATTTGAAATGGATACCCGGCACACACCGGCTAACCTTCACAACCCGTGAGATCTTTGAAGGCCCGGGAATGGCTTTGAATGATGACCTGATCGTGGTGGATGGTGATAAAGGGACATGGGATATTCTGCTGAAAGCCCGGCAGGGAGGTGTGGCCACCTTCTCTCCGGATGGAAGGTGGATGGCTCTCTCGACGGCACAAAATATATCCATCATGGATGTGAATGGCATACCGGCGCCCGGTCCCGGTTTGGATTTTCCGCCGGTGGCCACCTACTCAGAGTATCAGTATTACCCGTCTTCGGTCTGGTCGCCGGACTCCACCCGCCTGGCGGTGTTCATTCCAACGGATGACCCGCTGAAAGAACCGCGCGGCCCTTCCTCCGTATGGAGTCTGGATGTACAGGGCGGCGCGCCCATTCACCTGGCTATGGTAACCCCGCAATTTATCGGTCCGGTGACCATATCCCCTGACCTTCAGAAGTTATTCTATGTCAGGGAAATAGGCAGCCCGGCGGAAAACAGGCGTGAAATGGTCACCATGTGGATCAACGCAAGGCAGGAGAAAAGCGTTTTTACCGGCGGCATTCCCATAACCCACGATTGGAATCCTGACAGCACCTATTTTGCCTACCAGACGGATCAGTCCGCGGCAGTCACGGTCAGTGAAATGGATGGTTCGGTGGGTAATCTATCTGGGACAGATGGGGCGTATTGGTTTGCCTGGGTGGATTCAAACCGCTATCTTTTCTCCCGCGTAGTTGGCGATACTGTCGAACTTTATCTTGGAAACCAAAAAGAGGGCAACCTTTTGCTGGCTGCCCTCCCGGTTTCCGAATATTTCCGCCTGCTGGTGGATTTTGTCTGGTAAGGTCAGGCGGTAACCAGCGTTCCAGCTTTTTTGCCCAGCAGAACGTTGCGCAGAGCGGTTTCATCCCACAGGTTCAAGACCAGGATGGGGAGTTTGTTCTCCATGCACAGGGTGATGGCTGTGGTATCCATTACTTCCAGGCGGCGATTAATGGTCTCAATGTAGGTAAGGTGATCGAATTTAACCGCTTTTGGATTTTTCTGCGGATCGCTGTCATACACTCCGTCAACTTTGGTGGCTTTGATCAGTACGTCAGCGTCTATCTCCATGGCCCGCAGCGCGGCAGCTGTATCTGTGGAGAAATACGGGTTTCCTGTCCCGCCGCCAAAGATCACCACGCGGCCTTTTTCCAGGTGGCGGATAGCCCTACGCCGGATATAAGGTTCGGCGACGGAACGCATTTCAATGGCGGATTGCACGCGGGTCATCACCCCCACGCTTTCCAGCGCGTCCATCAATGCCAGACCGTTCATCACGGTAGCCAACATGCCCATGTAATCCGCCGTGGCGCGATCCATGCCGCTGCTCAAACCGACTTTTCCCCGCCATAAGTTTCCGGCACCGATCACGATGGCCACATCCACACCCATTTCGCGCACTTCCTTCACCCGTCCGGCGATATCCAGCGCGCGGCGAGGATCAATTCCCGAGCCGACATCTCCTCCCAGGGCTTCTCCGCTTAATTTCAATAGAATGCGATGATATTTCAGAGATTCCATGCCACCTTCCTTTTCATAATAAAAGAGCCAACCACTGGTTGGCTCTTTTAATGTTTTATTCTTCGGCGGTTGATTCGCCCAATTCCCAACGGACAAAGCGCCGGATGACAACATTTTCTCCGAGGCTGACGATGGTATCGTTCAGCAGAGCCTGGATGGTGACGTTTTCGTCACGAATGTATTTCTGCCGCAGCAGGACTTTTTCGTCCTTGAATTTGGCCAGGGCGCCTTCAACGATCTTGGGGATGATCGCGTCAGGTTTGCCGTCTTCTTTGGCTTTGGCGGTGGCAATCCGGGTTTCGCGTTCGATATCTTCAGCGGGAATATCTTCTTCCTTAATGTATTCAGGAGAAGCCGCGGCAATCTGCAGGGCGATCTCATGGGCGAAAGAGCGGAATTTCTCCGAACGTCCCACAAAATCGGTTTCGCTGTTCACTTCCACCATGACGCCGATACGTCCCTGGGAGTGAGAGTACAACTCGAGCATTCCATCAGAGGCATTGCGGTCAGCGCGTTTAGCGGCAGTGGCAAGGCCTTTTTCACGCAGGAATTCCACAGCCTTGTTGTAGTCGCCATTGGCATTCTCAAGAGCTTTCTTGCAGTCAGAAATGCCCGCGGCGGTTGCCTGACGAAGTTGCTTGATCATATCAGTCGAAATTTCCATCATGTACCCTTTATCAAGAATTCAAGATTATTTGAATTATAGAACTTCTTCATCAATATCGTCATCGCCATGCCCGCCAAGTTTGGCCAGCGTGGCAGCGCCAAGAAGGTCTTTATCTTCCACATCGCTGTCATCGATCAGGCTGCGTTTGACAGCGGCTGTGCGTACAGACTGTTCGGCGATAGTGTCAACAGCTTCAGGTTCTTCGTCTTTGCGCAGTGATTTGCCTTCAATGGCAGCATCGGCAATCTTACCGACCAGTAATTTGATGGCGCGGATGGCATCGTCATTGGAGGGAATGACATAGTCAACACCGCGAGGATCACAGTTGGTGTCCATCAGGGCGATGACGGGGATGTTCATGATATTGGCTTCGTGAACAGCGGTCTCTTCGCGACCCACATCCACTACGAAAACCAGGTCGGGCAGGCGTTTCATATT
>CAYNJT010000130.1:0-4243 GCA_964397625.1 uncultured Leptolinea sp. | reverse complement strand
ATCGGTTTGTTCGAAGAAATTCCAGACCTCAGTAAATTAGTCGACGCGTCCTTTGTAAAATAAGCAATGTCATACACAGACACGAACAGCATTCCTTCCCAAGAGCCGCGCCGCAGGTCGCGGCTCTTGGAATTGCGCGCGGAAATTCCGGCTGGTCTGTATATTACCGCCGGAATATCCTTTATTGGATTCTTTGTGCTCGTCTGGCTTATCCTTACCGCTTTGGAATTGGTTCCGCCCATGTTCCTTCCGGGACCGCAGTCCGTGTGGCTAGAACTGTCCCGCCAGATCCGTGAAGGTATACTCTTGAAAGATGCCGGCGCCAGTCTGTACCGTATCACTCTGGGATGGCTGGTATCCACCCTGCTGGCATTGCCGGTCGGTATTCTGATGGGAAATTTCAGATTCTTTGAAGGCCTGTTTGAACCGTTCATTGACCTGGTTCGCTATATGCCCGCGGTGGCATTTGTCCCCCTGACCATCCTGTGGACAGGCGTGGGCGACGGCCAGAAGATTTTGATCCTCTTTATTGGCACGTTCTTTCAGGAAGTGTTGATGATCATGGATAACGTCAAAAGCGTGCCCCGCGAATTGATCGAGGTCAGTTCAACTTTTGGACTTTCCCGCGCAGAAATCCTTTCGAATGTCATCCTGCGTTATGCCATGCCGGGCATCTGGGATACCTTCCGCATCACCCTGGGCTGGGCTTGGACGTATCTGGTTGTGGCGGAACTGGTAGCCGCCAATGTCGGGTTGGGGTACCGCATCATGCGCGCCCAGCGTTTCTTGCAGACCGAATCGATCATTCTGGGCATTCTGGTTATCGGGCTGATGGGATTGTTCACCGATATGGTTTTCAAGGTCTCGTACAGGCGTATGTTCCGTTGGATGGACAGGAAAGGCTGAACCATGACTGATCCCATGCTTGAAATGAAGAACATCCGGGTGTTGTTCAAACCCTCCCACCAACCAGAAATCGTGGCTGTGGAAAACGCCTCACTAAGTGTGAAAGCTAACGAGTTTGTTTCACTCATCGGCCCTTCGGGTTGCGGGAAGTCCACCCTGCTGCGGGCGGCGGCCGGATTGGAGCAGCCTGCGTCTGGTGTGATCCTGGTGGAAGGAGCGCCAGTTGATCAACCGGGATCTGATCGGGGAATGGTCTTCCAAACCTACACCTTGTTCCCATGGCTATCGGTCAGGGAAAACATCCGCTTTGCCTTGAAGAAATCAACGCTTTCTCAAGAAGAAAAGGATGAACGGGTTCAGCGGTATATCAAATTGATTGGGCTGGAAAGCTTTGAAAATTCCTTTCCCAACCAGTTATCCGGCGGGATGCGTCAGCGGGTTGCCATCGCCCGCGCGCTGGTCTACCAACCCAAGATTCTGCTAATGGACGAACCGTTTGGCGCGCTCGACGCCCAGACACGACTCTTGATGCAAGAATTGCTGCTGCAGGTTTGGGAAAAGGAACGCAGCACCGTCTTGTTCGTTACTCACGATGTGGAAGAAGCCATTCTACTTTCAGACCGCGTTCTGGTGATGACCTCCCTGCCTGGGCGAATCAAGGCAGAGATCAGTGTAGACATCCCACGCCCTAGAAATGTCGTCGAAATGGAGACCAGCCCTCAATTTGCCGGTTACAAGAAGCAGCTCCTGGGTCTGGTTCGCGAAGAAGCCCGTAAGCTTTTTAGTGTTCGGGTGAATTCCAGCCTGGAATAACAGCGCTTTCTGGAAAATTTAAATCGATTAGGACTCTTCCCAATTTCGGAAAACCAATTTAGGAAGACACCTTCCTCCATCTCGATGAGATGGAGGAAGTCCGGGATGGGGGTTTGATCTGGCAAGGACGTATCTCATTAGATCGATCTTCTACCTCCAAACACCCCCATTTAAAAAATGGATGAGACCAAAATCATTAAAAAGAGTCGCTCCTGTGAGCGCGAAATGAGCCTTCTCAAAGTTATATTTCAATGAAGGAGAGATATATTCTGAATAAACTATTCTTTCTTGTCCCTTCCAAATCTTTATAAATCTTTTATTAGAGGCTCTGCTAATCATTCCGGCTTTCTTGACGCTCCCTTATCGGCATGGTATGATTCTTCCATAGGTTTTAGCACTCTAACGACGAGAGTGCTAATTCATGAAAATGGATACCTTATCTGATCGCCAGAAAATGCTCCTGACCCTCGTGATTCACGAGTACACCCGAACGGCCTTGCCGGTCGGGTCGCAATCGTTGGTTGAGCATTATCATCTTGACCTGAGTTCTGCCACAGTGCGCAACGAACTGGCCGCGCTGGAAGACATGGGCTACCTGCGTCAGCCGCACACCTCCGCGGGGCGCTCCCCGACCGAAGACGGTTACCGTTACTTCGTCAGCCAGCTCCTGCAGCAAACGGACTTGCCGGCGGAAACGCGCCGCACCATCAGCCACCAGTTCTACCAGATGCGCAATGATTCAGACCAGTGGATGCGCCTGGCTGCCTCTGTGTTGGCGAATCAATCCCGCGCTGTGTCATTGGTCACAGCTCCGCGGCCTGAGAATGCCATTTTCAAACACCTTGAACTGATCTCAACCCGCGGGAGGCAGGTCTTAATGGTCATGGTGATGACCGGCGGCGAGATCAACCAACGAATTTTTTCGCTTAATGAGGTCTACTCCCAGGAACAACTTTCCGCGGCAGCGGCTGCCATAACCGCGGCTGCGCAGGGGTTGCAGCTGGACACTCTTTACGAAATCCGCCCAAAACTTGACTCACTCGCACAGAACATACTTGACCTGCTGATTCCTGAAATCAGCCAGGCCGGACAGTCATCACTGAGTGAGGTTTATATGGACGGTATGACCAATGTGCTTGCCGAACCGGAGTTTTCCGGTTCTGAAGAAGCCCGGCGGGCATTCCGCCTTTTGGAAGAACGCTCTCTGCTGGATGACCTGCTATCCCGATCGTTCACCGGCAGCACATTGGGCGGCGTGCATGTGATTATCGGCGGCGAAGGCGCATGGGAAGAACTTCGGCAATGCTCGATTGTCCTGGCCAGATATGGCACTCCCGGTCAGGTAACCGGCACGCTGGGGGTGCTTGGCCCCATGCGCATGTCATATGGGCGGTCCATTTCAGCCGTTCGGTTTCTTTCCGGATTGCTATCAGAACTCGTCAGTACAGGACTGGCGGATTAATTCACGTTATTGAGGTAAGGCATGACAGAAGAACATAAAAAACGAGAATCGAAGCACTCTGCCGAAGTTCATACACCACCCGTGGAGGAACACATCTCTCCAGGGGCCGTTGAATCTGAGACAACCGAGCCCGTCACCGCTGAACTGGAAAAGGTTCGCAACGAGGCAAAGGAATATTTCGAAGGCTGGCAGCGCGAACGCGCTGACTTTGCCAATTACAAGAAACGCATCGAACGAGATCAGGTTCAGTTATCCCAAAATCTAAACGGCAATATTATAAAAAAATATTTGGTCGTTGTGGATGATATGGAACGCGCCCTCAAGAACCGGCCGGTTGATCCCGAAGGGGCAAAATGGGCGGAAGGTATTGAACTGATTTACCGAAAATTGGTTACCATTCTTGAAAACGAAAATGTAAAACGAATACCGGCCGAATCTGCCGAATTCGATCCCAACATTCATGAAGCCATCTCGCATGAAGACAGCCCTGACCATAAAAGCGGTCAGGTGATTGAAGTCTTGCAACAGGGATATATGATCGGGGACCGGGTGCTGCGTCCGGCGCTGGTTCGAGTCGCAAAATAGGAGGAACTCATGGGAAAAATCATTGGTATAGATCTTGGCACCACCAACTCCGTTGCCGCGGTAATGGTCGGCGGTGAACCGGTAGTCATCCCCTCGGCAGAAGGCGAACGTCTGGTTCCCTCTGTTGTGGCAGTAAATAAGAATCACGAACGGCTTGTCGGACGCGTTGCCCGCAACCAGTCCATTGTCAACCCGGAGAATACCATTTTCTCCATTAAACGCTTCATGGGACGCAAATTTGAGGACCCGGAAGTACAGCGAACCCTCAGCCGCGTGCCGTACAAAGTAACCAAAGCCCCAAATGGTGATGTGCGCGTGGTTTTGGATGGCAAGGAATACTCCCCGCCAGAAGTATCCGCTATGATTCTGGCGAAATTAAAAGCCGACGCGGAAGCATATCTGAGCGAAACCATTACCCAGGCAGTTATTACCGTTCCGGCTTACTTTAACGACGCGCAGCGCAATGCCACCAAAGAC
>CAYNJT010000129.1:0-4250 GCA_964397625.1 uncultured Leptolinea sp. | reverse complement strand
CATGATCTTCAGGATCAGATCCTGGAGCCAGAGAGCCGGGATACCCGTGTCTTCTATGCGGGATATGGGCGGCGGAATAAACACCGCTGAGGATTCATGTCTGGCCGGGGCGGATGTCTGGGGTTGATTCGGTGCTGGAGCTTCCATATTCATTTTCTCCCTTCCTCCTGAGAATAGCCCGCTACTGAGAGAGGAAGTATCAAGGTATGTATTATCTTGAATGATTATAGCATTGCAGACGAGTCCACTCAATTAACAATTCATTATCAATACTTGCAAGTTCTCACACCCACCCGTATAATGCTGCGCATGAATGTTACTTCCATTATTCCCGTTTTTAATGAAAAAACAACCATTGAAGAGATCATCCGTCGAGTGAAAGCGGTCAATATCGTCAGTGAAATCGTCATCGTGGATGACGGTTCAACAGACGGCACCCGTGAAATTCTAGCCGGTTATCAAGATGACCCGATGGTCAAAGTGATCTTGCACGAAAAGAACAAAGGCAAAGGCTCCGCCGTGCGCACAGGCATCCAATCGGCCACCGGCGATGTGCTGATTATTCAGGATGCCGACCTGGAATACGACCCGCGTGATTACGCGGCTTTATTGAAACCACTCCAGGAAGGCATAGCGGATATCGTCTACGGTTCACGGTTCCTGGGCGGCGCCCGGCGTCCCATTCTGTACTGGAATATGGTCGCCAATAAGATACTTACCTTCATAACCAACATCATGTACAACAATATCCTCTCGGATATGGAAACCGGATACAAAGTTTTCTACCGTGAGATGGTGAAAGATATTCCGCTTCATTCGCGTGGGTTTGAATTTGAACCGGAATTTACTGCCAAGGTCTTAAAGCGCAACTTCCGAATTTTTGAGGTTCCCATCACGTTCAATCCGCGGGAATACTCCGAAGGGAAGAAGATCAAAGCCTGGGATGGATTTATCGCCGTCTGGACGTTGATCCGCTACCGTTTTACCGATTAGCAGATCCAAATTAGACAACACATCTTTGTGCCGGCTGAATTTCAATTTTCAGCCGGATTTCTTTTTAAGCAATAACTTCTTCCACTGGTGAATTTTGGTTTGGAGTTGCTCTCACGCGCAATGAACGATGACAATTTCTCCAGGTAATATTCAGCGGTTCAAATAACTTTCCTTGCCGGGCTTGGATGGTCAAACAGTCACCGATTGCGAAAAGAACAAAATTTTCTTTCGAAATATGTTTCCGTAACAATTAAATGTTTTGCACCTCATAACCCGAGAGACATGCCGCGTTATTATCACCCAGAGAGCCTGACCTGGACGCCAGGTTTTCTCTCTAAAGCACATGCTCCTCCATTTTCAAACAGATCGGTCTGCTTTCTTTTTTTACACCGCGTTTAGATAATTCAAGGAATAGATACTTTTCTTTTTCTTTGCCATGGTGGCGTTTATCTTCGATTTTTTCAGAAAATAAATCAGTCCATAACCGGGCTTGGTCTTTGCTTCTTCTCCAAATTGAGGCTGAATTCTATTCTCGGAGATCTTAAGCACTTGGATGATGGCCTTAAGACCATTCTCAGGTCTTGCTAGGCTCTTCCCAAGATCTACCTTCTCATAACGGTCTTAATAAAAGGGAAATAAATGGCATATTTAATAAAGATTTTTAATGATGATTATCGTGTAGTGGCAAATTTATTAATCTGCTGATATGCCAGAGATACTAATTTTCACAATTACTTACTTCTCATTGAGAAGAGACTCAGTGACAGCTTCAGTTTTCATTACCGCGCGACTGATTTTATTGTGTATCATTATTTCCATATGGATCGACTGATATTGATCAAACCTGCCAAAACACATGAAGAGGCTGCCCTCGATTACCTAAAGGAACATATTACCTCTGGGGAAGAACATCTGCATGGCAGCTCTATGTTTGAAACAATGGATACTTATGATAGATGGCTGGAACACCTGAAAGCTGTTTCCAGGAAGGAGACTGTTCCAAATGACTGGGTTATTTCCAGCACCTTCTTTGCTGTACGGGAACACGATGGCCGGATTGTCGGCATGCTGAATATTCGTCACGAGCTGAATGATTTTCTCCGCGATTATGGCGGAAATATCGGTTATGGCGTGCGCCCGTCAGAACGCAGAAAAGGGTATGCCACCCGTATTTTGCAAATGGCGCTTGATTATTGTCGTGAACTTGGACTGCTGCGGGTTATGGTTTCCTGCAATAAAGAAAATATTGCCTCACGAAAGACAATTCTCAAATGCGGTGGTGTGTTTGAGCGCGAATTCACGCACACCGACGGGCAGGAAGTCCAGGTGTTCTGGATCACGCTGTAAGACTGCGGTCTCTCTTATCTCTTCCCCGCAGGTTGACCAAAACCACTCCGCCGATGACCAGCGCCATGCCGGCTGCCATCTTCAAGGTGATCACCTCACCCAGGAAGAACCAAGAGAAAAGCGCGATCTGCACAAGCATGGTGCTGCTGATCAGGTTAGCCTCAAAAGCCGTCAACCGTTTCAAGGCGATATTCCATACAGTGAAGGCGATTGTAGTGTTAAGTAAAGAGAGAAAAACAAGGATGCCCCATAACTGCATACTAATGGTTGGAATCCATTCCAATGCGCCGGATCCTGCCATTAAGAGAATGGAACCAATACCCAGTGGAATACCGGTAATCACCAACACAGGGTAGGCGCCTTCCTTCATGAATTTTCTTGTCCAAACAGAACCAAATGAATTGGAAACAAGCGTGACACAAGTGAACAAGATTCCCAGGCCGGAAATAGCGCCCATTTGAATTGGCAGAAAAAATACAAGAGCGCCGGCGATTGTGACTCCCATCCCCAGCAGTTGATTAGAATTAAGCGATTCCTGCAACCATACCCACCCAAGCAAGGCGACGAGCACCGGCCCCATATTGGTGATAAGGCTGACAGTGGTGTTGGGTAAATAACTCATGGCCAGGAACAGGCAGCCCTGATTCATGGGGTAATTCAACACGCCCAGAATAGCCAGGTTAATCCAATCCTTTTTCTGCAATTCACGGATCGAGCGCAGGGCTGATCTGGTCAAAAGCCATGGAAGCATAAACATAAACGCCATGATGTAGCGCAGACCGGCAAACGGTAAAGCCGGTATTTCATTCAATCCGATTTTTATCACCACAAAACTGGATGACCAGATAACAGTCATAATGACTGCCATAATAATCGCGTTACGCTTCAAAGGTATTCCTCTAAACATGACTTTATTGTGCCTTTTCTTTAAATAAACCTGTAAAAGAATTTATTACTATGCCTGTAAATTGCGACTGCCGCAATACGACAGGCATGAATTGATTCAAAAAAAGAACAACAACATAAAAGAGACCGTCTAGCTATTACTGCGCAGATTTACCAACACCGCCCCTCCCATCACCAGCGCCATTCCAGCCGCCATCTTCAAGGTTATCACATCACCCAGGAATATCCATGAGAGGATGGCAATCTGAATCAGCATAGTATTGTTAATGATATTAGCTTCAAAAGCGGTAAGACGTTGCAGGGTGGTATTCCACAAAATAAATGCCAGCGCGGTATTAATTAACGCGATATAGATCAAAATACCCCACATGGAGGGGCTGATCTGCGGAATCCACTCCCATGCGCTTGAGGTCACGACCATTACCAGGGATCCAATCCCCATACACACTCCGGTAAAAACCAGTACGGGGTAAGTTCCAGCCCGCAGCACTTTGCGTCCAAGTATTGAATTGAAGACATTCGCCATCAGAGTAACGAGTGATGCGACCAACCCGGGTATCGATAAATTACTGGCCTGCAGGGGGAGGAAGAAAACCATGGCTCCAGAAAGCAGAACCAACATACCCAGATATTGAATTCGATTAACCCGCTCATTTAATATCAACCCACCCAGCAACGCGATAAAAACCGGACTGAAGTTTTGCAGCAGGCTGACGGTGGTATTTGGGAGATAGGATAGCGCGACAAACAGGCCGCCCTGGTTTAACGGATAAGTCAACAAGGCCAATCCGGCCAGTACCAGCCAGTCTTTCCATCCCAACGCTTTTATTACCTGACGGTTCGGATTTCTGAATAAGAACGGCAAAAGGATGAGAAACGCCAGCGAATATCGCATCGCGGCAAAAGGCAGTGCAGGTATTTCGCGCAAACCGATCTTAATTAGAATCCAGCTGGTCGACCAGATGGTGGTGACCAGAATGGCGAGAAAGATGGCTTTACGCTTT
>CAYNJT010000128.1:0-4337 GCA_964397625.1 uncultured Leptolinea sp. | reverse complement strand
ATGACAACACGAGCCGGAGCAACTGGATTAATCACCGGACTGGTTATTACATTGGTCTTGTACCTGGGAATGATCCTCATGCCCGGCATATACAATAATTGGTTAATATCGCACGGGGGGGTATGGATCGTCAGGATTTTTCTGTTGATCTTGTTCGCGGCCTGTGGATACCGGGCAGCAAGGTTGAGCAAGTCCCCATTGCCCTTGCGCTGCGCCGCCCTGGGCGCTTTGTCAGGTGGACTGACCGGAACGATAATCTTCTGTCTGTGGGGTGCGGCCTATGGCGGCGAAACGTCCTTCCAACGTAGTGGCATTACAGCCGCGATAATCTCTCAAACCATATATATATTTATCGCTCTGTTAATATCCGGCAGCCTGCTGGGAGGGTTGGGCGGATGGCTGGCATCCTTCACCCGCCGGGGGCAACGGGAATCATTTGACAGGACTGAACCACAGATGGCCATGAACGTCTCCATCACCGCGCTGCCTGCTTCCATCATCGCGGCCGTGCTGGCTGCCGCGGCGTTTCCGCGCCTGTCCTACCTGGTCGCTGGAAAAGCATTACTGGAAAAAAGTACGACAGAACTCCCATTGGTGGCTGCCCTTATCATGGTTCTGGTTTCTCACATCGCGGTTACGCTGGTTGTTCCTCACGAAACCCGCATGTCGGAACACCTGTGCGGTATGGATGAGGTAAAGATGGCTGCCTATGTCGGTATCGGCGCTGCCCCATTGCTGATCTTCCTTTTGCTGCTGACTTATCCAGCTGGTTTTACCAATCCATGGGTGCTGGCTGTTTTGCTGGTATGCGTTTTTCTAAGCCTGATAAATGCCTACTCATTGATCAAACTCGTGATGCCTAAGCGGGCGTCTTTCCCGCCGCATGAAGCCGGCCGGAATAAGACGGAAGCCGTGTTGTTCGGATCCATCGCGCAATCCATCGCGGGACGGTTGGTGGTATTGTGTATTGGCTGCGGTCTGGTGATGATCTGGCCGTTATATATCGCCGTTATTTCTATTTTAGTCAACCTGAATTTCCTGATGGGTACTTCTGCAGGGTCCGTTTCAATCTGGAAGTTATACGTCTTACAGGCCTTGACCTCGTTAGGGCTGGCCGCCATCTCCATCAGTGCGTTGGTGTTGATCTATATGTTCTATTTGAACCTGGGCAGGTGGTTTAACCGTAGAAATACAACCAGGTCGAATTGATGGCAAAACCGCGTGGTTTGAAATTATTTTATAAACGATTATCCGATCTGCTTGAGGTGGATTTATTCCTGCAAAACCGGGCTGGATTCTCCACGTTGATTTTTATTTTTACCGGAGGGATCACCGGTCTTGCTGTTTTTCTCTTCATCTATGGAGTGCGCACTCTGGATGTGACCAATGTGGGCTGGCTATTGGGTGGCAATGATATCAGCGCCCATTATTTGGGATGGGTTTTCTTTCGCGCCGAACCCTGGGCGTTTCCCCTGGGAAAGATCACAGGTATCAATTACCCCTATGGATCTAATATCGTGTTCACTGATTCGATTCCACTCTTTGCCCTGTTCTTTAAACTGATAAGCAGGGCACTGCCGGCTACGTTTCAATTTTTTGGCTGGTGGAGCCTGTTGTGTTTCATATTGCAGGGTGCCTTTTCAGCGCTGCTCATTCATGAATTGACCGGGAACCGGTCCGCACCGTTGTTTGCCCCTTACTTTTTTTGCACGGCGCCCATTCTCATTCATCGCGTGTTTTACCATTCCGCGTTGGCCGGTCAATGGATATTGTTATTAAGTCTGTATTTGTTGTTTCGCGGCAGACACTTTGACAGAGTATTTCATTACTGGCCGCTGGTCTTTTTTCTTTCCCTTTTGATTCATCCCTACCTGTTTTTGATGAGCTTTTTGATTTTTCTGGCTGCCCTGGCGGAACAACTGGCTTACCACCGCAAATGGATTGAAATTGAAATCTGGACAGCGGCCTGCGCCGTGGTAGCCGTGGGAACACTTTACGCGCTCGGTCTGTTTTCTGGTGGCGTGTTTTTCGACGCGCGGGGATACGGGCAGTTCAAAGCCAATCTCAACGCGTTCATCAACCCCATTCAGCAATACTGGTCCATCTTCATTCCAGCCCGGCAAAATTCTGTCCCCTCAATGGAGGGGTTTAATTATCCAGGTGTGGGAATACTCCTACTTTTCCTGGTTTCACTGGCGCTCTTTTTCCGGACGAATCCAGAAGATTCGTTTGTTTTACTGCGGCGCAACGGCTGGTTGCTCATTGTTTGCACAGGATTGGTTGTTTTTTCTTTGAGTAATACGGTTTCCGTTGATTCAAAGGATCTTTTTACATATCCTCTGCCGTCATTATTTCTTAAACTGGCTAATATTTTCCGCTCTTCCGGTAGATTTTTGTGGCCGGTGTTCTACCTGGTCATTATTTTTGGCATAACCACCCTTGCGCGGCGTATTTCCAGTTATAAAGCAGCCCTCATATTGGCGCTGGCATTGGTCATTCAATGGACGGATCTGTCGCAAGCGATCCGGGACAGGCAGCGCATTTATTACAATCTTCAGGGCGATGTTCCCGCGCGGCAATCCTCGTTCTGGCAGGACGAGGCGGCCAGAGTAAAGCAGGTGACCATTTTGCCGCCGGATAACCCGGATTGGGTAAAGGACGCACTGTTCGCTACGCGGTATAACCTGCCCATGAATCATTTTTATTACGCGTTGACGGATCCACGGGTGGTAAAGGACGCGGAAAAAACTGTTGATCTCATAAAAACAGGCATAGTCCCCAAGGATGAGTTAATCCTGATCAAGAGTGATGATCTGGTCTGTGACCTGTTAAAGAGACCGCCAAAGAATTCTACCCTGGCCTGGATTGATGGCGAGTGGGTGCTGGTATCGGCGATCCAGGGTGGTTCAATTCAGGTTCCAGAATTGGATTCATCAAAACTGGATATTCAATGCCGATAGTTGAGTGGAGAAAAAACAAACCAAAGTACGGTAGCACCAGGGATACTTGGTTTTGAAGAGTATTGGAAATTCCTGTATATATCAGGCGGCGCGATTAACCTAACCGCGCCGCCTGTATAAGTGCTGTCAGATAACTGTCATTTTCCTAGCAAGGCTGCGGATCCTTGCAGGTTTTCTCTTTGCGGCCAGCCGCTTTGGATTGTTGTTTTTTGTCCCTTGAAAAAAGTTTCACAAAGAAGTTACTCTTTTTGGGTTGGGTGGGTTCTTGCGGGATATCAGTAAAATATGGCTGAATATGGTTATATTTTCTGCGGGTTTCTTCCACCTCCAACCGTTTTTCCCACTCAATAATCGAATTAATCATTTGCATGCTGTTCATTTTTCTCTCCTTTGCAACCGGTTGCAAACCGGACAATAAAAAAACTGCTCGACTCAGGCCGATTTCCGAACCACCAGTTCCACCGGCAGACTGACATTGGAAACGACACCTGTTTGAATATACTGGATTAAATTCTGGGCCATCAATTTTCCGGCAATGGGCACATTTTGCCGAATAGTGGTGATGGGCAGGCTGTTGTATCTGGCGATCAACAGGTCGTCATACCCGACAACGGCAATATCTTCCGGCACGCGTTTGCCGCTGGATTGGATGGCCTCGATGGCACCAATGGCCATCAGGTCACTGTTGACAAATACCGCATCAAGGTCGGGATTTTGCTCCATTAGACGCCGCATGGCATTGATAGCAGAGGGATGCGAATAATCCCCGTGGGTTACAAGGTTGGGTTCCATAACATTCCCGGCCGCCTGCAGGGCGAGTTGGTACCCGTTAAAACGATGCTGCACTTCGGGTTCATCTGCCGGGCCGCCCAGGAAAGCGATTTTTTTATGGCCGGTACGCAGAAGGTACTCGGTGGCCTGTTTGCCGCCGGAGATATTATCACCGCAAATTGTGCAGTATGATGAGTCTTGTGGCGGGACGCTCCAGATGATGAACGGAACCCCCGTATTTACCAAATTGTTAATGAACTGTACTTTGCGGGTGGAGGTAATTAAAATGAAACCATCCACGCGGCCGCTATCCAGATACTGGTGCGCCCAGGCTGTTTCGTACGGGTTGACCGGTATGACCAGCAGGTCATAACCCATGGTGCTCAATCCATCCGAAATGCCGCCCAGGATCTCCAGCCCGAAAAGGTCCTCCGCGTAAAAATTCTTGCCGCTGCAGGCATACGAGACAAATCCAAGCGTGTGACTCTGACGCATACTCAGGTTGCGGGCCGGCGCGTTGATGCGGAAATTGTGCTCGCGGGCCAGCGCCTGGATGCGTTCGCGGGTTTCCAGCGTGATGAGCGGACTGTTGTTCAAGGCGCGCGA
>CAYNJT010000127.1:0-4376 GCA_964397625.1 uncultured Leptolinea sp. | reverse complement strand
GAGCCCCTTCGCGCTCACTAGAAAATCCGTTAGAAACCTGACGGATTTTTGATTCCAGCACCTACTTCGTCGGCATACTGGTCAAGGGTTCGAGCCCCTTCGCGCCCACAGAGGCCTGTCATAAGACAGGTCTTTCGATTAAACCAGCACCTACTATGAATAATGTGTTCGGAGAATTCTCTTCTAACTGAGTCGGGGTGATAGAATTCACCGACATTATCCCTACCATATTCTCTACGAAAAATCCTTTTATTTAATATTACATAAAGATCATGACCTCAACTTTAGCCACCTCACATTTTGACTACCATCCGAACTGGAAGCAGCGGTTTTTCGTTTTTTGGTTTGGTCAGGCGATCTCACTGATTGGCAGTGCGCTGGCCCAGTTTGTGCTGATCTGGTGGATCACAAAGACTACCGGATCAGCCAGCGACCTCGCCATTTTCAGCATCGCCGCCCTGCTGCCGGCTGCCCTTTTCAGCCCGCTGGGCGGAGCGGTTGCTGACCGATTCAGCCGACGGCTGATCATGATCGTGGCCGACGCGGTCACCGCAATCTGTATCCTGGTGATTGTGAGCCTGTACACGGCGGGAACGATCGAACTGTGGCATGTGTATGTGCTCACCTTCATCCGCTCAACCATGCAGGCTTTTCAACGTCCAGCCGCCACTTCGAGCATCCCGAATATGGTGCCCAAACACTGGCTGGAACGGGTGGCCGGGATGAACCAGGCACTGGAAGGAATCATGACCATTGCGGCCGCTCCGTTGGGCGCGTTGGCCCTGGCTGTATTCCCAATTCAGAACGCGCTTTTGATCGATGTGTTCACTGCCTTGCTGGGAATCAGCCCGCTGTTCTTCATCCATATCCCTCAACCGAAGCGGGAAGATGTGGTTTCCGTTGCTTCTATTGTTTATGATATCCGGCAGGGTGCGGTGTATATTCTGCACCGGCGGGGGCTGGTTGTACTGTCCGCGGTGACTGCCCTGGTGGTCATGGTCTTGCTGCCCTGTTTTACACTATCACCGTTGTTGATCACACAGTATTTTTCCGGTGATGTGAACGATGTAGCGGTGATGGAAGGTCTGTCGGGCGTGGGGATGATCCTGGGCGGTCTGCTTGTAACCGTCAGGCCGTTGTCCAAAAAGAAAACGATAGCCACACTGGTAGGCTACAGCCTTTCATGCGGCACCATCGCTTTGACAGGTCTTGCGCCGCACAATATGTTCTGGCTGGCAGTCACCTGGTGGTTCATCAGCGGTGCCACATACTCCATGGGGAACGCGCCCATGATGGCTTTGTTGCAAAGCGTCATCCCAAACGAATTGCAGGGACGATTTTTTTCCCTGCTGAATGTGCTCACCGGTCTGGCCGGGCCAATCGGGTTGGCCTTCACCGGTCCACTGGCAGAGTGGATGGGGGTTCAGCGAGCCTTTGTTCTTTGTGGCGTGTTATCCACACTGATCTGTCTGGCAGCTTTCCTATCCAGGGATCTGATAAACATGGAAGAGGACATGCGCAGCCAGCACATGCCGGCTGGTCCGGGTAATGTATTACCGGATAATAAGAACTCCCATGCTTGAAAGTTACAAATCGTTGTTTGTTCGCTGGTTTCCTGCCATTATGCTTGCTGCCGTGATCTTTCTGGCCAGTGCCACGCCTGATTATGACTTGCCCAATTTCGGCTGGTTGGACTTCGTGGTCAAGAAGGGCGGGCATATGACCGGCTACTTTCTGCTTACTCTGGCGTTAATTCGCACTCAGGGGAAAATAAACAGAAATTCACTGATCCTTTCTCTTGTCTTTTCTCTGTTATATTCTGTCAGCGATGAATTTCACCAGTCATTCCTACCCGGCCGGCATCCCGCGGCTACTGACGTGTTAATCGACATGACCGGCGGTCTGCTGGCTGCCTGGGCGGTCAGCCGGTTCGCGATGGTGAGAAGGTGGATTTTCGCCGGGATTGAATCCCCCTAACCCCCTTCTGACCGGAAAAGCGCCGGTCAAAGGGGGCAAAAGATGCAGCGATTCTGACCGGGAAAGCGCCGGTCAAGGGGGGCAAAAAGTCAATATCAGACCTGGAAAAAGCCGATCAACAGGCGACAGCTTTTCCCTCCTTGGAAGAAGGAGGGTGCAGGGAGGATTCAGTTCTGCCGGAAATATTTCACAAACAGAGAGAGAAATCCCCTCTAGTCCTCCCTTCTGACCGGGAAAGCGCCGGTCAAGGGGGGCAAAAAGTCAATATCAGACCTGGAAAAAGCCGATCAACAGGCGACAGCTTTTCCCTCCTTGGAAGAAGGAGGGTGCAGGGAGGATTCAAACCTAAACTAGTACACTTCCGGCACGAACATCTGCGAATTAATGGGCGGCCGCACGTACCCGGTATCTTTCTGCCGCGGTGGAAGTTCCAGCGGTGGGGGAGTCAGGTCTTCGTACTTCACCATACTTAGCAGGTGGTGAATGCAATTCAACCGTGCCCGTTCCTTATTATCTGAATTAACCACCCACCAGGGGCTCTCAGGCAGGTGGGTGTAGAGGAACATCTGATCTTTCGCGCGAGAGTATTCCACCCAGCGTGTGCGGCTCTCCAGGTCCATTGGGCTGATCTTCCAACGCTTGGTAGGGTCTTTGATGCGGTCAAGGAAGCGGCGCTCTTGTTCTTCGTCGCTAACAGAGAACCAGTATTTAATCAGGATGATCCCCGAACGGATTAACAGGCGCTCAAATTCGGGGCAGGAATGCAGGAATTCCTGGTATTCGGCTTCGGTGCAGAAACCCATCACATGCTCCACGCCGGCGCGGTTGTACCACGATCGGTCGAATAACACGATCTCACCGGCTGCGGGCAGGTGCGGCACATACCGTTGGAAATACCACTGCGTCTTTTCCTTTTCCGTAGGCACCCCCAGAGCGACAACACGGCAGATGCGGGGATTAAGGCATTCAGTGATGCGTTTAATGGTCCCGCCCTTACCGGCGGCATCGCGGCCTTCAAATAACACCACCATCTTTAGACCTTTAAATTTAACCCATTCCTGAAGTTTGACCAATTCGATTTGCAGCCGGGCCAGTTCTTTCTCGTATTCTTTGGTGGTTAGTTCTTTGGCAGGACCCTTTTCAATGGAAACTGAGACATTTTTCTCTTTGTTATCCCCCGTCTTAACGGCGATTGTCTTCCTCTTAGCTTTGGAGGCTGTGTCATGAGACTTCTCTGGTTGACTGGTGTTATCTTTTTTATTTTTCATCACCAATTTCCTCCCAGGGTTGATGGATCGGAAAAACACGGACGAAAAAGCCAGATCGATTTAATAATCTGCAATTAGATTATAGGACGAGATGAGATTAGAATCCATCGGTAACAAATATAAGACCGCAAATCTGTGAAAGACGGATGTTACAATTGACGGTCAACTCGATTCGGTGAGAAAAAAACAAAGTAGACGGCAAAGGAAGAGACAGGTTTTTGTATGAATAAAGGTGTACTTTACGCGTTTAGTGCTTACTTATTATGGGGATTTTTTCCGATTTATTTTAAATTGATAGGTATTGTACCGCCGCTTCAAATCCTGGCACATCGCTTTTTTTGGTCATTCATCTTTCTGATCATTCTAATCGTCGCATTTAGACAGTTTTCCAGGTTGAGAGCCTCTCTTACCCGACGAATTCTAATCAGTTATTTCATCGCGGGTGCCATTCTGGCGGTAAACTGGGGGACCTATGTGTATGCCGTGAATTCAGGGCATGTGCTTGAATCCAGCCTGGGGTATTTCATAAATCCCATGGTCAGTGTGTTGCTCGGTGTCATCTTCCTGAAAGAACGGTTACGCCTGGGGCAATGGATTCCGGTTGGTATGGCAGCCGTCGGAGTAATTTATCTGACGGTTATGTTCGGAGCCATCCCATGGATTTCTCTGGTACTGGCATTTTCGTTTGGATTGTATGGATTGATTAAAAAGTTATCACCCCTTGATTCGCTTCCCGGCCTTACCCTCGAGACCGGCATGATCTTTATTCCCGCTCTGGCCTTTCTTGGCGTACAAGAAGTTAATGGCCTGGGTTCTTTTGGGCACACGGGTTGGGGGATTTCACTCCTTCTGGCTGTCAGCGGAGTGGTAACGGCCATACCCCTGCTGTTGTTCTCGGCAGGCGCGAGGCGTATTAATCTGTCAACCATAGGGATATTGCAATATATCACTCCCACCATTCAATTCCTTCTGGGAACGCTTCTTTATAAAGAACCTTTTGACATTCACCGCCTCATTGGCTTTATCTTGATCTGGTTCGCGTTGATCATCTTCACCGGGGAAATGATTTCGCAGCAGCGAAATAGAATGAATGGCAGCGCGCAAATGGAAATTTTAGAACCAGATTAGTTA
>CAYNJT010000126.1:0-4454 GCA_964397625.1 uncultured Leptolinea sp. | reverse complement strand
CCCACGCGGGCAAAGTCTTTATAAAACCCCCGGTATTTTTCCGGCAGCAGCGCGGCGATCTGGCACATCACCTCGGTGGTGGCGGCCCGCATGGCCTCATCGCGATTCTCGCGGGAGAGGGGCGGCAGGTTGAAGGGCTTGCCGAACCTCACCGTGATTTCCGGCCAGTGCAGGCGCAGCATCTTCTTCATCCCGACTTCTGTTCCCGTGATGCCCACCGGGACGATGGGCACGCCCGCGCGGGCTGCCAGCAGCAGCACTCCTGGTTTACCTTCCAGCAACTCTCCCACCCGGCTGCGGGTGCCTTCGGGGGCGATTCCCAGCACCTTGCCCTGCTTGATCAGGTCGACCGCCTGGCGGAAGGCGGAAAAATCTGCCTTGGTGCGGTCCAACCAGATGGCGCCGCCGGTTTGAAGAATGATCCAGAAAAACGGATTGGAACGGTAATCATCCGCGATCAGGGCGGTCATGTCCTTGCGCGCCGGGTTGCAATACAGCACCGGGATATCCAGCCGGCTGTTGTGATTGGTGGCAAGAATAAAGCCGCCCGAAGGCGGCAAATTCTCAGTTTGCAGGAATGTAGTCCGGGTCATTAACCGGATAAAGGTTTCAATCAGAAAGCGCAGAAATCTGTATCTCATTCCCCGGCAATTTGGGCGGCCTTGGCCGCTTTTTTCTCTTCCATTTTCGATTTGACAAATTCCCACACGGCGGGCATCACGGAAATGATCACAATGGCGATGATGACCAGGGAGAAATTGTCCTGAACAAAGGGAAGGTTCCCAAAGAAATACCCGCCGAAGATGAACAGAGCCGTCCAGATGATTCCGCCGATGAAGTTGTACGAGATGAAATAACCGTAGCGCATTTTGCCCACACCGGCCACGAAGGGGGCAAAGGTGCGGATGATGGGGATGAAACGCGCCAGCAGGATGGTCTTGCCGCCGTGCTTTTCATAGAAAGCCTGGGTTTTATCCAGATATTCTTTTTTCAGGAAGCGGACGTTACCAGAAAAGACTTTTGGACCGATGGAATGCCCGATCCAATAATTGGCTGTATCACCCAGAATGGCCGCGGTGGCCATCAGAACAAACAGCAGAACCGGGTTGAAGGCCCCGGTGGTACCGGCCAGCGCGCCTGCGGCGAACAGCAGGGAATCGCCCGGCAGGAAGGGGGTGACAACCAGACCCGTTTCGCAGAAGATCACGATAAACAGAATAATGTATGACCAGGAACCTGCCCAGGCCACAATTTCTGCCAGTTTTACGTCCATATGCAGAACGAATTCAATAAACCAATTTATATAGAATTCCATGTATCCGTTTCCTTTCGCCGAATCCTACCACAACCCGGTTCCTTTCAACGGGGAATCGGGAAATTTTTAACCAAATCCTAATTCGAATCAACTTCCCCGGCCCGGGTTTGAAAGCTTTGGTTGGCCTTGATTACCCAGAAAACCATGCTGGCGGCCAGCATAAACAGAATAAACGGTGAAACCAGGATATAGCCTTCATAAATCCCGAAGAATGCCGGTGAAAACACAGCCAGCTCACCCATTCCTGCCATTAACGCCGAGGTGTTCCACAGCGCGTGGAAGCTGACGGCCAGCGCGTAGGCGGCGATCAGTAATCCATAGCGGCTTTCGCTCCAGGCTTTCACCATCCCCCATCCCATCAGGCCGCTGGCGGTGATGTGGAGGATGCCTGTGCCCACCCGCCCCACGGCTACCACAGCCCATTCATCTGCCGCCGGGCTGGCCAGCGCGCCCAGGCTTTCCAGCAGGGCGAAGGCCGCCCCGCAGATCATCCCGCCAATAAAACCCTGCCTGGGAGTGAGGGAACGTCCGCTAAAGAACCACAGCGCAAGTGGCTTGAATAATTCCTCCAACAGTGGAACCAGGCCGGCCATGATGCCAAAGAACGCGTACATCAGCGCTGGTTGATTGATATAAGGGCGTAAAATGCGAATGATCGTGTCGCGGTCAGCAGAAGAATTGACAATACGCTCAACCGTGATAGTAAGCTGGTTCAAAAAAGAGGGATTTGTTATTCCCAGATAGATCAAAAAACAGACCACGATTCCGGTGATCAATAGAAATTCAACGATGATGATGAACGGCATGGTGAAAGTCACGCTGAAGGAGAAAAGCCCCCAGCTTTGCTGCGCGGAAAATGATGATAGGTTTTTTCGGCCGGTTTCCAACACCCACAGGAGGGGTATGGCCACCACGGCCAGTTGCAGCCACGGAAGGCTTAAGGCGGCCAGTCCGGCGTTCCTGGTTAACAGGTAACCGGCGCTGATCAACACCGGAAGAAGGAAAAATCCTATATTGGCGGCCTGTTCAATCCTGGGTAAACGAAGAGTCGGCACGGGTTTTCCCATCAGTCGAATGGCGGCCAGAATGGTGGAGGGAAGAAGAAGAAGGAAGATCAGACCCGACGCGCAGGCCAAATTGAACAATTGTCGAGCCTGTTCCCATACGGGCATACCCTGAAGGAGAATAATCAAACCCGCGACGGCAAAACCAACCGCCGAACCAAAAGCGAGAAATGAACCGCCACCACTTAAGAGGAGCATGCCAAGTGACGGCCAGTGAGTTTTACCGGTTGAATTCATGGGTTATTGAGGTTCCATCTGGAACGCGACGTTCCTGGAATGGAATGTCGCATTGGAAAAATAAACCTATTGTTTCTATCGTCTTAACCAATCCCCGGGGCACAAATCAGCGAATACGAGCGTCCACAGCCTGACGGAGCGACAATTGTACCATTTCGGGTGTCTGGTTTCCATCGATAGTAATCCAACGCTGCGGTTCGAGCGCGGCCAGCTCGTGGTAACCTTCGCGAACCCGCCGGTGAAATTCGAGCTGGTAGGCGTCAAGGCGGTTCCATTCACCCCCGCCGGATTGGCGCCTGCGCAGGCCTTCTTCCGCGTCGATGTCCAACAGAAGGGTGAGGTCGGGTTTTAGCCCGCCGGTGGCAAATGCCAGCAGCTGGCGGATCGTCTCGCGGTCGTATCCGTGCCCGTAACCCTGGTATGCCAGGGTGGAATCACCGTAGCGGTCAGAAATAACGATCTCACCGGCAGCCAGCCGCGGACGAATAACCTCTTCCACCAACTGGGCGCGGGCCGAGAGGAACAGCAGCAGTTCGGTGCGCGGGTGCATGGTGGTATTCTTCATGGCCATTAAAATTTGCCGAACCTGGTCGCTGATGGCCGTGCCGCCCGGTTCACGTGTGGTGAAAACCACACGGCCTTTGGAACGCAGATATTCTGCCAGGGGGGCGATCTGAGTGGACTTTCCGCAGCCGTCCGGCCCTTCAAGTGTGATGAACAGGCCGGTCATTCGCGGAAGATCCGAACGTAGCGATTGGGGTCTTTCCCATAGGAATGGGAAACCAGTTGGGACTGGCGGGCCATTTCATGCTGCAGGCGGCGGATAGGCGCCGTGGCAGGGGGAAGGTCAATATACTTGGAGCCGTTCATCACGGCTTCAATGGCGGCGCGGGTGGCGCTGGTGTAATCCTGCCAGTCGTTGGGAGTCGGGCTGTCCATGCTCAAGTTGAACATGTCCGCCAGTGATTGTTCGATCTGGTTGATGGTATTGGCGCGCAGCACATAAATGGGCAGTCCGCGTTCTTCCGCGTCTAAAATCGTCTGCTGGCGGTTGCGGTAATACGCCCGCAAAGTCATCAGGGCTTCCGCTTCCTCCAGGTTCTTTACGGCCAGCACTGGAACCCCCAGCCGGCGGGCTGCCTGGATCAGGCGGTTGCGGGCCACACCGTAGGGGTACAGGCGAACCGGTTTGCCTTCATATGGAGAGACCACTTCGCCGGGTTCATCTGATCGGGCTTCGAAACTGCTTGAGTCGACCGTGTTCTGATAGCGCCCGCCGCGGCGCATGGACGTGCCGGGTTGGGTGCCCGGTTCCACCATGGCGCGCCGGAATCCCTGGTTCGGGGCAGGCCGGGTAGGCGGCGGAGGCGCGGGTTTCTCTATCAGGATCTCGTCATTTTCACCCATCGAGCGGATTTCCGGCATGGGGGTGGTGCCGCGTACCAAGGTATCAACCGCCGCTGCCACATCCGGGTGCACGGCCACTTTATCCCGCTCAATCATTTCGATGAGCACGTCAAATGTGGGTGGAGCGCGCCGCTCCAATACCGTCTTCTGGGTTCCCCTGCGGCGGGCTTCCTCATCTGACAGGGTGACGGATTCAATCCCACCGATCAGATCGGAGAGCGTGGGGTTAAGAAGCAGGTTTTCCAGCGAGCGGCCGTGCGCCGTGCCAATGAGCTGCACACCGCGTTCCGCGATGGTGCGGGCGGCCATGGCTTCCAATTCACGGCCAATTTCGTCGATTACGATGACTTCAGGGTTGTGGTTCTCCACGGCTTCGATCCTCACTTCATGCTGCAAAGACGGGGTGGGCACCTGCATACGGCGGGCTTTGC
>CAYNJT010000125.1:0-4625 GCA_964397625.1 uncultured Leptolinea sp. | reverse complement strand
ACTGTGCCACGCAAGGTTAAAGCAGGTAAGATCAAACTGAAGACCCATAAAGCAACCTCCAAAAGGTTCCGCCTGACCGGGTCCGGTACTTTGATGCGCACAAAAGGTGGAAAGAGTCATCTTCGCCGCCGCACGTCAAAACGCACAAAGGCGCTGTTGTCTGAGATGGTCACCGTGCAAGGCGAGAAAATCGTCCAGCGCGTCAGCCGTCTTGCCCCGAATATGAAGTAGGGTATCACATTCCATCATTGGTGCGGCCGTTGGGTGTTTCTAACTGACAAAATGTCGACGCCCAGGGGTTTGCGAAGGAGTTTTACATGGCAAGAGTGAAAGGTGGTCCAAAAGGCCATCTGCGTCATAAAAAAATGTTGAAAATGAGCAAAGGCACTTTCGGCAGCCGCCATCGTCTTTTCAGACGGGCTAACGAAACCATGCTGAAAGGTCTTTGGTATGCCACCCGTGACCGCCGCGTTCGTCGCCGCGATCTACGCAAATTATGGATCGTGCGTATTAACGCAGCCGCGCGCACCCAGGGCGTTTCATACAGCCGGTTGATCGCTGGCTTGAAATCTGCCGGTGTTTCCCTCAACCGGAAAATGCTGGCCGACCTGGCTGTTCGCGACCCGAAAGCATTTGCGGCAGTGGTTGGAAAAGCAAAAACAGCGTAATTCCCCTCCCTCTGCAAAAAACAGGATGGCTAATCGCCATCCTGTTTTTCTATAAATAGGCGGTAAAATCTTCACGAGGGATTGATATGAGCGTCTATATACTCCATAATTGCACCGTACAGATAGAACAGGGTGATCTCACCCGTCAGCGTGTGGATGCCATCGTCAATGCGGCAAACAAATTTCTGAGGCACGGCGGTGGACTGGCGGGCGCGATCGTCGCAAGGGGTGGTCATTCGATCCAACAAGAATCGGATGAATGGGTTCACCTCCATGGACCGGTAACTCATGACCATCCGGGGGTAACCGGCGCGGGTGCACTCCCCTGCCTTCACATAATTCACGCTGTCGGTCCGGTTTGGGGTGAAGGTGATGAGGAAAATAAACTCAAACGGGCAATTACAGGATCACTAATGGTCGCGAACGACCTAAAATGTGAATCAATTGCATTTCCAGCGATATCAACAGGAATTTTTGGTTTTCCAATGGATCTGGCCGCTGGATGTTTTGCGCGAGCCATCTCGCAATACGCCGCCGCCGGGTCGCTGCATTTCGTACAGTTAATCAAGATCATTCTATGGGACCAGAAAGACTGCCGGATTTTCGAAGATGTCTTCTCCGCCCTGCCATCAAGTAACCAATGATCACATCCAAAAAGAATCCCAGGCTTCAAACCATTCGTCAGCTTTTGCAGAATCGCAAAGAACGCGATGAAACCGGCCTGTATGTTATTGAAGGTGTAAGGTTGTTGGAAGAAGCAGTCACCCATAATATTCCTTTTCAAGAAGTTTTTTTCTCTTCGGCATTATCCGAACGCGGCCATTCTTTGCTCCGTGAGATTCAATCCATTAATGTGCCTGTTAATGAAGTGGACGAGAATGTTTTTATTGGTATCATGGATACTGAGAATAGTCAGGGGATTGCCGCCATATGCCGTAAACAAACCAGAGAGTTGCCTGTAAAGCTCTCTTTTGCCATTGTGGCCGACCAGCTTCGCGATCCTGGCAATCTGGGAACATTATTGCGCACAGCGGCCGCCGCAGGAGCACAGGCAGTCTTTACCACACCCGGAAGCGTCGACCTGTACTCACCCAAAGTGGTTCGTTCCGCCATGGGAGCTCATTTTCACATGCATTGTTCTGAAATAGATTGGCCTTCGTTTAATATATTGTTGGGATCCCAATCGGATCGGCCCAAAATATTTGTAGCCGCCGCGGATGGAGCAATTTCCTGCTGGAATTGTGATTTCACGTCTCCCTCCATACTAATAATAGGAAGCGAAGCTGATGGCGCTTCAGATAATGCTTTTCGCCTGGCTGACGAAAAAGTGGCCATACCCATGCCCGGTGAATTTGAATCATTAAACGCGGCTGTTGCTGCTGGCATTCTTATTTTTGAAGTTGTCCGTCAGAGAAATGGAATCTGAACCAGTCAAGGAGTAATAATGAAACACTTTCTCATCGATATCCAATATCTAGTCCCTGTCGAAGAACTGTCCGAAATTCTTCCCCACCATCGGGCATTTTTAAAAACCGGATACGAACGCGGTTTACTGTTACTTTCTGGACCAAAGGAACCACGGGTGGGTGGTCTTGCTATTGGCCGTGCAGAATCATTGAAAGAAATGGAAGATTTCTTCTTGAATGATCCTTACCACCTGAAGAAAGTAGCAACTCACAAGATCACCGAATTTAACCCTGTACTACATCAATTGTGGCTGGAAGATTGGGTTAATGGAAAATAACTGATTTTTATTTGATCTGCTTAAAATTGACAATGACAAGGTTCTTTGAACAGTCGCTGCTTGTGTCAAACGGGAAACGGGGAGAAAGACCACGACCGGTTTGATCAACCAGTCGGATCTCGTATTCATTTCGGGTATCCTGCGGTTTGTCGGTCAAAAAAATCTCGTAGCCCCCGGGTCCATAAATGGAAGCAGAGCCTGTAATGCTCAAATATTTTATGTCTTTTCCATATAAAGGTCCGGTTACCTGGACTGTGATTCCGGGAATAGGGCGTCCCTGCAGGTCAAACGCCTGACCTGCAATACCTGACCAATTACATGTACTATCAGCTTTAAAAAGGGTTGCCGAGATACTTTCTGGTTTCGCCTGAATATCAAATACATAATTGGATTCGTCTTCAATCGTGGGAGTCGGAATTGCCGTGTCTGTAACGGTAGGAATAGGTTCAAAAGTTATGTGCGGAGTCGGTACCTCAGTAACCACCACATTGTTTTTTTGTGTTGGTTCAATGTAGATGGTTGCCGCAACTGTGGGGATAGCAACGCTTTGAACTGGACTGGGTTCGAAACCGATCTTCCAAACAAACCATCCTCCAAGGATGACAGTGGCAATCCCCAGGATAACAGAAAGGAAATTCCAGAGACCGGCATACGCCGCTAACATCTGCCGGCGGCGTTTTCTGCGTTCATATCGAGCTCTGGCAGGTCCGTATTTCACAAAATCTCCCGTCAAGGAATCAATATCTGAATATTTGCTTCCAAACGCGCCTGCTTTACCCAGTTGATAATTGCCTGGGTTTCCAAAACAGATTTCGCGTCCGCGGTTAATGGTTTTGCCGGGTCACGATCTATAACCTGTACCAGGTGAAAACCTATGGCAGATTTAATAACCGGACTGACCTGCCCTGGTTGTAACGCGAAAGCCGCCTCTTCCACTTCAGGTTGAAGCAAATACCCTCTTGGGAACCACCCCAATTCACCGTGTGTGGTTGGATCCGCCTGGTAAGCCAGTACAGCAAAATCAGCCCCATTATCCACCTGCTGCCTGTAGTTTTTCGCCGACTCCTCACGACTAAAAAAGATCTGTCGCGCATGTACCTGTTCAGCTGTCGCCGGCATAGCTTTTACAATCTGGTCTCGTTGCCACGCTGCAGCCTGAGAGCGGATGAATGCCCGCCGAAAGGACTCTGGTGTATAAAAGTTAGTCTGCAGCCACGTATTAAAAACCAAATCGCCTCCCTGTTGCTGTGCCAACCCGGCGATTTGAGCGTCAATGTCCGCATCTGAGACGCTATATCCATTCCTGGCAGCAGCCTGGGCCAGTAATTCCATGCTGCTTAAGTCTTCCAGAACCAGTGCTTTGCTCTCTTCTGGCGTGAACGTTTTTTTCAGCACCTGGCTGGCCGCGTTGAACCGTTTAAGTTCTTCTTCATAGTCGCTTATTAAAACACCGCCTTCATTTACTTTTATGGCGAGTGGCAATGGTGTCGGCGAGGGCGGAATGGGAGTATCAGTCGGAATTACTAGAGTTGGTGTGGGTTCCGGTTTGGTAGGCGTACATCCTTCGAATGTAAAAACAAGAAGGATAATCAGAAAAAGAACAGATAGTTTTTGGTTGGTTGACATTTGAGAAATTATACCCAGAAACAAAAGAGGCTGTCTGAATTTCTTCAGGCAGCCTCAAGTTTATATGCTTATTCTAGTATTCGGGTGGGGGCATGGGTGCCGGTTTTTCTTTCTCCGGCACATCGGTGATCAGAGCTTCGGTGGTCAGGATCATGGCTGCGATAGAGGCAGCATTTTCCAGAGCGCCGCGGGTAACCTTGGCAGGATCGATAACACCGCCTTTGACCATATCCATGAATTCATCGGTAAGAACATCATAGCCAATGTTCATGTTTTTCTTTGATTTTTGCATCTGGCGGACGTTCTCGACAATCACGGAACCGTCTTTACCGGCATTTTCCGCGATCTTGACCATGGGGATTTCCAGTGATTTGCGAACGATCTTGACACCGATTTGTTCGTCTTCATTAGCCATCTTCACGGAATCGAGAGAAGCCATGGCATTGATCAGAGCGACACCGCCGCCCGCCACAATACCTTCCTCACCAGCAGCGCGGGTAGCCGACAGGGCGTCTTCAACGCGGTGTTTCTTTTCTTTCAGCTCGGTTTCGGTTGCAGCACCCACACTAATGATGGCAACACCACCG
>CAYNJT010000124.1:0-4767 GCA_964397625.1 uncultured Leptolinea sp. | reverse complement strand
TCGATGTATGATTGGGAACTGGAGCAACAGTGAAGATACGCAGTCTTCAGCTTAGCATTATCCTTGGTTTTGCTGTCCTGATCTTAATAACCATTATTACTATTGGAACTTTCACGTTCTATATTTTTAACGATACCCTTAAACGGAATTCTCTGGATAGTTCTTCCCAGGTTGTTTCACAATTAAACCGGCAGATTGATAATTACATTTTGAATATGGACAACATCTCCCAGGTGGCGATCAGTCATCCTGATGTGCAGGATTACATCCATGGTTTGGCGAATGATATATCCGTTCAAAAATCTGAAATAGACGGCGAATCACCATCACAGGCAAAAAACCGGGTTACATCGCTATTTCAATCGATAATCTCTGTGCGAAAAGATATCAATTCCATAATGCTGCTTCTGGATAACAAGACGCTTGTGACCAATAATCCCCAGGATCAAATAAACCCATTCGCCTCGTGGCCTGCGTCTACTTCATCGCGAACCGAATCAGGGCCGTTTACCGCGTCGCTTTCTTCCTCTTATGTTCAGGATATTATCATCGGAAAATACTCGTGGGTAATCACCATGAGCCGGGATGTTTTTGATTTCAGAACCAATCAGCATCGCGGCGTGCTTCTGGTCGACCTTGATTACAACATTATTGAAGGCCTCTGCAACAATATTCAACTGGGAAAAAGCGGTTATGTGTTTATCATCAACCCGATGGGGGAAATTGTTTACCACCCCAGACAGCAGCTGGTATATAGCGGCTTAAAAGAAGAACTGATTGACAAAATAAAAAATATCCCCAACGGACAATTGACCGGTGAAATTGACGACCGGGAAGTGCTTTACACAACAAAGACATCAGACTTTACCGGGTGGACAGTGGTTGGCGTTTCTTATTTGGATGAGCTTTTTTATAATCGCAGTGAGATTATGTATTATTTCGCCATGATTGCCGTGGCCTGTTTTTTGGGCTCTGTCTTGCTTTCATACTATATTTCTTCAAAAATCACTCGCCCGATAGAAGTATTGCGCAGGTCTGTCCAGGCCATCGAAGGTGGAAATTTTGATATCGAAATCAATGTAAATTCAACAGATGAAGTAAACGGACTCGCACAGGATTTCAATATTGCCATTCGAAAAATTAAAGAACTGATTGAACAGAACGCGCGTACCTATGAGCAGAAACGAAAACATGAGTTAAAGTCACTGCAAGCCCAGATTAACCCTCATTTTCTTTACAACACGTTGGATTCGATCATATGGATGATTGAATGTGGAGAAAATAAGGATGCGATTACGATGACATCAACTCTGGCGAAATTTTTCCGCCTTGGAATTAGCAAAGGCGGTGACATTATCTCAGTCAAAGATGAAATTGAACACCTGCGATGTTATCTTACAATTCAGAAAATGAGGTACAAGGATAGTCTCGATTATTCTATTGATGTTGATCCTGAAATTTATTCCTGCCGAACATTGAAATTATTAATCCAGCCATTGGTGGAAAATGCCATTTATCATGGCTTAAAAGGCCAGGATACGATAGGTATGTTGAATGTCGTCGGGTTTAAAGATAAACAGGATCTGGTGTTCAAAATCATTGATAATGGGATTGGAATGACGAGCAAGGAACTCTCAGAAATTTTCAACTCCAATTCGCCGTCGAAAGGGTCCAGCGGAATTGGAGTAAAAAATGTGCTTGACAGGATCCAATTGTATTTTGGACCGGACTACGGTGTTTCATTTGAAAGTATTAAGGGAAAAGGAACGACTGCCACCATTCGTTTACCAGCGGTTATTAAAGGCGATTTATGAAAAAATCCTCCTGCAAAATCACAGTTTTATGAGGTTAATGTGACAAGAGAAAGCCGGTTAGTTTTTATCCTGGTCATCTTATCCATTCTCGCGGCAATCGCGATTACTGTTTTTTACCGCAATGTAAACACAGTTGAAGTGGGTTCAGAAAAGAAACCGAAGATCGCGGTTATCTTAAAAACGATTGATTACAAGAGTCTGGCTTTTTGGCAAACGGTTAGAGATGGAATTGAATCGGCAGGGAAAGATTTTAATGTTGATATTTCCATTCAGGGTCCAATGAGTGAAACCCAGGTGGATGAGCAGATAAATATTATCAGGAATGCCTTAAAAACAAAACCCGATGCGTTTGTCATTGCGGCTGCTGATTTTGACAGATTGATACCCGTAGCAACAGAAATCAAAGATGCCAAAATTCCGCTGGTGACAATTGATTCGTTTATTAATGGAGATGTGGCGGATACACGGATTGGAACGAATAATTACGATGCCGGCCAAAAAGCCGGAGCCGCCCTCATGGAAAAAATTCAGCCTGGCAGCAGGGTTGTGATTATGAGTTATGTGCAAGGCACATCTTCAGCCATTGACCGCGAACAGGGAGTTCGTGATTTCCTTAAAGGGAAAGTTGATTTGGGAGACACAATTTTCTCTGGAGGGGAAATTAGTGTGGCTTACGACCAGGCTGCCCAGCTGTTAAAGAAAGATCCTGATGTTAGAGGAATAATTGCGTTGAATGACCCGACTACGATTGGTGTGGCTCGCGCGCTGAATGATTCAAACAAGAAACAGGATGTAGTATTAATCGGTTTTGATAACTCGCTCTCTGTGCTTGGCTTTGTCGAGGCTGAAGTTGTCCGTGACACAATAGTGCAAAAGCCATTTAATATGGGTTACCTGGGAATAAAGACGGCTGTGGAACTGATCAATGGAAAGAAAGTCGATGCGTTCATTGATACAGGTTCGAAAGTCATTAACCATCAAAACATGTTGCTTCCGGAAAATCAAAAACTTCTTTTCCCTGTAACCCGTTAATTTCTTGCCTCAAAGGTTAAATATATTACACACATCTGTGAGTCATTCCGGATGTGTGTTTGATTCTTAACCTTCTTTGTGAAATATTCCATTTTTTTTAATGGAGTCAATTGCCATAATGGTAACGTTCCCACTAATATTTTTTAAAAACCAGTTGTACTGGAGCTTATACGAATGGAAGAAAGCAACTCAACACAGACGAGTGATGTAATACTCGACGTCATCAATGTGTCCAAGAGTTTCCCGGGGGTTAAAGCACTGGATAATGTTTCATTCAATTTGCGCAAGGGAGAAGTGCATGCCCTGGTTGGCGAGAATGGCGCCGGCAAATCGACGTTGATGAAAATATTGAGCGGAGTGTACCAGGCAGACAGTGGCACCATCCGCTACAAAGGCAAGGATATCGTTTTCCATGATGCCGCGCAGGCACGGAATGCCGGGATTGGGATCATCTATCAGGAGCTAAACCTGATACCGGCATTATCGGTTGCGGCCAATATTTTCATCGGGCGTGAGCCATTAACGGCTTTTGGAACACTCGATGAAAAGAAAATGAATGCCGATTCTATTGCCATCCTTAAACGGCTCAACATTCATATTGATCCAACGACAATTTTAAATCGGCTTCCGGTTTCCAAACAGCAAATGGTTGAAATCGCCAAGGCGCTTTCATATGACTCTGAAATATTGATCATGGATGAGCCGACCAGCGCGCTTTCGGAAAAAGAGATCGATGAATTGTTTACAGTGATTCACACCCTGCGTAACAGGGGTGTGGCCATTGTTTATATTTCGCATCGGTTGGAAGAGTTGAAACATATCGTTGACCGTATATCCATCTTTCGTGACGGTCATTCCGTAAGCACGGATGATTACAAAAAAATCGGGATGAATGAAATTGTTAACCGTATGGTCGGAAGAAGCCTGGAAAACAAGTTTCCTCCAAAACAAAATCATCCCACAAAAGAAAAATTGCTGGAAGTCCGGAATATAACGCGCAAAGGCATTTTGCATGATATTTCCTTTGACCTTTATAAAGGTGAAATCCTGGGTATCGCGGGTTTGATGGGCGCTGGACGTTCGGAATTGGGAAGGGCGATTTTCGGCGCAGATCCGATAAGCGGCGGGACAGTAATCATGGGTGGTAAGCAGCTTACTTTGTCGTCTCCGTCAGACGCGATTAAAGCTGGAATTGCTTACCTTTCAGAGAACCGCAAGGAAGAGGGTTTGGCGGTAAAAATGCGGCTCACTGAAAACGTCACCATGGCCAATGTTCAGGAGATTTCCAAGCGTCTTGGTATCCTCTCGCGCAACCGGGAAAATGATGTCACCCAAAGCTATGTAAAAAACCTGAATATAAAGACCCCGAACCTGGCGCAGATTGTCAACCAGCTTTCCGGAGGGAATCAACAGAAAGCGGTGATTGCCAAATGGCTCTTCTGTAATTCGAAGATTCTAATTTTTGACGAACCAACCCGTGGAATTGATGTTGGCGCGAAATACGCCATTTATAAATTAATCGGTGAGCTCGCGGAACAGGGGAGAGGCATCATCATGATCTCTTCAGAATTACCCGAGATTCTTGGATTGACAGATCGTCTCCTGGTACTGCATGAGGGAAAACTTGCGGCGACGCTTAACACCGCAGAAACATCGCAGGAAGAGATCTTAAATTACGCTGCAGGTATCATGACATCAAAATAAGGAGATTCAGGTATGTCAGAGCAAATTTTCAGAAAAGCGGAAGTGCAATGATGAGCGAAATTTCCTCCCACCCAATTAATCCCGAATCAGTCGAGAGCAAAGATACTCCCCAAAAAAGCAAGAGATCGCTAAGCGGGTTTGTAACTCTTGGAGCCGTAATTGGGTTGTTTATTTTCTTTTCCATAACGGCGAATAATTTCTTCACCATGCGCAGTGT
>CAYNJT010000123.1:0-5068 GCA_964397625.1 uncultured Leptolinea sp. | reverse complement strand
AACCCATAACCTACCACTTACAAGGCGGTTGCTCTGCCGATTGAGCTACGTCGGCGGCTTGATTGTTAATTTACAAAACCCGAATTGCTTTCCTCAAGCGGACGGATTATACCAAAGCCTTATAGGGAAGGCAAGGGCAATCCACCTTCTTTTTCAGGTCGGTCTGTTAAGTTTACCTGTCTTTCAGAGTCGAGTCAACGGGTATCACTAATTATACCCTCCGTAATATTCGAGATACACATTACCTATGCCAATTTCACAAAAATCCATGTTTCCAGATGTGGGTTTCGGTATCATCGGCCCAATAAGCCATCTTCTGATTTTTCTGTTTCCGGAGGAAATATTATTATTAATTTCGTAAGGTGTTATGTATAGCGACCTGTTTTCTGGATTATACCAATCTCCATCTTCATAAGAAATTGGACCTTCATATTCGTCAGACACATAATAGTTACAGCGCTCGGATTCCATTGCGGTGCCCGCTCCATAAGATGCTGTTGAAACAAGACTCCAATACAATTCTGCACCAGAATTGACGTCAAATACATCATCCGGAAGCGTAAATTCGATCAACAAGTTTTCTTGTTGGTGCCAACACTCATTCGGGTCATACGACGCACAACTATTGTTATACCCCACACGGGGGTATTCATCTAAAAATTCAAACCAATTAGTATATATCTGTTGACCGGAATAAAATTTATTTGAACTGAAGTATGAATTTATGTAATCAGGTTCAATTCTTTTTTTATCTGCATACGCAAGCCAGGCAACCTCATTGCTATCATTTGATTCCCCTTTAAAACTGTTATACGCCCGTACAGTAAAATAAATGGTTCCGCCAACCCAGTTATACAGTTCTATAAGATTCGATTTGAAAAATTTTTGATCAGGATCATTTACTGAAGCCAGATATATTGGAATGTGATTAAAAAAATTGTCTTTATAATATATACGGTAACTTTGAGCCGGGTAAAAATCACACTTCGGATCACTTTCCGGGCATTCAAATGGATATTGGTCCCAATCCCAAAACAACATCCTCTTTTTTGTTTGATGGTTTACTTCGGTGCATGTTTCCTTTTTTGTTTGAACATTGACCGAACAGGCGCCATATCCAATATGCAAATTATAGGGCTTCAGGATCCCGCTATTCAGGTTCTTCGTGGTTTCATCCGGAAATATGTCCTTCAGGTCAGGCATGTTGCCCGGATCAACCAGATCTAATTCGACCACATCCCGGGTATTCCAATCCGGCAGTACCTTCCCATTCCTCCCCAGATATTCAAGGCTTTCACCTTTCCAACCCCAGCAATCCGTGCCAATCGCCACGTCTTCTGGCCAATTACTCTCCGGAATCGCGTTGGGCAGATAAGGAGCAAAGTCAAACTTTCCCGATTTCGGATTCACAAATGTTTCCCGGCCTGCCGGAATTCGATTCCATTGGGTTCCATCCGTTGACATGTAGCAATACATATTGTCCACCGGTTTACCCGGGTTTATATTGAGCGCCGCGAAATCCAGCGATCGCACGAGCGGTTTCCGGCAATCCGTTCCCGTTGAATCGACAAATACCGGGTCGCCATTTGTTTCGCCGGCGGCATTGAATGCCGACAGGTAATAACCATACTTGCCGGATGGAATGTCCTGATCGGTATATGTGAAATTGGATGTCCCGGGATGGCTGTTCAAGGTGGCTACCCGGCTGAAGACCTGTGAATTCGGGTCCAGGCGGTAGAGGAAAAATCCGGCTTCTGTCTCAGACTGGTCTGTGATGCGTAAAACCGTACTGCAATGACCTGGACTGCCTGTTATCACCGGCGCTTCCGGTTGGGGCATGGAATTGATTTTTGAGGTGATCCCCTGTAATAAAAGCAAGTATTTGGGAGATATCGAATTTCCCGCTGATTCTTCCGAGGTATCAACCGGAATCGATCCCACCGTAAAAGTGATGCGGTTGGATTCCCTGGCCAGTGGTGATTGCGGCGCGTCGATGGGCATCATCTTGCCAAGCATCGCGTTAAATTCATTTACCCGTATCTTGACCGTATCGGGGATCGGCCCGGTGGCTGCCTGAGTTTCAGGGATTTCTTGAGCCGCGCCGATAACCTGCAGTTGAACGGCATTTGACAGGCCAGTGAGCCCGTTTTTCGTTGATGCCTTCGCCAGCAGGGTGAATTGTCCCTCTTCGGTAGGCGTCCATGACCACGCGGAGAGAACGTGGTCTTCCTTCAGCAAATCAGGGTGAAGTTTTTTTGGCAGTAGGATACCGTTGATGCTCAGTTGCAGGTCTTTGATGGCCGATTCACCAAACGCGCTGGCATAAATGGTCACCGGTTTGTTGATGACCGCCACCGCATTATTGAGTGGACTTTGAATATATACCTGCACCGCCCCCGTACCATCCGGCAGTTGTTGGCTGGCTTCCGGTGTGTTCAGTAAGAGAAAAATACCGGCTCCCGCGATGACGACCAATCCGGCTGCGATGATTAGCCCGATTACCATCCCTCTAGAGAGCATTTTTACCCTCCTGTTAATGAACAACATCATTATATAGTTCGCCCAGGCAAGATTGTCAATTGGGACTTTTATTTTCAGCTAAAATTAGGTGACCATGCAAAAGAAACCCTTAAAAATAAAAAAGATATTGATCATTGCCGGGATCATTCTGGCAGCCGCCGGGATCATCTGGGGGATTGCCAGCGGCGCGTTTGACCGCCTGATCACCCGCGACCTGGCCATAACGTCGGAAAAATTTCTGGGAGCCTTAAAGACAGACGACTATGACACAGCCTTTAGCCTGTGCAGTTCATCATTGAAGGAAGAATTGGGCTCGGCGGATGAACTAAGGCAAGGCACGGCCGGACGGGATGCCATCCCCACGGAATGGAAGCTCAACCTGTTCCGCATGACCGGCAACAATGGCGAGGTGGAGGGCACAGGCAACCTTACCCGCGGCAGGCGCGCTGTGATCAACCTTGCGCTATCACGCGAGAAGGGCAAGTGGCTCATCTCCGGCTACCTGATTGAAGAACAGTAGTTCTTTCAAGTATAATAAGCCCCGTAACTGGAGGCTTCATGGAAATTACCTGGTTTGGACACGCCTGTTTCCGCCTGACAGAACGCGGACTGGCTACCGTGGTCACCGATCCGTTCAATTCACCCGAGATCGGCTACGAACCATTGAAATTAAAGGCGGATATCCTTACGGTCAGTCAGGATACCCCCGGGCATAACCACATCGATTCGGTTAAGGGCAACCCGTACACCATCACCGGTCCGGGCGAGTTTGAGATCGGCGGAGTGTTCATTACCGGTGTGCAGACCAACGGACACACGAAAAAAGAAACCGACCCACGCAACACGCTGTTCGTTTTTGACTACAATAATATTACCGTGGCTCATCTGGGAAATATCACCAAAGTGCCCGCGCAGGCTGAGATCGAAGCCCTGGGCAACGTGAAGATCGCTCTCGTCCCGATTGGCGGCAGTTTCGCCGACGAAAAGCTAACTGAGGTGATCAGTCTTCTGGAACCCAACATCATCATCCCCATGATGTACCAGACACCAGCCGCGAAAGTAAAACTGAAACCACTAAAGGACTTCCTGAAAACCATGGGGATCGACAAGGAACCCGAAGTTCAGCCCTCTTTTCAGATCAAAACCGGCGCCAGTCTGCCGGAGGAGACCAAAGTCATCGTTCTGGATTACCAGCGAAATTAGAGGTCAGCGTGGCCGTCAAATTGATCATGACCTGGGACATTTCGGCAGATCAAGAACAGGACTACTTCGAATTCGTCGTCCGGGAGTTCATCCCGGGTGTGCAGCGCATGGGTTTTGACCTGTCAGATGCCTGGGCGACCGTCTACGGCGGGTCGCCGCAGATCATGGTGACAGCTCTGCTGCCTGACGCGAAGGAAGCCCGGCAGGTATTAAAATCCGACGAGTGGCGGACCCTGCACAATCATCTGCAGGATTACGTGAAAAACTACACGCAAAAGATCGTCACCGCGCGCGGCGGCTTTCAGTTCTGAACGGCTGCCGTGGGTAGCGTTGACCTGACCGGCCGCCTGCTGGCCTGGTATCAAACCAATGGCCGCGACCTCCCCTGGCGCGGGGTCAGGGACCCCTACGCCGTGCTGGTGTCGGAATACATGGCCCAGCAGACCCGTGTCGAGACGGTGATCCCCTATTACCTGCGCTGGATGGAACTGTTCCCTAACGTTCGGGCGCTGGCCGCCGCGCGGCTGGATGCCGTCTTAAAAGCCTGGGAAGGACTGGGGTACTACGCCCGCGCCCGCAACCTGCACAAAGCCGCCGGGCTGATCGTGAAAGATTTCGGCGGGGTGATTCCGAAGGCTCTGGATGATCTGCGCCGCCTGCCCGGCATAGGCGCGTATACCGCAGCGGCGGTGGCGTCGCTGGCCTTTGGCGCCGATGAGCCCGCGCTGGATGGCAACCTGCGCCGCGTGCTGGCGCGCCTGACCGCTCTGCCGGTGGATCCGCGCGCTCCGCGGGGAGTAGCCGAGTTGACGGCCGTGGCGCGCCGTTTACTGCCGCCCGGCCGCGCCGGTGATTTCAACCAGGCGCTCATGGACTTGAGCAGCCAGGTGTGCCTTCCCAAAAATCCGCGCTGCGCGGACTGCCCGCTCGCGTTGGATTGCCAGGCTTACCTGACGAGCCGGCAGGCGGACTTTCCGGTAAAGGCAAGGAAACCCGCCGTACCCACCCTGACTGTGACCGCAGGGATAATAAGGAAGGACGGCCGCGTGCTGCTCTCCAAACGCCCGGCGGACGGGCTGTTGGGCGGGATGTGGGAGTTCCCCGGGGGCAAGCAGGAACCCGGCGAGGCGCTGCCGGAGTGCCTGGCGAGGGAACTGCGCGAGGAATTGGGTATTGAGGTCAGGGTTGGAGAGGAACGGGGCGTCTTCCGGCACGCCTATTCGCACTTCAAAGTGGTGCTGCACGCCTTTGAGTGCGAGGTTACCGAAGGCGAGCCGCGGCCGCTGGCCAGCGATGGGCTGGAGTGGGCTGAATTGAGTCGCCTGGGGGAGTACGCCATGGGGAA
>CAYNJT010000122.1:0-5172 GCA_964397625.1 uncultured Leptolinea sp. | reverse complement strand
GCGGGGCGTGGTAAAAACGGGCGAGCAGCCGTCCATGACCGGCACGTGGGAGCGCAAAAAAGCCAAATCGGGTAGGGTCTGAGTTTGCATTAAAGAACTGTTTCTACTTATGTTCTTCTATTCAAGTTAACAGTCAACTAAAGGTAACGACGCCATGCAATGCCGCGCGGCTTCAAAACAATTATGGAAGGCGGCATCCGCTGTATAGGGGAATTCCCACTGGGTCTTAATTACTTTCCCCGATTCCACTGAGGAGAATCCGAAATAGGAATGAAGTATCGATCCGACATAGTCCAAAGTGGTTACCGTTGTCAAAGGTATGTTTGCCAATGGATCCTTACTTTTCTTGGGGTCAGGGAATATTACAATGCGCGTATTGGTGATAACTAAAACTCTCGCAAAACCTTTCTCTTCAAACCAGTCTGGCCAGAGAGCCCAGGCGTGAATGGTTTCCCCCGGTTCCAGCAAAGGTGGAATACTCTCGGAAAAAAATTGATGAATGGCTATTGAAGCCTCCGGATTTGTGTCAGCGGGGTCAACAAGTTGTGGTAAGTTGGATGGAGGCGTTATCGCGGAGCGGCGTATTGTGACCGGGTTAATATTTTCCGGGAGAAATTTTTCCAAAAAGCTGGTTAACCCCAGCAATTCAGACCGGGTATATAAAGGTGTTTCCCAGTCCAATGAATCTGAACCATCTCGCGAGTCCCAATGCGTTCGCAAATGAATAACATCATCACCAAGTAATTCAATATCCATTCCTTTAAATCGTTCCAACACACCCAGGCTGGCATTGAATCCATAGCGCACACCGCTGTCGCCTAATGGAACCAGTTCGACAAGTTGTATCAACCGTTGGGTTGTAAGAATTATTACCCCTTCCTGGAGTTTTTCCCGCCCAAACCAGGATCTCACAAGCTGGCTTCGCATGGATGGACGCCGCACGGCATATAAGATGCGTTCATCATTGTCAAGGTAATCCGTAATATAGTGCTGTATCTGCCCGGGCAATTGAAAAAAAGTATATTCAGCGTCAGTATAGCCATTCGCGTCGGTATAGCTCGCTGTCCGACGCTGCGTGTCAATGGGTTTCCAGGAAGGCTGGGATGGATCAGAATGATAATTTTCAACTTTGATCATCCTGAATTTCAATCGTGCTTCTTTTATCACAACTTCGGTATCATCCGCTGAAAGCCATTGATTATGTGTCCCATTCGTCGGATAAATTTTGCGATTTATTGTTCTCAAAAGAGAATCATCAATATCGGTAACGGAAGAAGGTGTGGAGTTTTTTTCCCCGGCCAACGGTACCGCCACCAGGCAGGGTGGTTCATCATTTGAAAGGATTCCCCCCAATAGACGGGCACTAATCTGAGTATGGAGGGGATGAGAGATATCACCCAGAAGAACGACCTGCAGAGGTTCTCCTTTTTCGGAAAGTGTATACGGGATTATTCCAAAATCGAAAGGCAAGGTTTCTTCCGGATAAATAACTTTTTCCAGTTCCAGAAGGCCATTTTCTATCGGTCGATATTTCCCAGTAATACGCCCCGGTTGAACTACAACAACCTTTATTTCTTCCTTACTCATCTTGATTCCTCCAACAAATTTCATCTGTTTTGCCAGGCATTAAAAATACCAGGGGCGTCACCTTTCAAAAAAAAGACCTCTGCCAATTAGTATCAGCAGAGGCCATCAGTCAAGTTGACGGTTTTGGCGAGCCTCATCGCCATCGATGGTTTTTAAATTATCACATTTTACACCTGTGATTGATTCTCTGTTCCCAGGATACCAGTTCTTTGATAGAAAACGGATTTGATCTTGTCGAGGATGAGCATTGATAGTACTGTGATGAACAAAAGGGGGGAAATCGAATCGATGGATACAGCAGCTGTAAACCATCCAAAAACCGCCATAAGCGTCGCAAGGACAAGATTGAGTGACACCAATCCGGATACCCATTTACTGGGGGCAAATGACCAAAATTGATCTCGAGTACGTGTCATGTCTGGATTGAACCTCAGACAATGTCAGTCCGCTTCCGGTAAACGAATTTTCAATTCCGGCCAGGTCATTTTCTAGTAACATCCATAATCCTTCCCATAAAAAGAAGAAACTTCTATAAATCTTTTTATAGAAGTTGATAATTATCCCGGTGAATAAATTCCGTTGAACGGGAAAATACGCCAAAATAATTAAAAAACTTCTACCACATTGAACCTGGTAGAAGCTATTAGCCTGATTAATTTCGGCTTTACGCGAGCCTCATCGCATAACTTTTTCCAATTTTAAACTAAAAAACCGTTACATGTCAAGAATTATCATTCCCCTGTATAATGCCCGGAGATGGTGTTTAATAAATTTTTTATTTTATTCTAATCAGACACTTACTTGACTCAAAACATTCGATGAGTAAAATATTTATAGCGATGAGGCTCGCGAAAGTTTCAATTGCTATTTCAGCTAATGGCCTCTACCAAAAAATTGGTAGAGGCCTTTTTTTAACTACTTCAAAGTTGTTGGCTACTCCCGGTTTAAGTTTCTGTCTTTTGATTTATTAAGAACGATGCCGGGAACACGGAACCTATTTTTCAACAGGAGCGTGATAATGATTGTCAAAGATGCCATGATCAAGAATTTTGCGACGATAACACCTCAATCAAGTTTGTTGATGGCGGCTGAGTTAATGTTCCGTGAAGGGATATCCACATTATTTGTGGCAAATGATGATAACGTGATTGGGGTTATTGGAATACGTGATTTATTCACCTGCCCCATACCTGCCAGTTATGGCCAGGCTATGCCGGGCCATACGGAAAACACATTGATCCAGCAATGGAAAGATACTCCAGTGGAAAATTTAATGTACCAGTACATTGTAAGTGTGCCTGAAGATTACCCACTGATGACAGCTGCCGCGTTAATGGTTAATGAGGGTAAATATCCCCTGCTGGTAAAAAAAGGAAAAAAGGTAGTTGGTGTGATTGGCAGATTGGAAATTATCAATGCACTGCTAATTTTTCAGCAGGAGGAAGAAACCAGAAGGAACATGTTTTACGCGGAAGAAAATCAAGGATAGTAACAATAAAATGCCGCGTGGTGTGATCCACACTATACCAACCTCTTTTCTGAACATGGTCCCTTCTCCATGGAAATTGGGATCAAAGGCTGGTGAATGGTACCTCCAGTTTGATTGTGCTTGTGTTTGATTTCGGGAAGCAGGATGCCAAACGGGAACGTAACAATCCTTAAAGACAACAAAATAATAAGCGTTGATCAGGACTCACTTACACTTGGCACTCTCATTGTTCTGCAAACGGGGGATTTGGTTCCCGCCGATCTGATCATGGAGAAGGCCAGCTCACTCGAGGTGGACGAATTTGATTTGACCGGCGAAATTTTCCCCGTAAAGAAACAGGCAGGGGTGGATGGTGCTGGCGTTTTTATGGGGAGTAGGGTTCTAAAAGGCTCAGGAATTGGACGGGTCATTGCGGTCGGCGATCAAACGGAATTTGGAAATGTACTGAAGCAATCCTGGGAGAAGGAAACCGCACGCGCTTATTTCAAATTCAAGCCCGCACACCTGCTTCCTGTGGGGTTGATCATTCCACCATTGATCTACGGATTGATAACTGGCCAGCCATTTTTGCTTACGGTGTTAATCGGGGGGATATTGTCACTGTTTTTGCTTCTCGCGCAAAATAATGACCTGTTTCTGAAAATCGTAACAGAGTTTGAAAGCAAACAACTGGCAAAACAAAATATCCTGTTGCGTGATAAGAGGGCTTTGGAAGACCTGGGAGGGGTACAGGTCATTTGCTTTGACAAAACCGGCGTCTTAACGTCACGCCGAATGCAAGTCACGGAAGTATTTCTTGTCGAAGGCAAAATCACAGAATGGCGACGGGATGACGGCGGCGTGACAGACACAATAACACGCGCATGCGGACTCTGCCACGATGTGGCCTTCTTCGAAAGAAGGGAGTCGGCTAATTCGGTGGACGATGCCCTGATATCCTTCGCTATTGAACAGGGTATCGATGTGCCCGGGTTGATGAACCGGTCAAAGCGTATTTACGAACTGCCTTTTGATTCAGAAAAACGCTATATGGTGCGTGGATATGAGATTGATGGAAAAATCACATATTTTTCCAAAGGGGATCCTGCCGTACTGCTGGGAAAATGCGCCCGGTATTTGACGAAAGATGGACAGAAGCGAAATGTGGATCGCTTCTTCTGGCAGAATACGCAGACGGCTATTGAAAAAATCACAGGGGACGGAAATACAGTGATTGCGCTCGTTTCAGCAGAAGCGGATCACAGCAATCCACCGTCACGGTACACTTTTTTGTGTTTTTTATCACTCGGCGCGAGGTTGCTGCCGAATATCCGTCAGACGTTGAACTGGATCCTGTCCAAAAACATCCGGACTGTTATGCTCACTGGCGACCGGCCTGAGACGGCCATAAAGATCGGCCTCGAAAGTGGTTTGAGCCGGAATTCCAGACTCTGTTTAACGGGTAATTCAATCAACCACATGGCCCTGGATGATATTGGCGACCAGACTGAATATTGCTCCCTTTTCGCCCGTTTAATTCCATCGCAGAAAGGGATTCTCGTTCGCGTCATGCAAAAACGGGGACATCGCGTTGCCATGATTGGCGATGGTTTTAATGATGGGATCGCGTTGAAAGTGGCCGATGTGGGGATATCCTTCCATTCCAACTCGTCAGACATGGCCAGAAAGCTGTCGAAAATCTTGCTTAACGACGTGAATGATGTGGCCACAGTCATACGGCACGCTTACAGGGTCAGCCGAACCACCAGAATGTTGAAACTTGTCCGTTATGCGATTATTTGCCTGGCCATACTGGTTCTGTATTGCCATTATTTTCTGTAGAATATCCCTGTCACAACAGGTTGCCGGTATTTCTCCCGGCCTCCGGAAAGGTATCATCACGCCGGGCAATCAGCCCGTCCATGACCGGTAAGTGGGAGCGCGTGAAGCGGTGAAACGAAAATTAGTTGAAGAGGAGTATCCGTGAAAGACGAACTATTTAAGGAACTGCTAGGCAGTGTCAAAGAAGGCGGACAGATTTTGAAGGATGAAAAAACACCATCCCACAAGTTCACCTTTGACCGGCTGGATATCAAACACATCCGTGAAAAATATAA
>CAYNJT010000121.1:0-5407 GCA_964397625.1 uncultured Leptolinea sp. | reverse complement strand
ACGGAAAAGAAGAAGTTGAACAACGATAACAGCTATTACATTAATGTTAGTGGTGACTGGGTATTCTATCGGAATGATAGTGACGGTGGGAAACTTTACCGGGTACCAACAGAAGGTGGAAACACCGAAAAGTTAAATAATGATGTAAGCGCGTATATTAACATAACAGGGGATTTGGTTTATTACCAGAACCACAGTAATGGGGATAATATCTATCGAATACCCAAGGTAGGCGGGATACCTACAAAGATCAATAATGACTCAAGTTCATATATTTATGCGTATGGAACTTGGGTCTATTATATGAATTTAACTGATGGACAGAAGATTTACCGAGTGTTGTCAGATGGTAGCAGACAGGAAAAACTTACTGATGATTTTTGTAGTCAAATAACAATTTCAGACGAAAAAGTCTATTATATTTCCAGAAATTTGAAATATTTCCCTGAATATAATAGTTGGTCTACATATTCAACAAATCTCAGCAGTATGAATTTGGATGGAAGTGGGAAGAATGTAATTACCAGTACAAGGTATGGCAGTATGGATGGCTTCGTTAATATTATTGGAGATTGGATATTTTTCATTCCTAAGATCGATACATTCAGTGATTTTGAAACAAAATATCATAATATTGGCGGGTTAATGTATAGAATGAATCGATCAGGTATGCGTGAAAAAATCAGCAAAATCGGATGCAGCTTTATAAATATTGTTGGTGATTGGATTTACTTCAAAAAAGGTGGGCCTGGCGGAAAGATATATCGAATGCATCTGGATGGCAGCGGGCAGGAGCCCGTTTCGTAAAATGATTCCATCTTTAGAACAGATCGCAAAAAGATCCAACGAGGCACCGTGGAAGATTTAACCGGTACGATAATCAATAATCGCTTCAGAGTGGACGCCTTCCTTGGTCGGGGTGGAATGTCCGAGTTGTACAAGGATAGGGACGAAGAATCCGCGGATTTTATGGGTATGTAAGTATGTGAGTCATTTCAGAATTCAACGAGGTGAACATAATGGATTTTCACAAGGGGAAAATAATTAAGGGTCAATATGTGATCCAGGATTCTCTTGGCAAAGGCGGCATGGGTGAAGTCTTCCGCGTCTACGACCGCAAACGTTCGGTGGATGTGGCCATGAAAGTCCTGGTGCCTGACCTGGCAGAGGATGTCCCATTTGTCATCCGCTTTAAGCGCGAGGCAAAGACGCTGGCATCTCTAAAGCACCCCAATATTATTCAGTTTTATGAACTGGTTCAGGAGGACGATGCCCTCTTCCTGATCATGGATTATATAGACGGCCCAACCCTGAAAAAAGAGATCTTACGGAGTAGCGGCAAACCCATGAACTACGCGCTGATCCTCAGGGTAATGCGCGCCATGTGCATCGCGTTGCACTTTGTGCATTCCAACCATAAGGTGCATTGCGACGTCAAACCCGCGAATATCATGTTAAACAAAAATGGGCGCGTGTTCCTGTCCGATTTTGGCATCTCACAGGAAGTGGAAGGAACGACCACCTCCACCATGGCGGGAGCCGGCGCTCCCGCCTATATGGCGCCAGAACAGATACGGGGAAAGAATTCCACGCCGCAGACGGATATCTATTCTTTGGGTATCGTACTATATGAAATGTTAACCGGGGGAAATCGGCCCTTTATGGGCGAAAGGGGATCAGAAACCGCGACGACCAAAGAGAGGGTGCGCTGGGAAAAGCTGCATTGCGACCCCATTTCCCCGCGCGCATATAATCCCGCCATCAGCGACGCCTTGGAAGCCATTGTGTTCAAATGCCTCTCAATCAAGCCGCGCGACCGTTTTTCAAGCACTCTGCAATTATTAAATGACTTGGTAGAAACACCGGACTTCCAAAATATTGACGATGAACAACTGGAAGGTTTCGATGGTCCGATATCGGACCCTGATCCGCAGGAAAACCCGTTACGATCCTACCTGAAAAAAATCACTACCTGGTGGCGCAACCTTCAACCCCGTAATCGCGGCTATCTCGCCATCGGCGGGTGTCTGCTTCTGGTTTTTGGCGCGTTGCTTTCGCTTCCGTCCAAACCTGCTGATCCGGGGATGACTGGCAGGAACGCCCCTCCAGTTTTCATCGTTACTCCCAATAACCTGATCCATCCTGTCGGTATCATTCCACCCACTGACGAACCTCAAACAATCGGAATCATTCCACCCACAGACGAACCTCAAACCACCCTCAGCATGCCTGCCACCTATACACCACAACCAACCTATACCCCCTACCCGACCTATACATCACTGCCAGTGGCTATTCAAGAACCCACTGAAAGTAAACGCAGAGATCCCACCAATCATTTTAACGGAATGGATGTAATACCTATCACTGAAGACTATTATATAAAGTTCAATAGTCTTTTGATCAGCCACGCCCGGAAATATATTGACACCCAAAAATTGGGTGATCCTGGTACGTTCAGAGCGAATTTTGAATTAAAAAGCAACGCGAGTTATGGGATTTTTACGTATTGTTCGGAAAAAGAAGAATACCGTCAGGAGACAATCTCAAAATTGAGATTTACCATTGAAATTGACGGCATTCCAGCAAATATTCCAGATTCCAAATGGATTTACCATACCGGTTCTGATGGAAAGGTATGTATCCTACCCGCTGCCCTGGTAACCCATATTACACCAGGAACGTATCACATAGTGATCACGGAAAAAAAGCTCGCGCAGTTTTCTGGACATATTGGCGGCTTCCCTCCCGGTGATTACGTCTACGAAATGACAATCACTTTTAAATGAATCTGCGAATTCAGCAGCCAAGAACAGTAGGGAGAGTTCAAGCAGCAAATAATTGGGTGATGTGGGTGGATGTTTTTTAAAAAACCTGAGAAATCCTGTTCAATCTCAGTGTAATACAAAAAAATGGCAAATAATTAAAGCGAGGAATTATGGAAATTGTGGTGGGATCAATATTAAAGAATCGTTACCGGGTGGATCAAACCCTGGGCCGCGGCGGGATGGCTGAAGTCTTTCGTGTTTTCGACCTGCAGCGTAAAGTTCCGCTTGCCATAAAAGTATTATACGAAGACCTGGCGGAAGACGAATATTTTTTAAGACGGTTTAGCCGGGAAGGGAGAACACTCGAGAAATTGCAGCACCCTAATATCGTGCGCTTCTATGGCATGGCAGAGGACAAGGACAGAGTTTTTATGTTGATGGACTTTGTGGATGGGATCACCCTGCGCAAAGAGATCAAGTCAGCCGGTGGGAAACCATTTTCCGATAAACGTATTCTTAAGATCATGGGGCCAATTTGCAGCGCGTTGCACTACGCCCATCAAATGAATATGGTGCATTGTGATATTAAACCGGCCAATATCATGATTGAAAAAACGGGCAAAGTCATGCTGGCGGATTTCGGCATCGCGCGTCAGGCGGAAGGTACAACGACCATGACCCTGGCCGGCGCGGGAACCCCTGCCTATATGGCTCCCGAACAGGTAAACGAAGAAAATCCTACGCCCCAATCAGATATTTACGCTCTTGGGGTTGTCTTATACGAAATGGCAACAGGCGGCCAGAGACCGTTTGACGGCGAAAGAACGGCAATTACCGGTTCCACAGGCGAGAAACTACGCTGGGAACAGGTCAACCTAACACCGATATCACCCCGATCAATAAACCCGAATATCAGTCCTGAATTGGAAAAAGTCATCTTAAAAGCTTTGGAGAAGAAACAAGAAAAAAGATATACCAATGTCATGGATTTTTTTGAAGCCTATCAGGCGACCTTACCAGAATCAGTCATCGAAGAAGTTGAAAACCAGGATCTCTATTATGATCCTGATGAAACCATTATTGATGGCTCGAAAGGACACGGATCCGGCAGCGATTATTCCTCCACTTCCGTTTCGGAAAATAGCCGACAGCCCATTGAAAGAATAAAAACGTTTCTGGCACAAAAGAGAGGGATGGTGTATTTACTGCTCGGGGTGATCGTGGCCGCATTAATGCTGGGTTTTTCTCTGCTCAATATCAACACGAATAAAGTTACTCCTCAAAACACCGCGGTTGTTGAACAGGCAGCATTGGATCAAGAAAAAGCTGATCAATCCATTCCGCCGACAATTCAAATCACTCCCGAAACCAGTTCCATAACTTTCACAGAAGAAGTAAAAACCCCCATCCCATTGCCGACCAATACATTGTTTGTGCCCACAGAAACTGATATTCCAGTCCCAACATCCACGCCGGGGTTGTCCGTCGGCTCAACGATGGTTCGTTCAAGAGACAAGATGACCATGATGTACGTTCCGGCGAGCAATTTTATTATGGGAAGCGATAACGGTAGAAAGGATGAGAAGCCTGCCCATTCGGTTTACCTTGACTCGTATTGGATCGACCGCACAGAAATAACCAACGCGCAGTATTTCAAGTGCGCTGACCTCGGGGTTTGTCCTCCCCCAACCAACCAGGCTTCTGCCAGCCGCAATAAATATTATGGAAATCCGGAATATGATGACTATCCGGTAATATTTGTGAGTTGGGGTATGGCAGAAAAATATTGCGAGTGGGTTGGCGGCCGCCTGCCAACCGAGGCGGAGTGGGAAAAAGCCGCGCGCGGCGAAGACGGACGAACCTATCCATGGGGTGAAGATATTGAAAAAAGCAACGCGAACTTTGCTACAATAAAATCGGCAAAAGATGACACGACCCCGGTAGGACAATATGAGAGCGGAAAAAGCGTTTATGGCGTGTATGACATGACGGGCAATGTGTGGGAATGGGTGGCAGATCGATACAGCCCAACCTATTACCAGAATTCGGATTCAAAGAATCCGCAGGGTCCGTCAAATGGATACAAACGTGTGCTAAGAGGCGGCGCCTGGAGCCATAAAATCGAATTTACGCGGTCTGCCGTTCGCCTGAGTAATAATCCAACCGCCGCGGGAAATGATCTGGGTTTTCGTTGCGCGAAATCGGCGGATTAAGGTGTAATCTACCGATATAAAATGTAACTTAGAAGAAAGACTCACTGACCGAAAAAGCTGGCAGAGCAAGGGCAAGGTTGATAGCTGAAGTCGCGTGAATCATTCACCTGGCAGAAAGAAGATAAGAAGAAAGACACCATGACCTGCCAGTAAATGATCACGTATTGACCCGGGTACAAGGCTTTGTTTTTTAAGCCTGCCTTTAAATATTACACATTTTGATTGAAATTCTTTATAATTATTTCAATTTACCGCCATTTCATGAGTGAGGGTGGAAAATGCAAAATCAAGTCGGACGAGTGATCAATAAACGTTACCGGGTGGACGAATCCGTAGGCAGCGGCGGTATGGCGGAGGTCTACAAGGTTTTTGACCTGCGGCGCTCCACGGACCTCGCCATGAAAATGCTGCGCGAAGACCTCTCGG
>CAYNJT010000120.1:0-5561 GCA_964397625.1 uncultured Leptolinea sp. | reverse complement strand
CGTAATCAAGGTTTTGATCCCCATTGAGGGGACGATGTCCGAACAATGCCGAGGGCACAACCGTAATCAAGGTTTTGATCCCCATTGAGGGGACGATGTCCGAATCACGCCGAGGGCACAACCTGACCGATCGGGGAAAAAATCCCAAGAATTCTTTGGTTGGGAGGGAATCAGTTGTGACTGACATACCTTGGTGGATTGAACGCGCCCCTGTATTATATTTTTTATGAATGATCATTCTTGAATGTGCGTTCAACACCAGACTACATTCAAAGGTATGAGCGGCGGTTTATAATGAGTGTACAGCTTTCACATTATTGAAAGGACAACAATAATGACCAGATTGAACAGCAAGACAATCACTTTGAAAGAACTGGCCAAGACCATTGACCATTCACTTCTTTCCCCTGATTTGACAATAAAGGAAGTCATGGACGGTTGTGAACTGGCTGACCGCTACCATGTAGCCTCAGTTTGCGTTAAACCATGCGATGTGAAACTGGCGGCCAGAGTTTTGAAAAATTCAGATGTCAAAGTGGGAACAGTAATCGGATTTCCTCATGGCAACTCAACAACCGAGGTAAAGGTGTTTGAAGCAAAAAAAGCTATCGAAGATGGCGCCGTCGAACTGGATATGGTGATCAATATTGGCGCGCTGCGCAGCGGTCAATTCGATCTAGTGCGCGAAGAGATTCAATCTGTGGTTAAAGAGGCACATGGAAAAGCCATTGTGAAGGTCATCCTTGAAAACGCCTACCTGACAAAAGATGAAGTCGCCAAAGGAAGCCAGCTTGTTGAACAGGCGGGAGCGGATTATGTAAAAACCTCGACCGGTTTTGCTCCTTCAGGGGCGACCCTGGAAGATCTCAAGCTCATGCGTTCGTCGGTAAGCGAAAGGGTGCAGGTTAAAGCCGCTCACGGTATTCGCACACTGGATGCTCTTTTGGAGGTAATCGGTATAGGGGTAACCCGTGTTGGCGCCCGTTCTACCGCCGCCATGCTGGATGAATTCGCCGCAAAATATCCCGATCGATTGGGATAAATTTATCCTTTTCATTTGATATGGAAAAGTTAATTATTAAATTTGACGACGGGACCTTAACCATGTAACCGAGTTAGTGTTTAAAAGACCATCACTCATGAGGAAAACCTTCGAAGCCTGGCTGCTTATTTGGCGGGACAACAACTGGGTCATGGTTGATCAACCAGGAATACCTCCGGGTTCTGCGTTCAATAGGTTCACAATTTCTTTACTTTGACGTAGAATACCAGAGTGCAACCTTATCTTGAGGTTGCGTTCATATATTCTTTTTCCGGGTGGTTTTGGATGGCGAAATACATAGGTGGTGATCTGGGGGGAACAAATGTTAGAGCCGGTATTGTGGATACTGATACAGGTGAGGTTTCTAATCTGATTTCTGTACCCACTATTGCTCGCGAAGGACAGGATGCCGTGATCCATCGCATGGCCGATCTTTTCCTGAATGTTGTGAAGGAAAGCGGGCTTAAGATTTCGGATATCGGCGGGGTCGGCATTGGCGCACCGGGTATTATCGACATCGATAACGGAAGAACCATCTTTCTCCCCAACCTCTATGGAAATTGGAAAAACGCTCCTGTCGCGGAAAAGATCAAGGAATACACCGGTCTGCCCGCCTACTTATTAAATGATGTGCGTGCTATTACTTTTGGCGAATGGAAGTTTGGCGCCGGACGCGGAGCCCGTTCCATGGCTGTGTTTGCCATTGGCACCGGTATTGGCGGCGGACTGGTGATAAACAATCAGCTTCACCTGGGTTTGGATGGCACAGCCGGGGAGCTTGGCCATACCATGATCGACTATAACGGTCCCCTGTGCGGGTGCGGTAATCATGGCTGCCTGGAAATGTACGCTTCGTCGCCGGCTATTGCCGCGGCAGGATTGAAAGCCGTTGTTCAGGGTTGGACGACCAAGATCGGCGAATTGGCCGGTTATGACCTCAACAAGATAACGGCTAAGACGGTTAGCACGGCTGCCGCCATGGGCGACCCTGTAGCTGTGGAGATTTACGAGAAAGTCGGTTTCTACCTGGGGATTGCCATCTCGAATACCATCCTTAATATTGCCCCCGATAAGATAGTCATCGGCGGAGGCGGAGTTCAGGCGGGTGACCTGCTTTTAAATCCCATTCGCAAGACGGTTAAGGAACGTGTCAAAATGGTTGATGTTGACCGTATAAGCATTGTTCCAGCTGAGCTGGGTGATAACGGAGGGGTTATTGGCACCGCCCTTTGGGCATATCAGCGAAATAATAAATAATATGATTACTGAGGTGAATTCAAAAAATGAGCTCACCTTTTTTTGAAATATCCGCATTTCTTCCATGTCAGAAAACGGCGTAGCTCATTCCTTCTCAGATGCGCGGGATAAGCCGATGCCCTGCCTGTCTAGTTGACTGGCATCCAATCGGTCAATCCTGTCTGGAAATGCCCTCTTGATGGACATTTCAACCCGGTGAATATGCTCTTTGATTGAAGGTTGACGGGGTTTCGGAGCAATGGATTCCAGGTCTGATAGAAGTGCCAACAGCCGGCGCGAAACCTGGATGGATTTGGCCCCATAAAATCGAATCTCATCCACTGCCAGCGCGAGAATATCTTCCCAGTCTGGCGATGGGTAAATCAAGCGCAGGTCGCCTTTCGCATCATGGCGGTATTCTGTATCCAATTCGCGGGTTACGAACAGGCGTAACAGGTCCTCCAGTCGGTCAAGTGCCATGACAGCTGTCGTCGGGTCGTTGATTGCCGGCGATAACGCCCGAATGGCGATATCTACAATCAACCGCAGAGCATACCTTGGGTCCTGGTCAATGGTGCGTTGTTCGCCAAGGTGAATGGTTCGTAGAATCTGCCAATCGCTGACTTTTTGACTGTCGCCATATAAGCGGGCAATGGCCGCACCTTCAGGCACGGTATCTCCTGTGGCATACAGAATTTCAATAATGATATTGTTCTTACTGGCCAGGGTGATTAATTGCCGGGTATCCACTTCAAGAACGGATGCGGAGATCCCGGAATAAAAGATGGATCGTTCCTGCGATGAGACTAAAGATTCTTTCCTGGTTTCACCGTTAACTTTTGTTTCTATATACTGTTCAGGGTAGTTTTCCAGAATTTCCCTGCGCCCGAATCGGGCGATCATGAAAAGAACGCTGGTTATTTGCAGGACTGAAATCCGCTGTATTAAGGCGAGAAAAAGCACGGCGCTGATCACGACAGCGGCTATCGAGATAAGAACTGATAGGTCAGGAACATCACCATTCTTATAAAGGTTAGTGGCTGCCAGGGATGTCAACGAAAAAAGGAAGGTGGCTGTAAACATACCCAGAGAATGTTTGATCACCCCGTCCTGCAGATAAAAAGGGGCTAATCTCGGTGAATATGCATTACTGCTAAACTGAATCATGACAAAAATCATCGAAAATACTATACCGGTAAAAGTGATCATTCCTCCTGAGATGGTGGAAAGCAGGGTTACAGCCAGATCGGCATGGAAAAGGCTGATGTCTGAGAATATGAAAAGGTCAATATAAGGGATAATACCTCCCAAAACTAACGCGGTTGTGATGTATACCGCCGGGATACCCCATACCCTCGTTTGATGTTGAATTTGATTGGAAAAGAATTGTATTTTCACATATCACCGTTTGTTTAGAGGTTTTCTACCAGTATAGCAAGATGTGTATAATTCACCCATGAAAACGATCGGACTATTGGGTGGAATGTCGTGGCAATCGACGGTACATTATTACCGGATCATTAATGAAGAAGTGGCCGCAAGGCTGGGTGGTCTTCATTCGGCAAAAATTCTACTTTCATCCATCGAATTCGCGGAGATGGAAGAATTGCAGCATTCCGGCCGGTGGAATGAGGCTGGTGATCTTCTCGCCCGCGAAGCGGTTGGCCTGCGCAAAGCCGGCGCGGATTTTGTGGTGATCTGCACCAATACCATGCACAAAGTGGCGGATCAAATTGAAAAGACATCCGGACTGCCTGTTCTGCACATCGCTGACGCGACATCGACTGCCATAAAGAACGCCGGAATGTCAAGAATCGGTCTTTTGGGGACACGTTACACCATGGAGCAGGATTTTTATCGTACTCGTCTGATTGAAAAACATGGATTGGACGTGTTGATTCCCGGAGCAGATGACCGTGAAATAGTCAACCGGGTGATCTATGAGGAATTATGCCTGGGGATTGTTCGCGATGAATCCAGGCAGGAATACCTGCGAATAATGGATGAACTGGCTCGGGAAGGCGCGCAGGGCATAATCCTCGGCTGTACTGAGATCGAATTGCTGGTCTCGCCGCAGGATTTCCACCTCCCACTTTTTCCGACCACTTACCTTCATGCCGTGGCGGCAGTTGATCAGGCTCTCTCTTAATTAAATGCAGGGTGGACCATTTTTTACCCGCTTGAGAATGGCTTTTTCATCTTTCAATGACCACAACGCTTCCATCCACCAGGTGATCCCCAGGTCAGCCAACTGCTTGACTTTGGACAACGATTCGGGCTGTTTAGGGTCTGTTTCCCCATCCATAATAATCTCAAAAGTGCGTCCATCGGTATGCCGGTTGACATAATCCGTCATGTCGCGGATCACAGAAACATCAGGGTGCCCGGTTTGCACTTTACCATCGGGACCCATGAAATTAGGGAGCAGGCCATCGTATTGAAGCGCGCGTTGCATGGATTTTTCCCGCGGCCAGGCGCCCACCACCCAGATGGGTATCCCCGGCTGTTGTAAGGGAGGCGGCGGAGGATTGAAAACCGTCGGTTGGATATGGTAATGCCGGCCTTCATACTTGAAAGGCTGCCCTTTCCAGAGTCCCGTCAATACCTCCAATCCTTCATCCAATCGTTCTGCCCTCACCTTTCGGTCAGTTGGCAGCCCAAAGTTCATAAAACCGGTATCCGCTGCGCCCAACCCAACGGAAAGGATCAAGCGGCCGCCGCTCAGGTTATCCAGCGTGGAAGTTTCACTTGCCAGCTTCCAGGGGGAGATTACAGGCAGGGGAGTAAGCATCGTGCCCAGTTTGATCGTATGGGTTTTCATGGCAACGGCAGTCAGGCTAACCCAGGCATCCACTCCCCAGACTGGTTCCCATACAAAAAATCCGTCCCACCCGGTTTTTTCAGCCAACGCGGCGCATTCCGCGGCAAAACGGGCATTACCAAATGGCAGAACAAAGCCGAATTTCATTTCGCCCCTCCTGTTCGATAAGTTTTTCCTACATTTACAGTAGCATGTAAATAGTCTGGTTTCAATAAACACGAAAAGGTATTGCCGGTTTATTTAATTCCTTTACTTATTGCCCTCGACAAGCTCGGGCAGCGAAATGCCCGGCAAGAGATTACGTGGGGAATCCAGCTCTCGACAGGTTCGGGCAGCGGAAATATCAATAGCTGAGCCTGTCGAAGTACCGATGGCTGAGCCTGTCGAAGTACCGATTCCTGAGCCTGTCGAAACACCGATGGCTGAGCCTGTCGAAGAACCGATGGCTGAGCCTGTCGAAGC
>CAYNJT010000119.1:0-5716 GCA_964397625.1 uncultured Leptolinea sp. | reverse complement strand
TCACACCATCGAGGTGCAGGCGGCCAAAACAGGGGTTCGATCGCGAAGCATGCCGAAGGCTCCCCTAGGGGGCACTTTCAAAAACCACCCATACGGTGGTTTTTTGATTCCTCGACCCTCTTTCACACCATCGAGGTGCAGGCGGCCAAAACAGGGGTTCGATCGCGAAGCATGCCGTATCAACCAAAATGTTGCTTAAGAACAACAGTTTAACGGTAGGGTCAAAGCATCCGGCATAAAAATTTGCCCGCGGGATGAACCATGCTCCGGATGCTTTGACCGGGGTAATGCCCACGAAATCCCTTGGCACATAAACATTTCACCGCCAACACGAAGGCCAAAATAATTCAATGGCATTGAAAATTCCAAACCGCGCCGCGGTAGAAGCATCCGGAGACGTGTTGCTGTTGATCAACCTGTTCCCTGCCGGCTGCTTCTACTCTACATTGGGCGCATTGTTTTTTAATTTCCTTCTCTTCTAAACAATCGAAACACAGACGGCCAATAAGGGTTTCGATCGCGAAGTATGCCGCAGGCTCCCGATGGGGGCGCCTTCATAAAATCACAGAATTGTTGGTTTTTTGATTCATAAGTGGATAATTGCCTCCTCCAGATCCAGTATTATGGATTTGGGGAGGTTGTACGGGTGCTATTGGGCTGGCAAGCCCCGCCCATCCCGGCTTTCCCCCATCCGGAAAGCACGGATGGGAGAAGGAGCCTTTTGACTTATGAGCTGCAATTCAACAAATCCAAAAAGACAAGCGAAAAGAGAGCCTGGGTGAAAAGTATTTATTTACTTTAGACACTTAACCACGTTTTATTTGATCACTTTCATTCCCCGGCTTTGGGTTGGTAATGCCCCTCGATCCATTCCTCGCCGTTGGATCCAACTTCCTTCTTCCACACGGGGACGATCTCTTTTAACCGGTCAATGCCGTAATGGGCGGCATCAAACACCCCGGTATCGCGGTGGGCGGCAGTGCAGGCGATCACAACCGTGGGGGTCTGCGGCACCAATTTCCCGATGCGCTGGGTGATCACAATCCCTTCAACAGAAGGCCAGCGTTCACGGATCTCATCGGCAACCTGTTTCATCTTGGCTTCGGCCATTGGTTTATAGGCTTCATAAACCAGGAATGATGTATCCCGGTTTTCGCGAACCGTTTCCCCGCGGACAATGCCCGTAAAAATGGCCGCAGCGCCGGTGGACGGCAGGGTGATCTGTTCCAGCAGACTGTTGATATCCAGTTCTTCTTCTGTGATGGAAACGATCAACGGGAATTCAGCCATCTTCTACTCCAATGGTTCATTAACGATGTCGCCAGATGCACCGCCGTGTTTTTCGATCAGGCGGATATTCTGAATTCGCATGGTTTTTTCCACGGCTTTGGCCATATCATAGATCGTCAAGGCGGCTACGCTGACGGCTGTCAGTGCTTCCATTTCCACCCCGGTTTTTCCGTTCACTCTGGTTGTGGCGGTGATGATAATGCCCGGTATTGTTTCATCCAATGTGAAGCTAATATCTGCATTGGTTAAAGGCAACGGATGGCAGAGCGGGATCAGGTCTGAGGTACGTTTGGCTGCCTGGATTCCTGCAATTTGGGCGACGGTCAGTACATCCCCTTTCTTCATTAACCCGGCGCGGATCAACTCCAACGTTTCAGGCTTCATGTGAATTTCTCCGCGCGCGATGGCCGTTCTCGCCGTTTCCGGCTTTTCGCTGACGTCTACCATGCGGGCGCTTCCGTGTTCATCGATATGAGAAAGTTGCATGCTCATAGAATCCTTTTCTTATCCGCCTATTTGCGACATGCAGCGCGTGTCCGGGCAGTTGTGGTCACGTAATTCATGACCGCGGGGTTTATCTGCAACGGCTTTCTTCAAAAACGATTCCAGGTCAGCGCCTGATCTGATGGCATCCCGTACAGAAATCTCTTTATCCACCAACAGGCATGATCGCAGGCGGCCATCCGCCGTCAACCGGAGGCGGTTGCACCGTTCGCAGAAGTGCTCGCCAAGGGGAGAGATAAACCCGACCGTGCCGGCAGAACCGGGTATCTTGTATGTCCGTTCGGGGCCTGAATTTGGTGCTGACTCAATTGCAGATAAATTTAAACCGGATAGCTTTTCATGCATTTTTTGAACAGACACGTAACGTCCATCTACAGGTGGAAGTCCATCGCCCCAATCGTGCCCATTGGCAACCGGCATCAATTCAATGAACCGGATGTGCCACGGGTGGTCTACAGACAGGCAGGCGAGGTCAGGGATTTCGTCATCATTGAAACCTCCAACCACAACAGAATTAAGTTTGATTGGTGATAGTCCTGCTTTTTCAGCCGCCAGGATTCCCTTCCAGACAAGATCGAAATCACCAAAGCGCGTCACCTGTTTATACCTGTCAGGGTCAAGTGTGTCCAGGCTGATGTTGACACGTTTTAGGCCGGCATCCACGAGTTGATCAGCCATTTTGGAAAGAAGAATGGCATTGGTAGTCAGGCTAAGATCTTCTATACCGGGTATGTATGCGATTCCGGAGATGATTCCCAGAACATCCGGGTGAATCAACGGTTCTCCGCCGGTAATGCGTATCTTTGTAATCCCCAACGAAGCCGCGGCACCGGCAAGTCTGATAAAGTCATCCTTGCCAAGTAATTTCTCATCGGGTATTGATGAGAGCCCCGAAGCTGGTTGGCAGTACGCGCAACGCAAATTGCAGCGGTCTGTAATCGATATTCGTAAATAGGTTATCGCTCTGCCATATTTATCGATCAGCATGGTTTTCCAGTTCCGTTAAATAATTGTTCCACGAAATCGAGGAAACATCTATCACAATGATCTTTTACGGTTTTCAGACGAGGATCAACCACCGCTGACGGGAGGGAAAAGCGCAACTTCATCCCCGGGGTGGACCAACTGCTCAGGATTGGCAAATTTCTGATTGATCGAAAGGATCACGCTGCGGGAAAAGGCTTTTAATTCAGGGAATTGGAGAAACAATCTCTCAAGCAAAAGCGCCGCGTTTGAACCTTCATCCACTCGAATCTGGATATGGTCTTGACCCATCCGTTCTTTCAACGCGGCGAACAGAAGAACTTTCAACTCAAATGAATTATCTGGCAATTCTTCTCCTGTTTTGATTTGTGGAAAGATATACGATTGTTGCTCTTAATTCTACACTGTCCCTTCAGAATCTGAAAATGTGAAGATGGACGGCAGAATTCTTGATATTGTTTTGTAATTAAAGATTTTTTACTGTTCCGCCTCTGGCAGGTAACAAGTGAATAGCCGACGCTTTAAAAACCGCGTAAACCTTTCTTCCCACAGCCAATCCGAGTTCTTCGACCGATGGTCGGGTTACCAGCGCGATCAATCGGATCCCGGAATCCATCTCAATACGAATCAACGAGCCTTGATTCGTCATTCCGGTTATCTGACAAAGCAGCCGATTGCGGGCAGTGGATGGCTGGATGTGCTCTTCGGCGGAATATAGGGTGATATCCTCCGGACGCAGGCATACGAATACGTTGGATCCTATGGGAAGATTTCCAACCGCTTCAACAATCGCTTTGCCGGAACTTATCGTTAAAACATTGTCTCTGGCACCTGATATTGTTCCAGGAAGAATATTCTCAACCCCCAAAAAGGCGGCAACTTCAGGAGTTTTGGGGTGGTCGAACGTACTCTGGACTGGACCGATCTGGTGAAGGTTACCCCCGAACAGGATGGCCACCCTGTCGCCGATCATCAAGGCTTCGTCAATATCATGGGTGACATATATACAGGTCTGATTGGTTTTTGCAAGTATCTGCCTGAGGTCATCCAACAATTCCTGGCGTGTCGGTGCGTCAACCGCGCTGAAGGGTTCATCCATCAGGATCAATTCTGTCTCCAGGCAAAACGCTCTGGCCAGGCTGACCCGCTGGGCTTCTCCGCCTGATAACATTTTTGCCTGACGATTTTTTATCTGGGTGATATGCAGCAGGTCCAACCAACGGTCAACGCGGTTATTAATATCCTGTTTGGATAATCCCCGAAACGCCAATCCAGTGGCAATATTGTTTTTGACGGTATCCGTCAACAACAGGGGCGATTGAAATACCGTGCTTACCTTTCGGCGGTATTCCAGGTCGTTTAAGCGAGGCGCTTCAGTAAATCGAACAGTTCCGGATGTGGGTTTTACCAGTCCCGCGGCAATCTGCAGAAGCGTGCTTTTCCCCGCGCCGTTTGGTCCTAAAAGAATTAAGACCTCGTTTTTATAAACATCCAGAGCGGGTAAACTCAATACGGTTGATTGACCGGCTTTCATAACGAGACCGCGAATTTCGAGAAGTCTGTCCATGTTACCGGTTCCGTTGCTGGATCGTTGTCAATGCCAGATTCACTAAAAACGCGATCCCAATAAGGATCAGGCTCAACGCGATGGCTGAGGCAAAAATCCCACGGGAGGTTTCCAGCACGATTGCAGTCGTCAACACACGCGTGTGACCTTCCAGGTTTCCACCCACCATCATGGAGGCGCCGACTTCAGAAATAACACTTCCAAAAGCCGCGATAATGGCGGCAAACATAGGAAGGCGGGCTTCTTTCCACAGAACCAATACCATTTGTGTGTTGGAGGCACCCAACCCCAGCATTTGCGTGCGCAACCGTGGATCGAGCTGTTGAAGAGCGCTGATGATCAGGCCGGCCGCCATAGGAAACGCGATCAACACCTGGGCAATGACAATGGCAGTTGGCGTGTAGATCAGGTGCAGGTCACCCAGCGGACCGTTGCGCCAGAGAAAAATGGATACCACCAGACCGACGACGACTGGCGGCAACGCCATTCCGGTATTGATCACACTGATCCAAAAGCGTTTTGTTGGGAAATTAACAAGGGCAAGGAAAGTCCCTATTGGCAGACTTAAGACCAGGCTAATAATTGTAGCCAGTCCTGATACCTGCAAAGAAAGCAAAGTGATCCGAAGGACTTCCGGATCACCCTGAATAAGAAGCTGGAATGCTTTACCAATCCCGTCAATGATATTCTGCATTACAAATTATTTTACATCATCCTCTGATTTACCGGCATCAGCGACAAATAACACCTGCCCGTATTTTTCTTTCCCGAATTCGGCAATGACTTTTTGCGTGTCAGCAGCCACCATCCAATCGGCAAAGGCTTTTCCACCGGTGTAATTAACCTTTGGCCATTTTTCCGGATTGACCGTGATCACGTGGTAAATGTTCAAGAGGGCTTTGTCACCTTCATAAAGTATTTCCAGATCGAGGGTATCCTTCATGGAAAGGTAGGTGGCGCGGTCAGAGAAGGTATATCCGGCTTTCTCAGACGCAATGCGCAATGTGTCACCCATACCCTGGCCGGTTTTTAGATACCAGTCGCCTTCCGGGGTGATTTTGGCGGATTTCCAGAGCGCGAGTTCGGCTTTATTTGTTCCGGAGTCATCTCCTCGAGAGACGAACACCGATTTTGTTTCGGCAATCGCTTTATAGGCATCTGCGGTTGAGGTGCTCCCCATAATCTTCGCCGGATCTTCTCTCGATCCGACAATGATGAAATCATTGTGCATTACCAGCAGGCGTTCCTTACCAAAACCGCCGGTCATGTATTCTTTTTCGGAGGCGGGGGCATGGACGAGCAGGACATCAGCATTTCCTTCCTTGCCCATAGTCAACGCCTGACCGGTGCCCACGGCAACCATCTTGACTG
>CAYNJT010000118.1:0-5729 GCA_964397625.1 uncultured Leptolinea sp. | reverse complement strand
ACATTCGTGATAACCCCCGGCATTTCATCCCGGTGATGGGTGACGTACAGCAGGCTGACCGGTGTTTGCTCGCACAGCGCGTCCAATACACGCAGGATGCGCGCCCGGTGGGCGCTGTCCAGCCCCTGGCAGGGCTCGTCCAGGATCAGCAGCCGCGGCTGCTTGACCAGCGCCCGCGCCAGCAGCACCAGGCGCTGTTCACCAATGGAGACTTCATTGAAAGGCTGTTCTGCCAGCCTGTCGATGCGCAGCACACGCATCCAGTCCGCCGCGGTTCGCGATTGTTCCTCTGTCACCTGCTGGTACAGCCCCACTGAGTCAAAGAAGCCGGAACAGACCACCATGCGGCAATCCGCCCGCGCGGGGTAATACATGTGGATCTCCGGCGCCACCCATCCGATATGCTGCTTGATCTCCCAGATGCTCTCTCCGCTTCCACGCTGCTGACCGAAGATCTTCACCTCGTTGGCATAGGCCTGCGGATTATCCGCCAGGATCAGGCTGAGCAGCGTGGACTTGCCCGCGCCGTTTGGCCCGCGGATGGCCCAATGTTCCCCCTGTCGCATCGTCCAGGTGATATCGCGCAGAACTTCGGCGCCCTGGTAGGTCACATTGACATGGTTGAATTCGATCAGCGGAGTTCCAACTTCCAGCGCGGACCAATCCTGTACCGGGAATGTGAGGTCTTCCTCCGCTTGTGGGGGCTTCGCTTCGAACACACTCCGCGCGAATGGCGAGGCACACACCTCGGATCTTATTCCCTGTACCACAATACGGTGATCCGCGATGCCCATTACGTGAGTGATGCCCCGCGGGATCTCCTCTTCGCGCGATACGACCAACAGCAGGCGCTGCTGCCGGTTTTCCAGCAGGGTCGTCAGGCTCTCGAGAAGTGTCCTGCGGGCGCCAATGTCCAGCCCGGCAAATGGATCGTCGAGGATCAGCAACTTTGGCGAGAGGGTTAACGCGCGGGCCAGCAGCACCCGTCGGCCTTCCCCGTTCGACAGATGGGTAACCCGGCGTTCAAGCAGATGACTGATACCCAGCAGATCAACCGCTTCCAACCTGCGGGTGGACAGGGCGGCATCGTCAAGGTCTGCCGGATTGGCGACATAGGTCAGGCGGTCATCCGCCAGTTCACCCCGCAGGAATTCAGCCACCGTGGGAACGTCGTTGGCTTCCGTGCTCTGCCAGCGCGCCTGGTGGAACAGGGCGTGCCTAGTCAGCATGTCACGCTGGGTTTCCGCCGACACCAGTATCACCTCCCCCGGTCGCGTGTAGGCGCGGCCTTCAGTTGTGCCATCGAAATAATTCATAATCTGGCCGCGCACCACCGGCAGGCGGCCTGCCAGCGTTTTGACGATGATCGACTTTCCCCCGCCAGTCGGGCCGATCACCGCCCACTGTTCCCCTTCCCGCATTTGCCAGTGCGTGCCGGCAAAGCACAGGCGGTTCTTGGCACGGATGGTTATGTCTTCCACACTGAGGAAGGTTTTTGGGGAGGTGGTTTGATTGTCAATGAACACCATAATGATGAAACTCCAAAAATAAGGGGGGAATTATCAAGGGTAGATTCGTGGATATCTTTTAAACGTGGTCTTGCTGATTAGAGATGAATGCAAGTAGCTGTAATAATCACCGCTTCGCATAAAAATGGAATTCATGCTATGGATAGGTATTGGGGTTCTCCAGGCAAACAGCCAATTAAGGCATGGATTTCATTTGCTTCCCTTTACCTCTTTAATTCCATAGTATTTAGCAATCAAATAATTGGGCCACCCCTCAGGGTTCTCTGAGATATCAGTAATGCTGGAAAAAGGATTATGAGGATTTGTCGATCGAATAATTTCGACTGTAACCGTGTCTACTCCTTTTCCCTTTGAATCTTCAATTATTGCCAATCTTTCTGTCCATATGGAGAAGGTTCGTGAGTGATCAGAATAAGCATTTATATATGAGATAGAAAACGTTGTCAAAAAGAAAATCGCCAGGAGGAATCTGTTTCCAAATTTGAGAATTCTTTGAGCAATTTCCCTAAAATAAATCCCTACAGCAATTATTAAAAAACCTACGGGACCAAATGATGCTCTTTGGGGATACCATTTGGCAAAAACCATTATTATCAAAGAAATTAATGAGCACAAGATAAATACCGGAATCTGAATATTGATAACGTGTTGTTTTGAATGATCAGATTTTCTAATTAACCAGGAAATGATAAAAAGAATGGCAATTAGTATCAATAATGGCAAAAGGTCTTCTTTAAACCGGGAAAAAACCATTGAAATTCTTCCCAGGAATCCCGGTTCTTCAAAATTGTTAGCGCGAATAACATTCCCTGGAGCAAGTATCAAAAACCAATAACCGCTCCAACATCCAAGGATTTCGGCAAACATCCATTTTTTCGTCTCATTTCGTATCAACAAGAAGTAAAGGACCATAAAAACCAGATAGAACAACAATGCGGCACTTGAGTTCTCCTGTCCCATCCCGGAGATAAACCCTAAAAAGAAAAAAAGTATAGAAGTAGAAAGCCTATCTGGAATTTTATAGATTTTTCGAAAATACAAAAAGAAAGGAAGCATTGCAGTGAGGATGATACATAAATTCCATACATAAGTTGGTCCGCCAGATCTCCAGAGTACTGTTTCACCAAAAACAGGTGTGAAGAACCAGATCAGAAAACTTACAAAAACAAGATTTAGAAAAGCGTTCTTGAATATTGAACCGGTGGTTGAAAAAAGATAAATCAATACTAGATAGTGGATATAAAAAAAGGAATTCACAATATTAAAGACATTTTTGTTGATGATTATTACCAGATAGCATAAGAAGTGAATGAATAATCTTCCTGTCCAGTAATAATACAAATCGTATATAACAGGAAAAATATCTTTTAATGATTGAATTCTGTCGCCAGTCACATTATTGAAAGACTGAACGTAATCGTCGGCTAATAAAGCTGTGAGGTTATTCAATTCCAATATCAAAAAAAAGATGACGGCAATGAATGAAATAAGTACGATCAAGCTTCTTTTATCAATAGTATGTTCTGGTTTCTCAGGGTTTTCAGTTATATCCGATTCTTTTATCCACTTAAGGAGTGTGTTTTCTGTGATTTTTTCGAGATTAAAGTTGAACAAATCCAGGATCAAAATAGAAAGAAGAAGAGAACTAGCCCACTCAAATAGACACAGTAATAGTGATAGAAAAATATAAATAGATGTTGGATGTAGCGACAGTGTTTTTGATGTTTCGCTTACCTGCTGGCAAAATAAAGGAAGAGTGAAAAACTCTCCATCAACTTTCGACTCGATATTCTGCCCGTTTGGTCCACAAGAGAAGTAGAATGTTACTTCTCGGAGATCATAAGGGATCACAATCCGGGATGTGTCACCACTTTTGAATTTGATCATTACTCGATTGCCAGAATCAGATAAACCTTCAATAGCATTGACATTATTTTTAAAAATTTCATCAATTTGAAGATAGTGATTATTAAAGGCTTGGGGGGGTGGTAGTGCCTTCCAGGCAATCTCATAAGTAAAGATGGGCATCCATATAACAAAAGATAGATAAATTGCAAACAGTCTTATCGTTTTTTTTGACTTCACAAAATGAAAAAAAAGAAAAGCTGTAAGAATAATGGTAGGTATAAGTATGATCCCGACCTGGTAAAAAAAAGATCTTCCCCAGAAATAACTGCCTAATAACCGATTTGCCGCGGTTATGCTCAGTCCAAGAGAGAGAATTACGAAAGTCAGGATTTTTAAAAGATTCTGTTTGTTTTTCATCAACGATAACCTGAGAGCGTATTGCGTGTATTTTAAATAGGATTTTCGAATGTGAGAAAAAGAGTGTCCGGTTTAGTTGTCCTCCTTAAAAAGGGGAAAACCATCTCAGAACAAATTTTTTATATAATATTGATCGTGATCCAACTTGCGAATTATAAACTAATCCCATTGCTATCAAATATGACTTTACACCAATAAGAAAGAGAGACCCTGGCATGCGATATTTACCTAAAAACGAGAAAACCCTCCTGGCTGGTTTCAATGAGGATCAACAGGTATCTAAACAGATTTACCCAGAATTACAAAACAGGATTGGTCTATGTACTCGGCCCGATTAATGGGAATTTGCGGCTGGAATAAACACTACCAATCGATCTCTTTACCCTGGTGATAGGCTGCAACGATGGCGGCAGCCACAGCCATGCGATGATCCAGCAGGCCGGAAACATCCTCGCTGATATCAATGACCAGTTCATAGGAAATGGGTTTGATCTTCTGGCGCAGTTCGCCCACCTTGATGTCTTTGACCTTGATGTCCATCTGCTGGGGAATATCATGCGCAACCAGTTCCCTGAGCAGGGAATTGCCGAGACTTTTCTCGAACACCTTCGCGGCCGGTTTGCCCTGCGCGTCGAGGATCGCCCAGACATCCTTGAAGAAATCCGAGGCCGATTCTGAGTCAGTTACCAGGCTGCCGATCAGCTCACCGCCGGCCGCGTCAAATACATCCAGTTCGTCCGTTCCGCCGTCTGGTCTGTCTTTCAACGTGAGCACCTCGCGGGTTTTCTTTTCGTCGGCGTAGACATGATAGGTGATGGATGGCGGGATCCATTTGGATTTTTCTTCAATATAAAGGAGAACTTCTTTCCCCTGCTCGTCATACAGGCGGTACTTGCCCGCGATGGACAATCCCTGGCGTTTCAAAACGAATTTCGAAGCGTTCAAAATTTGGTCCATTGTCTTCTCCTTTAAAGGGGCATACCTGCCTGTTAGACCTCTCGAGAATACCATCTCAATGAAGATTTACGGTGCCTGCCGTCTTCCGGTATTGGCAAACCTGTTTCTCTCGTATGGCATTAATTATAGTGAAAGCCAGCCCGGCGGATTTCCTTAACCCCGCGACGCGATGGGTATCCAGATATCCTCCTCTGATTCCGGGTCGTTGTTCTTGTATTTGCTCCCCAGCACTTCAAAATGCGGACGGTTATCCAGCCGGTAAGATGATGCGGGCAGCCAGGTGCCGAAGATATAGGCAAAGATCCGTGTATCGGCGCTTGAGCCTTTGTAATGAAAAACGGCATACTGACCGCCCGACAGGGTAAACGCCTCCATCCCATCGGGCACGGAATCAAAATCAGAGACTTCGACAGCCGCCCATTTCTCAAATTCGCGGGTCAGGTCGCTGAAATCCACCGGCCAGGGATAGACCTGCAATGAGATCAATTCAGGCGTCAGGTTGTTCGTTATCTCTTTACGCCGCGGCATGAAGCTGCCCCATAATTCGCCGGTGCGATTGGCTGCCAGAGACATGCGCAGCCGTTTGCCGATCAATTTCTTTTCAGTCAGAGTGATGATATCAGGTTCCATTTCGAGCTCCCATGTTATAAGGATAATATCCACCCACAAACCTGCTTATTTTTACCATATAACATGCGCTCTGGTAACCGACAGTTCACCTTGCCTAATTTGCACTCCAAATCGTTTCGACATAATGGGCGCCGGTTAGCAATGAAACCCATCTGTATTATCATGGCGATACTCCTTGGGTGATACCAGTTGTGCAGGCTGACCACAGGTTGGACGGTCATCGCGGCAGACTATTATGTCAGGTTTATATTCCCCAAAATATGACTTTTACTGTGACTATGGTGGGTACCTCACGCCCGGACTGTCGCCTATAATGGCAACCATCCGTAGGTGACAGGGATTCCTGGA
>CAYNJT010000117.1:0-5795 GCA_964397625.1 uncultured Leptolinea sp. | reverse complement strand
AGGTGTTCAACGTGCTGCTGCAGCTGCTGTACGACTGCCGCCTGACCGACGGGCAGGGACGCACGGTGGATTTCCGCAACACGGTGGTCATCATGACCAGCAACCTGGGCAGCGAACTGTGGCTCGACCGCCAAAAGACCGTCTCACGCGATGAGATCACCCGGGTGTTGCAGGCTCAATTCCGACCGGAATTCCTCAACCGCATTGACGAGATCGTGGTGTTCCATTCCCTGACCCGCGAAGATATTTCCGCCATCGTGGGCATCCAACTGAAACGGGTGGCAAAATTGTTGGAAGAAAAAGGGTATCATTTGGAGGTCACTCCGGCCGCGCAAACCTGGCTGGGCGAAACCGGCTATGATCCCGATTACGGCGCCCGGCCGCTGAAACGCGCCATCCAACGCGAGTTGCAGGACCCACTGGCTATAAAGATCCTCTCTGGCGACTTCAAGCCGGGAGAGACCATCCTGGTGGATAAAAGCGTTGATGGTCTTAGCTTTACACCCGTCGTTCAGGCGGCAGAAGATTAAATTTTGTAACCGGAGACAGGATCGAGCATCCAATGGATAAGGAACCAACTTCAGAAGCCGAATTACTGGAAGGTTTTCAGTCGTCAGATCCTGCTCCGGTTTTGACCGAGTTATTCGAAACCTACGCGGATCCCATCTACCGGCTGGCCATGCAGTTGCTTGGCGACCCAGCGGCAGCGGAGGATGTGGTACAGGAGACGTTCGTCTCCGCCATCACCCACCGCGAGGGTTTTGAAGGCCGCTCAAAGATAAGCTCATGGTTGTACCGGATTGCCTACAACGCCGCCCTGGGGCGATTGCGGGCACGAAAGGAAGAACCGCTTCCCGAGGATGAACCGGATGATGACTCTCCCGCCCCTCTGCCGCATTCACTGGTCGAATGGGACGTCACCCCGGAACAGCTGCAAATGGATCGTGAGGCATCGGTGTATATGCAGAAAGCCATACAGGCATTGCCAGTGAAGTATCGGGTGGTCTTCTTCCTGCGGGATATTGAAGACCAGTCCACCGAGCAAACCGCTGAAGTGCTTGGACTCACAGAAACCGCTGTAAAAGTTCGATTGCACCGCGCCCGGCTGGCGCTGCGTGAAAGCCTGTCAGAGTATTTTGCGGAACGGATGACAGGTCATTGATCAGGAAAAATAACATGAAATGTGAAGATATTGTCAAATACTTATCCGACTACATCGATGGGGACCTACCGATTGAAATTCTGGAAGAAGCCGAGAAACACCTGGCAACCTGCCCAAACTGCACCACCACGGTGAAAACCCTGCGCGAGACGATCATTCTCTATAAAAAATCGTGCAAGACATGTATCACACCCGAGCACAGGGCAACTCTTTTGGCCGCCATACAGGAATCTGCCAGCCATCACTGCGCCTGACTTTGCGGTCAGGCGTTTTTTTGTAACCTATTTCAATATAACCCATCTTATTGGTAGCATATCAGACATTATGGAGGAAAAAATGAAGGTTAATGAATCAATGGCAGACCGGGGTATCCGGGTCGTGTTGGGACTAGTTCTTCTGGCATTATATTTCGGCGGCATGGCCGCGGGAACACTCGGGATCGTCCTGGCTGTTGTCGGAGCGATCGCCCTGCTCACCGGGTTGGTTGGTTTCTGCCCGCTCTACTCTCTTTTGAAAATAAAAACTACCAAATAATTTGACTGATCAAAAAAAACGGGGCGGGAAACATCCGCCCCGTATTTTTCAAGCTTATCTATCAAAACTAAAGGGTATTTGAAGTGAACAAACAGGAAATCCTATTTCGCTCCCGCCGCTCCCGTCAGCCTACCATCGTGGAATTCTGGGCGCCCTGGTGCGGTCCCTGTAAGGTGATGGCGCCCGCCCTGAAAAAAGCGGAAGAAGCTTACAAGGGAAAAGTCACGCTGCTTCGCGTGAACGCCGATGAAAATCAACAGGCGCTCAAAGACTTTGGAATCATGGGTGTTCCCACAATCCTCGTACTTTCCGGTGGAGAGATCATCTCACGGCATACCGGCTTATTAAATTCATCCCAGTTGGATATCCTTTTCTCCTCAGCGGCAAACAACAGCGAGATCATCATTCCCCCCAACAGCTTCCAGCGTGTGTCGCGCATAATCGCCGGTCTGGCTTTTGTGGCATTCGGTTATTTCTGGGGAAACGGCCTGTTTCTCTACCCGCTAGGGGCCATCCTGCTTTTCAGCGCGGTGTATGACCGTTGCCCGATCTTCCGGATGGTATATCCAAAAATAAAATCAGTGTTCTCCCGACGGACTTCTGCCAGAAACGCGGATACATCACAATAAAAAACTAAAAAATAATCCAACAATCCCTCGTAAAATTCGGGGGATTTTTTTTATCCGGATATAAAGAGATCGCCATTGGCAAAAATCTTGTCGGTTAAAAAAGAAAAAAATATGCTTAATTAACCCGGGTAGGGGTGAAACATCCGGTATCATTTCTTCATGAGCCAGCAACCTGTCACCGGATGCTTCGCCCGCAGACTTGCTGAACGATCTTCCCTACTCCGGGAAGGTGGAACCCCGATTTATCCCCAAAATATCATCTTTTTTTTCGAAACAAAAAAAGGTTTTGCCATCAACAAATGCCCCTATCATTCAGCGGGCGAAGCATCCGGGTAAAGATATCATCGCGACCTTGGTCTTTGTCCGGATGCCTTACCCTACCGTAAAATGGAATATATCTTTTATGTTTTATGGGATTAAATCATACAGGCCGGATTGGAATCCCCCAACCCCCTTCTGACCGGAAAAGCGCCGGTCAAAGGGGGCCAAAGCCTTGCGATACGAGTTCTATGGCAGAGAATGAATCACGCCTTCGACAGGAATACCTCACCCCTTGACTCTCCCCCTGCTGGAGGGATTAAGCTATGCAGGCTGATCAGCAACACAATCAACTGGAGGAAACATGACTGTCTTGCGCCTGCCGCACAAAGTGGCCGATTACGCCTGCCCCATCAACGGGCTGGAGGATATGTATGAGTGGAAGACCGGCCAACAATTGCCGGGTTACTTCCTGATGGACCTGAGCATGACCGGATTTCTGTACATTAAGCAGAAGAACGCCCCCAACCCACGCATGGTCTTCTGGGGCAATGGAACCGGCCGCCCGCAGCATGATCTGCTTGGGGATGTCATGGGCTATACCTGGGCGTTTTCCGAGGATACAGCCTTTTCCGCGGCCTGGAAGAAGGCGCGTGCGAGCATTGACCGCGGCCAACCCGTCATCCTCGGTCTGCTGGACATGTACCACCTGCCGCAATACCCGAAGATCTATCATAAGATGCATATTCCCCAGCACTACGACCTGCTGGTCGGGTATGACGACGCTCTGAATGTGGCCTTTGTGCATGATAACGGCCTGCCCGGCGTGCAGGCCATCCCCCTGGCTGACCTGAAGGAAGCCTGGAACGTAAACAACCCCGGTCAGGGGAAGAAGAACACCTACGCCATCGTTGAATTTGGCAGCCGTATCGCCCCGCTGGAAGAGATCGCCGAAAAAGGACTGAAGAAGAAGGCCCGCCTTTTTCTGGAATCGCCGGTGGGATTTATGGGCGTCAAAGGGATGCGTAAGTTGGCCGCTGAAATGGCAAGCTGGCCGCGCGAACTGACCCCGGTTCAACTGGAGAAATGTCTGCGGGACACAGTCACGTTCACCTGCAGCGTGGTCCCCATGCCGCCGCAGCGCCTGCTGCCCTTCCCCATGAATCATGTGGACAGCCATCAAGCCGTTCGCGACCGTTTCTCCGGCGAACTGGCTGGTCTGGCCCGCGAATTCAACAAACCCGCATGGGAGCAAGCCGCCCTCTCGCTGGCAGCCAGCGGCAGGTTAATCGGTCAGTTCACTGATTTACTGGTCGACCAGATCCTCACAAAAAGGTACGACCTGAACGAACCAGCCAATCTGATCGCGCGGATTGCCGATGTGGAAGAAAAAGCCTGGACATTTCTGGCATAACTTCCTGAATGGATCGATGCTCTGGAACCGCCTGTCAATTCACCGACAGGCGGTTTTTTGTACAGCAGCATTGATTTTCCTCCGAAAATTAGAGAAAATAAGAGCAGAATAATTGCATCCGGAGTTCGGTATGGAATACGCGATCGGTGATTTTTCAAAGATTTGCCGCCTGGGAATCAAAACCCTGCGGTATTATCATGAAATCGGCTTGCTCATACCTACACGCATTGACCCTTTCAGCAAATACCGCTACTACAATGAAAAAAGCCTGCAGAAGGTTCAGACCATCAACCAGTTAAGGCAGCTGGATTTTTCCCTCGAGACCATTAAAGAAATCCTGGAAAAACACCGCGATGATGCGAGCCTGGTGGAATATATGCGCGCCAGACTTGCCGAGGTTGACCGGGAAATATCGGAAAAATCTTCCATTCGCGATCGTATTGAAGCTTTCATCCGCTTGGAAACCAGCATTCCCGAACCAGTCGGCGAGGTGGTGGTCAAAGATGTGCCCGATATTTTTATGGCATCCATCCGATACAAAGGCAGGTATGAAGATATTGATTCCCATATGACCCGCCTGTTTGAGGTATTCGCATCGGTGATTAATGGCCCGGCCTTCTGCCTGTATCACGACGAGCACCACGCGGATGAGAATATGAACATCGAATGCTGCGTGCCCATAAGCAGAAAACTGCCGGCCGCGGGTTTTAATTACGCCACATTGAAAGGCGACCGGATGGCCGCCATCATCCATGAGGGCGACTACGCCACTCTATGGAAATCGTATCAAAAAATCGTGGATTTTATCAACAAGAAAGATCTTCCCATCCGCCCGCCCACCAGGGAGATATACCTGCGTGGTAAGGGGAAGATTCTACCCGGCGACCCGGAAAAATACCTGACCGAGATCCAGTTCGTGTTGTACGAAGATGAAGACCCTGTCAGCCGATCTATCCGCAAGAAAGTTGCCATGAACATCCATGCCTGATGTCTTTTGAAAAAATTGAACCTGACTTCCAAGAAGGACTATCTGATATTTTTGGAATTTCCAGAAAATCCCTATCAGGTAAAATGGATCGCGCGATATAACTCATGGTTAGAATAAACTGAGAATTACCGCCCACATCGACTGACCCGTTGGGCAATGAAAGAGTATTTTGGAGAAATGAATGGAATATTCAATCGGAGATTTGTCCAAGATCACACGGATCAGCGGCAAGACATTACATCAGTACCATCTGGAGGGGCTGGTCGAACCGACACGCGTCGACAAGTTCTCGCGGCGGCGTTACTTTGACGAAAAAACCCTGCACAGGGTTGAAGTCGTTCACCGCTTTCACGCCCTGGGGATTCCCGCGGAAATTATCAGGGAAGTTTTGGCCAAACACAAAGATACCCGGCATCTGGTTAAACTCCTTCTACACTCTCACAAAGAAGTCGACCGCGCCTGGGAAAAGTATGGAATAACTCACGAAATCATACAGGCCTTTCTCAACACCCAATCGTTGGAAAAGGTGATCCTGGGTAAACTGGAGATTAAAGTCCTGCCTGATGTGTTGATCGCCTGCAAACGGTTACACAGCCTGATTGCCCACGTTCAACCCCATCTGGTCGAGCTTGCCACTGCCTGCGGTTCCGCAGTCAAAGGCCATCCAATTGTATTGTTTCACAATGACCACCAGTTTGAAGATGAGATGGACCTGGAATGCGGCCTGCCGGTAAGCAGAGAGTTGCCCGATGGCGGCTGTAATTTTCGAACTCTCCCCGGCACAAGGGCTGTAACCATTAAGTATGAAGG
>CAYNJT010000116.1:0-6021 GCA_964397625.1 uncultured Leptolinea sp. | reverse complement strand
GGCGCGGCTGCCCTCGCCGGAATGGTCTTCCTGCCTCTGGGCAAAATCCTCGGAATGGTCGCATGGATACCACTGGCTTACACAACCAGGGTGGTTGAGCTGTTTTCGTCGTATCACAATATCGGTTTGATTAACCTGCACCTTGACCTGTGGCAGTCCGCCGTATTTCTATCATCCCTGGTGATTGCCATTGTCGTGGGGCGCAAATGGTTGAAGTGGTGGAAACCGGGGATTGTGGCGGCATCTTTCATTGGATTGTTTATGGTTCTTGTCTTGATGGTCAACGCCATCGCGCAATTCCCCGATGGAAAGTTGTATGTGATGGTATTTCGGCAGGGAAAGGACCTTTCCAACCTGATCTTAGCCCCGGGTGGTCAGCGCATCCTGATCACCAATCGGCCCGGCGACAAGGACCTATCGGCATTCGTAGACCGCCGCTTGCCATTAATGGATCGACGTCTCAACGCGCTGATCCTGCCCAACCCTTCCGCCGTTACATCCATAGGGTTGGCAGATACCCTCTCACATTACCGGCCGGAATGGCGGCTTGCTAATGGGTTTGCCGGAGGGAATCGGGTGCAATCTCAACTGGCATCCGCGGCGCTTGAAGTAGATATGCAAATTCAGGACGCGGTTCCTTTAACTCGCTTTGATCTGGGTGCTGGAGCGATTTTTGCCATCACTCAGGTCAATGAAAGAGGAAGCCTCTTTTCCATTTCCTTTGGCGCCAACCGTGTGGACCTGCAATACGGCACGTCTTCTGATATTGGCTCATCGGGACTATTTTCTACGGTAATGCCGGATGTTCTTATTCATGATCACTTGGATGAGTCACCCAAATCCGGCCAGGCCGGGATTGTTTTGACAGCGGATATGATATCGAATGGCTCGCAGGGTATCGCAATGGTTCCAGATGGCGGTTGGTTGGTAATTATCATGGATGGGACCACGATCCAGATTTTGGAGAAAGCCAATGCCGCTCATTGACCAATTAAAACAGACGGCCCGCCGCTTGAAAACCGAGATCAACGTGCTGGCGGTGGTGTATCGTGACCCGCGCACACCCTGGCACGCGAAAGCTGTGATCTTTCTTGTAATCGCTTATTCCCTCAGTCCTGTTGACCTGATCCCGGACTTTGTTCCCCTGTTGGGGTATCTGGATGACCTGATTCTGGTTCCGGCGGGAATTGCCCTGGCCATCAGACTGGTTCCCAAAGAGATCTTTTCGGATGCGAGAGAGAGGGTCGCGAACCAACCCGAAAACGCGGGGATTTCAGGATGGTGGGCAGCCGTGTTGATCATCTTTTTCTGGATTTGTATAATTCTCTGGGTGGTCTGGTCTGTCTGGTTTAATGGGAAATGACCTTATGAATTCTCCTTTGCGAATGATATTTTTTCATCTTTCCTTTTTGCTGTTATGTTTGATGGGATTCTCGCCGCAGACTGAACCAGTAATTTCAAACCCTCGACAGGCTCGGGCATCGGAATCATTGCCGGCTGAGGTTTTCTGCGCTGCACAACAAAAATCTTGTGCAAGTGTCGAAGCACCGCTGGCTGAGCCTGTCGAAGCCCACCCTCAACAGGTTCGGGCATCGGTATCGTTGCCGGCTGAGGTTTTCTGCGCTGCACAACAAAAATCTTGTGCAAGTGTCGAAGCACCGCTGGCTGAGCCTGTCGAAGCCCACCCTCGACAGGCTCGGGCATCGGAATTGTCACCCGCCTTACTTCTTGAAGCCCGCATCGCCGATGCCAAATATAAAATCCCCCTTCCACCGCCCGGCAGCCTGTACCATGGCGTTTTTCCCGGTCGGTTGGATGGCTCCGAAGATCAAATCACCCCGGCTGACCTGGAAGAATACGAATCTGCCGTTGGAAAAACAGCCGCCTGGGTATATTTCTCACACGAATGGTCCAATGGCACAGCCTTCCCGTTGGATACGGTAACCTGGATCCATGATCATGGTTCTGTTCCTTACATCCGTCTGATGATGCGCAGTACCACGGAACAGAACAAGGCAGAAAAAAAGTATAAACTTCAATCCATTGTGGATGGAGCCTTTGATAAAGATTGGCGAGCGTGGTGCCGAACCGCGGCAGCTCTGAATTACCCGCTTCTGGTCGAATATGGAACGGAGATGAACGGGCGCTGGTTCTCCTGGAATGGGGTGTGGAATGGCCTGGGGGTGACCCGCGGCTATGGCGATAACGAAGAACCGGACGGTCCCGAGCGGTTCCGTGACGCCTACCGATACCTCATCGATGTCTGCCGTATTGAAGGCGCGGAGAATATTTCCTGGGTGTTCCATGTGAACGGAACGGACATTCCGGAATCAGCATGGAATCATTTTGAAAATTATTACCCGGGGGACGATTACATTGACTGGCTGGCTATAAGCATCTATGGTGCTCAAACACCTTTTGAAAAAGACTGGCCGGATTTTGACCAGACCCTGGAGTCCGTATACAACCGTTTCATCAAAATGGGGCCGGGGAAACCGGTGATCATTGCTGAATTCGGGATGACCGACAATCATCCCAGGGCGGATCGCGTGAAATGGACAACCGACGCTTTCATTTCCATCAAAGCGCTGGCTGCCCGGAAGAATTCCAGACTGATCGGCTTTTCATGGTGGAATGAAGCCTGGCCGAACAATGATAAACCGGCCGAGGACACAAACATGCGAGTACAGGACAACATGTTGCTTCAGGATGTATTCAAAGTACAGGTGGCAGATGATATGCTGGTGCTTGGAAGCATCCCTGTTATTCCATGAAAACACGCACTATCAGACCATACTTCGTATAATTAAAAAGTATTGAGAAAAATTATCGGAGGAATTTGAATGGCACGTAAAGACCTCGGTTATGTTGAGCTGGAATGGACCTGTCCGAATTGCCAGACCCGTAATCCCGGATTGAAAAAGACCTGCCAGAGCTGTGGATCTCCACAACCAACAGATGTTGCCTTTCAATCCAAAGCCGACGAACAATTGATTACGGATGCCCAAAAACTGGAACAGGCAAAAAAAGGGCCGGACATTCATTGTGGGTTTTGCGGCGCGCGAAATCCGGCAGACGCTGTCGTCTGTTCCCAGTGCGGAGGCGACCTGAAACAGGGAAAAGCCCGGGAAGCCGGAAAAGTAATGGGCGGTCTCCAGAAGGAAGCCGAAGCAAAAACGTTGTGCCCTAATTGCAGGACGGAAAATCCAGCTGACGCGCAATTGTGTGCAAAATGCGGCGCGCCGTTGAATGCTGCCATCCCTCATCCGCAAGAACCCAAAAAAGGCCCATCGTTGGGTTGCCTTATTGCGCTTGGGATAGCAGGGTTGCTGCTCATCATCGGGATCATCTCCCTGATCAGCCTTGGGGCTAAACGTACAGATTTAGTCGGCCGCCTTAATTCCACAAATTGGGAACGGATCATTTCCATGGAAGAATTTGGTCCTGTTCAAAAGGATGACTGGCGGGATCAGATCCCCTCCGGGGCCACCATTGGAAGCTGCTCGGACCGAGTCAGGGAAACTTCTGATACCCCTTCAGGAAATTCGGTGGAAGTTTGCGGGGAGCCATATAAAGTGGATAAAGGTAATGGCGTGGCTGAAGTAGTGCAGGACTGTAAATACGAGATCTATGATTCCTACTGTTCTTATACAGTGAATGAGTGGCATGCCGGAACCGATTTAGTGGCGCAGGGGACTGATCTGAACGCTTACTGGCCATCGGTCACTACAGATAGCACCCATCGCGAAGGAAATCGCGCCGAACGGTATACTCTCCACTTTATTGCCAATGGCGACGAATACTCCTATCAAACGTCTGATTTCGCGCTCTACCAACAGGTAAAACCGGGGTCGGCGTGGAAACTCACCGTCAATGGATTCGGCACGGTGGTTTCCATCGAACCGAAATAGAAATTGATCCTGACTGGAAACGACGAGAATGAAAAATAGATCTGTTTTTGCTGTGCTTCTGGTAGTAAGCCTGATGGCGGCTGTTGGAATGGCCGGTTTCACTCCATACAAGAGTGCACTGGTCGATAGTGATCCGGCGGTTCCCGCTCTACCGGATGGTTTTAAAGACTTTGCCGGTAAATGGCTGGCCTATAATGTCATCTCACTCGATAAAGGAAAGTCAGCCTCCAGAGAACCGGGTATTCATCTCGAGATAGCAGAAAATACCTACCGAGTTGAAGGAGCGTCTTGCGATAAACCCACATTTACGGTCCGGGAGATCAACCTGAATGACTTTTTAAAGGGAAAACCAGAACCCGCAGGTTCAATTGAATTCTATGAAAAACACTTCAAGATTCTGGAAACTGGTTGTGACAATATTGAACCGGCGGCTGTGGCACTGATAAATTCCCGCACCCTGGCTGCCGTGGTCGGCAATGACCTGATCTATTTTGAAACCGATAAGAGCATGTCTGAAGGTGACCTGGTCATTGAATCCACAATGCAAGCTGAATCCAGTGAAAAACCGCTGTATGAAATCCACGCGCAGATCCCCGTTCTGAAAAAGGAGAAAAGCGAGAAGTTCAACCAGGCGGCGCAATCCATCATTCAAAATGAATTGAATGACTTCCGGGAGGGTTTCGTGAATTATGAAGTTCCCCCCGAGATGGCGAATTACCGCAGCTTCATGTGGATTGGATATGACGTACCTTTGTTGACAGAGGAATTGATCAGTATTCGCTTTACCGTTGACTACATGATGGCTGGCGCGGCTCATCCAGGCCATCATTTCCGGGTATTTAATTATGACCTGAAAAACGACGAGCCAATTTCACCGGATGAAACTTTAATGAATTCAACACAGATGTTGAAATTCCTTTCTGAAGCCTGCTTGAAGAGCCTGGATAAACCCGACTTTCCGCTCTTTCCTGAAGGGCTGGAACCAAAATATAGTAATTTCCAGAACTGGAATCTGACGAAGACCGGCCTTCGTATCAGCTTTGACCCGTATCAGGTGGCGCCGTATGCTGCCGGACCACAGGAGGTCATCATTCCCTACGCAGACATCAAAGAATTGGTCAGACCAGATTCTGCTGTTGGCGCGTTTGTTGCACAGCATTAATCAGGTGTCCTCTGAAAGGCATAGGTAAGGCGTATGATCAACGATGTTTGTTATAATACAGCCATGCCATTCATTGACCTCCAACCTGGTTTACAGGAAGCTGAATCACAGGAAAACTGCAGAGATTGGGTTTACTGGAAAACCAGGTCCTACGAAGAACGCATGGCTGAACTGGAAAATCTCCGGCAGGTGCACTACACAGGCAGGGATAATGTTCCAACCAGACTTCTTGGAGTTGTTAAAATTACTCGACGACGAGAAAGTTGAGTACCTGATCGTCGGCGGATACGCGGTTGCCGCCCATGGACATCCCCGCTTTACCAGAGACCTTGATATATGGGTGAATCCCACGATCCAAAATGGAAAAAGGATTGTGGCGGCCCTGGATAAATTTGGATTCCGTTCCCTGGGATTAAAAACGACGGATTTTACAGAACCAGACACAGCCATTCAGCTGGGTTACCCGCCGGCCCGTGTGGTCTTTGTAACCGATATGGATGGGTTGGTATTTAAAGAAGTGTACCCGCAGCGTGTCAGGAAGATGGAACAGAATATCCCGGTCTATTATATCGACTTGCCCAGTCTGATCACCAGCAAACGTTTGACAGGCCGGCCTCAAGATCTGGAAGACGCGGAATTTCTCTCCCACATGCTGGAAGAAGATTAAGCCAGTCTGAGTCTTTTTTCCAGGCATCGGTCTTTGCCTTGACGTTTGCCGTCCGACAGGGTATATTTGGGTTGCGCGTTGAAAGACGCGTGAATTGATGCCCTCGTAGCGCAATTGGACAGAGCGTTTGCTTGCGGAGCAAAAGGTTGCAGATTCGAATTCTGCCGAGGGCACAATCGTAATCAAGGTTTTGATCCCCATTGAGGGGACGATGTCCGAACAATGCCGAGGGCACAACCGTAATCAAGGTTTTGATCCCCATTGAGGGGACGATGTCCGAA
>CAYNJT010000115.1:0-6242 GCA_964397625.1 uncultured Leptolinea sp. | reverse complement strand
GCTGCCTGCCGGGGTGCTGGGCCACCTGTTGATGGCCTACGTGCTTGCGGTGATGGTCAACCTGGCCGGCGCGGTGACGGTTGGCGCGGGCGCGCTGGTGGGGCTGCTTGGGCTGGTGGGATTCGTGATTCCCCTGGAATGCGGCGAACTGGTGTGGGAGAAGATCCCCTTCAGGCTGTGGCTGATCCGCGTGGGCAACCAGTTGGTCGGCCTGGCGGTGACCGGTGCCATTCTGGCGGTCTGGCGTTGACCGCGTTGGGCTTGCAGTAGTGGGCGCTGGTAGAGGAAGACGTGCAGGTGAAAGCCTATGGGGACGAGTACCGGACATACCGGCAGAAGACCTGGTTCTAAAAGTCGCCCGCGTTATCCGGTGGGATGCGCATGCCGAATAAATTGTTATTGCACATTTTGATACGAGATACGTGTCCATGCGTTACGGGGAGGTGGAAATGAACGGGAATTCCTCAAAAAAGGCCTTCGTCTTGAGCGACGCCGCCTGGCTCGGGTTGATCGCCCTCGGTTGGCTGGTCCTGATGACGCTTATCAGTGTGATGACCATCAACCAGTACGGATACCACCGCGATGAACTGAACTTTGTGGAGAACGCCAGGCACCTCGACTGGGGGTATGTCGAGTATCCTCCCCTGACGCTGTTCATCGGCTGGATCGTGCTGCAGGCGGCCGGGGTATCGCTGGCCGCGCTGCGCTTTACCGGCGCGCTGGCGGTAGCCATTGTCATCTGGTTGACCGGAATGATGACGCGCGACCTGGGCGGAAAACGCCCGGCGCAACTGGTGGCGATGTTCGCCACAGCCACCGGGACGATCGTGCTGTTTGATACCAAATTCTTCTCCTACCAGGATTTTGACCTGCTCTGGTGGGTGCTGGCCACCTATTTTTTGCTCAAACTGATCCAAACGGAGAACCCGCGCTGGTGGCTGGCCATCGGCGCGACCCTGGGACTGGGCATGCTGACCAAATACTCCATCCCGTTCCTGGCCGCCGGGATCGGCGGGGCTGTGCTTCTGACACCCGCCCGGAAGTACCTGAAGTCCCCCTGGTTGTGGGCGGGCGCCGGCCTGGCGCTGCTCATTTTCCTGCCGAATCTGATCTGGCTGGCCCAACATGACTGGGTCTCGCTGGCATTCCAGGTGGATACCCGGGCGCGCAACGTCGAACTCGGACGGACGCAATCCTTTCTCATTGAGCAGTTCTACCTGACCACCAACCCCGCCGCCGCGCCGCTTTGGATCACCGCTTTGATCTACCTGTTCAACGCGGAGGGTAAACGCTTGCGCATCCTGGGATGGCTGTATGCCATCACCATGGTCCTGTTTCTTTTTGCACTGGGCCGCGCGTATTACACGGCCGGCCTCTACCCGGTGCTGATCGCGCTGGGCGCCAGCCGCATGGTCCGTCTCGAAACCCTCTCCGGCTTCCTGACAGCGGATTTCTGGAAAAGTCAGCCGTTTAAAATGCGGGGATTTTATATCAGCCTGGCGGTGCTGGGGCTGTTGTTCATCGGGGTCATCCTGCCGTTCACCCCGGTGAACAGCGCCTTGTGGCGCCTTGACGCGGACATCAATGGCGAGCTGAAGGAAGAGATCGGCTGGCCGGAACTGGTGAAGGAAGTGTCGCGCATCTATGCGTCATTGCCCGCTGAGGAGCAGGCGCGCACCGGGATTCTTGTTGGCAACTACGGTGAAGCGGGAGCCATCAACCTTTACGGTCCCGAGCTGGGATTGCCGCCGGTGATCAGCAACAACAACACCTACTGGCTGCGCGGCTACCCGCAGCCGCCACCCGAGACGCTGATCCTTCTCGGGCTTTCGCAACGGTTCAATGATGCTTACTTTGAAAATTGCGAGCTGGCCGGGCACAACCCCAACCCGTATAATATTGAGAACGAAGAGACCCGCGAACACCCGGATATTTACCTGTGCCGCGGGTTCCGCCCTGCATGGGAGGAGTACTGGAAGTCACAGCGCTGGTTCGGGTAGGATGGGGGGCTGGACTGGCCGTGACCGCGTTGGCCGCACTGGCCGCACTGCGCTGGCGTGTTGGTGGGTATTCTGGGATTGTTGGGATTCGTGATCCCCTGGAGTACGGCGAACTGGTGTGGGAGAAGATCCCCTTCAAGTTGTGGCTGGTCCGCGTGGGCAACCAGTTGGTTGGCCTGGCGATAACCGGCGCCATTCTGGCGGTCTGACGGTGAGTGCGTAAAGCGTGCTGTGGTGGGCGCGGCTGGAGGAGGTATAAGGGAAGGAGGAAATCGAGTATAGGAAGAGGATGGTGGTTTATTTTGTTGAATGTAATTACTACTAATCTGTTATATATAATAGTGAAAATTCAATAATCTAAGGCTTAAAATAGGAGGTAATAAATAAGGGAGGAAAAATGAGTGTAAAAAAACTACTTTCTGAAACACAATATAACCATCTTTACGATCAATATCATGAATTCTTAAAAAAAGCACATAATGAAAAAAAGCAAACTCGTCTACATGAGTTTTTTGAAGAATTAAGGAAGGAAGATGATTCTTTTTTGGAATTTTCTGATAAGGAATTATCAAACAAAATAATTGCTTCAAGAAGGATTGAAGGGGAAGAAGAATGGCCAAATCTTCGGGATGCTGATAAATACATCAACCCACAAATTAGAAACTTGATAAAAAAGGCACATAACTCCGCATTATTAGCTGTGGAAATTTATAATAAACCTATTATCTCATATCGAACTGAAGGCTTTATAGTGATGATGATGATTGCGTGGACCGCATTATTCCATGCAATATTTCTTTATAAAAATGAGTCTATTAAATATAGAAAAGATGATTCTGAAGAAGACTATTTTGATTTGCGGAAATGTGTGCGAAAATTTGAAGGAAAGTCAAAAAAAGAAATTGAAGCAAATCTGTCCCTTCTTATTGATATTCGAGACAGAATTGTTCATAGAGATAATACGGAAATTGATGATAGATTATTTGGATATTGCCAAGCTTGTTTATTAAACTTCGAGACACTACTTATTAGTACATTTGGTAATAAACACCAACTTCCGAATTCACTCGCATTTTCATTGCAATTTTCAAGAAGAGTAACTCCTCAACAAAGTGCTTCGCAAAAACACTATCAAAATAAGAACACGTATGAATTAATGGAATTTTTAAATAATTTTGAAAGCAGCTTGTTTTTGACATCTCCTGATGTTTATAGAAGTCAAGAGTATTGTTTCAGAGTCTTATTAATCCCAAAATTTTCTAATGAAAGAAATGCTGATGCAGCAGTTGAATATGTAGACTATGATTCTTTTGAATCAGAAGAGAAAGAAAAAATAGACAAGGCAGTATTGATAGTAAAGGAGATAAGAAGCGGGGGAAAATTTTATAAAGCAAGTGATGTGTCTAAAATTATCCAGGACAGATTAAAGGATAGAAAAGGACCAGGTTGGCGTTTTTCTGCATCGTATCATCATGCACTATGTGTTAAATATTTCAAAATACGCGAAGGTTATAAAACTGAGAAACCTGATATCACAAAACGAGAATATTGCGAATATGATTCGACATTTAATCAATATATTTATACAAAACAATGGATAAATTTCTTAGTCAATCAGTTAGAAAAAGATGAAATATACAATAAGATTTTTTCAAGTAATTAATTCTTTTGGAAGATGGAATCAAACGAGTAGTCTCCAACTTGTAGTACAGAAAAGGGAAAGGAATGAAAGACAGTCAGATTATTGAAATTCCATATTATCAATTTGTTGTTTCGCAAAGAGCATTTTGTATTTGGGACGATGATCTTCAGAAAAAAAGTCTTTTCTTCCTTGAAAATATAGATCCTTCTTATTTCGACTATATGGTTGAAAAACACTTTTCTGATATTTGTGAAGGAGAAAAAGCAAAATCCAAAGATTCGCAACATGCGGCCTTAGCCTTGAGAACAATTTACTCCCAAGCATTAGAATCATTCTTCGCCTTCCTTGGGTCTTCGTTGCAAGCCCCTTTTTACCCATCAGCTTGGATCAATCTTTATTCTAATCGCGAACTAATTTCAATAATTCATAAAATTAGTAATTATGAACCCATACTTTCTCAAACAAGATTTGATTTATTAACATGGGAAAAAATATCTGAATTGATATTTCAAAACCTTGTACTTACAGACAAACAAAAGGAGATTGAAATAAAAGCAGGATTTGCTAAACTATGGTCGAGTTTCGCATCTGACCTAATCAACCAAGATTTTTCGGAAGAATATAATTCCATAAAACATGGATTACGTGTTCATATCGGCGGTTTCTACCTATCCATAGGAATTGAAGAAAAACCCGGTGTGCCTGCACCACCAGAAAAAATGAGATTGATTGGGAAAAGTGATTTTGGAACAAAATATTATGTAGTAGAAAAAATTGGAGAGGATAATATAAATTTGAGAAACAAGATAGTAAGCAGAAATTGGAATCCAGAAGATTTAGCTTATGGGATAAAACTTCTATCAATGTCTATATCAAATGTGATCTCATTTTTAAAAATTGTAAATGGCGAAAAACCAGAACGAGTCCAGTTTCTATATCCAGAAAATTTTGAAAAGTTTGAGGAACCATGGAAGAGGAGCTTGGGAATCGGCATTTCATCAATGAGTACGATAAATCCCTTGGCCATTCCAAAAAACACAAAAACCAATTCAAAAGAAGAAATCCTAGAAAATTATCGTAAAGGAAAGAATTTGGGCACCGTAAAATTTTCGCTGCCTTAATTTGTTTAGTAAATTAACTCATAATACAGAGTCGTGGAGAGAGTTCTGTAATATCGCTTTATAAAACCTAAAATATTTTACCTGTAAAACGATCTGGGGAAAAATTATTATTCTAGATGGGTGACAACTGGTTTGAACTTGGTTATATCTAGTTTATAATTTTTAGTAGCTCAACAAAATAACCAATCAGGATGATTACAATGAGGAAAATTTGGGCAAGAGTAGTTTCTTTTTTTATAAGATTCTTCAACTGGTGGATAAATACATATAAGAAACAGAACACAAAAGGGAAATGGAGATTTGGATGCTTGACTTTCCTGATAGTTGGTATGCTTTGTGATTTGCCATTCTATTTGTACAGTAATCAAATTAAATCAATTGCAGCAACTTCGGCACCTCTGGTAATAATTAATACTCCAATTGTTACAAAACCAGCTGTTCTTACACCAACTTTATTTGAAACAAGTACGCCAATTCCTACAACGGAAGTCATGACCCCCATTTTAAAAGGCCTTACAAATGGGGATTTAAAAGTGAAATTAGAACAAAAAGGATTCAGTTGTTCACGACCAGATAAAGGTGATTTATATTACGTTCGAACTTGCGAATTGAAAGAACCTAGTTATCAAATTAGAGTAGATATATATGGTCGAGAACTCTTAAGTATTGATTATGTCGAATCCGGGGTTATTCAATATGGAAATCCCAGTAAAGAACTTGCGTCTGCATTCTTTCAATATATAGCAAAATTACTGTTTGAAACCGCACAGCCGCAAGAGGCTGCTGAGTGGATCAAGACTAATTTGTCAACACATAAAGGTAAAGGTGATTTGAGGGAAAAGATAATAGGAAATATAAAGTTTTCATTATCTGGAATCCCAACTGCGTATATTTTGGGTATAGGTGATCTGCAGCAATAAAAACAGATAAAGGGACCAATCCACCCGGTCACTCTTAAACATCTAAATCAATTTCACATAATCTTGTCCCAATCCCGACACCTCGCCAACGCCGGGCATCCATATGTTAATTGGAGTCTGCCGGGGGCACTTGCTTGGTAGATTTCCGCTTGGAAAGTGGAATTTGATTCGTTCAAAAGTTCATTCAGGATACTTTCGGGCTATAATATTCTCCTAACACTTCCTTCCTGTTGGAAGTTAAATTTAAGGAGAAAGCCATGATCGTAACAACCAAAGAACTATTTAAAGCCGCTTACGGCAAGTATGCCATTGGCGCGTACAACATCAATAACCTTGAGCAGACCATGGGTCTGTTTCGCGGTAACGTTGACAGCTCCGCCCCCTTCATCATCCAGATCAGCAAAGGCGCCCGCTCGTACACCGACAAGATCATGATCGAAGGCCTCATCCGCTCGGCTGACCAGGTCTTTCCGCAGGCCATTTTCGCCGTGCACCTTGATCACGGCGACGAACAGACCTGCTACGACTGCATCAACAGCGGTTTCTACTCCTCGGTGAT
>CAYNJT010000114.1:0-6270 GCA_964397625.1 uncultured Leptolinea sp. | reverse complement strand
TTCGTCGAACCCATCAGCGGGGCGGACCTGCTGGAACAGATGCGGAAACAGGCTGAGTCATACGGGGCCCAATTTGTGTTCGACAAGGTTGTGGGGGCGGACCTGGCCGCGCCGGAAAAGACGATCTACGCCAACCAGGGCACCTACACCGCCCGCGCGGTGATCATCGCCACCGGGTCGATGGGGCGCGGCACACGAATCAAGGGAGAAGACCGCCTGCTGGGCAAGGGCGTGTCTTATTGCGCCACCTGCGATGGAGCGTTCTTCCGCGACAAAGAGGTGGTAGTGGCCGGCAGCAGCGACGAAGCCATTGAAGAAGCCCTTTTCCTGACGCGTTTCGCCAGCCGGGTGCATTTCCTTTCACCAACGCCTGAATTGAAAGCACCTGAGGAAATGATCGATGAGCTGGAAAAATGCGACAAGGTTAACCTGGTCAAAGGCGCCAGCCTTTCGGAAGTGCTGGGTGAGTCCAGGGTCGAAGGTGTGCGTTTTTCGAAACGCGGCATGCCGGAGGAAATCCTTCCGGCGGCCGGGGCGTTCATTTACCTGCAGGGCGGCAAACCGATAACGGATTTCCTGCTGGGTCAACTGGCAGTGAGCGAGGCCGGCTGCCTGTCAGTGGACGCGGAATATCAAACGGCCATTCCCGGCGTGTACGCGGTGGGGGATGTGTTGTGCAACCACATCAAGCAGGCGGTCATCGCGGCCAGCGAGGGAGCCATTGCCGCCATCGCGCTGGATAAGAACCTGCGCGGCCGCAGCAAGATGACGGTGGATTGGGCGAAATAATCAGGATAACAAATCACCAATAGATTGTTTAAAGACAAAAGTGGAGATAAAGCTAAGTAAAAGGCACCTTCTCCCAATCCTGCTTTGTGGATTGGGGGAAGGCCGGGATGGGGGTTCTGTCACGGTTGACCTGAACACCTGTCACTATCCCAGGGTATTTTCATATCCATTTTGACGCGAATAAAAAGAAGGATTGTTTTCGGTATGGGATGGATTTCGGGAAGTCCACCCTCAATCCATCCAACAACTTGGCGAAATATTGGGTAGATGAAACCGTAAGGGTCTTTTTAAGACCCTTACGGTTTGGATTCTATCTGGTGTAAGGGCGATGCATCCGGAGATTTTCTACTCTCGCGCCCATAACCTCGTACCGGATGCATCGCCCCTACGTGTGAACTCAATTTATTCCGGCCAGAGGTCGGTGCTCAGGTATTTAAGACCCGAGTCGCTCAACAAAACCGCCACCGTCTTGCCTTTGCAGGTGGTTTTCAGCAACTGAACGGCGGCAGCCACGTTCGCGCCGGAAGAGAACCCGGCGAAGATGCCTTCTTCTTTTGCCAGCCGGCGGGCAGTCAGCATGGCGTCTTCATCAGTCACCTGCAGGTAGCCGTCCACCAGGCTTTTGTCGATCAGCGGCAGGTCGGACATGGAATATCCGCCGCCCTGGATGCGGTGATTGGGATTAGTCACCGGTTCGCCCTTGAACGCTGCCGCACCGAGCGGCTCGACTACATAACACTGGATATCTGCCCGAAATTCTTTGAAGGCCGCGGCGCACCCGTTGAACGAGCTGCCCGTGCCAATAAAGTCGCAAAAGGCGTCGATTTTTCCACCGGACTGCCGCAGGATCTCCGGGCCGGTGTGCAGGTAGTGTCCCCGCCGGCTGCCCTCCAGGTGGAATTGATCCGCGCGGAAGGCATCGCGTTCCCGGGTGATGCGCTGCGCTTCGGCTTCCACCAGCGCCAGGTCGCCGCCGGAAACCTTGCCGGGAGTGGAATCAGGCAACTGGTTGACCAGCACCACCTCGGCGCCCAGGGCGCGCATCATGCGGGCGCGTTCCATGGAATTGCCTCTCGACATCACCGCCACAAAGGGATAGCCCTTCACCCCACAGACAATGGACAGGCCGGTGCCGGTGTTGCCGCTGGTCAACTCGACCACCGTCTGGCCGGGCTTGAGGCGGCCGTCGGCCTCGGCTTCCTCGATCATCTGCAGGGCATTGCGGTCCTTCTTGGAGAAGCCGGGGTTGAGGTATTCCAACTTGGCCAAAATGCGCCCGTCCAACCCTCTGGTGAAGCGGGAAAGCTCGACCAGAGGGGTGTTGCCGATGGCTCCCAGCACGGAATCAAGCAATGTGTCCTGACGGTTTTCCGGCATATGTCCTCCTGTTTCAATCACTCGACCCGATCAAATTTGCGAGAATTTCTGGAATATCTCCACCATGGCGCGGGTATCCAGTTCGCAATACTTCAACAGATCCGCGTGGATTTTGTGCTTTTCGTCCGCGCTGATAGGCGTGAACATGGATTTCCACCAGCCATAGCTGGCTTTGGTGCCATTGTTGATCTCCATCTCCGCGTAGCTCAATTCGGGGACAACCACCGGCAGCACATTCTTGATCGAGCTGCTGCCCTTGAACCCCGGATGAATGTACAGCCCCTTGCTGACGACCTCCATCAGGTCGTGCACACGCCGGTTGAGGCCTTCCAGATAGTCCGCGTATTCGGGATAGAGCTGGCCCATCTCTTTATTGCGGCTCTTCTCGAACGACGCGTTCCACACGATAACCGTCCCCGTCTCACCCAGGTTGGCTTTGAGGCTGACCAGCAGGGGCAGCGCCGGATCGCCGCTGCCGGTGGAGAGGTGCTCAAAATGAGTCATCTGGCTGCCGGGCCTGTCAAGCCGGTGCAGGGAATACTGAAAGACCATATGCTGATATGGCTTGTAACCTGTATACAGCGGAACCGCCAGGCTGCAGGTTTCATAATCCAGGAAGTAAAGGGGGTAGCTTACTTTTGAGAGTTCAGCCCGCACGCGAGACGCATCCACCGCGGGTGAACCACGCCGGGCCACATCGGCAACGGTGTTCTGCAGGTCAGAAAGTTCGAAGGAAACCGGAATATCCCGCGCGGCCCTGATTCCCATGCCTTCCAACTGACGCTTCTTGTCTTTGGAAAGGCGGGGAATGTTGTAGATGGAAAAATCGGGAAGTGCCGGGTGGCAAACTTCCAGGCAGCGGCAGTCCCCCGGCGCCCAGCAGTGCTCCAGCGAACGCGGATCATCACATTGAGCAGCCAGTAAAGCCTGCCCGCGCAGGGACTCGATCTCCGGCAGCAATTCGTTAACCCTGTCGGTGATATCCTCGACCTTCAACAGGTTTTGCAATTCCAATTCACCGGAGCGCACATAAGCATTATTCACCAGCACCAGACATACATGAGCCACCCGATATTTTTTCTGGAAGATCAGGGTTTGGAAAGCCGCGTCTTCCATATCTTCATCCTCTACCTTGGTGCTGCTCTTGATCTCGTACAGGTCGACCTCCGTCCCATCCGCGCGGCGGACGAGGGCGTCAGCGCGCGCCATAAAGGAGCCGTCTCGGCCGGTCTCCTGCCAGATAAGACTATCACCGGGTTGGGCGGGGAGGATGAATTTCTCGAGGTATTCGCGGGCCAGCGTCTCGACCTGCTCCCCTTGAATGGTTAGCAGTTCATCGGCACTGGATTCATCCAGCCGGTCATGCTTTTTAGCCCACAGGTGGCGCGGCGCTTCACGAAACAATCGGAAATCTGATTTGGTGATGGTGATGTCCATGGTTGATCCCCTTTGGTTTAAATTTTTAGATGAATTTACTAAGAATGGGTTTACGAAATGGCGCGGAGATCACTCAAGAATTCATCCACAACGCTTTCCGTGATGGCCCACGAAGTGACCAGGCGGACGGCGGTGTTGTTCTTATCTATTTTTACCCAGTCGTAGAACATGTAATCCTGTTGCAGCCTCGCATTTATCGCATTCGGCAGGATGGGGAAGATCTGGTTGGTGGGCGAATCGGTGAGGAAGGTATACCCCAGCGATTTCATTCCTTCCGTCAGGCGTTCGGCCATCAGGTTGGCATGACGGGCCAGGTCAAAATAAAGGGTATCTTTGAACAGCTCATCAAACTGGATACCCAGAAGGCGCCCTTTGGCCAGCAGCGCGCCGCGCTGTTTGATGCAATAACGGAAATCCGGTTTGAGTACGGGGTTGGTGATGACGATGGCCTCGCCGATCAACGCGCCATTCTTGGTGCCGCCGATGTAAAAGGCGTCAACCAGTGAGCCGATCGCTTTCAGGTCAAGGTCGGCCTTACTAGAAGTCAGTGCCGATCCCAGACGCGCGCCGTCCATGTAGAGGAACAATCCCAGTTTCCGGCAGAGCGCGGAAAGCTCACCCAACTCGGCGGCTGAATAGATCGTGCCGATCTCGGTGGACTGCGAAATGTAGACCGCCCGCGGTTTTACCATGTGTTCAAAATAATGCTCTTCCACCACAGTCTGAATATCCGCCGGGGTGACTTTCCCATCTTTGCCTTTGGTATGGTGCACCTTGTGTCCGGTGGCTTCAACGGCGCCGGTCTCATGCACGCAGATATGGCCGGAATCCACCGCAATAACCGATTCAAACGGGCGCAGACAGGAAGATAGCACCAGCAGGTTGGCCTGCGTTCCCCCGCTGACGAAATGGACATCCACTTCGGGGTTGCCAACCAACGCGCGGATCTTCTGCGCGGCAGACAGGCAGTACTCATCTTCACTGTAGCCAATCTGCTGGGTCAGGTTGGTTCTGGAAAGGGCTTCCAATATGCGGGGGTGCGCCCCTTCGGAATAATCATTTTGAAAGCTGTATTTTGGCATGCTTGAGAATTCCCGTCTGTGTGGAAGTATGTTATGAAAAATCAAAAGAAAAACCGGAAAGTATTGTAACTATTTTCCCGGTTTTTCGGAAAGGATTTCTTGGACGAGATTTCCCTACTTCGCTATGAAACAACCCTTATGCCGGATTTCGCCTGCGTTTAAGAAATTTCAACGCGAGGCCGATCAATATAACTCCAAAGGTGACCCATACCGGGGTTGCCACTGCCTGAACCGCGGCATTCTTTACGGCAATCCCGGCCAATGCCCAAAGGATGACCAGGGTATAGGCGATATCGCGGCGGGTGAAAATCATCGCCAGGGTGATTGCCAGGACCGCCGCCAGCATGATCCATACCCAGGCCTCGGGGGGCAAACCCAGACGGTCCCATTTGATATAGTCCAGTACAGAGGTCACATTGGCAATGGTGGCTACGGAAATCCATCCCAGGTACACGCTGAAGGGAATTTGCACGCACCAGGTTTCGCTCTTCGAGACTTTATTCCGTCCCGTCCCCAGTTTCAGGTAGGTGACGATCAGGGAAATCAGCAGGGTGAGCATGGCGATGAGCGTCAGGGGGAATTGCTCATAATGCCACAGGAAGATCCAGGCGCTGTTCGCCAACCCTCCCAGCACGATCCACCAACCGGCGGCGCGCAGGCGAGGGTTTTTGCGCTGCGCGGGGAGAGCCTGATACACTCCGTAGGCGATCAGGCCGATGTAAATCAGCCCCCATATGGAGAACACGTAACCGGCGGGAACAAAATACACCTGGAAGCGGTCCGAGATCTGGCCGGTGTTAAGGCCATTCAGGGGCAGCGCGTTGGCCAATGTATTCACAACAAGAGTGATTAAGATCGAAAGGATCACCATTACCTGACGAATACCATCTTTCATCGATTTTCTCCTTTCAAATACCTGCTCAATCTCCTTTGTCCCAATGCTCATCGATCATGTCCAGCATGACGAAATCTTCGTATGAGAGTTCATCTTCGGTGGACTCATCCTCTGAATCGTGGCGGATTCCTTTTGAGATCAGGTAAGCGATCACAAGTATGGTTAAAATGACAGGGATTGAACATAGAGAAGCCATAGTTTTGATTACCTTATTATTTCGCAACGATAGGGAATACGCAAATCCGCGTAAAGGTTGTCGAATCATGGAAATAAGGAGCGAAGAATGATACTGGTAAGCGCCTGCCTGGCCGGACTGCATTGCCGGTATGACGGCGGGGAAAAATCAAATGAAACGGTCATCCGGCTGGTTCAGGAGGGCAAAGCCCTGCCGGTCTGCCCGGAGCAACTGGGCGGACTGACCACGCCGCGTCTGCCCTGTGAGATCATCAACGGGCGGGTGATTCGCAAAGACGGCGCGGATGTGACCGCCGAATTTGAACGCGGCGCGCGGGAATGCCTCACGCTGGCAGAGCTGACCGGCGCGAAATCCGCCATTCTCAAGGCAAAGTCCCCGTCCTGTGGATTCGGCCGCGTGTATGATGGCAGCTTTTCGGGCAGGGTGATCGAAGGCGACGGCGTCTTTGGCGCGTTGTGCCGTGAAAACGGGATCAGCGTGCAAACAGAAGAAGA
>CAYNJT010000113.1:0-6490 GCA_964397625.1 uncultured Leptolinea sp. | reverse complement strand
TCTGTGGAAATAACCAGAGAATTCTTGTTTACTGTCACATTTTTTGGTTTATTCAACCATTGAAATTTTAAAAGTTCCATCTCCATTGTTTTTCCCGGTTATTCCCTTTTAAATTGGATTCAAAATTGCCTGATTAGTATTTCTTCCATCTATGATGAATTTGGACTGCGAAGACAAATAGCAGATTCTTTTTATTGTTGACGCGAACTTAAGAGGCAAGCTGGAAATAATATCCTTTCAAACCAGATCCCGTTTGACCAAACTGGGGGTCGGGTACCGCCTTAATTCAAAGGAATAAACAGGCCCTTCCTTAATAATGTATCGGGCTGATCTGCGCCAGCTTCTCCAGACGGTGGGTTGAAATGATCTGCCGCACAGTACCGGTCAGGCCGCGCATCACCAGGCTGTCTGTTCGCGCGCCGTCTTTGAAGTAACTGACACCCTGCAGCAGGTCGCCGTTGGTAATGCCAGTGGCGGCAAAGAACACATCTTCTGAAGAGACAAGGTCTGATATGGTCAATACTTTTTCCAGGTCGTACCCCAATTCCAGTCCCCGGCGGCGTTCGTCCTCATTGCGAAACACCAGTTTTCCCTGAATATTGCCATTCATGGCGCGCAGGGCGCAGGCCGCGATAACACCTTCGGGAGTGCCGCCAATGCCCATCAACACATCGATGTGCGAATCAGGCCAGGCGGTCATCAGCGCGCCGGCCACGTCGCCGTCCGGGATCTGCCGGATGCGCGCCCCACAGGCGCGGACTTCAGCGATTAAATGGGCATGCCGCGGCCTGTCCAGAATGACCACAGTGAGGTCTTCCATATCGGCGCCTTTGGCGCGGGCGATATTCGTAAGATTGTCTTTCACTGGCGCGTTGATGTCAATCACATCACGGGCTTCCGGCCCAACGGCGATCTTGTTCATGTAAAGGAAGGGACCGGGGTTAAACATGGTTCCTCTTGGCGCGACCGCGACAGTGGCGATGGAATTGTTCAAACCATTGGCCAGCGGGCGGGTGCCGTCAATGGGATCCACGGCAATATCCACTTTTGGTTCGCTGCCGGTTCCCAGTATCTCACCGTTAAAAAGCATGGGGGCTTCATCTTTCTCCCCTTCCCCGATGATCACCACCCCCTGCATGGGAATGGTATTCATGATCAGGCGCATGGCATCCACAGCGGCTTTATCCGCGTTTTCTTTGTGTCCGCGCCCCATATGCCGGCCGGCAGCCAACGCGGCGGCTTCAGTCACCCGCACCAGTTCCAATGCCAGGTTGCGGGTTGGCATGCTTTTTTCCATCATGTAATCACCTCCTCGGAATACCTGTATTATAAGTTATTATGTCCGTACATACGTATAATCAAGCCACACGGCGTTTGGGTTTGGGAAAAGCGGGATGGAAAGCCTCCACATCCTTTTCTTCCACAGAGCAGGAAATTTTCCCCGCCGCAGAGGTCGCTGTCTGAATGACAACTTCCCGCGCGTGTTCCGCGCCGCCTTCCACCCGCGCGTTAACCAGGGTATACAGATCTCTGCAGCGCAGCGCGGGGATCTGGGCGCGCCAGCCGGCGGCATCGCCAGTGGTTAGGCTGACCCGGGCTTCCGTTTTTCCGGCTTTAAGCATCACTTTAAAGTGACCCAGGCCAATCGCCCGCTGCCTGAATTCCCTGTCAAGCCCGGTGATCCAATCGATGACCAGCGGCCGGTAGTCGAGAATGGCCGGCGCGGTGAAATTAATGTGCGTATCCAACCAGCCCAGCGAACTGATCCCCGCGGCATAGCGGGTGTAATCGATCTGCAGTGAGTTCAACGGCAAAGGATGTTTTATAAGGTTATCCAGATCCGACAGCCAGCCATCGATCTGCAGTGGATCCAGTGAGTTTTGCAGACGCACCTGTTTGGCTGGGAACCGCGCCCGGGCGTCATCCAGCGCGCTGTGGGCTCGCTCAGGTGAGACCAGGTCGCGTTTGTTCAAAACCAGCAGCCCGGCTTCGGCCAGCTGCCCGCCATACACATACATAACCTTCGGGCTGAACGGAAGCGGTTCTCCCGAAATCCACTGGGAAAAGAGGCGTGTGTCGGCAAACACGGAAAATGTCACCCGGGCGGTCCGTTCCACCTCGCGCAACGGTTTGACGATCGTCGCCACCACATCTGCCGCTGAACCCACTACTTCAGCAAACACCACATCGGGTTGGATGGCGCGCTCCAGTTGATCCAACCGGGAAAGCAGCTCGTCATACTGCGTGCACAGGCAGCCGCCAGTTACCTGCACCGCTGGAATTTTTTGTGAATCAAAATAGGCGGTATCCACCGGGTATTTCCCCTGGTCATTGGTGATAACAGCGGCGGTTAATTTACGGGCGGCCAGTGCTCTGCAGGCAGCCGCGATGGCAACCGTCTTTCCGCTACCCAGAAATCCCCCGACAAGGTGTACCTGCATGGCCTGCTCCCCAAAGTGATCATTTTTATATTTATTCTGAATAAATTTATTTTACCGCAGGCTGAAGGAGGAGAATGCCGCCTGTTTTGGAAAATATGTCAATGTTGTCCAATTTCCAAATACCGGTTGCCTATTGCGACGCAAATGTATAATATCTAAATAAGATTCCTATTCCAGGGGCAATATTAATCCATACCCAGGCAGGAGATTGATATGGATGATACCCGGGCTTCCGCAGAATTACCCTCGCGAAAGAAATGGCCGATCACCCTGGTAATCGGCCTTGCGGCACTGGTCATCCTGGCCGGTGTAATTTTCATCATCCGGCTGACCACGCTTCAGGCTGAATCTTCAACGCCGCAAACCCGTCAGAACGCGCTGGCCGGGTCTTCAGATACCTGCGTCACCTGCCATGAAAAGACCAGTCCGGGTATTGTTGTGCAATACGGGTCTTCCAGCATGGCAGCCGCCAGAGTTACCTGCCGCGACTGCCATGAAGTCAAACAGGGATACGCCGGATCTGTCGAGCATCAAGGGGCGTATATTCTCAAATCGCCCACCTCGGCAACCTGCCAGAACTGCCATCAGGGAGAGGTCGCCCAGTTCTACCAGAGCAGACACAGCCTTCCAGCCTATGTAGCCGTGGCCGGCAGCAAGGATCTTTCCCCCGAACTGATGGCCGCATATCAGGCTATACCCGAAGGATCCTTTGCACCAGATAAAGCCCGCAATGTCCTTGCCGCCATGGAGGGGCCGGATATCACCCGTTTCGCCTGCGAAACCTGCCACAACATCGGCAAACCGGCGGAAGACGGTTCGATCGGCCGCTGCCAGAGCTGCCATATCCGCCATGAATTTAGCCTTGAACAGGCGCGCAAACCGGAAACCTGTAATTACTGCCATATCGGCCCCGATCATCCCCAGTGGGAAATCTATCACGAAAGCCCGCATGGAATCGCTTACTCCACCCTCGGGCACACCTGGAACTGGGACGCGGATGCAGGAACGTTGGACTCTGGTGATTTCCCCGCCCCAACCTGTTCCACCTGTCATTTTAGCGGGTTTGGCGGCACCGGAACCACGCACGATACCGGCGACCGGCTGAGCTGGTATTTATTCGCCTCAACGTCCGAGCGGAGGCCCGCCTGGCAGGATAACAAGACCCGCATGCAGTCTGTGTGTTATGAATGCCATAACAAGAACTTCATCGACAATTTCTATGCGGACGCGGATAAACTGACCACTCAGGTCAATACCTGGGTAAAAGAGTCCGATGAGATCATGAAACCTCTCAAGGATCAGAATCTAATCACCGCCACCCAGTTCGATGAACCTATTGAATATGAAGCTTACGAATTGTGGCACCACTGGGGACGCACGACCAAATTCGGGGCCTGGATGCAGGGTCCCGACTACACGCAGTGGCATGGGGCGTATGAGGTTATTAAAGCCCTATCAACCCTGCGGTACGATTCCGCCGAACTGCTGCGTGCCGCCTCACAACTGGCTCCCGTCGGCACATCAAAGTGAATACCACATACACCTATCCACTGGCCGATCTGATTCCCCTGCTCAGGCGCTGGCGGCTGCCCTTCAACCGAGACCAGGCCATGCTTACCCTGACGGCAGTCAATGTTTTTTTCCTGGGAGTTGATATCTATCTGGCACACAGTCTTAGTGGAACGATTGTGCCGTATGAATGGATCCCTATCGTGTTCTCTCCGATAGCCGGCGGCGTACTCTTGCTGGCCGGGTGGATCGCCATGAAAAACCGGCAAGCCGCCAACCTGACGGCCACCGGTGTGTTTTTCGCCTGTATCCTGGTCGGGTTGCTGGGATCCTATTTTCATCTGCGGCGCGCATTTTTACCGGTTGCCGGCGGAGGGATTATCATTCCCCGGGATGTGCTGCTCTGGGCTCCTCCATTGCTCGGACCGCTTACGTTCGCCGTTGTGGCCATACTGGGCATTTCCGCCGCCTGGGAAGAGATCATTCCAGGATCGGGAAAATTACGCCTGATTGGTTATAGAACTATTCAGATGCCCTTGTCCAAAACCCGCGCGTATTACCTGCTCACTACCCTGTTCATTCTGGTGACAGTTATTTCCAGTGTGCTGGATCACGCCCGCACAAATTTTGAGAATCCCTGGCTATGGCTGCCTACATTCAGCGGGCTGTTCGCAACTATCGTCTCCGCACTGATGGGCTTTTTCCCCCGCCCTTCCCCCGAAGACCGCTGGACATATGCGGCATCTTTGGTACTGCTCACTTTGGTGGGTCTTCTCGGGGCGTACCTGCATGTGGAAAACAACCTCACCGGTCAGGGCGTGATCATCGCGGAACGATTCCTGCGCGGCGCGCCGTTCCTGGCTCCCCTGTTGTTTGCCAACATGGGGCTGCTGGGATTCCTGGTTTTGCTCGAAGAATAAAACCGGCTTACATCCGCCGCTTACCTTAAAATTTCAAATTCCCTATTGACTCTCGAGGGGAATTTTTGTATTATGGTGTTTGTAAGTCCTTTCATAAAAGTATATTCAGTTTCAAATCAAATTTCCTTTGACCCGAAACACTCCCCCCACGATTTATGATGTAGCCACGGTTGCTCATGTCAGCATCGCTACTGTTTCGCGTGTCATTAACAATCTTGAAAAAGTCAAACCCGAAACCCGCAGCGCCGTATTGGAAGCTATTGACGCGTTGGGGTTTGTCCCCAAAGCAGACGCCCGAGCCCGAGCCATTCGCACCCAGCGGCGTATCGGGGTGATCACCCCGTTCTTTACCGCCCCATCCTTTGTCCAGCGTCTGCGCGGGGTTGCCGCCGCACTTGGCCCCACCCCATACGAGTTGGTGATTTACACGGTCACCAACAGCAAGCATCTAAACAGTTATCTAGATACCCTGCCCCTTACCGGCAACCTGGATGGGCTGATCATCCTGTCGTTGGAGCTGGATAACCATTACGTGGAACGGCTGATCGACCACCGCCTGGAAACTGTGCTGGTCGAATATCCACACCCCATGCTGAGTAGTGTGGAGATTGACAACGAAGACGGCGGCAAACAGGCCGCCAGTTACCTGCACAAGAAAGGCTACCGGCGTTTCGCGTTTGTGGGTGACACCTCCACGGCGGAATACGGCATCCACCCTATTTCATTGCGGCTGAACGGTTTTCGGAAAGAATTGGCTCATCTTGGAATAAATCTACCTGATTGCCAAATCCTGATTGCGCCGTATGATATTAATAAAACGCGCGAGCTGGTGCTGGGTTTCCTCAGGAATCAGGAATTACCGCTGGCCATTTTTGCCGCCACTGACCTGCAGGCTATTTCCATTATTCAGGCCGCCAGACAATTGAACCTGAATATACCGCGGGATATAGCCGTGATGGGGTTTGACGATCTTGACATGGCCGAGTATTTCAACCTCACCACCATTCGGCAGCACCTGGATGAATCCGGCGAAATTGCGGTTGAGATGTTGCTTTCGCGGCTTAACAACCCTAACCGTACAATCCAAATTTCCAAATTACCGTTAGAAATCATTGAAAGAGAAACAACATGAGAGGAGGTGGTTGATCGTCGGGTGCCTTTTACCCTGGTTTTCGCAATTGAAAAGGATGGAAATTTCAAATGTTTAATAAGGAGAAAAGCATGAAGCGTGTTGCAGTAGTCTTAAGCTCTATCGTAATTGTCGCTATGGTCCTGGCCGTATTCGCTCCGGCCGCTCCTGTGGCTGCGCAAGCTGGCGGCTCCGCTCTTGATGACGCGTTTGCCGGAAAAATGAAGGGCAAAGTCGTCACCATGGCCGGTCCTTTCACCGACAATGATGCCGTCAAATTTGATGATTCCGTAAAAAGCTTCGAAGAAAAAACCGGTATTGACATTCAATATTCCGGTTCCAAGGAATTTGAAGCCTCCATCGGTATCGCCATTGAAGGCAACAATCCCCCCGATATTGTCGACTTCCCGCAGCCCGGTCTGCTGGCCACCTTCGCCAAAAAAGGCAAAGTTATTGACCTGAATACCTTCATGGATATGAAGAAATTGCAG
>CAYNJT010000112.1:0-6523 GCA_964397625.1 uncultured Leptolinea sp. | reverse complement strand
TCTTTCAACATGTGCCATTTTCACACCGGTTGATTCAGACATTTTCACTGAAATACACGCAACAAAATTTTCATCACCAAATATCTCATTCATTATTTGGCGCAAATGATGTACCTCATTATCATCAATCGATATAAAAATAGCTCCATCCTCGCGTAATAATTGCCTTGCCAGGATCAACCGCGGGTACATCATGTTTAACCAGCGGGTGTGAAAGCGCCCATCCGCGCGGGTGTTGGTGGTGAGCAGTTCGCCGCCCTCCCCTTTCGCGCCGGTGTAGGCCAGGTAGGCTTCCAGAGGGTCGGCAAAATCATCGTTGTAAATAAAATCATTGCCCGTGTTGTAAGGCGGGTCAATGTAAATCATCTTTATCTTGCCGGCATAACTCTTTTGCAATAGCTTGAGCACCTCGAGGTTATCGCCTTCAATAAAGATATTTTCGGTGGTGTCCTCGTTCACGCCTTCACCCGGCGCCGGCACCAGCGTTCCCCGGCTGGGAATGGCGGCCTTTTTGCGCGCCTCGCGCTTGCCCGGCCAGGTGAGGCCAAAGAACTCCCCCCTGCTTTCGTCTTCCAGGTCTTCGCCCAGCACCTCGCGTAGGGTGTTCCAGTTGATCTTGCCATCGGCAAAGGCTTCGGGCACGGCCTGTTCGAGGGCTTTCAGGCGTTCCTGTGTGTAGGGGTAAGCCGATTCGGGGGTCAATTTGGTAATGGGCATAAGAAGTTCCTCCAACCGGAATCAGGTATGATCCCATTAGGATTAATGGTGGGAAAAATCTGCAAAACAACGGCCGTCCAGATAATCAGGGAATGAATAGATTCCGGTGATTTGTAGATAACACCGGGTCTGAGGTTGATTTTTATCCGGGTGAAAACCTCTGGCCAATCCGATACGCAAAAATGTATTCGCGTTGTTCAGTATTTGTTGCAAGTGTAACCCAATATGGCCGGGAGTTTGTTTTTCCACCTCTCGCAAATGGTCCAGATAATAACGAAACGAGAGATCGGTAACGGGTAAGTGAAATGTCTTCCCCTGTGAATCGGTAAACGTGATCTTTGTTTCCCATCGTTCACTGGCATTTAACTGATGGCGAACAAAGGAAATCTCCGCCGGTTTAATTGTCCCCAGAGAGCGATCCCCTGTACCCAGCGAAATAAAACAACCATCGTGAATTTCTGAATTAAAAATGGACTGGACATTTGGGTCCAAAATTCTGGTTAACAAATTCAAAGCATTTTCCGGGGATAATATTCCACAACATTCCCGGCTTTCGAGATCCATAATCATATCTTCCGTGTGGGGTGGATGAATGGGACATTCCTGCAAATCGAGCCTCATTTTCATAAATGGGCGGATGACACAATTTCCATTCTCATAAAGCATTTCTTCCTGTATACCAGGAGGAGGCAGAGTTGGGCGAATCGATTTTCCCCTTCTATTGACACCCGCGATACACACCCGATTTTGCCCCATCCTTGTAACATCTGTGATGAATAGTTCGGTGATCATTTTCCCCTCGTTACAATAAATTAGAGATGATTTACCTGCACATCCTTCCAGCTTTTAGCAAGCAATTCCGCCACAAGACGCCGATGGCATTTCTCTGCGGTTGGTTCGCTGCAAAGCAGGCAACAGCGTTTGTCTTCAAAAAGTGTTCGGTCCAATGTTTCCGGGATTCCTCTTTTTTTCAACAGGTTTATGAATTCAACTTCATACTTTCCCCAGTCCCTGTCTGAGCGATAGGCTTTGAGAATTTCGTCTGTAGGTGCCAGCCGCTCAAAATGCCGGTAATCACACCGGATGAGTTCTTTAAGAAAATATTTTAAATCCTCTTTTTTTGTAAAAGCGGCCAATTGGCCATCAGGATGCAGACGGATATCCACAAGACATTCGATTTGGTTGGTTTTTAAAATCTCGAAAAACTCTTTAGCCGTTTTTTGTGTAAAACCAATGGTAAAAAGTTTCATAAATTCCTTATTTAAAAAAGACTCATCTGCTCCACAGGCGCTTCAGCATTTAAGTTTGGCAGGAATTGATCTTTTAACGTATGCCCATCCTGATAGATGTGCAACACATTCACCCCCTGTGAAACGAGGTACCTACCGATCATGTGGTGGCGATGGCATTGGGCGGGATCTGATTCGCTGCACATCACAGTCACTTTCTTCGTCCCGCCAATGGAAAGGAGGAAGTCAATCCCCTTCAAAAAGAATTCTTTTGTCATTACTTTTGGATAATCAACAAGGTGTAGGTAATCCGCTTTACCGTCCGGTAATACGCCATCTTTATAGCAATCCGGGTCCGTTGGTCGGCCGCCGAGTTTATCACCGGCGTATCGATAATCTATGTTTTCCATCCCAAGGTAAGACTTCAACAGGTCTTTATTAAATTGTGGGTTATGGCGACTGAATGGCATGCTGCGTACATCAACGAGAATGTCAATATCTTTACTTTTTATTAACTCAATGAATTTCCATATAGGCAAATTTCCATGCCCGACAGTGAAAATAGTCAATTCAGAATTTGTCTTCATATCATACATGATATCTTATCCTGTCTTGTATTTTCAAACCAATTCTCCCAATTCCGGGATCGACTCCAACCCTGCCGTGCGCCACTCTTCCAAAGGTTCACCGGCTTCCAGTTCGCTAAAGTAGGTGGAAAAAGCTTCCTCCGCGCGGCCGCGCCCCTGGCGGGCGTACACCCGGTAGGCGTCGCACGAAAAGCGCGCGTCACAGTTGCGGCACACATGCGTGCCAAAGCGGGTGCTCAAGTGACCCGCGTAGGGTTCCTGCAATTTCTCGAGCGGCGGCGGGCCGAAGAAATGCCCTTCAATCTTGTCCACCACGTCAGCAAAGGATTGAATGGTGGCATCCACGCGAGAAGAATCAAAGGCAATTTCGATCAACGGCTGCCAGGTTTGAAAGGCGTGTTCCAACTGGCGATCATCGCCATTATCCAGCGCATCTTTGATTTCGGGGGGGAATTCGGTGCAGATCAGCGCCGTGCCATCCAGGCGCTGCTTCTGAAGTTCCTTCCAGATATGGGCGTACACGTTCAACTGGTCTTCATACAGGTCAATGTGCGACCGCACGTATTCAGCGTTGTGCGTTTTGATATCGTAGATGATCGTCTTCTCCCCCTCGCGAACGATATCCACAATCCCTTCAATGCCGAAGACACGTCCCGCGGGTGAGGTGTTTCCCGGCAGGCTCAGGCGCACCTCGGTGTCGGTTACTTTTTCGGCCACGGCGCGCATCTTGCGCCAGTAAAAGAGCACCTGCAGCAGGCCAGCCTGTTTGACCTCGGGGGTCAACGCCACACCTGTTTCGAGCCGCAGCAGGTCAAAGTTTTCCTGGTAGGCCCGGCGGATGAAATCTTCCATTTCCTGTTCGTTCCACTCAATTGGCATGGGTCATCATCCCTCTCCGGCGGATCACCTCATGGTGCAGGTCCTCCAGTGTCTGGTGCACCAGGCTGCCAAAGAACATCGTCTGAGCGCGGGATGGCACAAAGCCATACTTGCGAAACACCATGTATTGCCGCGGGCACTTTTTATAAAGCAGGTAATCGGACGTATACGAATACATTTTAGGTAGTTCGTTTTCTTCCGTGTGAGATTCTGGAATGGTTGAAACATCGAGCTGGGGTATGCGCGGAAATTTGTCATTCAACAAGACTTTAAAGGGGGCATTCATGCGCTGTCCGCGGCCGGTGAAATGGGCGATCACCAGCAGGTTTTGGGCGCGTGAAAGCGCCACATAAAACATGCGCATGGCATCAAATTCAGCCTGACGCGCAAGCGGTTCGGCGTTCTCATTTTCACAAAATGGGAAGATCGCTTTTTCCACAAAACCGGGCTCGTGCAGGTCACGCCGAGGGTTTCCGAGCACCACCACCGGGAATTCCAATCCTTTGGATTGGTGCACTGTGAGAAAGGGAATGCGTCCTTTCGGGAAGGGATCCTCCGCGTCTTCATATTCAGATTCACCCAAACGGTAAATGGAATAGAGGAATGAGAAAAAGAATACCCGGCTGAAAGTGCCTTCCACCAGAAGGTCAGCCGTTAACATGGAAAAGAACTCGTCATCAAACCGCGCCAGATATTGCGTGATGAGGCTCAGGTTACAGATCGGGCCTTCATCTTCGCCGCTTTCTGCCAGGTCGAACATTTCTTTGAAATGAGAGAATCCCGTCAGGCGGTAGAAAAGGTCGAGCAGGCTCCAATCGAGTGATGTTGCCCGCTTTATGATGTATTCAAGGGAGAAAGGATGTCCTTCCACAATCCGCTTTGTGACCAGTCTATCCAGATACGAGCTGCCGATCAATTTTCGACCGGTTTCAGAAAGACCTCTTGCCCCGAAGAGTTTTCGTTTCATGCGTTTCAGGTCATAAGGCTCGGTCAAAGACCAGCCTTCATTTTCAATAACCTGCTTAAGAATCAAGTAATCAAAAGACGCCCTGGCAATTTCACCCTGTTTATCCTCGACGAAGTGTTTCAGGTTCCTGTCCTTTTTGATCAAATCTTTCGCGTTAAGTTCAATCTGGGCAAGCCAGTCGACAAAATCAGCGTAATCACCCCCCAGGCCTTCGCGGGTTTCCGGTTTCCCGAGAATTAGCAGAAAAATGCCAAACACGTCATAACATTCATCCACCTCAAGGAAACGGCCCGCCCGGGGAGCATAGACATGTAGACCCACTTTTTCCAGCGCGGCTCGCATTCGTTCAACCGCGTTGGATTTAAGACTTGGGAAAAGAAAAGCGATCTTATTGGGATCGTCCACCTTTTTCTCATCCACCAATTGGCGCACCAGGGCGGCAATTTCGTCGCCCACATTTTCAGGTGAATCAGGCGTGCTGGCCACAACCGAAAGGTTTTCATCCTTGTTGTGCGCGGCGATGGCTTTATCCATCACCCGGTGATACCCCTCAGCCGGGGCTTCCTTTTGCCAGTCGGCATTTTCCATGAATCGGGTGTAAAAATCCACGATCTTCTTGCGGGAGCGGTAGTTGGTTGAAAGGGAAATACGCTTTGGTTCAATGTTCAGGTATTTTTGGCATCTGGCGGGGAAATCAACGAAATTCTCCACCGTGGCTCCTCGAAACCGGTAAAGAGCCTGGTCATCATCACCCACCACACAAATATTTCTGTTTCCGTTCGCGAGGCGGAAAAAGATCTTTTCCTGAATGGTGTTCGTATCCTGATATTCATCAATGATCACATGTTTAAAGATGCTCCCGGCTTCTTCACGATCACTCAAAATGCGCAGAGCTTCCTGCTGCAACAGGGAGAAATCAGTGTGATGAATTTTTTCCGAGATGATAAGGGATTCCCGATAGGTTTTGTAAAGGGTAAACGCTTTGGTCATGCGTTCAACACCCAGATCATTAGACTGTAGATAGGATTCCAGGTCACTGTCGGTCTTTTTCAATTGTTCAATTATTTCGATCGGGTCAATACATTCTTCCGAGCATCGGTTGAAGAAGCTGATGCAACTGGTAACAGCGTTGTGTTTATTTGTCTTGGGTGAACCAAAAATAAGATTAACCACGGTATTTAGGTCGGAATCTTCTGCCAGTTCGAGCGCAGTACCCATTGTCTGCCAGTTACGTGTTTTGGAAACATGAAAATATTGGCTCAGTTCATCCAAAAGACTTGGTGTGGGACTGGCGTGATAATCCTGTAAAAACCTGCGCCTGTCGTTTAAAATTCGGCTGCAGAGTGAATGCACTGTCCCCACATACATTTTGGAGAGGTCATAAGGTTTTCCGTTAATGTTCGTGGCATACCCCAGGAGATTTCTTAAACCTTCCTGTAATTGATGAGCGGCTTTTTCGGTAAACGTGGATAGAAAAATTTCTTCAGGTTTAATCTGATGGAAAACAATCAGGTTTAATGTCCGCCATAGAAGAACCCTGGTTTTTCCCGAACCGGGTCCGGCAGTGATATAGAGAGGGCCATCAATTTGAAGAATGGCATCCCGTTGTGACGGATTGGGGTTAAATTTTGTTACATCCCATAACGTTTCAATTGTAAACATAGGTCACCAGGAAAGATATTGGGGATTCCCCGCAGGCGTCGTCCCCCCTGCTCATTCCATTGTACGTAGGATAAATATATTTGCGTAGGGTCGATAATCACTGGTAATGGCGTCATTATTTCCTATCTACATAACTGAAGGTCTGATCCATTATCAATAATCCGCCCTCTCCCTGCCCTCCCCACCGGCAGCAAAGAACGCTGCGGCGCAGGCCGCAGGGGAGGGTGAAAACGCCCGGCAAGGACATCCCCCACCTGCCTACCCCGCCGGGGGAGGTTAGAGAGGGCTTTTTCCATCACTGACACAAAACCAAAATTCTGCCCTTCTGGCACGCAATATGCCCTCATCCCTACACGAATACCGCCCTGTCCTTTCCCGCCCCTTTTCACCCGTTTTACTGCCCTTAGGGGCGACCCTGATAACCCTACAGGGTCGCCGCATTGGGTCGCCTCTTGACAAAATCCACCGGCGACCCTTATAAT
>CAYNJT010000111.1:0-6904 GCA_964397625.1 uncultured Leptolinea sp. | reverse complement strand
TTGAAGACCTTGAGATGGATATCGGGCTCATATACAATTCGATGGGGATCAAAGGTATCTGCTCTATCAAAGAAATTGGTGGTCAAATAGCCGAAGAAATAAAAAAAATGATGGGCGATAAAGCATAAGAACTTTATAAAAAACATCCGCAAAACCTTGTTTTTCGATTTATCCACCTAAAAAGTGATAAAATTTCTCGGCATTTTAGCGTGGGGATGTGCTGGAATTGGCAGACAGGCATGACTTAGGATCATGTGCCGCAAGGCGTAAGGGTTCAAGTCCCTTCATCCCCACTGAAACCTAAATATTTGTTAGTAAGGAAAGTACCTTTGAAACTAGAGACTACCCCCCGTGATGACCATCAGGTCAATGTAGTAGCGGAATTTGAAAATTCCGATCTCGAAGCATACATGCACAAAGCCGCCCGCAAGATCGCGGAGCGCTCCAAAATTCCCGGTTTCCGCCCCGGCAAAGCCCCCTACCCGGTGGTGCTGCGCATGTACGGCGAAGAAGCAGTCCGCGAGCAGGCCATTGAAATTCTGGTGGATGATAAATACCCCCAGATCCTCGACGAAGCCAAGATTGAAGCCTCAGGCTCAGGCAAGCTGGATGACATCATCAGCACCGATCCTCCCAAATTCTCCTTCACCATTCCACTGGCCCCGGTTGTTACCCTGGGTGATCTCGCATCGGTTAAACAGGAATATGTGGAACCGGTCATTACTGACAGTCAGGTGGAAGACGCCGTGAAACGCGTGCTTTCCAGCTACGCCACCCCCACAGATGCCGACCGCGCCGCCAAAGAAGGCGATCTGGTGAGCATGGACCTCTCCGCCAACTACGTTAAACCCCCAGAGGGTGAAGAAAAAGAATTTATTGCCAAAACTCCCCACCAGGCCATCATCGGCGAGAATGATATGCGCAAAGAGACCTGGCCGTTCGAAGACTTCTCAAAGAACGTCATTGGCATGAAAGCTGGCGAAACCAAAACCTTCACCCACACCTACCCCAAAGACGATGTGGTTGAAAAATTGCGCGGCCAAAAGCTGGAGTTCACGGTTGAACTCAAAACCGTGCAGGAACTGGTTCTGCCTGAATTGAACGAAGAATTTGTCATGAAGATCGGCCAGTTCCAGACGGTGGATGATTTCAAAGCCTACCTGCGCCGCCGCCTGGAAGCTGACGCGAAGTCAGAATATGACAACAAGTATTTCGATGACCTGCTGGATAAAATGGTCGCCCTGTCCAGTTTCAAATACGCGCCCCACATGCTGGATGAAGAAATCCACAGTACCCAGCATTCCCTTCAGGATACTCTTGCCCAGCAGCGTATGGATCTGGATACCTACTTGAAAATCCGCAAGTTGACCATGGAAGAGCTGACCGAGAAGGAACTCAAACCCGTCGCGATCAAACGACTGGAACGCTCCCTCCTGGTGACCGAGATCAGCAAACGCGAAAAGCTGGAACTTTCTGACGAAGAGCTTGAAAATTCCTTCAATCAGACAGTCAACGAGATCAGTATGTCGTATGATCAAAAGCAAATTCGGAAGAACTTTTCCAATCAGCAATTCAGCCAGGCGGTGGCTTTTGAAGCCGCCAATCGTGCCATGAACCGCAAAGTTCTGGAATACCTGCGCGATCTGGCTTCCGGGAAACCTGCCGGCGAGAATAAAGCAGACAAACCGGCTGAAGGCGAAGCCAAACCGAAAAAAGCTGCCCGTGCAAAAAAAACCGACACTGACGGAGAAAAATCCGCCGCATAGTTCGGTACCGTGTTCTCATAAAGGAGATCGAATGAGTGAATCGACGTTTCGTTCTGTGATCCCCATGGTGGTTGAATCTTCAGGCCGCGGGGAACGCGCCTATGATATCTATTCCCTGCTGTTGAAGGAACGCATCATCTTCCTGGGGACGCCCATTGACGAACAGGTCGCCAATGTGATCGTGGCGCAACTGCTTTACCTGAGCCATGAAGATCCGGATAAAAGCATTCAGATGTACATCAATTCCCCCGGCGGGCAGATCTATGCCGGGCTGGCTATCATGGATACCATGAAAATGATCCCCAACAAGATCAGCACAGTAGCCGTAGGTGTCACTGCGTCTTTCGGCACCGTTCTGCTGGCTGCCGGTACCAAAGGTCAGCGCTTCGCGCTGCCGCATGCCACCATTCACATGCACCAGCCGCTGGGCGGCGCCCAGGGTCAGGCGTCGGATGTTGAAATCCAGGCGAAAGAGATCCTGCGCCTGCGCGCCCGCCTGAATGAGATCATGTCTGAAGCTACCGGGCAGTCTCTGGAAGTCATCGAACGGGATACTGAACGCGACTTCTATATGGATGCCCAGGCCGCGGTGGATTACGGTCTGGTTGACCAGATCTTAAAATCTCCGCAGAAATAACGTGTAAACGAATTAAAATAAAGGCCGGAATCTTACCGGCCTTTATTTATTAATTGGAGAGAGCATGATCAATACATTGACTCCCGCGATCCGCGGACTTATTCTCGATATGGACGGCGTGCTATACCAGGGCAACGAACCTTTGGGAGATCTACCCCGCCTATTTGCCGGAATTAAAGAAAAAGGACTGCGGGTCATCATGGCAACCAATAACGCCATCCGCAATATTGATGAACACCTGGCGAAAATGAAATCCTTCGGTGTAGAACTTGAACCCTGGCAGATTATCAACACCATCCAGGTGGTTGAGGCCATCCTGAAGCGTCATTTTCCGCATGGCGGGCCCATTTATGGCGTGGTCACGCCCTCAACCATGGCCGCGTTGGAAAAAGCCGGGTACTATAACGATGAAAAGAACGCCCAGGCTGTCATCGTGGGGCTGGATCGAGCTCTTACCTATGAAAAACTTGAAATAGCTACCCTGCTGGTGCGCGCCGGAAAAATGTATATTGGCACCAATCCAGACGCATCTTTCCCCACTCCTCGCGGGCTGATCCCCGGCGCGGGCTCGGTCATTGCCGCGGTGACAACCGCTTCGGGTGTGCAGCCGCTTTTCGCCGGGAAACCTGAACCTGCCATGTATGAGATCAGCATGGAACGTCTTGGGTCAACACCCGAAACCACCCTGGCCATCGGCGACCGCCTCGATACAGATATTCTCGGCGGCAACCGCGCCGGCTGCCGTACCGGGCTGGTAATGAGCGGTGTTACCTCAGCCGCCGAATTGGCTGCCTGGGAACCCAAACCTGACCTGGTAGCCGATACCCTCTGGCATATGCTGGATATCAAGTAAACATGACAATTGAAAGACCCCTCATCTACGACCTTGATCGTGATGGATTGAAAGACTTGCTGACGTCCTGGGGTCAGCCTTCGTTTCGTGTTAATCAATTGTGGGATGGGATTTACAAGAATCTGAAATCTTCTCCCTCCGAATGGAGTAACCTGCCCTTAGGATTGAAAGCCCTTCTGACAGAACGGGCTTCTTTTCAAGGACTCACCTCCGTTGACCGGCTTCAATCGTCTGATGGAGAAACAATCAAAACGCTATTTTCGACCAGGGATGGTCATCCGGTGGAAGCCGTATTGATGAAATATGACCAGCGGCGCACGCTTTGCATTTCATCACAGGCCGGCTGCGCCATGGGTTGTGTATTCTGTGCCACCGGTCAAATGGGATTTGCGCGCAACCTTACCTCAGGTGAAATTGTCGAACAGGTGCTTTTTTACGCCCGCTTATTGAAAGAAGAGAATGATGTGGTCACCAACATCGTGATCATGGGCATGGGCGAACCCTTTCAGAATTATGACAACACACTGGCTGCCGTAGACCGGTTGAACGATCAGCGCGGATACAGTTTGGGAGCAAGACGTTTTACCATCTCAACCGTGGGACTGGTCCCCATGATTCGTCAATTTGCCGAAGAGAAACGTCAGGTGAACCTGGCCGTCAGCCTTCACGCGGCCAACGACGCGCTGCGCTCGCAATTAATACCCATTAATAAAAAATATCCACTTTCCGAGCTGATTCCTGCCTGCCGTGATTATGTGGAAACCACCGGCCGCCGCCTGACCTTTGAATGGGCGTTAATCCAGGATGTGAACGACCGTCCTCAGGATGCCAGCGAACTTGCCGAATTGATCCGGGGAATGATCTGCCATGTTAATGTCATCCCGCTGAATCCCACTCACGAATATTCCGGGAAAGCGACTCCCCTCAGCCGGGCTCAAGAATTCGCGGCGGAAATGGAAAAAGCCGGTATCCCTTGCACCATACGTTTGCGCAGGGGAATCGATATTCAGGCCGGCTGCGGTCAGTTGGCCGGAAAACATCGTCATCAAAGCGTGAGAGCAGCCCATAATCCGGCAGGAAAATGAATCACCGGTAAGGTATAATACGCACCCGTGGCTGATATCTTTTCGAAATGGATGAGTGGTCTCGAACGCACCCGAAAGCAGACTTTCGGGCGTATTAGTTCGATTCTGGGAACCAGTGAAATTACCGCTGAAACCTGGGACGACCTTGAAGCGGCTCTCATCCAATCTGACATGGGAATGGAAACCACGCAGTCAGTGATTGCGTCCCTGCGGAAAACAGTCAAGGAAAACGGTCTCACCCATGCGGATGAATTGCAAGCTGCCCTGCGCTCCGAATTGATCAACCGGCTTGACCCACCACCAACCACCCTGATCCCCGATGCCCGACCGGCTGTTATCCTGCTTGTCGGCGTGAACGGCTCTGGAAAAACTACAACAGCGGCAAAATTGGGCAAGCGATTCAGCGGAGACGGCAAAAAAGTTCTTTTAGCCGCGGCAGATACCTTCCGCGCGGCTGCCGTAGATCAATTGCAGGTCTGGGCGGATCGTCTGAACCTGCCGATCATCAGCGGGCAGATCGGGGGAGACCCCGGTGCGGTGGCCTTTGATGCCGTGGAAGCGGCCAAATCTCGCGGCATGGATCTGCTTCTGGTGGATACGGCCGGGCGTCTGCATACCCGTTATAACCTGATGGAAGAGTTGAAGAAAGTTAATCGGGTGGCCGGCAAGGCCATGCCTGGGGCGCCTCACGGTGTCTGGCTGGTATTAGACGCCACCACTGGACAAAATGCCCTCCAACAGGCCAGAGCGTTTAACCAGACCACAACGATAACCGGAGTCATTCTAACGAAATTGGACTCATCAGCCAAAGGCGGAATGGCCTTTGCTGTTCAACAGGAACTCCATGTTCCCATATTATTCGCCGGTCTCGGTGAGAAACCGGAAGACCTGCAGCCGTTTGACCGCACACAATTTGTGGACGGCATTCTAGCCGCCTGATCATTATACGGAGTTGGTTACATGCAAGATCTAACAGCACGGGCACAACTGTGTGCCGAAAAAATCCAGCAGTTCATGGAGCATCTTTGACTTCCCTAAAAGGGAAATTGAACTGGCCGCGCTGATCAAACAATCTGAATCCTCTGATCTTTGGAATAATCCCGAAGAAGCGCAGCACGTCATGAAGAAGTTGTCTGACGCTCGCGAAGACGTGGAGGGATGGATTAAATTAAAAAAACGGATCGAAGACACCCTTGAACTTTCCGAGATGGGTGATGAATCCATGCGCCCAGAACTGGAAGCCGAACTGGCTGAGGTTGAGCAGGAATTAGGGCGTCGTGAGCTGAGTGTTTTTCTATCCGGTCGTTATGACCGTGGGAATGCACTGCTGGCCATTAACTCTGGCGCGGGAGGTACCGATTCACAGGACTGGGCTGCCATGCTGCAGCGCATGTACCTGCGCTGGTGCGAACGTCGTGGTTTCCAGACAGAGATTCTTGATTTTTCCGAAGGTGAAGAAGCCGGCATCAAGAGCTGCACAATTGCCGTGAACGGTTTGTACGCATACGGTTACTTGCGGCCGGAGAAGGGCGTTCACCGCCTGGTGAGACTTTCACCTTTTGATTCCGCCCACCGCCGTCACACGTCCTTTGCCCAGGTGGAAGTTCTGCCTGAGGCTGCCGCGGAAGATCCGGAGATACAGATCAACCCGGACGACCTGAAAATAGATATTTACAAATCATCCGGCGCGGGCGGGCAGAATGTGCAGAAGAACGCCACTGCCGTGCGTATCACTCATATTCCGAGTGGTTTGGTGGTCTCCTGCCAGAACGAACGCTCGCAAATGCAGAACCGCGAAAACGCCATGCGCGTCTTACGTTCACGTTTGCTGGAATTAAAACGCGAAGCCCAGGATAAACACCTGGCTGAACTTCGCGGCGAATACACCAAAACAGAATGGGGCAGCCAGATTCGTTCTTATGTACTGCATCCCTACCAGATGGTTAAAGACCACCGCACAGAATTTGAAGCCGGAAACACCCAGGGTGTGTTGGATGGCGACCTGGATGGCTTTATTGAAGCATTTTTACGCTGGAATAACAAACCCGGATAACAAAAAACGGCGGTTTTCTCCGCCGTTTTCTTTTCTTTAATCAAGTCTGGATTAGTCTAAAATTCTGGCCAATTCAAACAGATCCATGTCAATTTCCTTCTTCTTGGAATTGACAACCTCGATCGGTGTGGTGCCGATCTTGGAATTGATCATTCCTACCAGAACACCGTATTCCCCGCGAGCCAACGCATCTGTCGCGCCGGCTGCCAGGCGGGAAGCCAGAATACGATCATAAGCGCTGGGAACGCCGCCGCGCTGCACATGGCCAAGGATGGTTACACGAAGATCAAATCCAAGGCGTTCCCGGTGAGAGGAGAAATACTGGCCGAGGGCTTCGGCATTATATTTGGCACCTTCCGCTACAACAACGATGGCGTGTTCCTTACCCTTCTGGTAGGCGGCACGCAGCCGTTGGGCAAGTTCTTCCGGGTCTGTTTCCACTTCCGGGATGATGCATGCTTCTGCGCCGCCGGCAATATCTAACATTTCATTGGTAATCGTTTGCTGCCT
>CAYNJT010000110.1:0-7012 GCA_964397625.1 uncultured Leptolinea sp. | reverse complement strand
TTGGAAGATTTTATCTCATTCATTCGAGCACCTCGACTCCATGACCGTTGCGACGGATTTTTCCAGAATGCTCCAGCTGATCCATGTAGCTATAAATGGTCTGTCGAGAAACATCCAAAGCTCGGGCAGCATCGCTAATCCCAAGGGTTGGATTGACACGAAATGCGTCCAATAATCTGGTAAGTCGATTGTCTAGTTTTGCTTTTCTGCCTGCCTGTAATCTGTTCAAATTCATGTCAATCTGTCCATTGTTTGACATATCGCTGGACATAGGGGATTCAAACAAGCCCCTCAAATCTTGACGCTGAAATCCATGGGCCATCTGACGTTCTGCTTTACGTTCAGCTTTTTCATTGGCAATTTGCTGAATCCGCTTCTGATAATCCTTGCGAAGTGTTATGACCGTAACACCTGCCAGGCTGAGAAAAGGGAAAATTGCCGGCGCGATCACCGACCAGGAAGGTTGGGTATCCAAAACAACAGTGAGAAGAACAGCGACTAAAAAGTAGATAACAATTAAAAACACCGCCAACAAAAAAGGAGCTGGGGGATCATTCTTTCGCCGGTTCTGGTTGAATTGGTATAGATCTAAAGCCGTTGCGCAGGTAACTAAGCCAAGCGACTCGATCACAGCGGCCGCAAGAATTCCAATGGGTACGGGCCATTCAAGATGGGTTACAGTTGCCCGACCAACCAGGTATGCCGTGGGAACAGGAGCGCACCAAGGCGCAATCTTTGCCACCAGATCAATCGCTCCGTTTTCAAAACTATCGATATTGCGTAAATCCATTTTCACCTCATTTATAGAAACAAAAATCCGCTCATCCTCACCGGGAGAGCGGCCGATAGCATAGCGTGAGGCTGTACCGGATGTTCTGGTACAATACCTTCAGCCCTGTGCCGTCAACCCGGCGAGAGGGTTAGGGCCATGTTCGTGTTACCAGCACTGACTTGGCCCGTTATAAGGGTGATAAATGTTCACCTATATGAACATTATAGCATAAAAATAAAGTTATGGAAGTGTGTCAACCCTGATGTTTCGGGCCTCTTCTTCCCCCTTGTGCTTCCACTTTCTGAAGATAATCCATAAGAGATTGCCGGTCGATCATCAAAGCGGAACCCCATTTGCGAGCCACAATTTCGCCAGCGCGTATTAGCCGGCGTATGTGATTCGGATGGTATCCGCTGATCTCGGCAGCCTCTGTTGTTTTAAGCCATTCTTCAGGCATAAAAAATACTCCATTATGATTCTACTGTCTCATGACGTTGAATGCAATAAAAGCTCTCCACTTATTCAATTATTAAAGTCCTGACTTGCCGGTATTCAATCCCAAAAGCGGGGTTTGCGGTATATGCTGGGTTTTAGAAACCAACTCTCTCGGCAATTTTTTGTATTGCTCAGTCTGCTTTATTAATCCCGCAAATCCCGCATACACCGCAAGTAAATTGCCAGCGAGCTACCTTTGAATGACTGTCATTAGAACAACGCTCAATCCGCACTTGTGACTCTCCATAACGGGTACCTTGACGCTGAACAAAACCTTTCCCCAATCTTTTCTTGAAATTTGGCCGAATGTAACCACGTTCATCCAGCGGTGCTTCAAAAGTGTCTGGTAACAAATCCATTAACTCAGGTATTGAGGCCAGTTCTTTGCATATTTCTGCAATCGTGACCGGAGTATTCTGAAAGATTTCGTGAAGTGCCATCAAGAAGGTTTCCCACTGGGGACCCTCATCATCAATGATTTCATAAAGACTCTCCAGGTTATCTAAAAATCCGGATATTCCAGCATATGTCAAGATTCCCCCAATAACCTTCGACCACTCTAAAAATCCACCAATGACCGGAGAACCACTTGCCGGTCGATCTGCAGTAAACCATCCTTGGGCGAGCGTCAGCACAGCGCTGATTAAGTCACCACGATTTTTCAGTACCCATTCTGGCAGGTCAGAATGTAGAAAGTTTTCTCGTTGCCAGGGACGTGAAGTTTTGGCGTCCAAACGAATCCAGTAACAACGCCGTGGAAGATCACCGCCGAGGCGAATATTATTACCATTTGCAATCCAGGTAGCGCTTTGTGGTATTTTCACCATCTCCGAGTGGCCAAGGATCCGATCTGACCAGATAGGCGCAGTAATTGCAGCTGCCACTTCGCTGGAGTCCAACGGTTCTGTCACATTGTCGATTGAAATTACCGAAGCCCCAGTCATCAAGGTTGCTGTGATCTTTTTACGCCACTCATCAGAATCTCTGGGGGCAGTAATCATTGCCGGTTCATGGCCGGTTGCGACCAGGCTGATCACTGATTGAAGCAAGGATTTTCCCGTTCCAGATTGGGGTGAATCAATCAAAGCCAGAGGTACTTTCCCTGATATTGCCGGCCTGATAATCGGCGTAATCAGAAGCGCGATTGCATTTGCCCAGGATGATTGGTCTACAAATGGGAAATCCCGCATCAGCTCTTGGATTAACTCAACGGCCAATGCTTTTCTATCCTGGCAGGAGGCGTGAGTACTCCAATGATTGGTTATTTGAACATTAGGAACATAATACAACTTTGTCGATGGATCGTATCCTGGATCAGCCAAAATGGATCCGTCTGGGCGGATTGTTGGACACTCGATTAATCCATTGAGTGTTGGAAATGGCCACGCTCCCAAAGAAAGGATGTCGCGTACTATCTCATAAGGTGGTGGTACAGGATCTTTGAAGGTGGTTTTTTTATAAGTACGCTCCGAATAATAGTTGGCGATCCGGGCGAGTCGTCCACGTAACGCTACTTCAGAAAGAGGTTCGATGGTTGGTGTATGATGCTCATCTATTCTGATTCTGGACAATAATCCCGAGCGGATGAAAAGAATCGGGGGTACATTAGCCGATGATAATGCCTGAATTGAATCATCCACCACATCGCGGAAGTGGCGATGGTTGACGCGAATGCCCGGAAGTCCATCTTGATTCGTGTCAGGTTCATCTTCTGTATCATTGCAGTGTAGCCCGAACCTTTCTGCTGCAGTGCGCACTGCAGCAGAAAGGTTTCCTTGATGCTCAAGTAAACAAAACACATCAAAGGGTGAGTGCCAATAGCCATCCCCTAAAGGATCGTTCGTGTTGTGGTGAAAACTGCGATTCTTTTCCTTCGAAATAAATACGGAGTAATGAGAACCGCCGGGGCGGATCGCTCTACCATCACAAACCTGATAGCCATTTCGGGACAAAATGTCAGCGATGGTCACGTTGCTGTTATACGAGCCAATGACATCGGCGGATTGTTTTCCGGAAGATTTCAAGTGATACGAATTCGCTTTATTTTGCTTGTCCAATTGTCGACGGGTCAATGGACACTCATCCAATAATCGAGCAGCCTGCACCAATGCGTTAGCCTCCTCTTGCGTGAGTGTTGGAATATCGGTCAGGCTGCCCGAAATGATGGAATAAACAGCACCATTGGGATGTATACTCGGCTCCACTAGGATGTAGCCGCCTTCACCGCGCGTTTCTATTGCAATTCGACGGCCGTCCACCTCTTGTTCATCTTTGACAAAAGCTAATTTCTGATTAATCCCAGGCTCCGGACAGCGGAAAAGTACATGAATTCCTTTGCCGGTTTTCTGGACTACCAATCCCTTCGTGCGATCTCCAGCTCTTTCCAACCAGGTCTCGTAAAAACGTGGTTCGTCAAAGTCAATCACCAGCAAATTACCGGACACCTTTCCGGTAACGACAGCAATATTGCCTTCAGTGCCAAACCAGTGTTCCAGCGTTCGCTCATCCGCGATATGGTCCTGATATTCAGCCCACTTGATCCGTGGGCGTTTGTCTCGGCCTACAGGAATTACCGATAGTCCGGCCATCGCGTAAGAGCGGGCAATTTCAAGCAGATTTGCCATTCCGCTTCTCTTCTTTTTCCATCCTGGACAGGAATTCATTGGCATCGGCGATCATTCTTTGGTAATTAGCCTGTTTCTGCTGCTCACCATTCGCTATTGCAGCCAGGCGCACCTTTCGGCCATATGCGGCGAGTAGATCATAAATTTCGCGAAGCTCTGCCGGCAGAGACGCCGTACCATTCGGTTTAGGGGTCAGGGTATTTGTTTTCGTCATTTCACTTCTCCTCTGGCGTGAGGGTAGTTTCAGTAGTTTTTTTCATGTCTGGTCCATATGGCAGCTTGTCTGCCGGCAGCAGTCCACGCCGGACCAATTCATTACGGACGATAACCACTACCTGGTCGGCAGGGCTGCGGACTTCCTGCCCTGAAAGTTTGATCAGGGCAGAATATTCGGGTTGTTCAAGGATGATGCGTAAGCGATTGATCATTTAGCTCCTCAATAGAAAAATGGCGGTTCTGTGTTTCGCCGCCATTTTCTATCGAAGGATATCCTTGCTGCAATATCCCAGAATATCCCGAAATGTCCTGAAACATCCCAATTTACCCTGAACGGTAATTTGCATTCCGATATGGCACAATTTGCTCGCCAAATTCCTTCCGCAACTGGTTCAAACGGTTGAGAATTGTCTTATCCGTTTTCTGGAGACGTATTCCAATGTCTTTACAGGTTAACCCACGATGCCACAGTCGAATGCATTCCCTATCCCAACCCTTGTCTGGAATCATCAGCCAGGTCTGAGAAGGTTCTTTCTTGGGTTCTTCGATAGTTGGGAGAGGTTCCGAATCAGTATTTGACGAGGTAATTTCTGAGCCCTTTATCTCCGGGGGTTTAAAATCAACAGGTAAAGATATGCTTTCTACAGTGGGTATCAAAAACCAGCCAAGCCGTTCCATCTCGTCCCGAAAAGCATCCCAAAGCCACCACCCCTTTTCAATATCAAACAAAGAAACCTTGAGAAGGGTATTTCCGTTCAGTAGTTTGTGGGCAACCAGGTCAAGAGAAGTATCCCTGTCCAAAAATCGAACGGCAATCGGATTAATATCCAGCGGAAATTCCAGGATTTTTCGCTGTGTGCCAGGATTAAGGACGGTGCAGACCAGCCCCATCTCCTTCAATATCGATTCGCGAGCCATAACCGCAAATTCAGCCGGCGAACCCTGAATGACAAATTCAAAGGCAGCTCGTGGTATCTGGAGTAAACCCATTCTTTTACTCCATTGACCCCATAAACTGTCCTTGGGTTTATCCCTTTGGGGTTGATCCAACGTGTCTATTCCCCAAATTCTCAACCCATTCAAAAACCAATTCATTGCATTGGCACGCTGTTCTGAGCGTATCTGAAATAGTTCGTTTGCCAGGCGCGCTAACAACTGCTCTTCATCAGAAGCGGAACTGGCCAATCGGCGTATATCCGGTTGAATCGGGTTCAACTTCAATAAAAGGGCAGTGCGAAACAACTGAGTTTCAGTGGTATTTGGATATTCCGGAAAATGAGTGATTAAAAATGATTGTGAAGCTGGTAAGGCAGAAACACCGAACGCCACCAATGATCCCCAGGTTTTATGCTCCAGTGAGATCTCCCATTTCTCAACCATCACAGAAAGATGAATTTCAGGATGTGCAAACGGAGGTTGAGAAAGCAGCCGGCATATTGCCAATAATCGATTTGAAGTTGTGTTAAGGATGCAGCTCGTCAAGGGTTAGTTTCTCCGATCCTGTGGAGGAATATAACTCTGGATGGTGACTTCCTTACGATTGTGGCCTAACTGAATGGAGGTATCCAATAACGCCTGGTCATCATCCGCGCCGGCTTCAATCCTGTTTTTATAGTTTTGCGCTGCAAATGTTTTCCGGAAGCCGTGTGTGCCCAGGCAAGGAATTCTCAGGGCTTTACACGCTTTACGCACCTGTTCGCGCACCCGATCCGGGAGAGAGCCGCGGTCATGGAAGATGTGACCGGTTGGATTTTTCTCGCCGATGGCTTTGATCTCGGAAAGGAAGGGCGTTTCTTCTGGTGAAATGCGCACCTGGCGAGGTCTGCCACCTTTAGTATGATTCACGTTCCCTTCCAGTGTGATAATGCATGTTGCCACATCAATATCTTGTGCGCGGAGGTAGACTGCTTCGCGAATCCGCAGCCCAGTTTTTTGCATCACATGCAGTACCCGCGCTGAAATTGGATCGATATTGATGATCCACTCGATAATTCGTTCCGCTTGCTCCGGAAAATAAGCCACCGGTCGAGGTTCGGAGTGGAAGCCGCCTAATCCCCCATCGGTTTTATAAGGAAGTAACGGGGGTGCATCTTTGCCAAATACTCCGGTAATCCTACAAGCGCGATCCAGCTTACGTAACGATGCCATAACGCGTCCAATCCGGCCACCGCTGCGTTCACGCCGAATTAATTCTTCGACGAATGTCTGAGCCATCTCTGGCTCGACATCTTCAACTTCACTCACTTCAGGCCACTGCCTGCGGATGAATCGCGCAAATTCATGCACATCCGCCACCATGCTTTGCATGGTTCCAATACTGCGGATCACATCCTGATTGCGTCCATGTTGTTTATCTTCGTGCCGGCTGCCACCAGGTCGAAAGATTGCCTGGAGCGCTTTCATCATTTGATAAGATAATCCACCTTGCTGTGACATAATTCTGCACCTGCCTGTTTACGCTTAAATCGGGTTCGAACGGCTTTTTTACCGTTTCTGGTTGTTTCCCTTTGTTTCCTTAAGGGAACCCCTTCTGAAAATAGGGCGTTTTGTTGTACTTGCCTCGTTCAGACAGCCGATTCGGCTGCACACCCAGGGACGGGCGCCCTATCCATCGGACAGGGTGACCGTTTGGTGTGAGGCCCACGGACCAGCAAGAGTACGGTCAAATCTCGCTGCCGTGCGCTCAATAGATCGGCTGGACTCTGTTGAGCGGCTCCCGCTGCGTACTTCGCTTTGGGAAGGTGATGGGTGCAAGGTCAACTTTTGGGGATTCTCACGCGAACAGCAACATATGCCGGCGATCCATTCCCCCTGGTTGTGCCGGTTCGGTTTTTGCGTGTTAAAACAAAAATACCGAACATTGCACCCGGGCGGAAATAAACAGGCCAACGTTCAGTATTACGGT
>CAYNJT010000109.1:2567-7170 GCA_964397625.1 uncultured Leptolinea sp. | reverse complement strand
AAACATCATCCTTCGGCGCAGGCGCAGGAGGATGATGTTTTTTAAATCAACAGTAAGTTGTTGCGTTTTTTACTGGATGGATGGCTATTCGCCGGCTTTCTTTTCGATTTTCGCCCATGTGTCGCGCAGGCCGACCGTCAAGTTGAAGACCGGTTTTTCTCCGGAATCGGGGTCGGTGCAAAAGTATCCCATGCGCTCGAACTGAAATGTCTCGCCCGGCTTGAAGCCATCGACCGGGGGTTCAACATAAGCCGGATCGAGAATGGTAAGCGAATTCGGGTTGATGATGTCCTCCAGTTCACCGTCGTCGGGACGCTCGACGGTAAAAAGCCGGTCATACATGCGCACCTCGGCCGGTACGGCGTGCCGCGCCGACACCCAGTGGATCGTGGATTTGATCTTACGCCCATCGGGAGTGTTCCCGCCGCGGGTCGCGGGGTCATACGTGCAGTGGACTTCGATGACATTTCCGGCATCGTCTTTGACCACATGGGTGCATTTCAATATATAGGCGTATCGCAGCCGGACCTCATTCCCGGGGAAAAGGCGGTAATACTTGGGCGGCGGGACTTCGCGGAAATCATCTTGTTCGATATAAAGCACTTTTGAAAATTTGACCATGCGCGTTCCGGCGGCCGGATCCTCAGGGTTGTTAACCGCTTCCAACTCTTCCGACTTGTCATCGGGGTAATTGTCGATCACCAATTTCAATGGATGCAGCACTGCCATGCGGCGCGGCGCGGTCCTGTTCAGCTCATCGCGGATCACGGCTTCAAATTTCGCCATCTCGACCCAACTGTCATTGTTGGTCTCGCCCAGGCTGCTGACGAATTCGATGATGGCGGATGGCGGCACCCCGCGGCGCCGCAGCCCGCGCAGGGTGGTTAAGCGTGGATCATCCCAGCCTCTCACCACACCCTCTTCCACCAGCTTGCGCAATTTGCGCTTGCTCATCATGGTATAGGTGAGGTTAAGTCGCGAGAATTCGATCTGGCGGCTGGGGAAGGCGCCCAGCTTTTCCAGGTACCATTCATACAGGGGCCGATGAATGATGTACTCGTTCGAACACAGAGAGTGGGTGATGCCTTCCATCGAGTCATTTTGACCGTGCGACCAGTCATACATCGGATAAATGTGCCATTTGTTACCGGTGCGGTGGTGGGAGGTGTTGATGATCCGGTACATCACCGGGTCGCGCAGGAGGATATTGGGATGCGCCATGTCGATTTTGGCACGCAGGACGCGGGAACCCTCCGCGAATTCGCCGTCCTTCATGCGGCCGAGCAGGTCGAGGTTTTCTTCCACGGATCGGTCGCGATAGGGCGAGGCAATGCCGGGTTTGAGGGCTGATTCAGTCTCGCTCCACTTGGTCCCCTTGGGGAGAGTTCCGCGGCTTGCGCTCATCTCTTCCTGGGTCTGGTCGTCAACATACGCCAGCCCCATTTTGACCAGGCGAACGGCCCATTCATAAAGCAGATCAAAATAATCGGACGCGAACGTTACCCTGGACCACTGGATACCCAGCCAGGCCGCGTCAGCCTGAATGGCTTCGACATATTCAGTACCTTCTTTCGAGGGGTTGGTATCATCGAAGCGCAGGATAAGTTCGCCGCCGTATTCCTTCGCGGCGAAATAATCGATCAAGAAAGCTTTGCAGTGCCCGATATGCAAATAGCCGTTGGGTTCCGGTGGCAGCCGGGTGCGAACATAATTGAAACGCCCATTTTTCAAATCTTCCGCGATGGCTTCACGGATAAAACTCGGGACAACACTGGCAGGTTTATTCAAGTCCATAAGATAACCTTCTGGGATTATTGTACTCTGTAGTCATTTAATTCTACTTGGCGGTCTGAGAATTCGCAATCTTTCCGCGTCCGGGGAAAATCCAACGCTTGAACCGTATGCCTGTTGACAGTCAATTCGATTCTCTTTCCTCTTTCCAGATTAAAGGCCGGACACCTTTTTCAGATACACCACGGCAGCGGCGATCCGGTTTAGGGTTTCTTCCTTTCCGAGGATATCCGCCAGTTCGGTGGCGCCGCCCGGAGTTACCTCCTGCCCGGACAGGGCGATGCGGATCGGCCACATGACAGCTCCGGTCCTGAACCCATTTGCCCTGGCATACCCGGAAATGCTCTCATATAGTTTCTCGTTGGTCCATTCCTCCAGGCTTTCCAGAATTGGCGAAATTCGCGCCAGGGTCTCCAGGCTGCTCTCGAGGGTGACTTTGGCTTTTTCCGAGGCAAACAGCTCTGGCACATACGGCCTGGGTTCCAGCAGGAAACCAATGAACGTCTGTGTGTCGCCCAGTTTTTCGATGCGTGGCTGGATGATGCGGCTGATCTTGAGGGTGTCAAAGCGGGTTTTCACTTCATCGCTGTAGAAAGGAGAGACAACGCGGTGGAATTCCTCGATGTCCAATTTACGGATATGGACGCCGTTAAGCCATTCCAGTTTCTGCATCGAGAACATGGCCTTCGACCGGCCGATACGGTCGATGCTGAAAACCTTGACCAACTCATCCAGGGTAAAGTATTCGCGCTCATCGCCGGGGTTCCAGCCGAGCAGGGCAATGTAGTTGACAATCGCTTCAGGCAGGTAGCCCTTGTCGATCAGGTCCTGGAAGGAGGCATCCCCTTCGCGCTTGCTGAGCTTCTTCCCGGATTCCTTGCTGATATGCGGCAGGTGGGCGTACTCGGGTACCGGCCAACCAAAGCTCTGGTAGAGCAGATTGTATTTAGGGGTGGAGGACAAATATTCCAGGCCTCGGATGACGTGCGTAATGTTCATCAGGTGGTCGTCGATCACATTGGCGAAATTGTACGTCGGCAGTCCGTCCGATTTAATCAGGATCTGATCGTCCAGCCCGCTGTTATCGACAGTGATGCGTCCGAAAACGTGGTCGTCAAATGATGTTTTACCTTCGTCCGGAATCCGCTGGCGGACGACATAAGCCTCGCCGGCTTCCATCCGTCTAAACGATTCTTCCTCGGAGATAGACCGGCAGGGATCGCGAAAATCAGTCTACCGCGCTTCGGCGGAAGGTTTCCCTTCGGGTTTCTGGCAGAAGCAACGGAAGGCGCCGCCTTTTTTGATTAATTCGTCGGCGTATTTAAGATAGATGGGTTTGCGCTGGCTTTGGACGTACGGTCCATACCCGCCGTCTTTTTCGGGCCCTTCGTCATATTCCATGCCGGCCAACTTCAGACTGTTATAGATCACCTGAACCGCGGCGGGGATATTCCTCTTGCGGTCTGTATCCTCGATACGCAGCACGAACACACCACCGGAGTGCCTGGCGAATAAATAAGCGTATAAAGCCGTGCGCAGGTTGCCGATATGCATATACCCGGTGGGGCTTGGAGCAAATCTGGTACGTACCATTCTCTCGTTTTCTCCTACCAGTAGGGCCTGTTAATAAGCCGCCGTAGATGATTGCTCGATCAAAAAACCGTTCGAAAAGCTGATTCGCATCCCGACGAGACGCTACAAAACTCCCGTCCGGCATGACCGGGATGTTCATAATAATGCAGTTTATCCAACCGGTCAACATTTCTGAATTCCCCCTTTAGCCCATCCCGGGATTAGGGTACTGGTTGAAGTAGAAAAAGGCTGCCGCCCCCATCCTGACTCGCTCAGAACGGGGGCAAGCCGCGATCCCACCTACGAAATTTGTTTGATGGATGTGAGGGTTTAAGTGGGAATCCCTTATTTCACACCGCTCAGAAATTCCAATAACAATTTAACAAACATATTGGGTTGTTCGTAGCTGGGAACATGCGCGGTGGATTCGATAATGGTTTTTCGAGCATCAGGGATCCGTTTGGCCATTTCATCGGCAGCGCGCAGGATCTCGGAATTATCGAGCGCCCCGGCTACAACCCACGTGGGGCAGGTTACCGATTCCAACCGGGTAATGGCGGGCGGGTCAAGCGGATTGGCCGGTTGCATGTCGGCGATAAAGAACGTATTTTGCGTTACAGGAATACGGTTCATCTCCAATGCTTTTTCCCGTAAAGCCGGGTCAACCTGCTCTGGTTCCCGATGCTCGCCATCAATGTAGATGCGGATTTGAAGATCGTTGGCCTGGTCAAAATCTCCGTTTTGACAGGCGGTGAACATCTCCATTAGATAGCGGGGGGGTTGTCCCTGCATTTGAAAGCCGCCCGGGGTTGAACCCACCAGAGTTAACGATTTGACACGCCGCGGTTGTTCGAGAGCCAGATCCAGACTGATCTCTCCGCCGAGGGAACATCCAACCAGATGCGCTTCGGTCACATTCAGGGCTGACAACAGCCGGTCCAGATCGTCGCGGCGGGTAAGCGGACCCGTTGTCGGGCTGGACTTCCCGAAACCGCGCATGTCGTAGCGGATCACGCGGAAATGGTCTGCCAGCGGCTCCCAGACGGCATCGAACATCCGGCTGTCAACGAAGGCGGCGTGCGTCAATACCAGCGGCATTCCCTCGCCTGCTGTCTCGTAATACAACTGCCCATCCCCCAGATCAAGAGTGCTTTTTGTTGTTTCCATCATTTCGTTTTCCTTTTGTCTTTTGATTTATATAGATGATATATACTATTGGGTGACATCTTGTGTCACCCAA
>CAYNJT010000109.1:0-2467 GCA_964397625.1 uncultured Leptolinea sp. | reverse complement strand
ACCGCCGATCATATCCGCCAGCGCCTGTTAATTGACCCAACGTGGTGGTGGCACGATACGTCGATCTCACCCTATTGGGAGGAGATTCAGCAGGCGGTGTATGAAGACCGGATGATCAAAGCGCGGTATGAAAATTCCGGCGGGAAAATCGCGGAGCGCACACTGGCCCCGTACAGCCTGATCTGCAAGTCGAGCGTGTGGTATATGCTCGCGGAACGGGATGGAGAGCTGCGCACCTATCGCGTCAACCGGTTTCATTCCGTCCAACTGCGCGATGAAACCTTTACCCGCCGCCCTGATTTTGACCTGCCGGCATACTGGCGCGAACACACCCAGAACACGGAAGAATTTTCGTCCAGGTACCATTGCGTCTTGCGGGTGCACCCTGACCGTATAGCGTTCATCAAAACGCTGATGCCCGGGCGTTGGGAAGTGGCTGCCGATTCGGATGACAAGGGCTGGAAGACAATCTCCCTGTCCATGGATTCTGACGTGCAGGCCAGGATGCTCGTCTTTGGCCTGACCGGTTTTGTGGAGATTTTGGAGCCGGGCGAGTTGAAAAAGGCGGTTGTAGCCCAGGCGCGGGAAATACTGAAATTACTTGCTTTATAGTCTTCAATACTCGGCATGACAGCCTGCGCCCGACACTGGAGTGGAGAGGATCATCTGCAAGTATCAAGTAGGATGCGCTCGCACTTGAGCGCATCACAAGGCTGGTTGTACAATTAACCATGACCAATTATAGGCGTTTACGAGAACCCGGAGGAACATATTTTTTCACCGTTGTAACCTTTAACCGGCAACCAATCCTGACCTTGCCCCACAGCCGGAATGTCTTGCGGGAAGCGTGGAAAAAGGTACAGGTAAAGCATCCCTTCGAAACGCTGGCGGTTTGCCTTTTACCGAATCATTTGCATACGATCTGGAGTTTACCGGAAGGGGATACTGATTATTCAATGCGCTGGAATGAGATTAAACGGTGCTTCTCGCGTGAATATATCAAATTGGGCAGAGAAGGAGGTATACGGAATGATTCTCGCATCAAACGAAGGGAACAGGCCATATGGCAGCGCCGTTTTTGGGAGCATACGTTTTATAACCAGAATGATCTGAACACGCATATTGATTACATCCATTACAATCCAACGAAGCATGGTTTGGTTAAAAGGTTGTCAGATTGGCCATGGTCAAGTTTTCACCGGTTTGTAAGACAGGGGATTTACCCGCCGATTGGGGAGGCGACGCTGGAACGGATTTATTGGAAGTGTCTATAGGAGAATAATGTTGTGATGCGCTCAAACGCGAGCGCATCCTACCAACTGCATTTCATTATTCGTGAATCATTATTTATTTTTCCGCTACCTTAGGATTTTTTAAATGGAAAGATGATCAAATGACAAAGTTATTAACCTCAAATGGTAGGCTCCAAGATGAATATCTCCCTGCAGTTTATTTCGACTCATCTATCATCATAGATTATTGGATTACAGAAGGGATGGAAATTTCTCTTGATGAAGAAAACAAAGAACCTGAATGGAATGAAATCATCCATGGACCATTAGTTAAAGTAATTCGAGAACTACTCCAATCTGATAAACGAATAAATCAAGTCATAGAAATTCGAAAAAAACTTATGTTTGAAGAAGTTAAATTAACACCAGTTACAAGTCCTGCCTCTCTTTGGGAATTGCAGGAGTGGTATGCTGAATCAGGAATAAAGCAGTTAGGTGCTGAAATCTCAGGAGCAACTTTTTTACAAAGAAAAAGCAAAAAAGAGATCGGTGATATTTTAAAAAGAGGTTATGACCTATGGAAAGCCGAAGGAAAAGATAAACACAATGATCCAATAAAAGGCACATCTGGGCTTGAGTTGCTATCCCAAGCAACCTGTATAAATCTAAGTTTCGCAAATTCTCATGGATTAAGTGGAATTTTACTAGCAGAGATAGAAAATTTTTATTGGCCTCCAAAGCAATCTCGTAATAGAAAGCAGTTCCCAAGTCCAATAAACCTTGCTTATTTACAATTAGGGACTGCGGATATTTTTCATTTATTGTTTGCAAATCATCTAGGTTGCCAATTTTTCGCAAGTTTTGATTCTGATTTTCGTAGAGCAAAGGAAATAATAGAGAGAGCTGGGATGGTTCTTTTGTCAACACCAGATGAAATATTGTTACATCTATAGACAATTTATATAAGAGCAGGTGGGATTAGTTCGAATGTGAGTGCATAATTAATAAATTGGATACGTTTTCTTACCCTTCGTTGGCGAAGGAATGCCACGAATTATTAGAAAAGCTTTAAATCATTACCTAAAACCAAGAAGAACATCAAATGATGTGATTTATACTTTCCATTCAACCAGAGGAATGTAAACCATAACCATTCAGCACATGGACAACCTTCTCATCTTGGTCGACGACCTTGAGGCTGTCAAAGCCTTATTCCTCGAGCCGGGCATGGAGTT
>CAYNJT010000108.1:0-7333 GCA_964397625.1 uncultured Leptolinea sp. | reverse complement strand
CCCCGCCTGGGAGTTTTTTTATCCATCTTATAATTTCAAGAACAAACCATGTCGAAAGTCGTACTCATTACCGGATGTTCCACAGGAATTGGCCGTGATCTGGCTATTCGATTAACGGAAGCCGGATATACAGTCGCCGCCACTGCGCGCAGGGTGGATACCCTGGCTGATCTTTCGGTCGGCCTGAAACTGCCGTTGGATGTCACTTCCACTGAATCGGTGGAACAGGCTGTGGCAGAAACCTTGCGACAGTTCGGGCGGATCGATGGGCTGGTTAATAACGCCGGTTTTGGGTTGCGCGGGGTAGTCGAAGAAGTGCCCGAAGATAGTGTGCAAAAGATTTACGATGTCAATGTGTTCGGCGTGCTGCGCATGGTACGGGCTGTCGCCCCCATCATGCGCGCGCAGGGATTTGGACGCATCATCAATATCAGTTCGATTGCCGGCAGGGTAGTCACTCCAGTCAATGGAATTTATTCCTCCACTAAATTCGCCCTCGAAGCTGTAAGCGATGCTCTGCGCTGGGAATTGCAGCCATTTGGTATCAAGGTCATAGTAATCGAACCCGGCCCAATTCGCACAAAATTTGATGAAACCTACAAACGAGAAGGTATTGCACCGGAGAATTTTTCCCGGTCTCCATATAGTCGCATCTATAAAAAGATAGATGAATTCGCCAACTCCATGCGAAGTTCTGAATATGAACCCGAAGTCGTCAGCCAGATCATCCTGAAAGCCTTAACCGCTGAAAAACCGAAGGCGCGCTACCTGGCCGGAGTCACATTCCCGGGCCGATTGGGCATAGCCTTGCGTGATATTATTTGGGAAACCATTGCCCGTAGGGCATTTAAGGTCTGATATGTATCATAAGGTTCCCACTACTGTTAAACTCACCATCGGTTTGATGTTGGCTGTCTCCGTGGTTTGGTTCCTTTTCGGGTTGCTTACTGTAATGAACCGCGTGATGAGTATTCCAGTGGGCGTTGTCCGCTATGCCATTGGATTCACCGCGATTGGCTTTTCGCTGGCTACCGCTCTGGCAGCCTTCTTTCTTCGAAAACGCAACCGATTGGTCTATCTGGCGACAATCGCGCTATTCGGAATGCTATTGATAGTTTCCTTCTTTGATGAACTTGGGTGGACAGATATCCTTCTGATCTGCGCCACGATAGCAACTCTTATCCTGTTGATCAAAGACCGGCGCTGGTTCCTGCGAGACGAACAGGCCGGCAGCAACCATTCCATCCTTTAGACGTAGATGTATTGAACACACCTCAAAATACCAGGGAATCATTTCTGCACATGTACCCATCAATACAACGCCATACCGGCTGGCAAAGCATCGGACTGCATCTTATCCCCGGGCTGTTAATAACCATTTTTTATATCCTGGCCGCCCTCATCACAGGAAAAACGGGTTATCCAACTTTCATGGCTATTTTGCTTGCCATCCTGTTCGTCCTGATCCCCGTGGAACTGGGTCTATTGCTGCAGGAGGGGAAAAAGCGGAACGGGACCCTCTCTTTACAGGGTATCGTTCTAAACCGGGAGTCAATACCAGTCTGGCAGTATTTCGTGTTTATTCCCCTGTTGATTGGCTGGTGCGGGTTTGTCTTCATAGGGCTCTCGGATATGGACGCGGCTATGATTCGGGATTATTTTTCCTGGCTGCCTGCCTGGCTGACCATTTCCACCACTCCCGACATAATTACACAATACTCACATTCAGCTGTTGTAGCCACAATTGTTGCCGGCTTTTTGCTGAACGGTCTGGCCGGCCCTTTGGTGGAAGAACTCTACTTCCGTGGGTACCTGCTGCCGCGCATTCCGGCCTCTGCCAAATGGGCCCCTCTCATCAATGTGGTACTCTTTTCGCTGTACCATTTCTTCTCACCATGGCAGAACATTACCCGCATCCTGGCATTGCTCCCCATGGTATATACTGTCTCCTGGAAGCGGAACATCTACCTGAGCATGGTCACCCATTGTGCTGTCAATATTCTCGGAATGCTCCCGCTGTTATCCTTGCTCACCGGTCAATAGCAAACCATCGCGGGCATACTTTTTATAAGCCATTCCAGGTCACGCAATAATGCATAAGAGAATTGGTTACCGGGATATCCGGACCAACGACTTCCCATGATCCATCCAATCCCGCTTCACGGGCTGCCAGTTCGAAATGCGCCATGGCAATCCCCATGTCCATGCGCTGCAGGTCGGCAATGCCGGTAAGCATGGGAACGACAAACTCACGGTAACCTTTGTGCCTCTGTATGAAGAAATGCCAGCGATTTCCCTGACGGACGATGCGCCAGGGCTGATAATTCTTCGCGGAAGGCGCCAGCCGGACCATTTCCAGTGGATTGGCATATTTCCCGGCCTGACCGTAATTGAGAGGATTTCCAAAATCGTTATCAAAAAAGAGGGCTTCCCATTTGAACCGTTTTCGAGACTCAGCCACCTGATTCAACGTCTTTGCAACGGCAGGGGCACCAAACGAACACACCGCGGGAATAGTCTCCCCTTTTATCAAGCCGGCTTTGCGGGAGAAGGACCATCGCGTGAACGATCCCCCCAGCCAGCAGGTTCCCAGGTCAAGTTCGGCCGCTTTTAAAACGATCAACTCCATGCGATAACCGAAGTCTTCCATGTCCATATCCGATCGGGATGACACACCGATTACAAATCCGGCTGGATCTTTGATGGCACCATATGTCCCCAGCCCGCGCAGATTGCCCCTCCGGTCTCCACCTGCTGTTACAGGCAGGAAACGGTTTGGCACGTTGAAAGGACCTATCGGTAATGTAGCAATGAAATCTTCCAGATCGGCAAAGGCAGTATTGGATATTAAAACCAGGGAATAACTTCTGCACGAATAACGTTTTGTAACCAGATCACAAACAGGAATATTGTACATATTGTCATGCAGGGAAAAAAGAGGATGTATTCAGTCTGGATTTTAACCCCAATCTTTCCATGTCCGATTTTGGACCAGGCTTCTCTATATAATTAAAGCCTATCAAGTGGATAACCTGTTACTTTTTAAGCCTGTTTTTCGTACGTTATTCTACAAACAAATGGAGGATAAAAAATGGAAATTGACATTCAATTTCGTCCATCGTATTCACTGGCAGTTGTAAAACTGGCCCCTTCAGAACGCGTGCGCGCGGATTCCGGTGCCATGGTCAGCCATTCAGACGGCGTCGAAGTGGAAACCAAAGCCGAAGGCGGTTTCCTGAAATCGCTGGGGCGCGCGGTTCTGGGCGGAGAATCGTTCTTCCAGAACTTCTGGAAGGCCGGCGCGCAGGGAGGCGAAGTTACTCTCGCTCCAGACCTGCCGGGCGATATTGTCTGTATCACTATGACCGGTGCCCCGTTGATGATCCAGTCCGGATCTTATCTGGCATCTGAAGCAGGTATCGATATTTCAGGAAAACTCAGTAGTAAGGCTTTCCTCTCGGGAGAAGGTTTTTCCATGATCGAAGCCACCGGCAGCGGCAAGGTTCTTGTCTCTTCATACGGGGCGATCTACGAAAAATCCCTGGCCGCCGGGGAACGCTATATTGTCGATTCCACCCACCTGGTAGCCTTCGATGGCTCCATGGGTGTGACAGCAAAAACCGTGGGCGGGTTCAAATCCACCATGCTTTCCGGTGAAGGTCTGGTAGTCGAGGTGACCGGCCCCGGCAAGCTTTACCTGCAAACCCGCTCACCAAGAGCTTTGATCAGCTGGATCATCCCGCAAATCCCCACCCGGAGCAGCGGATCCTGATTTCTCAATTGATGAATTTAACAACCCGTCAGATTTCTGGCGGGTTGTCTTTGCTTTCCGCAATGATGGTTACAATTATTCCGATCTAAATTCAAACATAGTGGGAATAAATCAGGTTAGCAGGCGAAGAATTGTGTTGTTTGCATTTTTCACGCAGGGAGAATTTAATGGACAATCAACAAAAAACCGTTTTCATAACCGGCGCGTCAACCGGAATAGGATTGGAAACCGCTCTGTATTTTCACAACAGGGGGTGGAATGTGGTGGCTACCATGCGTCACCCGGATAAACGAACAACTCCCCTGCACGATAAAGGGCTTCCAGATTTGTTGCACCTGGATGTACTGGACGAGTCCTCCATTTTGTCCGCGATGGATCACACTCTGAAAAAATATGAAAAAGTGGATGTGCTTATTAATAATGCCGGTTACGCCGTATACGGTCCATTTGAAACCACCACACCGGCACAAATCCAGCGCGAGTTTGACACCAATGTATTTGGTTTAATGGCCGTCACACGCGCGTTTCTTCCGGTCTTTCGGGAGCAAAAAGACGGAACCATTATCAATGTGGCCTCAATGGGAGGCCGGTTTGGGTTTCCTCTTTATTCCACCTATAACAGCACCAAGTGGGCGGTGGAAGGTTTTAGTGAAGCTTTGATGTACGAATTAAAGCCCCTGAATATTCGGGTGCGGTTGATCGAACCAGGAGTGGTCAAGACTGATTTCTATGACCGCTCTATGGACAGGGCGGATAATTCATTACTCCCGGGTGTTTATGATCCATTCATCAGACGAGCCGCGAAAAGCATGAGCGCATCCGCCATCCAAAACGGTTCTGAACCCCTGTCTGTAGCCAAAGAGATTTACCGGGCAGCTACCGATACCGGCCACCGGCTGCGATATATCGCCGGAAACGATGCCCGACTGGTAAGCTTTTTACGTCGACTGCTGCCCGAACAGCTTTTCTTCAATGTTTTGGAAAAGAATATTCTGTATTAATACTCAGGAAGCGGTGCGGCATGGAAAAAATTGATTGGGATGATTTCCAAAAAGTGGAGCTGCGGGTTGGAACCATCATGGATGTGCAAGACTTCCCTGAGGCACACAAACCCGCGTATAAATTACAGGTCGATTTTGGTCCTGAAATAGGGATAAAGCGATCCAGCGCGCAGATCACCACTCTTTATTCGAAAGAAGAACTGTTGGGCAGACAGGTACTGGCTGTTGTTAATTTCCACCCCAGGCAGGTAGGCCATTTCCTGTCTGAATGCCTGGTGACAGGTTTTTACCGCGAAGATGGAGCGGTGGTGCTGGCAATACCTGCCGGTCCGGTTCCAAATGGGAGTCGACTCGCGTAACTTCCCGATGGATACACGGGTTATATTGATTGGAGAATATCCAATTCCAAACCTATGGTAAGCAGGGGGATTGCCTTGCCATAATTTCCTGCACATTAATAAATCAATAGCACCCAGACAGTCATATTTCCATCAATTATTAAATCAGAATTAAACTGCGTTTTGACCAAGAAAAAAATGAACAATATCACATTCAGAATCGGGCAGGAAGTATTAATATATTATTAGAAAAGAGCTGTCGCCTCTTGTTGGTTGTTCTGTTTTGTTCCCCATCCAGATATTAACATAGAAGCAATTATTCTCTCCGGGGGAACAGCCTCCCTGTGAGCACAGGGAAAATTTCAACCGATCACACTGCCTACCGGTGTGATACAACATTATTTTGGCGCCCCGAGCGCCGGGAGGAAAAGGTATGAGTATTATCTTCATTGTGTTGGGTGGCGCCGCGATTTTTTATGTCGCGTACATCACCTATGGCAAATTCATATCCACTGAAGTTTTTGCCCTTAATGACAAGAATGTAACACCTGCTGTTGAGATGGAAGACGGTCTTGACTACGAACCAACCGATTCCAAATTTCTTCTCGGTCAGCACTTCTCAGCCATCGCGGCTGCCGGCCCGGTAACCGGTCCAATTCTGGCCGGTATCGCCTATGGGTGGGTTCCCGCGTTGATCTGGATCATCCTGGGTTCCATCTTTATTGGTGGTGTCCATGACATGGGTGCCCTGGTTGCCTCCGTGCGCAACAAAGGACGCTCCATTACTGAAACTGTCCGCATGAACGTCTCAAAAAGCGCCTGGGTGTTGTTCAACCTTTTCATCCTCGTCGCCTTGATCATGATCATTGTCGCCTTCACCGACATTACCAGTTCATCCTTTGTAAATGTGGTTGAACTTGCGAGCGGCGAAAAAGTCGGCGGCGGCGCCATCGCGGCTTCTTCAGTTTTGTATTTGATCCTGCCGATCATTATGGGTCTCTTGCTTCGCTTTACCAAGCTTAGCTTGAAATGGGCAACCATCATCTTCCTGCCCCTGGTGGCTGTTGCAATCTGGGTTGGTCAGTACATGCCCATTACCCTTGGAAGCATCGGCGATTTAGGTCCCCAGAAAGTCTGGAATATCCTCATCATCATTTACTGCATCATTGCCGGCGTTATTCCGGTCTGGGCACTGCTCCAACCCCGCGGTCACCTTGGTGGCTACTTCCTGTATGCCTCCGTTATTGTGGCGGCCATTGGTGTTCTGTTCGGCGGTTTCACCGTTCAGTACCCTGCTTTCACCAAACCCTATGGTGAAGGTTTCTGGACCCCCATGGTCCCGTTGCTGTTCATCACTGTTGCCTGCGGCGCCTGCTCCGGGTTCCACTCTCTGGTTGGTTCGGGCACGACTTCAAAACAGTTGAAGAAGGAAACTGATGCCAAACTGATCGGTTACGGCGCCATGCTCATGGAAGGCGTTGTGGCTTTGATCGCGCTGTCCTGCGTCATGATCCTTGCCAAAGACAGCGAATTGCTGAAGAAATCCCCGAACTTCGTGTATGCCTCTGGTATCGGCTCCTTCATGCAGTTGATCGGCGTCAGCCCGGCTTTCGGCATCTCCTTTGGTTTGATGGCCTTCACCACCTTCGTGTACGACACCCTGGATATCTGTGTTCGCCTTGGCCGTTTCATCATCTGTGAACTCACCGGTATGAAGGGTTGGATCGGTAAGATCGTTGGTACGCTCATTGTTGGTGGTATTCCCGTCTGGTTGATGTCCATCACTTTGACCGGTGCGGATGGCAAACCCGTGGCTGCTTGGAGTGTCTTCTGGAAAACCTTCGGCGCTTCGAACCAATTGCTGGCTGCTTTGGCCTTGATCGGCATCACCATCTGGCTGGTTAACACTGCCAAGAACAAGAAAGCCTGGATTGTTACCTTCATCCCCGCGGTCTTCATGTTCATCATGAGCACCTGGGCGTTGATCAATATGTTCATTGCCAATACCACCGATGCCAAGACTGGTGCCTGGGTGGGTATTCCCGCCGGACCAAACGCCATCGTACCTATAACCTGCGTGGTTTACGTGGTTCTGGCCGTCTGGATGGCTGTGGAAACCATCGTTGCGTTCAATAAATCTCATGGCGGCGGCGCCGGCAAAATAGCCGCAGAAGCTGCCAAGTAATAGAATACGATGTAAAAAAAGAAGCCCGCTTAGAAAA
>CAYNJT010000107.1:0-7509 GCA_964397625.1 uncultured Leptolinea sp. | reverse complement strand
CTTTGGCAAGTTTTACCACTAAAGGGCAGTAGTAGCCTGATAAAATCTACACCATGATATTTGTTTTCTGGGTAAGCGGTGCGATCTGTGTTTTTCTGGCATTTTTTGCCTACGCTCTGGGGATCGATCATACTCCTGATTGGGGCACGCTCCGTTGGGCCCTATTGGGGTTGGGTATCCTATTCATGGCTATCGGTGTTTCCCGGCGATGGAAAAATCAGATCACCTGTGCCTGGCAGACATCCCACCTGGGCATATGGTATCACCGGCTGTGTGAACGCCTGTGCAACTCCCACCTGATCCGGTTTCTCGAGAAAACCAGATTCATCCGCTTTTTTACCTCACCCGGTTTGACCAATGCCAGGTGGATGGCAGCTGTTATTGTGATCCTGGGCGGCCTTACAGCCTGGTGGCTGGTAACGGCCGGTACAATGACGGATTTCTCCCGGACGACCCTGTATTATGATCGCCTGGCTGACAGTTTCCTGCAAGGCCGGTTATCTCTGCTCGAGACCCCTGACCCGCGATTGGCAGAGCTGTCCAATCCATTCGATTACCGCCAGCGTGGAGACATTCCCATTATCTGGGACGCGTCTTATTATCAGGGAAAATATTTTCTGTACTGGGGACCTGTACCGGCGATTCTTATTTACCCGGTAAAAGCCCTTTTTCATATCCCGGTCGGGGATACGCAGCTTACTCTATTTTTTATCATCGGGATCATGGCAGTTCAGGCCGGTTTGATTATGCTGATCTTCCGCAGATGGTTCGCCCACCTGCCGGCGGGATTGGTCATAGCTCCACTTCTGGCTTTAACATTCAACGTGCCTGTACTCTGGTTAATGCCCAGACCATCCATCTATGAAGCAGCCATCGCGGGCGGCCAATTCTTCTGGCTGCTGGGTCTCGCCCTCAGCTTCATGGGTTTTGACAGCCGTAACCACCAATCTGCCCTGTTTTTTGCTGCCGGACTGTCCTGGGCGGCAGCTGTTGGCTCCCGAGCCAACCTGGCGGTCCCGATTGGGGCAGGGCTTGTCATTTTGCTGGTGATATTCTTTGCCAGACCAGCGATTCGCCGGGCATGCCTCTTCGGTGGGCTGGCTTTCGCGCTGGGAATGGCCGCGCTGGGCTGGTACAACTTTGCCCGATTCGGCTCTTTGTTGGAAACCGGGTACAGTTATCAGCTGACCGGACCGGCGGCGGTGTCTGTTGTCAATGGGAAGTTATTCTCACCAGCGTATGTCTTTCCAAATTTATACAACATCTTCCTTCGTCCGATGATGATTGACAGTGAATTTCCATTCTTTCATTCACCATGGCTGACAGAATCCATGTGGCCGTTTTTCATTAAATTGCCTGCCAACTATTATTACAGTGAACCTATCAGCGGATTGCTCATCACCAGTCCGTTTGTGGTGTTCCTCACGGGAATATTCGGAAAACGGATTCGCCGCCATTCTGAGATTCACCTTCTTCTTGTCTCCGCGGGTTTTTCAATTCTTGTAAGTATGGCATTCATAACCTCCTTTATGCGCTATCTGTTGGATTTCTCACCTACTCTGCTCTTGTTGGCAGCCATTGGTTTCTGGAATGCCGGAGAAAAATCATCTGTCTGCAGAACTGCCGGTATGTTGCTGGCTATCTGGGGCGTGATCTGCGGACTGCTGCTGGGTTTGGCCGGTCCGAACAATAATTTCCTTAACAATAATCCGGCTCTTTTTCAATGGATGTCCGGATTATTCACTTAAGAACGAGAAATTGAAGCCTCCCAGCAGAAATGCTGGTACAGTCTGTCGATGGGAGGCTTATTAATTTATTTCACTAGACTCTCTGATTCTTCCAGTCGGTTTTGTAATTCCTGTTCTACCTGTTCAATCGTAAATGGTTTCCAATTCAAATGGAAAATGGCGTCCGGTTTGTCAACGAATGAACTCTTTCCGAACAAGCGTGTGTACACAACGGTGAAATCCCTGGCATTCATAAGGTGAATGCCCTGGCTGATCAGACTATTGCGCAAATCAACCGGCGAATCACATGAGTTCAAGTAAAGCTGGAAGACGTATTGTGTGTCGTCATCCGCCGCGATGCGGTTGATTGAAATTTTGCCGCAGCCTGTGCAGCGGTGCACCAACATAAGTTCGCCCTGGTTTTCCGCGTTATAACGCTTATTCACTTCCTTAATGGATAATCCTAACGGTTCCATGCGGCTGCCACAATCTGCCTTTCGATCTCCAGCAATAAGCAGATCCACATGCCGCGACCATAGACAAACTGGACAATGGTTGCGGTTATTTACACCGGAAAGCTCACGGTTCGCTGAAACCATGGCACCGCACTGCCTGCACTTGAAATCCTGGGTGTCAATGATCACTCTGCGGTGCGGCTTATCCTCTCTTTCATAAAGATCCTCACAATCTCTATTCCTTTTCTTTTTCTTCTCAATAAAATCGTCATAATCGTTGTTTGACGTGTATTTCCAATGATGTTGGTTTTTCATGTTGCCGCCACATTAAATAAACCAGCCGCGAGATCGCTCCCGCGGCCGGCTGCATAATCCTGTTTTATGAATCAGTACAAGACGTATTCCTGGTAAATCCAATCCCCCATTACATGTGAGAGTCTGGTCAGGTTGTGTCTTTAAATGCAAACCACGGGACAGTAATCCGCCCGTGGTTGAGTTTTAACGCAAAAACTGGCGTTAGCCTCTACCTGCGGGCGAACTCCTCCGTGAATGTGACAACAACGACCGAAGCAAAATTAAACAAAAAGCATCCTTTTATAATGGACAAATTATCTCATAGATTTGTGAAACGTCAACCACCAACCAGTTTTCAAAATAACCTGATTAATAAGAATATCCCGGCAGCCAGCAAACTGGAAAATGGGATCGTGATCAACCAGGCCGCCAGGATGTTCATCGCCAGGTTCCAGCGGACTTTATTCACCCGCTCCGCGGCGCCCACGCCCATTATGGCCGAGCTGACCACCTGTGTGGTACTAACCGGCCCGCCGAACAGCGCGGCGCCGAGAATAACGCTTGCCGAAGTGACCTGGGCGCAAAAACCATGCACCGGCCGGATGCGGAAGAATCCCGCTCCCAGTGTTTTAATCAACCGCCAGCCGCCCGATACCGTTCCAATGGCGATTGCCAGCGCGCTGACGGTGATCACCCAAATCGGCACCTGGAAGTCAGCCAGCATACCGCTGGCCACCAGTCCCAGGGTGATAATCCCCATGGTTTTCTGGGCGTCATTGGCACCGTGACTCAGCGCCAAGCCCATGCCGGTTACCACCTGCGCACGCTTGAAGAAAAAATTGATCTTCATCGATGCATTGGTTGCCAGCAGGTAAACGAGTTTGGTGAACAGGAACCCGGCTGCCAGTCCAATAACCGGGGAAAGGAACAGCGCTATGAAGACTTTATATAATCCGGTTAATTGAATGACGTTGACCCCCACCCCGCTTGCAGTCGCGCCAATCAACCCGCCAATAAGCGCGTGGGAAGAACTGCTGGGGATGCCAAAATACCAGGTCAGCAGATTCCACAGGATGGCTCCGCACAATGCGGAGAGCAATACCGGCATGGTCATCAGGTGCGGGGGAATGATTTCGGAACCGATGGTTTTTGCCACCGCCACACCGAATAGGAATGGCCCGCAGAATTCCGCGATGGCAGTCAACCCTAACGCGAGGCGGGGTGACAACGACCGACTGGAGATGATCGTGGCAACTATGTTGCTAGAATCATGCACGCCGTTGAGAAAGTCAAAGATCAATGCTGCTATGATCAGGGCGGCAAGTTGCGCGTCCATGGATCGGCCTCAGGCCACCTTCAAAATAATGTCCGAGATCACATCCGCGGCGCGAGCCTGGCGGTCAGCCGCGTTGCTCAGATGCCGGTAAATCTCACGAGTTTTCAAAACAGTCATCATCCGTTTAACTTCTTTGGTTTCCTGGAACAATTCAGCCAGAGCTTCACGGTAGGTTGTCTCGACCTGGTGTTCAATGCGTTTAGCCGCGTTGGCATGTTCGGTGGCTACTGAGTAATGTTTGTCCTGCAGCCGCATAACGGCCAGCCCAAGTTCCCGCGATGCTTCATACAAAAGATCGGCCATCTTTTGCATTGCCGGGGTGGGTGTCACATCCAGTATTTCCATCTCTTCCACGGTTGTGCTGGAATAGCGCAGAATGTCGTCTAAGTCACGGGAGAGCGCGAAGATATCCTCACGATCGAAAGGAGTGACGAACGTATCCATCAATTCTTCAATCATAATCCGCCGCATTTCAATGGCCTGATTCTCAGTCTCAACGATCTGTTTTGCCACATTTGAACTGCGTTTTTTCAGGTAGTGTGTCAGCAGTTCAAGCCCTTTGGAGGTGATTTCAGTCTGATCAACCAACATTAACATAAACTTATTCGGTTTTGGTTTCAAAAGATCGCGGATTTTCATAAGCCATCCAATTTTTTTATTTCTTGATATCAAAGTGCCTACTTTAGAAAATATGCGTGTTTTTCTATTATATGTCGCCAACTATTTATGCAAAATGCGTACCAGAGAGTACAGGTTGTTGTAGCCTAATCCGCCTGAGGTTGTCTTATTCACCTTATGAGAAAATGATCCATGTTACGATTCCCCGCATGAGGGATGTATGAACAAACGATTTCTCCAATTTTCCCTGACTCTGTTGTCTTCTTCTCTTATATTCAGCTTCACGATGGTCTCCAAAATTCACGCGGACCGGTTAGCATCTGACCTTCCGGATTGCCTGCGGATCGGCCAGACCTGGACATCTCCGGTTGATGGCACGAACCTGGTCTGTGTACCCGCCGGAACCTTCTACATGGGAGCTTCAGTCGCAGATGGGCGTGCCGGTGAAGATGAAAAACCGCAGCATCGCGTCTACCTGGACACCTTCTGGTTGGATCGTACAGAAGTAAGCAACTCATCTTACGCCAGATGTATGGCAGCCGGTGCCTGCCGCCCGAAAATCTATGAAACTACAGCCCTGACATATATCCCCTACTCGGTGCACCCGGATTGGCAGGAATATCCCGCGCTGATTTATTACGCGGAGGACGCGGCTGCCTATTGTCAATGGGCAGGCAGGCGTCTTCCCACAGAGGCTGAATGGGAGAAAGCTGCCCGGGGCACAGACGCACGCCTATATCCCTGGGGAAATGAGTTGGATTGCGATCACGCGAATTATTACATTTGCAACCATGCGCCGGAATATTATCCGCTCGGGCCGCGCTGCGGTTATAGCAGTTACTGCCGGACCGCCCCGGTGGATGATTATCCGGCTGGCGCGAGCCCATACGGCGCGTTGAATATGTCAGGAAATGTTTGGGAGTGGGTACCTGATTTTTACTCACCGGACTATTACACCTCTTCCCCGAATAAAAATCCGCGCGGACCTCAAATCGGCGAGTTTGCCATACGACGGGGCGGTGGAGCAACCAGCCTGGCGGTCGACCTGCGTGTCACTACCCGTGCCAGTGGGAAAGCTGAGCACTATTATGACGGCCAGATGGGTTTCCGCTGCGCCGTCAGTTCGTCCCACCAATGACCCAATCAGCACACCTTCCAGAATTGATCTCATTCTTACGGGCGTAGAAGAACCGGATGGTTGGCGCCATCCGGTTCTTAATCCTATATCCAACCATGCATGCGGTATGCAGCCACGGTTATTATCTTTAACAAGCGTCGCCGAAATCCTTGATGAAGGCTTTCATCAGGTCATCCGCCCACGGACTGACCGGCTGCAGTTTGCCAAAGAAAAAGCGTAAAACCGGGGGTTCTTCTTTAAATTTTAGACCCTGTACCAGGTCGCGGTGGGCATACAACCAGGCGATGCGGTCAGCCGCGTAATCCAACTGGCTCATGGTGAACACCCGGCGAGGAACCGCAAGGCGCGCCAGTTCGAGATCAGACATAACATCATTCCCCTGGGCGTCGCGGTCTGTTGATATGGTTCCCCTTTCCATGCTGCGCACACCGGAAACCAGGTAGATAGCCGCCGCCAGCGCTCCAGCCGGATATTGGGGCTGGGCGATATGCGGGAGGAAACGCCTCGCGTCCACATGACAGGCCAGTCCACCCGCCGGGGTAACCACCGGAACACCTTTTGATTCAAGTTGATTGACGAAGTACTCAATGAAATCGGCGCCGCTGCTGGCCACATCCTGTTCGGTCATTTCCCGCAGGCCGACGGCCATGGCTTCAATTTCCTTGGTTGACATGCCACCATATGTGGCGAAGCCTTCATAAACAGGTAATAAGGGCAGAATTTGATCGTAGAATTTTTTCTGATTGGTAGCGATCATCCCACCACGAACCGCCGCGCTTTTCCGGCCGGACATATAGAAAATATCCACATACTTCATCAAATCTTTCAGAATTTCCCGGATGGTTCTATCACTGTGTGATTTTTCTCGCGATTGGATAAAGTAAGCATTTTCAGAGATTAGGCTGCCATCAAATACCAGTGGGATATGATGTTTGGATGCCAGCTCTTTCACCAGCTTCAGGTTTTCCAATGAAAATGGCTGCCCGCCGATCAGGTTGGTGGTAGCTTCCATACGCACATAGGCAATTTTTTCAGCTCCGTAATGTTTGATGGCTTCCTCAAATTTCTTCAGGTCGAGATTGCCCTTGAATTGCACCTGACTGTTAGTGACCATGGCATCATCAGTGAAAATCTCAAGCACTTTCCCGCCCACCAGGTCAATATGGGCTTTGGAGGTGGTAAAGTGATAATTCATTAGTACCACATCGCCGGGTTTAACAAAGGTCTTGGCCAGCAGATGTTCCGCCGCCCTGCCCTGATGTACCGGGATAACATATTCAAAGCCGAATATTTCTTTTACCGCATCGGTCAGACGATAAAAACTCTCACTTCCCGCGTAAGCATCATCCGCGCGCATCATGGCAGCTAACTGGTTATCACTCATCGCGTTGGTGCCGCTGTCTGTCAACATATCCAGGAACACATCCCGGGTGCGCAGCAGGAAGGTGTTATACCCCGCGTTTTCGATGGCCTCTTTTCTGCGGCGGATGGCCGGCAGCTGGGTGCTTTGCACAATACGCACCTTGTGCATTTCTATGGGGATTGTCCTACCGTCTGAAAGTTGAATCTTCATTGCCTGTTTCCTCCTGATGGATAAATAAGAATATCTCCGCCGCGTGTGGTAAATACAATACGCGGGAGTGTGTGATGTAAAAAAGGCGCGTTCCCAGCCCGATCAGGGCCAGGACGCGCCTAAACGTAGATGTAAGGTTTTATTCCAGAGGGAGCGTTATAACGTTGGGAGTAAATAAAAGGACACCATGGGTCTTCGTTTTCCGATGAGATTATAACATATGCGAATAACAAACAGGGGGTGTTATTTATGGTTCAGGTTGCTATAATGGAATCAAAGAAAATACTTTCCTTCAAACCCATATTTTCGACAGGAGGTGTGACATGACAACTGTAACCATCTCCAGAGATTTTGGCAGCGAGGGGGAC
>CAYNJT010000106.1:0-7574 GCA_964397625.1 uncultured Leptolinea sp. | reverse complement strand
GATATCATGGTCTCCATGATGAACAGGGCTTGAAATTTCATTCAAATCTCGAAGGTCGTGCAATAAATCTGCAGGTAATTTATTCTGTTCTTGCAGAACATCACAAATTTTCCCTAGAGTTGATGCTCCACCTAAATACCGGAAATATTTGAACCGCAAACCCGCTTCGAGGCATAAACGAATATCACCTTGAATGGTTTTCACTTCACAAAAATCTTCATCCAGATACTTTATAAGCTTTTCAGTTATTTTTTGATGTTCGCTTTTACGTTCATTTTCAATATCGAATGGGATTATCGAACTTCCATTTACATTATCTTTCTTGAGCGAAAGCACCTGGACTGAATCAAGCTTTTCAGAAAGTAAAAGCAGGAAGTCTCGCTTATGGGTTAATACAATCATTTGTTTTGTTTGTGAAGAAAGATCACGAATTATATTCGCTGTAATTACCCGGCGGTAATCATCCATGCTGGATAACGGATCATCAAAAACAACGATCGTGTTCGAAAGATCCCCTTTTTGACGTAGCTGTGTGATGAAGAAAGCAAAGCTCAAAGTATTCTTTTCACCTTCACTAAGGGTGTTCTGAAAACATGGACAATCATCTTTTTCCTGTAAGGTTACTGGCAAGCCATTGATGATGATTTGGAACTCTGCAAAAGGCTGTTTTGCGCGTTTATCCACTTGCTCAACCAGGTTCTCAATCCTGAAACCAACTCCAAGGTCATCTAATACCTTGTTGATGCCTTGCTGATATGTCCTGAATATTTCAACCGAATATGCTGACAATTTGTCTGTTAAATCCTGACAACGGCTTGAAGCTGCCTGAAGGTCGCTTTCTAATTGTAGATATTCTGCGCACCAGGATTTCTCTTCTTGTGAAAAACGTTTTCTTAATTCAGACAATTGACCTTTTCGACTTTCCAGAGCCTGAACAGATTGTGTGTCAATGGCTTCCAGCCGCTCTTTTGCGGATTGAGCGGCATTCTGATACAGATTATTCGCATTATCTATTTGCTGGTTTAATTCCTCTTTTGCTTTCGCGAAATCAATTAAGAACTGTAAATCAATTTCCTGATTTAGATTTGCCTCTTTTTTCGAGAGAGCATCAATAATCTGATCCTTTACATCCAGCGCGAGTTGTTGAAAACCATCAAAATCAATGGAGGGAACATTATTGGAGATATTCAGAGCTAAACGCGCATCAACCTTTTGGAGTGACACAGTGCATTGGTCAGAAACCCCTTTAGCTCTGAGGATATCCGCACTTGGATCCCATTTCGCCCAGGTGTTTCTTAAACCAGTGATTTTTTCGATTGCCTGGCTATGAGCCAGGTCAAATAGTTCCTGATAAGTGCGAATTAAGGCATCCGCACCTTCCAAACTCTGACCGCAAAACGGACAATTATCCACAAGTTGTTCCAATCCTTGCCGGATAAATCCCTCGGCGGTATCAGGCTTTTTCAAATGGCTTTGAATGTGTTCATTGAAAAGGACTCGTGCATCTTCATGAATACTTTGGAGATTGATATGGAAGGCATCTAAGATTTCTGAAAAATCCCAACCCATGCTTGGAAGTGTTGAGAATTTTATTAATCCAGACAACTCATCTTTTTCCCGGCTTATCTGCAGCTTGTTTTCAATTTCCTGAAGTTCAGCGATCATTGCTGATACTTCAGAATCGGAAATGGTCAAATAATCCCTTCGGCCAGTCCTGGTGAGCTTACCATTCAATTCTTTCTTGCGTTCATCAAGCGTCTGTTTTAAGCTTTTCTCTGAAGCTTTGGCAATCGTTAAATCCTCGCTTATTTGGACGCCCTCATGTCCAATAATAATTCTATGAATGCTTTGTTTATGTTCCGATTCAACTTTTTCAACGAATAAATTATCGAACACGTATTGTTGGTCGAAAACTAAAATTTCTGGCTTTATAACGGCTGGGTTATAAGACCATACATTGTTTTGAAATACGATCGTCCCGTTTTCAACCCTGATAACAATCTGTTGTTCGATAGCACTTTGCTGCGTTGTTAAGGTTTGACGGGCTGTGATTAGCTGAGGGTTATTTTGGTGCGCGGATTTTAAGATGGTTGCGATTGTACTTTTTCCGTAACCATTGTTCGCATAAAGAACGGTGTTTCTTGATAGATTAACTCCCATATTAGGTGAGCGATAATTTGAAAATGTGCCAACACCCTGAATGATTTGAAAACGTTTGAGCATGTTTGATATCCCTCCTAATCCACCTTCACCCGAATTTCACCTGTGAGCAGCTTCTGCATCAGACCTTTTTTCTGCTCTTTTAGCTTCTCCAGGTATTTTTTTAACAAGGCGACTTGTTCATCCATCCCGCCCAGCACGACGGCGATCTTCTTCTGTTCTTCAATATCGGGAACGGCAACCGTAATCTTCAAGAAATCGCCTTTGTTCATCACCCGGTTGCGACCAGCGCCGCCAGGGGAGATCAGATCCAGCTCATAGAAAAATCGGTCAGTGACCATGAGATGCTTGAAATATTCCGGCAGCATCTTTGATGTATTGAAAACATAGGTCGGGAAGCGGTGCGAGACCAGCGCTCCATCACCATCCGGACCCACCAGGGCGATCGCGCCTTCCCAGGCGAAGGTGATGTTGACGATCAGGTCATCCTTGCGAACCTGAAAAAGGTGTGTCAACGCGATGGTTTCCGGGTCGTCCACAACCGATGTAAACGTGCCCTTGCCGTGACTGCGGATCCCGAGCCGCAGATAAGCCCCGGCAGGTTTCACAACCTTGCGGAATTTAGGGTGAAGGAAGGCGCCCAGCTTTACCTGCTTCCATTCATCCTGAAAGCCAGGAAAACGCATTTTTCCGGAAAGCAATTGGGAGACCAATTTGGCTTTTTGCCGCTGTTTGGCCTCGATCAGCCGCTGAACACGCTCAATCGCGTGATCCCAAACAGAAATTATGGAAGTGATTTTTTCTTGTTCTTTTATCGGTGGAACAGCGATTCGTAATTTCTTAACTTGAGAAGAGGTTACAGCATCAAAAGTACTACCTTGTGAAATCTTACCCCATTTATTCTCTAGGCTAATCAATATGTGAAACAAGTAATTACTACTCTGAGCAGGTTTGATTGCGCAAACACCTCGACCAATACATGCATGATGCGAGGATTTCGCGACAGGCCCTACTGGTGCTCTTACAGAGAGTATTAAATCACCAGGATCACATGTCTTGGTTATTTGAGTTGTCCAGAATCTGGGCTGAGTTGTACCATTTTTACAGTCTGCGTTGCCCTGTATAAGTGGAAGACCTTCCCCAACAACATTGTAATATTTTGAGTCGGGGGATTGTCCCATAGTTACTTCTGCAATTTCATCTATAAATAGAACTTTCCATTGTGATGGTAACTGTCCTAATAGAGTGTCTTTAAAACCTTCTTTATTATCATTCCCTGGTTTAGTCATTGAACTCCCCCAGTATCACTGTCACAATTTACCTTAAGGCGTTTTAAAACTCGATCAAAATCCTCATCCGGCTGGCTGGCTTCCCGTTCCAGGCAGGCGGTGTTATATTTTTCATATTCCGAGAGCGCCAATGTCTTGGCCACCTCCGCCGAAATCCGGCCGGCATCGTGCAGCACTTCGCGCCCGTTGAACTGCAGAAAGGCATCCAGCTTTTGCGCCCAATCCCGCATGTACATGGGCTGGTGGCGCTCCGCCTGGTCTTCGGCGTAATCCAGGTACATGGTCACAATGCGGTTCAGGCTGCGCAGTTCATCTTCTGCCAGGTAATTCTTGGCCACGGTCACATCCGCCTGGCGCACTTTTTTGCCCTTCCAACTGGTCAGGCCCATATTCGGTTTGGCGGCGCTGGCGCGATCCGCGATCAATTCAGCCGCGGTATGTCCAGTAATCGCCCAGTGCAGTTTGTTCTGCACACTGGCGTAAAATTCACGGGTGATTTCCGCGTTGGGATCGTAATCCACAGCCAGGCTGTAGATCTCGGTGATTTTTCGATAAAACTGCTTTTCGGAGGCACGAATATCACGAATGCGCTCGAGCAGCTCGTCAAAATAATCCGCGCCCAGACCACGCCCTTCTTTCAGGCGCTCATCGTCCATAACGAAGCCCTTGACCAGGTACTCGCGCAGCCGTTCGGTTGCCCAGCGTCTGAACTGGGTGCCGCGGTGGGATTTTACGCGGTAGCCAACCGCGAGAATCATCTCCAGGTTGTAGAAATCAATTTGCCTGGAAACTTCTCTTTTGCCTTCTTTTTGAACTATCCGGAATTTCCGGATGGTTGCTTCCGGATCAAGCTCGCCTTCCGCATAGATCGATTTAATATGTTCATTGATGGTTCGAACATCCTTTTGGTATAGGGTCGCCATCATTTTTTGGCTCAACCAGACCGTTGAACCTTCAAGTCGAACCTCTAACCGGGTATCGCCGCCCTCGGTTTGATACATGATGATATCGGATTTTTCTTCCGGCAAATTATCAGTCAATTTTGTGCTCCTTGTGAGAAAAAACAGGTATAATCCGATTGGAGGCTTTCAACGGTAACCGTTGCACTGCCTTTTTATTTATCAAGCCCTAACTCTTCCAGATATTTCTTCATTTCAGCCTGCACCTGAACCAGTTCCGCTTCGATTGCCTCGATTTCTTTCTGCACAGCGGGAATATCGACTTCTTCTTCCTCTTCAAACGTATCCACGTAACGCGGGATGTTCAGGTTGTAATCCGCGGCTTGAATATCGGCTAACGTCGCCAATGAGGCATATTTCTCAACGGGTTTGAAATCCAAATAGGTTTGGAAAATGCGGTTGATGTCTTCCTCGCGCAGAACGTTCTGATTGGTGCCGCTTTCAAAGTCGTGTGAAGCGTCAATAAACAGGATATGCCGGTCGCGTTCGGTTTGCGCTTCGGTCCAGGGTTTACGCGCCTTGTTGAATACCAGAATGGCGGCGGGAATCGGCGTTCCAAAGAAGAGCTTCTCCGGCAGCCCGATGACAGCTTCCAGGATGTTCTCGTCGATGAACTGCTTACGAATGATGCCTTCCGCAGCGCCGCGAAAGAGCACGCCGTGCGGAACGATGACCCCCACGCGGCCTTCGCCTTCCAGCGCGATCTCCACCATGTGACTGATAAAGGCATAGTCACCTTTACTGGCCGGCGGCAATCCGCGGTGGAAGCGGTTATACGGATCGTTCGTGGCAAATTCAGCGCCCCATTTTTTCAGGGAGAAAGGTGGATTGGCAACCACAACGTTGAAACGCATCAGTTCATCATGATCGAGCAGGCGCGGGTTGGAAATCGTATCGCACCATTCGATTTGCGCGCCGTCCATATCGTGCAAAAACATATTCATGCGGCACAACGCCCAGGTTGAGCCGTTGGATTCCTGTCCGCCGAGGAAATAATTCTGGCTGCCGGTTTCCCTGGCCACCCGAATCAACAAAGAGCCTGACCCGCACGCTGGATCGCAAATACGGTCCCCGGGTTTAGGTTGCACCAGTTTTGCCAGCAGAATGGAGACCTCCGGCGGTGTGTAGAATTCACCGGCCTTCTTGCCGGCACCTGCCGCGAACTGGCCGATCAGATATTCATAAACATCCCCAATGACATCGCGATTGCCGATAACGGAGGGACGCAGGTCCAAACGGGGATCGGCGAAATCTTCCAGTAGATTCTTCAAGCGGCGGTTGCGGTCTTTGGTTTGGCCCAACGCGCCTTCACTGTTGAAATCGATGTTGCGAAAGACCCCTTCCAGTTTGGATTTGTTGGCATCCTCAATCTTTTCCAGGGCGATGTTGATAATTTCACCGAGATTCGCCGCGTCACGCCGTTCATAGAGATAATCAAATGTGCATTCATCTGGAATCACAAAGCGTTCCCGCTTCATGGCACGTTCCACACGAACCATATCACCGTTGTAACGCCGGGTATAGTCCGCAAGGACATCTTTCCGCAAATCGCTCAGGTATTTCACAAACAACATCGTCAGGATATAGTTCTTGTATTCCGAAGGATCCACGGCGCCGCGGAAGGTGTCGCAGGCCGCCCAGACAATTTGCCCGATTTCATTCTTGCTTGCATGTGAGTTAGCCATGTCTCTTTTTCTCCTATTCGATAATTGCATTCAGACAGACTGTTTGGATCAAGGTCGATTTCTTTAACAGGTATAAACCTAATAGATCCGCTTCCTTTTTTCTCAGCAGCTCCAATTCGCCAATTTTTCTTTGTACCTCAATGGGTGGGATAGGAACCTCAAGACGCGATAACGCAGAAACGGAAAGGAAGGGGAGTGAGCTACCACTACGGTTCAGTTTGATGTACTCCTGCGCGGGTGTTTGATTGAGCCACCAGGCCAGGTAATCAGGTAGAATCGTTGCCTTGTTGGGCCGTAAGATATAAAATGAATTTGCCGCGAGGACATGATTGGTTACGCGGTTTACTGGGCAGGCAAAATTATCCTGCCCTTTGGCCAGGAACAAGACATCACCCTGCTGGATTTCCGATTTGGTCATAGAGCCAGCAGGGGTAAACCTGGTAAGGTTGGACCAATCTACCTGGTGCAGGATGTTGAAATCTCGCGCCTGAAGTAAAAAGTGGCTACCATCAGGATGCGCGCGGATCCCTTCCCGCGATTGATAGCCAACCTGGATTTCAGATATGTCGCCCAGAGAAGCCTTCATAAGCCCTCGCATATTATTAACACAGTAGATTTCATACTGTAAATTATAGCAAGTGTTTCGCATTTGTCAAGTATTAATTGCAGTATTTATTCTACTGCAAAAGAATCGTTAGCGAAAATATAATTTAATCAAGTTATTAAACAAGCTCCATTCCTATTCCAGTGCATTTGGAATCATAAGAGGGGGATAATCTCAGGGTGGAAGTGAACATCTCTCTGCTAAGAAATTTGGATTATGATAATTAAGGTATCTTTATCGGATGTCATGCTTCACTTGAAGAAATAATAAAGGTTTCTAAGAATTAGTAATTTTATGACTTATACGGGAGAAGGTGACTATGCCAGAGCCTAATAGCCAGAACACGGGTAAAGGAAAGAGCTTTCAGACAATTGCAGCGGAAGTGCTTGGCCAACATTTCCGGGTTTATTTCCAAACTGAACATTCGATACCGATTGGCAACCCGCCAAAGAACCACAAATTTGATCTTGTGTCTGATGATGGCAATTACATAGGTGAGTGCAAGAATTACTCGTGGACTGAAGGCGGCAATGTTCCAAGCGCGAAGATGGGATTTATTAATGAAGCTGTCTTTTATTTACAGCATATATCCAGTGATAAATTCCGGTTTGTTGTCTTGCGTAGGGATGTAGATAACAAACACACAGAAACTCTTGCTGATTACTATTACCGGACAAACAAGCATCTACTCAATGGCGTCTTCGTAATTGAAATTGATGTTTTGACTAAATCCGTTCGAACACTTGGAGATCAAGACTTATCGTTGAAACGCTGAATAATCAACCTTCAACCATCGTCCCCCGGGTCGCGAAAAAAGTCCTACCTGTCAATTCAAAAGATAATGTTACCGAACAGGAACAGATAGTTCATTTGATAA
>CAYNJT010000105.1:0-7745 GCA_964397625.1 uncultured Leptolinea sp. | reverse complement strand
ACCACGATTAAACAGCACTTGCCGGAAGGCGGGTGGGTACTCTTTCAACTGTTCATCCGCTTCAGGCGTGATGGAAACAGGCGCGACCCAGCGTTTTTGTTTTCTACCATTATTCAATTGGAGTTCTGCCATTATGAGTCCCTGTAAATTCTGGGTAATCGGGCTGTCAACCCGCAAACAACTTCGTAAGCGATGGTTCCCCATTTCTGGGCAATTATTTCCGCGCTAATCTGTTTTTCACCCTGCCGGCCGATAAGCACAACTTCATCGCCCAATTTCGCTTCAGGAATGCCTTCCAGGTTGACCATACATTGATCCATACATACCGACCCGATGACCGGGGCGTATTTTCCCTGGATAAGCACCTGGTTGCCATCGACCCGGCGGAATCCATCCGCATAACCCACGGCGATGACCCCCACCCGCTCTGCTTTCGTGGTGGTATAGCGGTGGCCATAGCTGATACCGCTATATGCTGGAATTGTTTTAATCGAGATCAAACGGGTTTTCCATTCAAGAATGGGTTGAAACCCATCTGGCAATGGCGCTTCAGGAGCAGGGTTGATCCCAAACAGGGCAATACCCGGGCGAACCATATCAAAGCGAGCTGCCGGAAAGTAAAGAGACGCGGCAGAATTCGCGGCGTGAACCAGTGGGGGCATCAATCCAGCCTGCCTGACATCTGTCAAGAATCGATTAAATCGATCCAGTTGAGCTTCGGTAGTACCGGCATTCAATTCATCGGCGCGCGCGAAATGGGTGAAAAGGCCGTCCACCTGCAAGCCGGGAAGACTCTTCAACAATTTGAGAAAATCCAGCCCTTCTTCGACGGGCACTCCCAGGCGATTCATCCCGCTGTCCACCTTGGCGTGAACATGCACCATTCCGCCCAAACGAACAGCTTCTTCTGAAAAGGCCTTTGCTGTTTGCGGGTCGGTTAAGGTGACAGATACATCTTCAGATAATACAAAAGGCACATGGTCAGGCATGGCACCGCCCAGAACAAGCATTTTTCCGTGGATTCCCTTGCGGCGGATGCGAAAAGCCTCTTCTGTACGCGCCACCCCACAGATCGCCGCGCTGCCTTGTAAAGCCGCACGCGCGATTTCGGCCAGGCCATGACCGTAAGCATTCGCTTTTATGACAGGCATCACCGGTCTTCCAGTGATCTCTTTCATTTTTGCGATATTTTTTTTGTAAGCCCCCAAGTCAATTTCAAGCCAATCTGTATGATCATTGATTATCATGTGCGGTAGTATATCCACTGGGTGAAGATAACGCAAGCATTCATTCAGGTATAATCCCCGTCTCGGATAATTTCTTTATAAATGGAACTCTTTTGATGAGCGAATCCAGCCAATTTTCCTACGAATTGATTGCCCAGGACGGCGCTGCCCGTGCTGGTGTGTACCACACTCCTCACGGTGATATTCCCACGCCTGTTTTCGCACCGGTTGGAACGCAGGCGACGGTAAAAGCTGTTACCCCGGCCCAACTTAAAGAGTTGGGCGCCTCATTAGTGTTGAGCAATACATACCATCTCTACCTGCGTCCAGGCGCTGACCTGGTGTCTGAAATGGGCGGCTTGCACGAATTTATGCGGTGGCCGGGTCCCATTCTCACCGATTCGGGCGGTTTCCAGGTTTTCTCTCTGGCAGCTATCCGTAAAATAGACGCGGATGGCGCCACATTCAAAAGCCATATTGACGGGTCAATGCACCGGTTAACTCCCGAGAAATCCATCGATATTCAGCAGAAGTTAGGAGCGGATATCATCATGGCTTTTGATGAATGCGCCCCACCGAATGATAGGCTGTATAACGAAGAGGCGCTCGAGCGAACCACCGCGTGGGCGGAACGCTGTCTGCGGGCTAAAACACGCGAAGATCAGGCATTGTTCGGCATTGTGCAGGGCGGCGTGTTTGATGACCTGCGAAAACGTTCCGCCGAATGGACAGCCAGTCAGCCGTTTGACGGATTGGCCATTGGAGGCCTTTCCGTCGGTGAAAGCAAAGCTGAAATGCACGCGGTTCTTGAAACCGTCGTTCCTCTTCTGCCATCGTATAAGCCACGGTACCTTATGGGTGTTGGTTCTCCTGAAGATCTGGTCAATGGCATTCTGCGTGGAATCGACATTTTTGATTGTGTTCTGCCCACCCGGCTTGCCCGACATCAATCCGCCATGACACTGCGAGGCCGGGTGAATATGTTGAACGCCGTTCATGTCCGTGATCCCCGCCCAATCGATGAAACCTGCGATTGTTACACCTGCCTGAATTTCAGCCGGTCATATATTCGCCATCTCATCTCGGCCCGCGAAATGCTGGCTTCCACCCTGATTTCCATCCATAACCTGCACACCCTGATTCGGCTGGTAACTCTGTGCCGGCAGGCTATCCTCGAGCAGCGCTTTTCCGCTTTCGCGCAGGAGTTTTTAACGCAGTACAATCATCCCAAAAAATAAGTTCCATCGAGGAAATCATGACCATTTTCCAAGCCATCATCCTGGGTATCGTTCAAGGTTTGACCGAATACCTCCCAGTTTCAAGCTCCGCCCACCTGGTGATCATCCCATACCTTTTCGGGTGGAGTTTTCCGGTTGATCAGGCGTTTGTCTTCGACGTCCTTGTCCAACTGGGAACTCTGGTTGCCGTGCTTGTTTACTTCTGGAAAGACCTGATCGCCATCCTGACAGCCTTTTTCAAGGGAATCGCCGCGCGGCAGCCCTTTGCCACAGTTGAATCTCGTATGGGCTGGTTAATCATCCTGGCATCCATTCCAGGAGGACTGGCCGGTGTGTTGATTAAACCTGTTGTGGAAGCGGCATTCAGCAATCCGGTAGCCGTGGCAATCCTGTTATTTGTCACTGCCATTTTACTTATGGTTGCCGAATGGATTGGCCGCAAGGAGCGTGATTTCTCCTCCATTAACTGGTTGGATGCGATTCTGATCGGGATCGGTCAGGCTGTAGCCATCTTCCCGGGAATTTCACGATCGGGCGCGACAATTTCTATGGGACTAATGCGTGGTTTAAAACGGACTGACGCGGCAAAATTCTCTTTTCTGATGTCCATTCCCATAATGCTGGCCGCCGGGCTATATAGCGCGTTGGATTTACGTGACATCGCCGGCCTGTCGACCTTTCTGCCTGTTATCTTGATTGGCACGCTTGCCGCGGCTATTGTTGGCTACCTGTCCATCAAGTGGCTGTTGGCTTTCCTGAACCGCCGGGCACTATCCGTTTTTGCCATTTATTGCAGCTTTCTGGGAGCACTTATTCTGATTGTCTCATTCATCCGGTAAACGAATTATTCTGGCTGCCTTCCTTACCGCGCTATTCTTAACCGCGTGTCAAAACCGCGCGGTTCGGGATGTCTCGCTGCGTTTGGAACTCTCACCGACCCTGAAATACCTGTCACCGGCCATTCAAGCCTGTGCCCTTCAATCTAACGGTTTGCATATTATTCTCGAAGAAAAACCAGCCGGCGAAATGGGCAAGACCGGAGCCAATGTTTCCCTAATCTGGGGTGATAGACAGATCCCTGCCCAGGTACAGGTTTTTCGACTGGGATCTGATCGACTGGTTCTCGCCGCACATAAAGAGAATCCGTTAATATACCTGAACCATAACCAGGCAACACTTCTGTATAGGGCAGGTTATACCACCTGGGGTGAAGCCCTTAAGCAGCTTTGTTCGGATTGCACTGCCTCTGATTCCTATCTGACGCAACCAGTTGAGGTCTGGCATTACCCGAAAGGTGAGGATATATCCTCCCTGTTACTTGAGTTTGTGCCCGAAATAAAATCTTCAAATCTGGGTCAGGTTTGGATAGCCCCGGCGGCAGAAAATCTGGCTTCCGCCATCACAAATAACCCGGCAGCTGTAGGATTTTTACCTGCCCGGTGGTTGAATGAAAACCTTAAAGAAATTTCTCTAATAGGAAGTGATCCTTCCAGTCAGGATATTCCGGTTCTGGCAGTAACACCCGGCCTGCCGTTGGAAGTTACACAAAGTTGGCTTCATTGTCTACAGTCCACTTTTAATAATTAAGTGAACTCTGCCCGGATCCGCTATTTTAGCCGATTCAAAGATATTTCAATCTGGTTTGAAGTCGTTCGAACAGATTCCGTCACTTGATCCATGCTTCGGGCTATCTCTCGAACAGAATCGGTAAGTTTGCTCATTTGTTCGGCTACCAATGCGAAACCCTGACCTGCCTGCCCAACACGCGCGGCTTCAATCCTCGCGTTCAATGCAAGCATTCGCATTTCAGATGTTACTTTTCCTATATGCTCAATCAAGGATTCAGTTTCCTGTAGGTTCTTCTCAATCGTCTTCTTAATATCTCCGGTTTCAGCAATCACCGAATCGCGAAGATGCCTGTTGTTCTCTTCAATTGCCTGCAAAATGATAAATGCCATGTTATGTGTGATAAGCTTTTCACAGGCATCATCCATCCTGCCCCTAAGAATTTCCACAACACGGTCTGATCCAGTCACCTCAAACACAAAATCTGTTTTGTTCGTCAATGCATTCTCAATATCATCAAATGTTTTTATCTTCGCCTGACGGGCAGCAATAATGGCGGGGGCATTGTTGTCACGGTCAACCACATAGTTGACCCTTGAAAGGCGGCTCTCAGAAAATAGCCTGAATAGCTCCACTCCAACTTTGCCGCCCCCGATGATACCAATTGTATAAATTCTGGTTTGATCGTCTCCCACTATTCACCTCATCCGACAAAAACCATTCCCTGTATCATTCTGACCGAAAAAAAAAGACAATGATGAAACCAATCAGATACTCATATAGACTATCATCATAATAAATTATCAAAATTTTTCCAACTGGTTTTTTGATCATATGATGTTTGGGATTTCTTGACTTTTAGAACAATAATGCTATACTGATACCATCAACGCACAGGAGAGAAAAATGGCCCGCAAATCTGGCACCTCTGATTCAAACGCGAATATCCCCATGCCATCCGCGATGGACGAAGCCCGCCGGGCTGTTCTTGAAAAAGCTTTAACTGATATTACCAAACGCTATGGCGAAGGTTCCATAATGCGTTTGGGCGAAGCTCATCATATGACGGTTGAAGCTATCCCTACCGGATCGCTCTCCCTGGATATCGCATTGGGTGTGGGAGGCATCCCCCGTGGAAGGATCACAGAAATTTTTGGGCCTGAGTCCTCCGGGAAAACCACCATCTGCCAGCATATCGTGGCTGAAGCACAGAAACTGGGCGGGACGGCCGCCTACATTGACATGGAGCACGCCCTTGATCCCGTATACGCATCACATTGCGGCGTCAATGTAGATAACCTGCTCATTTCCCAGCCAGATACCGGCGAACAGGCATTGGAAATCGCGGAAACATTGGTGCGCTCCGGCGCTGTTGATCTGGTAGTTGTTGATTCAGTAGCCGCCCTGGTTCCCCGCGCTGAAATTGAAGGTGATATGGGCGATGCCACAATGGGTATGCAGGCGCGGTTGATGTCTCAAGCCCTCAGAAAATTATCCGGCGCCATCAGCCAGACGAAAACCGCCATGATCTTCACCAATCAATTACGTCAGAAGATTGGCATTATGTTCGGAAATCCTGAAACCACACCAGGCGGGTTGGCTCTAAAGTTTTACGCCTCTGTCCGCCTTGATACACGCCGTATCCAGTCCATCAAATCGGGTGCCGAGATTACAGGTAACCGCACGCGCGTACGCGTGGTCAAGAATAAAGTCGCACCGCCATTCCGCACAGCCGAATTCGACATTATGTACAACCAGGGCATTTCCAAAGTAGGCGATATTATTGACCTGGCCACGCAGCTTGAAATCATCACCAAACGCGGGGCTTTCTTCTCCTATGGTGACATCCGCCTTGGACAGGGGAGAGAGAATGCCAAAGAATTCCTGCAGCAAAATGTTGAACTATCCCAGGAAATTGACGCGGCTGTAAGGCAGCGCGCCATGGGTGGTGATGTACCACTGGCTTTAAGCGGCGATGACGAAGGTTCCGATCAAGAAGAATAACCGCATTGCTGCGGTAATCATCTGCCTGGTATTTCTATCAGGGTGTTCTGGAACTCGCGGTGTTAAGGAAGAAACTGGACTTTTCATCCCCCCGACTGCGGCAGTTACAGCCACTCAAATATTCCCCACAATTGCCATAACGTCTGAACACGCGGCAACCGTGGAGCCCACCAGGCAGACTGGTTGCAGTAATCTTCTGGCTTATATCAATGACCTGACCATCCCTGATGGCACAATTTTCGCCCCGGGTGATGTGGTTGATAAACGTTGGGTTGTCGAAAACCAGGGGACCTGCAACTGGACATTCCTCTACACTTTGCGTCTAACCGGTGGGGAACCAATGGGTGCCAACACTGAGCAATCTCTCGTGCCCGCCCTGGCTGGAAGTCAGGCAGTCATTCGTATTCAATTCACCGCGCCTTCGGAACAGGGAAAATATCGATCCGCGTGGCAGGCGTATACACCCGAAGGTATACCCTTCGGTGATCCCATATTCGTTGTCATCGAAGTCCTTCCCCGGGTAATGCCTACTCCACTCTCGTAAACCGGGTAAAATAATCGGGTGAATGAAATCAAATCCTGGCAGTGGTTGGTCATCGCAGCCGGTCTTTTAACCACCCTGCTTTGCATTGTCTTCGCGGCTTTTCTGACGATCCAGAATATCAGTCAGAGTCGAGCGCTTCAGGGAGAGTTTGTTGCTCAGGCAGCCTCCCCTGTTGATGATTCCGCCAGCCAGCCTGTTGTTAATCCAACAAAGACGCCATTTCTACCGATTCGATTTCCCACTTCCATCAGTTTTCTCTTTCATCCTACCATCATTCCAGCGGAACCAGTCGTTGAAACGGTCGAGCCGCCCCAACCCGAACCCAATCCACAGGTTGACACATTACCTGACAGCTATATGATCGACGGTGTAACGACTAATCCCCAGTGGTTCACTCTGGACTGTGAAGCACGCACGGCCGTTGATTGGGCTTCCTTCTTTGGTGTTGGTATTGATGAAAATGAATTTCTTGGCCGTTTGCCACATTCCGATAATCCCGATCTGGGATTCGTTGGACGTTTTGATGGGCAACAGGGACAACTTCCCCCGAATTCCTATGGAGTACATGCCGACCCGATTGCCAATCTTCTTAACGAGTACGGTGTCAGCGCGCGTTCCGGTAAGGGTTTCTCCTGGGATGATATTCGTACAGAAATTTCCTCAGGTCGACCTGTTATTGCCTGGGTAATATTTAATACCGTGCCGGGGTATTCTGTCCCGTATGTCGATTCCGCTGGAAATTCAACCATTGTGGCAAATTTCGAACACACAGTAATCATCACCGGGTACACACCGGATACAGTTTTTATTTCGGACAACGGCCGGTACTATACCAGAGCGCTCCAGGTATTTCTATCATCCTGGAGCGCCCTGGGAAACATGGCAATTATGGCCGGAAACTAGGTTTAGGTCCCTTCCTGCCAGGAGTTCAGGTATTTCACCTGTTCATCCGTCAGGGTATCAATGGTTACGCCCATGGAGAGTAATTTCAGACGGGCGATCTCAGCATCGATTTCGGCGGGAACACTGTAAACATTCTTTTGCAGTTTGGCATGGTTTTTCACCATGTATTCCGCGGCAAGTGCCTGATTGGCAAAAGACATATCCATGACACTGGCGGGGTGTCCTTCGGCGGAAGCCAGGTTGATCAGGCGGCCCTCTCCGAGA
>CAYNJT010000104.1:0-7756 GCA_964397625.1 uncultured Leptolinea sp. | reverse complement strand
CAGATAAAGCCGCCGTCAATAAATGGCGCGTGGACAATGGACTGAAAGAACTCGAGATCAAGTAATCCACGTATCGGACAAAAATCCGTGAAATGGAACGGCGAAACAGGGAGACTGTTGTCAGTCTCCCTGTTTCAAAAAAGGTGCTGCCGTAGCTATAATGAATTGCAGAAGCAACATTCTGAAGAAATCCCCCGAAATCCTTTTTTGATCCTTATCTTTCAAATGGCATAAACGATTTTCTTCTTTGGCAAATCGGCAGTCTACTACTGGAGGTTGACAAGGTGAGCGAACTACAGATCAAAGCGGAACATTTAACAAAAGACTATCCCGGTACCCGCGCCCTTGACGACATTTCTATCTCCTTTCAAAGCGGAAAAGTCAACGCTCTGGTTGGCAAAAATGGATCCGGCAAATCGACTCTGGTGAAGATCTTCGCCGGGGCGGTCTCTCCCACATCTGGCAACATTTATCTTAATGATGAGAAACTGACCTTTAATTCAACTTCCGATGCCAACGCGAAAGGGATTGTTACTGTTTATCAAGAAATGAGCCTGGTTCCCGGCCTGTCTGTTGCCGAAAATATTTTTCTGGGCCGCCTGCCCAAAAAACACGGCATCATCGACTGGAAAAAGACATACGACATGGCAGGTGACCTCCTGCAAAAAATGAAGGTGGATATCAATCCACGCGAGACTTTATTTCGATTAAGTATGTGGCAAATGCAGGTAGTGGAGATCACCAAAGCACTCAGCTTCAACCCCAAGGTGATCATGCTGGATGAGCCAACCTCAGCCCTGGCCCAGCACGAAGTTCAAAGCCTGTTTGACGCTGTGCGCGCCCTAAGAGACCAGGGTGTGGTGGTTATTTATGTCACCCATAAGCTTCAAGAGCTGCCCCAGATCGCCGATACCGTCAGCGTGTTGCGGGATGGCCGGCTGATGGGTACCGTTCAAATGAAAGAAGTAAAACACAAAGACATCATCGATATGATGTTTGGCGAAGTTAAAACCCAGAGCCGCCCGAAGGATATTAAAGTCCAGGATGAAGTCATCATGGAAGTAAAAGGCTTGAGTCGCGAAGGGTGGTATCAGGATGTGAACTTTAAACTCAAAAAAGGTGAAGTACTTGGGATAGCCGGAATGCTCGGGTCGGGACGCACAGAATTATTGCGCGGCATCTTTGGCGCCGATCCGGTAGACAGCGGAGAAGTCATTGTAGAAGGCGTTTCATATAAAAATGCGGGGTTAAGGACAATGAAAAAGGCAGGCATTGGCCTGACACCGGAAAACCGAAAACTTGAAGGTCTAATCCTGATCCATTCCATTCTGGACAATCTCTGTTATGCCAGCATAAACCTGACCTCCCGGCATACGATCGAAGACAAACCTAAACGCATGGCCTTTGGTTTGAAACAAGTCAGAGAGCTTGAAATTAAGGTGCCGGATGTTAACGCGGCGTGTAATTCCCTCTCCGGTGGTAATCAACAGAAAGTGGTTGTGGGCAATTGGCTGAACACCAATCCGAAGATCATGTTGTATGACGAGCCTTCGCGCGGGATTGACGTGAACGCGAAACAGCAGATTTTTGAGATCATGTGGGCGCAGGCCCGCAAAGGAATTTCATCCATCTTCGTATCCACCGAACTGGAGGAATTGCTGGAAGTATGCCACCGCATTTTGATCATGCGGCACGGAATGATCGTGGATGAAATCAACCCGGACACGACCAATATCAATGAACTCTATGAAATTTGTATGAGAGGAGATTAGTTCATCATGGGAATCTCAACCGCAAGCAAGCAAACCCTAAATCGAAAAAAGATCGGCATATTTCTGCTGGATCATGCCATTGAGGTCATCCTGGTTGTACTGGTCGTGGCATTGGCATTGACTGTAAATAACTTTATGACCTGGGGCAACTGGATGAACATCCTGCGCTCCAATTCACTGAAAGGTGTCATGGCATTCGGCATGACCATGGTGATCATTGCCGGATTGATTGACCTGTCGATCGGTTCCACTGTAGCTCTCTCTGGCGTGATTGTCGCCCGCTGCTGCCGAGACCTGACAGCAGGCGGCATGGACCTGACAACAGCCTGCATCATCGGTATGGCTATTTCCATTGGTATGGCCATCCTTATCGGCTGGTTCCACGGTCTTTCAGCTCACAATGGCGGCATGCCTCCCTTTATTGTCACCCTGGTGACCCTGAACGCGTTGTATGGACTGGCCGGTATTATCAGCGGCGGCTTTCCAATTGCCAACCAGTTCCCGGAATGGTTCAATGTCCTGGGCGGAGGCCGCATCGCCATTCCCGGAGCCACCAATGTGGACGGCATTCCCGTACCGGCGATCATTCTGTTGATCGCATTCGGGATCGTGTATTATGTGATGGGGTATACCACTATCGGCCGCTCGATCTATGCCACCGGCGGCAACGCCGAATCCGCCCGTTTAAGCGGTATTGATGTTGGCAAGACCAAGATCATCTGCTTCATTACCATCCAGGTATTGGCGGTGATCTCCGGTTTTATGATGTCCGGCCAGGTTCTGGCAGGCTCCTTCAGTTTTGGCCGCGGCTGGGAGTTGGACGTGATCAGCGCTGTAATCATTGGCGGCACCAGTTTCAACGGCGGTATCGGCAAGGTGTGGGGGACTTTGTGGGGTGTCATTTTTATCGGCGTGATTTCGAATGCCATGACACTCTTGAACTTCGATATTTACACCCAGTACGTGGTACGCGGGATCATCATGTTCCTGGCTGTGTTTATCAGCTCGTACCGGATGAATGTAAAAGCCTGACATCCATCCCATGTCTCGTTTGCAGGTATCCCCGGTTTTCTAATCGGGGATACCTGTTTAATATATTCGCATGTTGCCAATACTATTCAGATGTTATGGAATAAAATAGTCACGAAAAAAATTGTTGACGTACCCGTCAATATTGCGATAGAATATTCTGTGAACGTTTACACAGAAAGCGAAGTTTTTTCATGGCGCGAAATCCCGAAAAATCTACTTCCAATAACATCACCATAATTGACGTAGCCCGCGAAGCCGGTGTGTCTTACGGAACGGTTTCCAGGGTGATCAACGATTCACCCAATGTGAAGCCGGAAACTCGCGAACGTATAAAAGCCGTTATTAAGCGAACTGGTTTTGTAGGCAACCGGAATGCCCGCAGTCTGGTCAGCGGGCGAACAAATATGATCGGGCTGCTCATTCCCGACCTGGGTACCGCCTATATTGGCGAGATCATCCGCGGGATTGATATTGAACTTGAATCTGCCAGCTATAACATGATGTTATACACCACCCACCGGCGTGAAACAAAAGAAGCCGGTTACATTACCTCCCTTATTCAGAGCGGCGTGGATGGGTTGATCCTCATTCTTCCACGTAACCCGGCCAACTTTCTCGAAAAATTACGCTCTCTAAATTTTCCTTATGTTCTGGTCGATCACCAGGGCATTGATGAACAGGGGCCGGCGGTGGGCGCAACCAACTACCAGGGCGCGTTTGACGCCACGGAGTATCTGATCAAACTTGGCCACCGAAAGATCGCGTTCATCACCGGCAGCATGGACCTGGGTTGTTCGCAGGAACGGTTGCATGGATTCAAGGCGGCAATGGCAAAACATGCCATATCCATCAACAATGAATGGATTATGGAAGGAGATTTTGAACAATCCACCGGATACCGCGGAGGGAAGTATTTGATGTCGCTTCCCAACCGGCCTACCGCAATTTTTGCCTCCAATGACCTGATGGCATTTGGTGTTATGGATGCCGTAAGGGATATGGGTTTGAAAATCCCCGGTGATATATCGGTTATTGGGTTTGACAACATCCTCCAGGCCGGTCAAACCATGCCCGGTCTCACAACCGTCCAGCAACCCCTTGAGATGATGGGCAGGCAGGCTACCCGTATTCTGGTGGACATGATGAAGGATGGTCAGATCAAAGCGGGAAAGGTTGAGTTACCCACTCACCTGGTTCTTCGCGACTCATGTAAATCGTTTTAAGTTGATTTTTTTCGTGATACCAATTATTCCCAGAGGAGCAAAGGAAACGTTGAAATGAAAGCATTATTTTTGGGTATTGATGTTTCAACAACCGGTTCAAAAGCCTTGGTGATTGACGAAAAAGGCAACGTTTTGGCAACCGCGGTTAACGAACATTCCATTTCCACCCCGCGTCCATTGTGGTCTGAACAAAACCCGCAGGAATGGTGGGATGCCTCAGTAAAGAGTATCCGGCAGGCGATCCAGCAGGCCGGAATCAATGGCGAGGATGTTAAAGGTGTGGGGTTGACCGGCCAAATGCACGGATTGGTGATGATGGACGCGGCCGGTAAAGTTTTACGACCGGCCATCCTGTGGAACGATCAACGTACTGCTGAAGAATGCGACGAAATCACCCGTTTGCTGGGTTTTGACCGTCTGCTGGAAATATGCGGCAATAAAGCCTTAACCGGTTTCACCGCACCAAAAATCCTCTGGGTACGCAAACACGAACCGGAAATCTATGCCAAAACCGCGCATATCCTGCTTCCCAAAGATTATGTGCGCTACCATCTGACCGGTGATTACGCTGTTGACATGGCGGATGGATCTGGCATGATCCTGTTCGACCTCAAGAAACGAACCTGGTCAAAAGAGATTCTGGACAAACTGGGCATTCCCGAAAGCTGGCTGCCGAAGACGTATGAGGGGCCCGAGGTTACCGGCCTGATCTCTCAGGCCGCGGCTGAATTGACCGGGTTGAAAGCCGGAACACCGGTTGTCGGCGGCGGCGGCGACCAGGCTGCCCAGGCTGTGGGTGTGGGCGCTGTGACCCCGGGAATTGTTGCCCTCACACTGGGTACTTCCGGTGTGGTTTTCGCCACCACTCCGTCTCCTTTGATCGAACCGCAGGGACGCCTGCACGCCTTCTGTCATTCCGCTCCCGGCACCTGGCATTTCATGGGTGTCATGCTGTCGGCAGCCGGTTCATTACGCTGGTACCGCGACACACTGGCGCCCGGCATGAATTATGATGACCTGCTGGCTCCTGCCACGCAGGTTCCCGCCGGCAGTGAGGGTCTTCTGTTCCTGCCCTACCTCACCGGCGAGCGCACACCCCACCCCGATCCGCTGGCACGCGGCGCGTTTGTCGGACTGACCGTTCGACACACCAAAGCTCATATGACACGCTCCGTCATCGAGGGCGTCTCCTTCGGTCTACGCGATTCCATGGAACTGATCAAGAGCGCTGGACTGGGCAAGATCGAGCAGGTGCGTGTTTCCGGCGGCGGCGCGCGCAGCCCTCTCTGGCGGCAGATGCTTTCTGATGTGATGAACAGTGAACTAGTCACCGTGAATACCACCGAAGGCGCCGCGTTTGGCGCCGCGCTGCTGGCCGGTGTTGGAGTGGGAACCTGGAAAACCGTTGAAGAAAGCTGCTCGGCTACCATTAAAACACTTGAAAAGACCACGGCCAACCCAGGCGCGGTCAAGATTTATGAAGACTACTACCAGCAGTACACCGCGTTATACCCCGCGTTAAAACCGACGTTCACGGCTGTAGCCGGTTTATAGATATTACGGAAAACAAGGAAATGTTTGATTGATGAATTCAACTGATACGAATACTCCTCTTTATCTGGATACTTCACAACCTGTGGAAGATCGGGTCAATGATCTGATCTCACGCATGACACTGGACGAAAAGATCAGCCAGATGTGCAGTAATGCCGCGGCCATTGAACGGTTGGGAATTCCAGAATATAACTACTGGAACGAGGCGTTGCACGGGGTTGGCCGTAACGGTCGCGCCACGGTTTTTCCGCAGGCCATTGGTATGGCCGCCACCTGGGATCCAGATCTGATTAAGAAAGTTGCCACAGCCATTAGCACGGAAGCCCGCGCCAAATATCACGAAACCCTGCGCAAACGCGGCAATACGATCATTTATCAGGGGTTAACCTTCTGGTCTCCCAACGTAAACATATTCCGTGATCCCCGTTGGGGCCGCGGGCAGGAAACCTGGGGGGAAGACCCTTTCCTGACCGGTGAGATGGGCGCCGCGTTTGTCCGCGGCATGCAGGGTGACGATCCACGCTACCTGCGGACAGCAGCGTGCGGCAAGCATTACGCCGTGCACAGCGGACCCGAAGGCTTGCGCCACACATTCGACGCTAATGTTTCCAAACGCGACTTGTTTGATACCTACCTGCCGGCGTTCAAGAAACTGGTGGTGGATGCCGGGGTGGAAATTATGATGGGCGCCTATACCCGCCTGTATGGTGTTCCTTGCTGTGCTTCTCCATTGCTCATTCAGGAAATCCTGCGGGACAAATGGGGATTTAAAGGTCACTTTGTATCCGATTGCGGCGCGTTGAACGATTTCCATCTTTACCACAAATACACAAACGACGCGGCTGAATCAGCGGCTGTGGCCGTGAAAGCCGGGTGTGATCAAAGCTGCATTTGCACGTATGAGAATCTGCCGGAAGCCCTGGAGAGAGGTCTGCTTACAGAAGCGGATATTGACCAGGCATTGCGCCGCACCTACGCCACCCGTTTCAAGTTGGGTATGTTCGATCCACCCGAACAGGTACCGTACGCGTCCATCCCTATGAGCGTGGTGGGCTGCGAAGAACATAAAAAGCTTTCTTATGAGACGGCCATACGCTCCATTGTGTTGTTGAAGAATAAGAATAACGTCCTTCCCCTCAAAGAAAATGTGCGCGACCTGTATGTAGTTGGCCCGAACGCGGCCAATCTGGACTGCCTGCTGGGCAGTTACTTCGGCATCGGTGAAACCATGACCACCGCTCTGGAAGGCATCGCGCAGCGCGCGCCGGAAGGCACCAAAGTGGAATACAAACCCGGCACACTGCTGGCGCAGACCGCCGCCAACGACTGGGACTGGTCATTGGAGGCCGCGCCAGCCGCGGATGTCACCATTGCCTGCATGGGCCTCGCGCCGATGCTGGAAGGTGAGGAAGGCGATGCCCTGCTCTCCACCCGCCAAGGCGACCGGGAGAAAATTGAACTTCCGGCTCAACAGGCGGAATACATCAAGAAACTGGTGATCAGGGGAGCCAAAGTTGTTCTGGTCTTGTTTGGCGGCAGCCCCATCGCGCTGGGCGAGATCGCGGATCTGGTTGAAGCCATCGTTTTCGTCTGGTATCCGGGTATGGAGGGTGGTAAGGCTATCGCGGATGTCCTCTTTGGAAGGGTATCTCCCTCGGGGAAATTACCTCTCACCTTCCCGCAATCCACCGCGCAGCTGCCCGACTTTGATGACTACAACATGGACCGGCGTACGTACCGCTATTCCACGGATACTCCGTTGTATCCTTTTGGATTTGGATTAAGTTATACCAAATTCACCTACGGAGACCTGAAACTGGCATCCAAAGAGGTCAAAAAAGGGCAATCGCTGGACATACAGTTCACGGTCGCTAATTCCGGCAACATGGAAGCGGAAGAGGTAGCCCAAATTTATCTGACGGACGAACAGGCGTCCGTGAAAGTTCCCCTTTATAAATTGATCGGTTTCAAGCGTATCAACCTGCGCCCCGGAGAAAAACAGACTGTATCCTTCTCTGTCACACCCGGAATGATGTCGCTGATTGATGACAATGGTGACGAGTTACTGGAAAGTGGAAAGTTTACACTTCACATTGGAGGAAGTTCTCCTGTGAAACGCTCAACCGAACTCGGCCTTCAAGCCCCGATGACAGACACATTTAACCTATCCTGATC
>CAYNJT010000103.1:5052-8037 GCA_964397625.1 uncultured Leptolinea sp. | reverse complement strand
TGGTCGACGACCTTGAGGCTGTCAAAGCCTTATTCCTCGAGCCGGGCATGGAGTTGGAGGGAGAAGCGATCGTCTCTTCGGCCTGCAGAACGTCCGCTCCACCATTGCTATGCTTCGCATGCCGGACGGCCACGGGCGGATCGAGCTGGACAAGTTCCACACGCCCGAAGCGGTCAGGCTAGCGCCGGGGAACGTTCCGGTGAACACGCTCGGCCTGCGCCGCATCATGTTTGCCGTCGATGACATCGACGATCTAGTTGCGCGCCTGCTCGCCCACGGCGCCGAACTCGTCGGCGAAGTGGTGCAATACGATTCTTACCGGCTCTGTTATATCCGCGGCCCCGAGGGGATCCTTATCGGGTTTGCCGAGCAAGTTGGATGATACATTTGCCTGTCCCCAAATTTCAGGGTTGAGCACATCCGCTTGACCGATCTGGGCGAAAAATAGCCGCGCATCGGCTTGCCTGCCTGCGTCCGGCACAGGTGTGGAGAGGGTCTCCCGCAGGATCCGCGCATGTTTTTTAGTTGCCTTATAATGGGCGCATGAATTTTGCCCTTTTGATTGTTTTACTTTTCGGCTTGATCTGGCTCGCCATCGTCCTGTTTCTTCGATCGAAGAAAAGTCCTGTGTATTTGATATTCTTTACCCTGTTCTACATCTACATTTTTAAGGTACTGGATTACACGCTGTTTCAATATCAATCCCTCATTCTGCTAAAGCTGTTCAATCCACACCTGATGCTGAACGGACAGGCAACCGGTAAAGAATTGAATCTCATTCCGTTCATCACGCTCACACCCCGGGATCTGCAAACCTCGCTGCTGAATATCCTGCTGATGGTACCCTTCGGCTTCGGACTGCCGTTCATCACGGATTATCGCCTGAAGAATGTTGTCATTCTGGGAGCGTTCTTCAGCATCATCATAGAACTGACACAACTGGTAACGGGGTATTTTGCCAAAATCACGTTTCGCATTGCGGATATCAATGATGTGATTTTCAATACTGTGGGGGTCGCGATCGGCTATATGCTGTTTGTCGGATTCGGGTATGTCTATCGGCGCGGTTTCCGTAATGGGGAAACTTCAGCAAATCCAATCCTGCGATTTATCATGGAACGGCCGCAGATAAACAAATAACTCTGGAAGTCCCCAATCCTTCAATATAATCAGGTTATCGGTACACCACTCGCTGGAGGAACGGCTATGCAGAACAAAAAAGTGGTCGCCATGAAGTTCGCCGATGTGTATCCCCTGTATGTCCAAAAAGCGGAGCGCAAGCAGCGCACGAAAGACGAGGTTGACCGCGTCATTTGCTGGCTGACCGGCTATACCCCGGCGGGTTTGCAGCAGCAGATCGACCAGGGCCGTGATTATGAAACCTTTTTTGCCCAGGCTCCAGCCCTCAATCCCAACTGCGCGCTGATCAAAGGCGTGGTGTGCGGTGTGCGCGTGGAAGACATCGCGGATCCGCTGATGCAAAAGATCCGCTATCTTGATAAACTGGTCGATGAGCTGGCAAAAGGCAGGCCGTTGGAGAAGATTTTGCGTCAGTAAACCAATAGGAGGTTCAACCCATGCGTCACACCCGTGAGGAAGTCATCAAACGTGTTGCGGATGAGTTCGAGCGTCTGGATCATCTGGTCAGCCACCTGACCTCGGAAGAATGGAACAGGCTGCTTCCCCGCCCTGAGACGAAAGACCCCTGGACGGTGAAGGATGCCCTGGCGCACATCACCCACTGGAAGGCCGACACGATCCGCAAGGCCAAAAAGCAGCGCGTTCCGGCGGAGGAAAAGGGACTCAACTGGACGGACGGGAACCGCCTCATCTACCTGCGTTGGCGTGACCGGTCTCCGCAGGACGTGCTGGCGTGGCACCGCCAGGTTCAGGAGGAAGCTCTAACTGTTCTTCGAGGTGTGCCTGAAAAATGGTTTAGCGGCCGGGAGCGCCGGACGGAATGGCCCTTTGACCTTGACGGCCACTCCAGCTACCACCGCGAAAAGGATATCGAAGAGGCGCTGAAAAAGAAATGAAGGTAATCTGACTGGTTGCATATCACCACCGGCAACATAAACCCGGGCGATTGACCAAAACGCTTCACAGGCGAATACGATAAAATAGAGTTAAATAAGCCTGTATCTTTTAACAGACCATTGATGGAGGACTGCATGCCTGAATCCCGAAACCCCCAAAACACCGGCAGTGATGCCGAGGAAAATCGCATCCCGCTGCAGGTGGGCGCGCTGACCGCCGAGCAGCTCACGCACATCTTCACCCACCTGCCGGTGGATATCACCTTTGTGGATGAGGGCAACGACGTGCGCTTTTACTCCGGCGGAAAGCACCGTGTGTTTGAGCGCACGCCGGATATCATCGGTCGCAACGTGATGAACTGCCACTCCCCCGACAGTGTGCAGATCGTCTTCAAGATCCTTGAGGATTTCCGCGCCGGAACGCGCGACACAGCCGAGTTCTGGATCCAGACCAAACCAGGTGACGCGGAGAACCGTTTCATCCACATCCGTTATTACGCCGTGCGCGACCCAAAGGGCAAATTCCTGGGCACGCTGGAAGTCACCCAGGATGTGACGGAGATCCAGAAGTTGACCGGCGAGCGCAAGCTGCTGGACGAGGTGGAATAAATTTTCTGTGTCAATCCATCGTTAATCATCCTCGAATGATCCGGGGATATCCCTAATCACATAAGGTGATTAACCACCCCCCTTTGGGGGTTATACACCGCTTGACGTGTCCCGTTCCATATTCCTATGATGGAAGCATGGAAAACAAACCTCTCTCCCCCGAACAAATAAGAGACCTGCTCACCGGATTGAAAATCCGCTTCGAGCAGAACCCAACCCGCCATGCGGGCATCGATTGGGCTGACGTGCAAACCCGGCTGGAAGCCAACCCGCATAAGCTATGGTCGCTCAGCGAGATGGAACGCACCGGCGGCGAGCCGGACGTGGTCGGTCTGGATAA
>CAYNJT010000103.1:0-4952 GCA_964397625.1 uncultured Leptolinea sp. | reverse complement strand
GCGCTCGTTCAGGTGTCAGGCAGGCAGAGGGGGGATAAATCAAATTTAGAGAAATGACCAAAATAGGCTACACTTATAGGAACGCGGGCTAAGGTAATTTCATCACGTGGATCACTCCACAAGGGTGGAAATCGGGTTTTACAAGGGCACGGTTTCCACCCTGATTTTTCCTTGACCTGGAGTAGACTCCAAGGTGTATTCTTAATGGAATTTCCTGACCTATGCAAAACGAGACAGTATGATGCAAACAGACAAATTGAAAACCCTGCTGGAACAGGTTCAGGCCGGGCGGATGGATGTGGACGCGGCGCTGGCCGAACTGCGCAGCCTGCCCTACGAAAATTTGGATGGGTTTGCCACGCTGGATCATCACCGCTCCCTGCGCAACGGCTTCCCGGAAGTGGTCTTTGCCCAGGGCAAGAGCCCCGAACAGGTGACCTCCATCGCGCGCCGGCTGCTGGAACACAACGACCGGGTGCTGGTCACGCGGGTTGACCCGGTCATGGCCGAGGCCGTTCGCGCCGAGCTACCCGAGCTGACCTACCACGCCCTGCCGCGGCTGCTGGTGCTTGACCGCTCTGCGCAGGCCGAAAAACGCCCGGGCATCCTGGTGGTCACCGCGGGCACAGCCGACCTGCCGGTGGCGGAAGAAGCCGCCATCACCGCCGAATTGATGGGCAACTGTGTGGAACGCCTCTTTGACGTGGGCGTGGCGGGCATTCACCGCCTGCTTGGCCAGGTCGAACGGCTCTGGCAGGCGCGGGTGATCATTGTGGTGGCCGGCATGGACGGCGCACTGCCCGGTGTGGTCGGCGGGCTGGTTTCGGTGCCGGTGATCGCCGTGCCGACCAGCGTGGGCTATGGGGCCAGTTTTAACGGACTGGCCGCCCTGCTGACCATGCTCAATTCATGCGCCAGCGGCGTCGGTGTGGTTAATATTGACAACGGCTTCGGCGCGGGTGTGCTGGCAAACAATATCAACCGCCTGGGTTCCTGATATGCCGTCCATACCGCAAGATAACCCCCTCCATCCCCGCTGGGAGGCGCTGCTCTCCCGCTTTCGCGAGCTGGGATCGGTGATCGTGGCCTTCTCCGGCGGGGTCGACAGTGGCCTGCTGTGCGCCGCGGCGTACGCCGCGCTTGGCGAAAAGATGCTTGCCGTCACAGTGAGTTCGCCGGTGGAATCAGCGGATGATGCCGCCGCTGCCCGCGCGTTGGCCGGACAGGTTGGCTTCCCATTCCGCGTGGTGGATCACGATGATCTGACCGACCCGCAATTCACCGCCAACCCGCCCGAGCGCTGCTATATCTGCAAGCGGGCGCGCTTTCTCCTGCTGCGCGACATGGCTGTAAAGGAGGGCTACGCGGCGTTGGTCGAAGGTACCAACGCGGATGACTTGAACGATTACCGCCCCGGCCGCCGCGCGGTGGCCGAAACCGGAACGGTCAGCCCGCTGCTGGAATTGGGCTTCACGAAGAAAGATATCCGGGAGCTGGCCCACGCGCTGGGCCTGTCTGTCTGGGACCGTCCCAGCTCGCCCTGCCTGGCCACCCGTTTCCCGTACGGCTCGCCGGTCACCCGCGAAGGCCTGCGGCAGATCGCCGCCGGCGAAGGTTACCTGCGCGATCTGGGCTTCCAGACTGCGCGCGTACGACATCACGGTGCGCTGGCGCGGATTGAGGTCGCGCCGGGCGATATTGACCGCCTGGTCAGCCTGCGCACGTCTGTTTCTGACTATTTCAAATCACTGGGCTTCCTGTATGTGGCTGTCGATCTGAACGGCTACCGCTCGGGCAGCCTGAACGAGGTGCTCACATGAAAATTGCCTACGCCGACTGCTTCTCGGGGATCAGCGGGGATATGTTCCTGGCCGCTCTGCTGGATGCCGGTCTGCCCTTCGAAACCCTGCAGGCCGGGATCGACGCGCTAAATCTGCCGGAAAAGGTGGAACTGCGCCTCACCGAGACGCACAAGGGCGCACTGCGTGCCGCTGATGTGGAAGTGATCGTCCCGCACAGCCACCATCACCGCCACCTCTCTGATATTCTGGACATTCTGGCGAACAGCAGTCTATCAGACAACGTCAAACAGACCGCCGGACGCATCTTCACCCTGCTGGCTGAAGCCGAAGCACGGGTGCACGGCGAACCGGTGGAGCATATCCACTTCCACGAAGTCGGCGCGCTTGATTCGATCGTCGACGTGACCGGCGCTGTAATCGGCCTGGACGCGCTTGGCATTGAACGGCTGTACGCATCCCCGCTGCCCTACGGCGCGGGAGAGATCAACACCGACCACGGGCTGATCCCCCTGCCGGCGCCCGCCACTCTCGAAGTGCTGCGATTGGCTCACGCGCCGCTGATCCCATCCGCTGCGCAGGTGGAACTGGTCACCCCCACCGGGGCGGCCATCCTGGGCACACTGGCCACCTTTGAACGCCCGGCACTGACCATCACGGGTGTGGGTGTGGGCGCCGGAAAACGCGACCTACCCTGGCCGAACGTGATGCGCCTGATCACCGGAGAGACCTTTGAAAAGGATGTCTCCGAGATGGTGCAGATCGAGACCAACATCGACGATATGAACCCGCAATTCTACGGCTACATCATGGAGAAGCTGTTCGCTGCCGGCGCGCGGGATGTTTTCCTCACGCCCATTCAAATGAAAAAGAACCGCCCCGGCACCCTGCTGGGGGTGATGGCCCTGCGGCGTGATGAAGCCCTGCTGGTGGATTTGCTTCTGCGTGAGACCACCACGCTGGGGCTTCGCGTGCAGCCCATCGAACGCGTTGAGGCGCGGCGCGAGTTCCGGCAGGTGGAAACCGCTTTTGGGCGGCTTACCCTGAAAGAGAAGATTCTGGACGGCCGGATCATTCAGTCCGTCCCGGAGTATGACGACTGCCTGCGCCTGGCAAGGGAAAACAATGTCAGCCTGGCTGAGGTCTACCAGGCGGTCCAAAAAACCCTGCGGGATCAAGACGCGGTTACAGATCTGCCAGCTGCCAGTTGATGGGTGCCAGCCCGGCGGATTGCAGCGCGGCATTGGTCTTTGAGAAATGCGCGCAGCCGAAGAATCCGCGCGCGGCAGACAGCGGTGAGGGATGCGGGGCTTTCAGCACAGTATGACGGGTGGTGTCGATCCACTCCGCCTTGCGCTGGGCGTAGCTGCCCCAAAGCAGGAAGACCACCCGCTCTTTTCGGCTGTTCACAGCGCGCAGCACGGCGTCGGTGAAGTTTTCCCAGCCTTTACCCTGGTGCGAATTGGCCTGATGGGCGCGTACCGTTAGCACGGCATTCAACAGTAGCACCCCCTGCTCTGCCCAGGGGATCAGGCAGCCGTGATTGGGCACGCGGAATTGCACATCGTCGCGCAGTTCCTTGTAGATATTCACCAGCGAGGGCGGCACCGGCACCCCCGGCCGGACGGAAAAAGCCAGCCCGTGCGCCTGGTTTTCATCATGATACGGATCCTGCCCGATGATCACCACGCGTACCTGCTCGAAGGGCGTGTAACGCAGCGCGTTGAACACATCGGGCGCAGGCGGGTAGACCTTGTATTTGTGGCGTTCATCGGCAACAAAGCGGTAGAGCTGCTGGTAATAGGGTTGATCGGTCTCACCGACCAGGGCGGGCAGCCAGCTATCCGGGATGGGCATATCAAGCTCCTATTAAATCGATGATGATTGGGGACTGGTACGCTGGCCTGATTCTACACCAGCGCACGTACCACAGCCGGAGGGAAAATCCTCCCACCCGGAGCCCCCTGCCACATGGAATCATATGACCTGTTTCACCTAACGGCTGCGCGCTACTCGATTGGTCAACACGGCCAATATCCATATAATATTTTTGACAATCATTATTAAGGTTGTTCTGACAAAATAAGGGAGGATTTAGACATGAATAATGATCCATCACCCCGCAAGTTGATGTTCCCCTTCCGGCTTGCCACTAATTATATGGAGAAACTGCTGGTGGCAGATATCAAAGGCGACCCCGAATTCAGCGCCCTGGAGCCTCAGACGTTTGACGATCCCATAAACGGGAAAGGCATGCGCGTGATCCGCTACCGCCGAGACGGCACCGTGGACGTGTACTGGCAGCCGGGCGTGCGGTTTGACCGCAGCACGTTCGAGATCGGCAAAGGCACGGCCGACCTGGCTGAGACGGAGATCACCCCGGCACGCTTCGAGATCACCGACCGCGGCCTCGACCTGGATGTCAGATTCACTGACCTGCAGGGGCGGGTAAACGCGTTGACCATCCGCGAAGACACACGCGGTAAGAAGAGCTTTCCCCTTCTGGCTCCCATCAGCTCCAACATCGAACATCCCATCCAGTTTAACGTGGTCTACCTGCCGGATATCGACTTTGTGCGCCGAGCGGGTACGGTGATAAGCGGGCGCATCGGTGAGCGCGCCATCCAGCCGGGTTCCATTCCTCTGCTGATCAACGGCCGCCGCATCTGGCTGATGCGCTACGCGGACAAACCGGTGATCGGCATCTTCAATCCGCGTATAGAACAGCCCACCCTGGTCGAGATGAACGGCGCGGGGCAGGTTGAGGTTGACGGGATGTCGCTGACCATTGAAGCGGACGGCAGCCTGGCGCGTATGACCGTCGGGCAGGCATCCAAACAGACCGAATTGGACTTCACCCCTGCCTTCCCCAACCTGCTGGATTTCGCGGAGGGCAAATCTGCCCGCGGGCAGTGGATACTCCACACAGCCGGCGCGCGCATCACCGCCGGCGCGTACAGCGCGGTGAACCAGGGCGGCAGCATTGCCGTCGACCTGGACGAGTTGGAGAACTGGAAGCCGGAGAACCTGCCATTCAGTGTATGGCTTTTAACCACGGTGGTGCGCATGTTCCGCACCTGGCCGTCCACCTACCGCTGGCGGGGCGTGGTAAAAACGGGCGAGCAGCCGTCCATGACCGGCACGTGGGAGCGC
>CAYNJT010000102.1:4738-8207 GCA_964397625.1 uncultured Leptolinea sp. | reverse complement strand
TTTAAATAGTTCTTTGGTTGTTACGATCATGGCTTTCTCCTTAAATTTAACTTCCGGCAGGAAGGAAGTGTTAGGAGAATATTATAGTCCGAAAGTATGTTGAATGAACTTTTGAACGAATCAATTTCGCTTTTTAGCCGGAAATCCAGTCAAATGCGCGCCATTACACTGGATTCTCACCGGCAAATTTACATCAGCAATTGGATGCCCTAACTTGACGAGGCGCTCATATTTGGGGGAGATTATTTGATGCCGGTAAGGGATTTTTATAGTGGGATCAAACGCGACACCACCTTATAAGTTTAATTAATCTACTCTTCCCCATAGGCCTTTTCCAGCCGCTCCCCCACAACAAACTTTACGCACTTACCGCCAGGCCAACCAACTGGTTGCCCACGCGGATCAGCCACAGCCTGAAGGGGATCTTCTCCCATACCAGTTCGCCGCATTCCAGGGGGATCACGAATCCCACCAAACCAAGCAGTCCCACCAGCGCGCCCGCGCCCACGGTCATCGCGCCGGCCAGGTTGACCATCACGGCCAGCACAATTGCCATCAACAGGTGGCCCAGCACCCCGGCGGGCAGCCACTTCTGCGCCGGGTCGAGCGTTTTGCCGGTCAACGCCACCCAGGCGCTGCCGAACAACGGTTTCAGGAACCAGATCAATCCCAGAACGATATGGATGATGGCCGCCACGATCAAGGCCAGCCAGTTCACATTGGTTAACGCGGTAGTAAACGATATATCCCACCTCCCCGCCCGCGAGTGGATCCAAACAGGAAAACCCCCATCATCAAATATCATGCCACGCCGCAGCGTGTTAAGCACCCACCAAATTTTCGTCAGAGTTATAAGGTGCTCAAAAACTCAACCGGCTGCATCACCGGCAGCAGCGTGACGGGATAATCTTTCACGTTGCGGGTGATCAACACGTCAGCTTTGCATTGAAGCGCGCACACCATTTGAACAGCATCCTCGAAATCACGGAAATCCAGGTTGAGGGCCTGTTCGATGGTGCGCTGATCAACCGGGGCAATTTGCAAAAATTGCAGCAGGCCCGTCAGAATGGCATGGGCTTCAGCCGATGACCGGCCTTTCTGGATCAGGTAAAACAGGGTCGTCATGCTGTGGGCGGCAACAAATCCCTGAACCTGTCCAGTTTCCACGGCGGCCAGCAGCCGCGCGGAGGTCTCAAAAAAAGGTTCGCGTTTTTGCAGAACATCCAAGAGGATATTAATATCCAGCAGGATGGACGGTCTAACGGCCATATTTTTCGTCAAGATGGCTTTTATAATCCTGTGTATTCACATCCGCCGGCAGGACACCGCTCAGCCTGCGGACAATGGGGGCATCTTTCAGCGAGGTTTGATCCGGGATCTGGCGCAAATACGCCTCGATCAGATCCGTCAGGGTGGTATTGTGTTGGGCGGCGAAACGCTTCACATTTTCCAGAAGATCACGGGGAACCCGAACCGTTAATTTGGTCTCTTGCATTTCTTCACCTTTGCCGTACATATTACATTGTTTTTATACGGCTGTCAACACATGGTGTCGCATGACCCTTCCCCGTTGGTATTTCGTGGTTCAAAAGATCAGTATATCAAAAAAAAGACGGGACTGGTCTCAGTCCCGTCCAATCTTCACTTCAAATACATCTACGCGGCGGTCTGATCGTCCACCGCGGCGCCGGGGGCGTTGGTTTTCACCGACTTGATGCCGTTTTCCATGGCCGATTCCGAAGAATAGGTTTCGCTCTTGCCGATGGGCTCATTGTTGCCGGCTTTTAGCACGAAGAATGGCTGGCCTTTCTTATCGGCCTTTCGTTCATAGCGCGCGTCGTCGACCGCGTTTTTCTTCACCGATTCGATGCCGTTCAGCGCGCTGGCCTTGGCATTGTATTCCTCGCTGGACAGAATGATCTCGCCATTGCCCGCCTTCAAGTTAAACATGAACTTGCCGCTCTTTGTCTTGGTGACTACAAATTTTCCGGCCATGCTGTTCCTCCCGTTTCAGGAAATTTGATTTTGAATTGCGTTTCAATCAGCGTTACTTCATGAATCATACTACAATTTGAAAGTTCACATTTATTCTGGAAATACTACCATCCATACTAACTTGGTCTCATCAGGAGGAAATGTATATGACCGAAAAGAAAACCACCATCCCGCCATTTATCAACGCGATGATGAAGTTTATCCTGCGTTCCCCGTTTCACGGCCTGGTCAGCAAGACCATCACCGTGATCAGCTTCACCGGCCGCAAGAGCGGCAAGACGTATTCCACACCGGTCAGCTACTCGCAAAACGGCAACACGGTAACCATTTTCACCCACGGCGAGTGGTGGAAAAACCTGTCCGGCGGCGCGCCTGTCAGCCTGCGCATTCGCGGGAAGGATTACAACGGTCAGGCTGACGTGACCGTGGCCGACAAGGCTGCCATGGCTGCCGGTTTAACCGAGCACCTCAAGGTGGTGCGCAGCGACGCGCAGTTCTACGGCGTTACCTTCGACGAGGCGGGCGAGCCGCGCGCGGATGAGATCCATAAGGCGGTTGATAACGTGGTGATGATCAGGGTTACGCTGAAATAATAGAAGAAAACAGCGCGATCATTGTTTCACTTCTAATGTTTTATTCAGAAAACCCTGAAATATTAGCATCAGGTGTTAATATTTCGTGGTAATTAGATCAAATCCATCACCGGGTGGTCCCTGGTCAGCATCTCATAACGCCATGTCCCGCCGCAGTATTTTACCAACAGCTCGCCAACCTCAACGCAAATCGCATCCACGTCGCGTTGGGTAAAAGGCGGCAATCCATCCACATTGACCTCTACGGCCGTGGTTTCGGGCACCACCAGGCTGTGGTTGGACTGGCGCCATGTCCAGCGACGGGTCATCACTGTTTCGCCGTCGGTGAAGATGATCTCACCCGGAGCGGGATGTTCCAGGGTGTCGGTGCCGAAGGGGATGAAGTTCTCATCACCGCGAGCAAAGCGCAGCTCAATGTCGCCCATCAGGTGGTCGATGGCGTGCGCGCCTGTGGGTAAAAGGTGGCGAATGGTGACCAGCGTGCCGATATCCACCAACTTGCTGATAAGCGGCAGAGGTTCACCGCGCAGCACACGCCTCGCTAGGGCTTCCACCGAGGGGCGGAATTCGGTCGGCTTGATGCCGATGGAGCGGTACGCCTCACGCCATGAGGCGATGCGCGAGTTTTCCAGAATGGTATCCATGCTCAGCATGCCCGGCATGGCGGCTTCAGCCTTGCGTAAAAGGGCAACCAGATCATCTGGAGAAGGCCCGTTGGTCAAACCGGTAGCCACAACCACCCCGCGGCGGAATTCAGGGAATTTTTCAAAGACGTCTTTTGAGATGGAATAGCGTTTGGTCATGGTCAACCTCAAGGGGATGGAATGGGTTAATGGTAATACAGTTTAAATCTGTTTGCGACTTTTATAAACCTGCAAATG
>CAYNJT010000102.1:0-4638 GCA_964397625.1 uncultured Leptolinea sp. | reverse complement strand
GGCTCAGCCGCCAAATACTCGTTGCCCGAGCTTGTCGAGGGCTATTATGGCTTCGACACTTGCATCAAGACATGCAGTGCAGGCAGGCTCAGCCATCGGAACACCTTGGGTTTTGCCCCCCTTCGTGACACTTGCACCGCACTGCGTTTTGTGCAGTGCAGGTGAGGGGGGACCAAGGGGGGATTCAATCCACAAGCACGCGCGCGTCCACGGTGAAGATGTCCTTTCCGTAGCCTTTCACCGGGTTTAGGTCCAGTTCTTGGATCGCAGGGAAATCAGTCACCAGCAGGCCGATGCGGATGAGGATATCCCTCAGGGTATCCAAATCCATGCCCGGCTCGCCGCGCACGCCCTTGAGCAGTGCCAGTGACCGGATGGAATGGATCAGCCGGTTGGCTTCCTCATTGGCCAGCGGCGCCAGCGCGAATTTCACATCCTTCAACGCTTCCGTGTAGATGCCGCCCAGACCAAAGGCCACCAGGTGACCGTAACCCGGCTCGCGGTTCGCGCCAATGATCACCTCGGTGCCCTTGACCATCTGCTGCACCAACACGCCAGCGGCGTCCTTGATCTTCAACAGTTCGTCCCACACCTTTTCGGCTTCGGCAAGGTCCTTGATGCCCACGCGCACGCCGCCCACATCGCTCTTGTGCAGCGGGCCTATAACCTTGAGCACCCAGGGGAAGGCGAAGGGAACGTCCTTTAATCCTGTTTTGGCCGTCAACTCAACCTGGCCGGGGAAGCGGATGCCCGCCGCCTGCAGCACCTCTCGGGTGACCTGCGGGGTCAGCGCGCCGTGACAATCCTTTAGCAGCCCGGCGATCTTCTTCTTGTCATAACCGGCTGCCGAGGTCTCCGGCTCGTAGATACGCGGCCGGTTGACCACGCGGTTCAACGCCCGCGCCAGGTAAACCTCGTCTTCAAAGTAGCAGCCGCCGATCTCACGGAATTTTCCCAGCGGGACTTCGGATGACAAAACCGACACATACGACGGAATGATCGGGATGGGACTGCTATCCATGAACTTCTTTGCCGTCTGGTAAAGCGCCCAATTATCCATCATGCCGGCATCGCCGTTCATCACAATGATGTAATCCACCAGGTCTTTGAGTTCCTCGGTCAGAATGGTTAATACCTTTTCCAGCCGGTCAGCGCCGCTGGTCGGCAGGGTATCCACCGGGTTGCCGACGCCTGCCCCAGCCGGCAGTACTTCGGCCAGCCTCGCGCGGGTGCGCTCATTGAACGCGGGGACTTCAAATCCCAGGTTGTTTAACTCATCGCACAACATCACGCCCGGGCCGCCCGCGTCGGTGACAATGGCCACGCGTTTGCCGTCTGCTTTGCCTTTGACCAATGTAAGGATATTGGCCACATCCACCAGTTCCATGCGTGAGTTCACGCGGATCACGCCTGCCTTGTCAAACAACGCCTGCACAGCAGTATCGTTGGTGGCCATGGCGCCGGTATGACTGGCCGCCGCGCGGCTGCCTGCCTGGGTGTTGCCCGCCTTGATCCCGGCGATCAGCACGCCTTTCTTGTTCAGGCTGCGCGAGGCCTTCAGGAACTTCTGCGGGTTAACAATGCTTTCCTGATAGGTGATCATCACCTTCGGACTGTCCGGTTTGTGGCCGGCGTCATATATTTCCATCAGGTCGGGCACCCCGCTCTGGGCGGAGTTGCCGACGGTGAGGAAGGAATTGAATTTGAGACCGCGGCGCATGGCCTGTTCGGCCAGGAAATCCACCGTCGCGCCTGAACCACTGATAAAGTCAATGCCCCCCTTGACCAGTTTCAACGCCACACCGGTAAACTTGCTGGCATGGGCGTAGGTCATTACCCCGGAGCAATTGGGGCCGAGCAGGAGCATGCCATGTCTGGTGGCGATCTCTGCCAGGGCTTTTTCTTCCGCCTTGCCCTCGGGCCCCTGTTCGCCAAAACCCGCGCTCAACACCACCACGATCTTGCTGCCTTTGGCGGCCAGTTCTTCCAGCGCGGCGCGCACAAATTTGGCCGGCACGCCGATCAACGCCAGGTCGGGCGCTTCGGGCAATTCGGGGATGGACGCGTAGGCTTTCACGCCCTGGATCATCCCGCCTTTGGGGTTAACCAGGTACAGGTTGCCGTCAAATCCCTTGGTCAGGATGTTCAATGTCAATCGGCCGCCCGGTTTGGTCACGTCGTCGCTGGCGCCAATGACGGCAATACTTTTCGGTTCAAGAAGGTTCTGTAACATACACGCCTCCAGTTGGATTATGCCAAAACCTTTGATGATTTCGCCAGTTCAGTCCCGGCGCGGAAGGCAGCCGCGTTAGCCGCCCACACGGAGGGTTTCGCGTTCACCAGCCTCAACGCCTCCAGCCAGGCAGCTTCGGGGAAGCGGTCAAACGGCGCTATCGTACTCAACACGCCCATCATCACCACATTGGCCACCCGCCCGGTCTGGTCGCCCAGCTCGAGGGCTTTGCCCAGTACGTCTACAAGGATTGTCTTGAATCCCTTCAGGTTCGCCATGATCTGTTCGTCGGTTGGGTACTGATCTTTTGGGAAACCCAGCGGCAGGATGGTGGTATCGGCCATCAATACCGTGCCGCCCGGTTTAAGAAGCGCGAGGAAATCAGGTCTCAGCACCTCGCTTTTTTCCATGACGATCAGGCAGTCGGTGGTACCTGGCAGGAAGACCGGACTGGCCGCGCGGCCGCAGGCGAACGTGCTGATCACCGGACCTCCCATCTGGGCCATTCCGTGGGTCTCTCCTTTAATAATATTCTTTTTGTCATAGCCTGCCAGAGAGGCAAGCTGAGTGAGCACGGCTCCGAAGAACAGATTGCCTTGACCGCCCACCCCGCGGATCGAAAGAGACAATCGTTCCGGTAGTTTTTCACCGGCCAGGTCTCCGGCTTTGAATTTAATATCCGGTACCGGATATTCCGGCATGGTTTTGCGTTTTAAGTCCTTCAGGTCAACCGGATGCAATACGCTGGTGGGGCACATCTGCACACAGGCCGGGGCGTTGCCGCCGCAGCCGGCGCACATGTTGTTGACGAAAGGCACGCCATCAGGGCCGGCTTCGATACCCGGGCAGATCAGGCAGGCGCCGCATTTCTTGCAGACTTCCGGATCTACAGCCACGCGCTGCGTGCTGCGCTCGGCTTTCTGGATGCACACGCCGTCCTGCACCACAATGGTGGTGTAGGCGCCTTTCGCGGCGCCTTCCAGCGCAGTTTTCAACGCGGCACGGATCCCCTTGCGGTCATACGCCCCGACTTCAATAACATTGGCGCCGTGGGCGCGCAGGCTTTCGGGCAGGCTGAACTTCATCGGCTGGCCGGCCAGGTTGACCGGCGAGGTGGGGGTAGGCTGCGCGCCTGTCATCCCTGTCCATGAGTTGTCGAGGATCACCTTGACGCCGGGTACATTGCGATAGATGGCGTTGCGGGTCGCGTCCATGCCGGTGTGACATTCCGTGCTGTCGCCAACCACTGTCATGCAGCGGGCAACTTCTTCCGGTTTGTCCATCACATAACCAATGCGTTGGCCTTCGCTGGCGCCCATAGCCAGGGCGGTATCCAATGCGTTCATAAAATACAACAGGCCGTTACAGCCGATATCACCAAAAACTGTATCAAGCTGCTTCTTCTTCCTTAGTAATGCCACTTCCTGGGCGAATAAACGGTAGGGACAGCCAGGGCAAAAAGACGGCGGCCGATTGATGGGCTGCACGTTAACGGTATTGTGCTTGACGGTTTTGCCAAATTTCTCCGCTACCAGCGCGGGATTCCATTCGGTGAGGGAGCTGAATTCATCCTTGCCAATCGGGTGTAAACCGGCCTGCTGCATGGCCTCCTGGATGAAACGATAGCCGTCTTCGATCACGTACACATCGCCTTGGATGGAATTATAGAATTCGGTGATCAGGTCGATGGGCAACGGATTAGTCCAAGCAAGCGAAAGGATGTCGAAGTCAAGCCCCAGCGCGTCCTTCACTTCGCGCACGTACAGGTCGCTCATACCGGCGGTCACCACGCCCATCTTCCCGGAACCTTTTTCCCAGATATTGAGCGGACTGCTCTCCACCATTTCGACCAGCGCCGGCATGCGTTCGCGCATAAACTGGTTGTAATTTTTGCGCGCGTAGCCCGGGAAGACATTGAATTCCTTCAGACTTTCCGGCATTTGGATCGGGTCGCGGCGCAGCGGTTCCATCAGGTGGATCAATCCCTCGCTGTGGCACAGGTTTCCATTGGGGAAGATAACCACCTGTGTTTTGTACTGGCGCGCGATCTCCACGGCAATGGCTGCGGATTCGTGCAACTCCTGATGGTTGCGCGGTTCAAAAACCGGCACAAAGCAGGATTTGAACAGGTAGCGCGGATCAATGACGTGTTGTGTGGAACTGGGAGTGAAATCGCTGGCGATGTAATACACCAGGCCGCCGCGCTGCTGGGCGAACGCCGATCCGCTGGTGAAGATATCTCCCGCCTGGAACAGCCCGGGAATCTTCATGGTCACCACGCAATCGCGCCCAGCCAGGGTGTGCCCCACGCCCACCGCCGAGGCCACCGCCTCGTTGACCGACCAATCCACATGGATCAGGTCCTGCACTTCAGACAGGCCGCGGTCGATCACCTCGCTGCTCGG
>CAYNJT010000101.1:0-8221 GCA_964397625.1 uncultured Leptolinea sp. | reverse complement strand
GGTGGTGGAAACCGCGGGAATGGCGGCTATGGTCGGTATTAGGATTTTCAAGCAGAAAGTTGGAGAAAAAGAAAATGGCAGATCGTGTAGTTGGTACAGTAAAGTGGTTCAATAATGACAAGGGTTATGGTTTCCTCTCCCAGGAAAATGGCGCTGATGTATTCGTGCATCATTCCGTCATCCAGAGCGAAGGTTTCCGCACCCTCACCGAAGGACAGAAAGTGGAGTTCTCCATCGAAAAAGGCCCCAAAGGTCTTCAGGCTGTAAACGTAGTAAAAATCTAAATTACCCAGCCTTTTCGAACCCCCGCGATGACCGCGGGGGTTTTTTTTATTTTCCAGATAACAAAAAGGAAAGGCTGGAAATCCTCCAGCCTTTTATTCAAAACGGTGAAAATGAAAACTATTTTGTTTCGCGGGTGTTGAAATCAATTTCCAGCAGGGCATCAATGATGTTGCAAACACCCTGAAGGACAACAAAGAAGGTGGCGCCGGTGAACAGCGGGGTAAGAATGTTTGTGAAAATCCAGACACGGATGGATGGATTGGCCACCATTTCGGTGAACGCGGTGTTCTGTGACAGCTCTCGCAGGTTGTAAATATTGCCTGACATCATCAGCACAAACGCGGCAAGCACCACCCATGAGAGGATGCGGGCGGAGGATGCGATAGATGTCAGTGTTTTCATGTTGAAAAACACGGGTTCATTTTCATCTACATCAACTTCAACATCAGCGACTGGTTCGACAATTTCGTCAGACATGATATTCTCCACATGATTTGATGAGCAAGTTTAACACAAATCCCATTCTTTCCCCATGTCAATATATATTGTTCGGTTAAGGTGGTGATGGAAATAAAACCACTGTATTATTTCCAAAAACATTTATCAGTATTTATTAATCAGTCCCGCCAGCCCCCGCAGCCCCAGCAGGTAGGATTGCTCGCCCAGGCCGCTGATCGTCCCCGCGCACACCGCGGAGATCATGGATTTGTGGCGGAATTCTTCGCGGGCGTGCACATTGGAGAGGTGCACTTCGATCACCGGCAGACTGATGGCGCTGATGGCGTCACGCAGCGCCACAGAAGTGTGTGTGTACCCGCCGGGGTTGAAAACCACACCGGCCGCCCAGGTTCGCGCGTCGTGCAGCGCGTCGATCAACGCGCCCTCATGGTTGGACTGGGCGCAGCGCACTTCCAGGCCGAGTTCCCTGCCCAGATCGACCATTTTCGCGTTGATATCCTCCATGGTCAGGGTGCCGTAGACTCCCGGTTCGCGCAAGCCAAGCAGGTTTAAATTAGGTCCGTGTAAAACAAGAATTGAAGGCATGGTTTCTCCGTAAATCATCCAGTGTCAGGCACAGGCCATATCTGGCCTGCCCGATTTCAACCGGCAGGGCGAACTTGACACCGCTGCCGGAACGTTTTTTGTCGCGAAAGATGGCGGCTTCCACCATATCACGGTCCAATCCAGCCGGCATGACCGCAGGCAAACCCACCCCTGTTAGCACTGCGCTGATCTCATCAGCCAGACCAGAGCGGGCAACACCCAATTCTTCAGCCATGCGGGCCTCCACCACCAACCCGATGGACACCCCTTCACCGTGACTGACGGTGTAGTCAGTGGCCAATTCCATGGCGTGACCGATGGTATGACCCGCGTTCAAAATGGCGCGGATGCCTTTCTCAAAAGGATCTTGTTCAATTACCTTGATTTTTACCGCCATGGCCCGCCGGATGACCGCGGCCAGCGGTTTTTGACGAATTTCTTCTACCGATAATCCTGTCAATCCCCGACAGGCATCGAACAACAATCGATCGCTGATCACCCCGTGTTTGATCACTTCAGCCAGTCCGCCACGCAGCTCCCGTTCCGGCAGGGTGGACAACACATCCGGGTCGGCCAACACCAATGACGGCGCGTGGAACGCGCCGATGAGGTTCTTGCCCTCCGGCAGGTCGGCGCCAGTCTTACCGCCAAGAGAGGCATCTGCCATGGATAGGAGCGTGGTCGGCAGGCAAACCCAGCGGATACCCCGTAAATATGTGGCGGCCGCGAAACCAGCCAGATCGCTGACCACGCCGCCGCCCAGGGCGATCACTGTGCTTTGCCGGTCCAACTGGTTCGACAGGAATGATTTCCACAAATCAGCAACCGTCTGAATTGTCTTGAATTCTTCCCCAGCTCTGATCTGTACGATCTGCGCGGGAATGCCGTTTTGCTGTAAAGATCTTAATACAATGTCAGCATACAACGGGCCGACATGATCATCGGTGACGATAACTGCCGGGCCGGCCAGATTCCGTGCTGCCATTTCTTGACCGATAGAAGATATGGCAGCAGGTTGTGTAATCACATCGTACGCACTGGTTCCTATCGTACCTATTCCCCTGATATGAAACCTTCCCAGAAGGATTTGCACCTGCCAGGCGGCATGTTCCGCAGTCAACTTTCCGGTATCCACGTGATGTGGAAAGGAATTGTAGTGCTCCGCGCGGACTTCCAGCAGGCTCTTAAGTTTCTTTTCCAGTTCACCGGCCAACAGCGGCCGTTGGTTCGGGTCTTCCTTAAGGCGAGTGTGGATCACCACAAGTGGAGCATCCAGAACAATGACCTGTCCGGTGGTCTCAACCATTTGCCGATTCCCGGGATTTAAAAGAGTTCCGCCTCCCAAGGCGATCACAGCCGGTTTGCCCGAAGATAACTTTTGCAGCATATCCGTCTCACGACGGCGAAATCCGGTTTCACTTTCATCCGCGAAGATTTGCCAGACTGGTTTGCCGGTTTCTTTTTCAATCTCGTCATCCAGGTCAAAAAAAGGCAGCTCTAGATTGGCGGCGAGGATGCGGCCGGTGGTGCTTTTTCCGCAACCGGGCGGTCCGTACAGGAACAGGCTATTCATTCCGGCCACCAGACATGCGCGGTTTTATCCATGTGAAAATCATCCAATCGCAGAGTTTTCAACGAGGCGAAGCGCGGGCGCATCTCATCCAGCGAGTCACCGCCCAGTTTTTCGAGCAGCGCGTCGGCTAACACAAAACACAGCATGGATTCGACCACCACCACGGCACGGGGAACCGGGCAAAAATCGGAACGCTCGTATTTCGTTTTAACCGGTTTGCCGGTAGCCAGATCAACCGATTGCTGTGGTGTAAGGGTGGTGGCAATGGGCTTCATGGCCGCGCGCACGATCAACGGCTGCCCGTTGGTAATCCCGCCTTCCAGACCACCAGCCCGGTTGGATGTTCGGGTGATGCTCTGGCCATCCGTTTGAATGGCGTCATGCACTGTGGTGCCAGCCTTACGTGAATTCTCAAATGCCGGGCCGATCTCAACCCCTTTAATCGCCTGAATACTTAAAACTGCCGCGCCAATTTTTGCTTCCAATCTCCGATCCCACTGGGCGTAGGAACCCAGGCCTGTGGGTAATCCGGTGGCTGCCACTTCGATCACTCCGCCGAGGGTTTCCTTACCAAGGGTGGCTTCACGGATGCGCGCCTGCATGACTTCGGCGGCTTGTGGATCAGGGCAGTTCACATCAGTCAGTCGGGCCTGCCTGACCCGATCTTCCAACGGAATGGAATCAATATCCGCATCAATCCCATCGATCGAACAAACATAACCTCCGACGGCTATGCCAAACTGCCCCAGCAGCTGACGGCATACCGATCCAATAGCCACCCGCGCGGCAGTTTCGCGCGCGGAGGCCCTTTCCAACGCGGGCCTTAGATCGATCAGGCCGAATTTGACCGCGCCGGTCAGGTCGGCATGACCCGGGCGCGGGATTGTGAATGGATCAACATCTTTCCTTTTCCAGTGGCTATGGTCGCGATTCTCTATCATCAGGGCGAGCGGCGCGCCGGTGGTCAGGCCGCCCATCACACCCCCCTGAATTAGCGCCCGGTCATGTTCCATTTTCATGCGCGGACCGGCTCCTGTGCCGCTCTGGCGGCGGGAGAGGTCTGCGTTGATAGCTTCGATGTCAATAGCCAGCCCGGCAGGCAAACCGTCGAGAATGGCCGTCAATGCCGGGCCGTGACTTTCACCGGCAGTGAGAAATCGCAGAGTCATACGGGCATCCTTTCAACAATTGCCTGACGGAACACTTCCACAGGCAGGTTAATACCGGTCCACAACTCAAATGCCCGCGCCGCCTGCCCGGCAAGCATCCCCAGGCCGTTGGTAGTGCGCAGGCCGCTTGCGGTGGCGACTTTCATCAATGTGGTTTCGGGCGGATTATAGACCAGGTCATAGAGTGCCGCGCCCATAGGAAAACCGGCATCGACAGGCCAGGGTGAATCCGCGACACGCGGGATCATTCCCAGTGGGGTGGAGTTGACGATCAACCGCGTGGATGATTTCACGCAAGCTTCATCCAACAAAACGTAATGGACTTCGGCATCCGATGAGGTGAAATCCGCGGCCAATCGGCTGGCCTGTTCCAACCGGCGGGCGGCAACTGTTACCTGCCAGCCGGTTAATGTTAAGGCAAAAACCACCGCGCGCGCGGATCCTCCGGCGCCCAGCACCAGAGCTTTTCGGTCAGAGGCTGGAATATCTTCTAGAAGAAATTTGGAAAGGTCATTGGTAAAACCAATCCAATCGGTGTTTTCTCCGATCAGTTTTCCATCGCGGAATAAAATGGTATTCACCGCGCCGATGGCATTCGCGGCGGGAGACAACTCATCCAACAGGGGAATGACCGTCTGCTTATGCGGGATAGTCACATTCAGGCCGTCAATCTCACCGGAGCGCACCCGTTCCAGGATTTCAACCAGCCGGATATCACCCTCTTTATCCAATGGAATGGGGTACAGGCGGTAGTCGCCTTCCAGCCCAGCCGCCGAGAGGGCGGTTTCGTGCATCACCGGTGACAGGCTGTGACCGAGGGGCCAGCCGATCAGTCCCAGGCGAAAAAATTTGTTACCCGGAACCATCAGGCGGATACCTTTTCCATACTGGAAGCATCCACGGTTTGCGACATGCTTCCGCTCAGTTTAATGATCACATCGGCAAATTCAGGGAAAGACTCTTTCATGATCTCGGCATTTTCAATGGTGACTGATTTTTGGGCTGCCAGTCCGGCAATGGCCATGGACATGGCCAAACGGTGATCGCCATGGGAATTAACGGTTCCACCCCTGATCTCTCCCGTTCCATGGATGGTAAAGCCATCGGGCGATTCGTTTACATCCACACCCAGGTTGTGCAATGAAGTACAAAGAGCGGAAATACGGTCTGATTCTTTGACCCGTAATTCTTCCGCGTTACACACGGAGGATGTCCCTACCGCGAAGGCGGCAGCCACGGCAAAGATGGGGAACTCGTCAATCATACGCACCACCTGCCCGCCGGAAACGGTGACGCCTCTTAAGGTGCTGGAGCGCACCGTCAGGTCGCCCACCGGTTCCCCGTTGCGCGAGGGCTGCGCGGTGATCTGGATATCGGCTCCCATGGACAACAGGATGTCCAGCAGGCCAGTGCGGGTGGCGTTCAACCCTACATTTTTCAATGTAATTTCTGATCCGGGGGTGATCAACGCCGCCACAATGAGAAAAGCAGCCGATGAAAAATCGCCGGGGAGGGTCATGGTGATGGGTTTCAAAGGATACCGCGCGGCTGGAGGAGTCAGATGGGTCAGGTAACGGGAGGATCCGTTGGTGCCGTTTTTTTCCGTCTTGATGTGCACTCCCATACCGGTCAACATTCGCTCGGTGTGGTCGCGGGAGAATCCGGGTTCAATGATAGTCACCGGTTCGGCAGAAGCCAGTCCGGCCAGCAGAAGGCAGGTCTTCACCTGCGCGCTGGCTACGGGCAATTCAAAAGTTCCACCCCTCAGGGGAAGCTGCGATACCCCCATGCTCAGGGGAGCAAATCCGGAATTGCCTTTGATATTTACACCCATCTGCTGCAATGGGGTGATAATGCGGTCCATCGGGCGGCGGCGCAAACCGGCGGATCCGTCCAGCACGGCAGGTGTTCCACTGGATGCCAGCGCTCCGGCCAAAAAACGCAATGTTGAGGCAGAATTGCCACAATTTAATGGGCCAAAGGGAATGGAGAATCCACCCAGCCCCTTGCCGTCTACAGTCAGGCTGGTTCCATTCAATTTCCAGATGATGCCCAGCCGGGTCATCGCTTCAAGCATTTGCGAAGTCACGCCGGAGACGAGAAAATTGTCGATCTGGCTTCGTCCGGCCGCCATAGCCGCGAACAATGCCGCCCGGTGCGACAGCGATTTGTCACCGGGGAGTGAAACGGTCCCTGATAGGGGGTGTCCGGGAAGAATGGATAAATTCATAATGATTTGCCTTTTCCAAATGATTCAATACGGGTCCGGTTTTCCGCTCCGGCAGCCAGACAAAGCTGCAATTCGGGAAGATTGCCGGTGAATAACAAATTTTCCATTTGCTGTAGATGTTCGCGATAGACGCGAAGGGATTGCAGAATGACATCGCGGTTGGTGTCCAGCACATCCATCATCATGGATGGAGGAGTGACGGCCAACCGGGTGGCACTGGCGAAACCGCTGGCGGCCAGCGGAGCCGCCGAAACAGGTGTGCAGAAAGCCAGCGCGTTGGCTGCCAGGTAGGGTAAATGGCTGGTCGCGGCCACCTGAAGGTCATGGGTTTCCGCGTCCATCCAGACAGCGCGCGAGCCCAACAAATTGGTCAATTCAACGGCTGTTTTGCGCGCTTCCGGTGTGGTTCGTTCGATCGGGACAAAAACGAAGGCGGCATCTTCAAAAAGTGAAGCATCGGCGCCGTCCAGACCACCGGTCTCCTTGCCGCACATGGGATGTCCGCCCAGGGCGTCAAAACGGGCGGGAAGTTTTTCCATGGCCGAGCAAATGCGGCGTTTGGTGGATCCAAGATCCAGCACCAGGCATTTCCCCGGCACAAACGTTGGAAGTTTTTCCAGCAACTGAATGATGGTAATGACCGGCGCCGCAAGAATCACAATATCCACGTCTGCCAGCCGGGAACCAACCCGCACATTTGCCTGATCGACGATCTCCCTGCGCAGCGCGCTTTCCACGGCAGCCGCGTCCGGGTCAATACCTGTCAACAGACGGCAATGGCCTTTCAGCGCCATGGCAAGCGAACCACCCATCAGTCCCAAACCGAAGATAGCCACGTGATTATCCGTAAAAAAGCCAGGACCTTCATCAGACATCTTATTTCCGTCCCACTTCCCGGGCGATCCCTTTGGCCTGTTTGACCAGAATGGCGAATTTTTCCGGTGTAAGTGACTGGCCGCCGTCGGAAAGGGCTTCCTTTGGGTTGGGGTGGACTTCAATGATTAATCCATCAGCGCCTGCGGCAATGCCCGCGCGCGCCACCGGCGAGACCAGGTCGGCATGACCGGTGCTGTGGCTGGGGTCCAGAATCACGGGAAGGTGGGTCAGGTTTTTCAACACGGGAATGGCGTTGATATCAGTGGTATTGCGTGTGGTGGTTTCAAAGGTGCGCACGCCGCGTTCGCAGAGCATTACCCGGCGATTGCCATGCGAAAGGATGTACTCGGCAGCCATGAGCAGTTCTTCAATCAACGCGGATGGTCCGCGTTTCAGGAGCACCGGCTTGTCACATTCACCGGCGGCATGCAGCAGAGAGAAGTTCTGCATGTTACGCGCGCCAATCTGCAGTACATCGGCATAGCGGGCGACCAATGGCACCTGTTCAGGCGCCATGACTTCCGTGAAAACAGGCAAACCGGTTTGTTCGCGGGCTTCCGCCAAAATCTCCAGGCCTTCTTCACCCAATCCCTGGAAGCTATACGGTGAAGAACGCGGTTTGAACGCCCCGCCCCGCAGGGCATGCGCGCCGGCTTCCTTGACGGCGTGCGCGGCTTCCAATAGTTGCGAACGGCTTTCCACCGCGCATGGACCGGCAATAAGCACCACCTCATCCCCGCCGATCTCAAACCCATCCAGCGGAAACACGGTGTTTTCCGGGATGAACTCGCGTGAAGCCACTTTGTACGGGCGGGATATAGGCACGGTATGATCCACGCCCGGCATGAACATGATCTGTTCCCGCAGAGCGGAAGGATTGGGTCCCACTACGGCGATCACCGTGCGTTCTTCCCCGGTATTGACAATCACTTTATACTTGTTGGCTTCCACCCGGGTGACCACGGCATCAATCTGTTCTTTTGTTGCGTCCATATTCATTACGACCATCATTTCGACTCTCCTCCGGTATTTCCACCCGGAAGG
>CAYNJT010000100.1:0-8520 GCA_964397625.1 uncultured Leptolinea sp. | reverse complement strand
ACCCGGTGTTAAACCCTGCCACCCTGGAGCCGGTGACACCGGATTTTCTTTCCGTCCTGTTCCCCATGGAGTTGATCATGCAGGAGATCAGCACGGAACGTTATATCGAGATCCCCAATGAGGTCATGGAGATTTACAAACTGTGGAGGCCAACCCCCCTGATGCGCGCCGTGCGCCTCGAAAAAGCGCTGGGCACCCCGGCGCACATCTACTACAAGTACGAAGGCACGTCGCCCTCCGGCAGCCACAAATCCAACACAGCCGTGCCGCAGGCGTACTACAACAAGATCAGCGGCACTAAAGCCCTGACCACCGAGACAGGCGCCGGGCAGTGGGGTTCCGCCGTTTCCATGGCCGGCAAGTTCTTCAACCTGCCCGTGGAAGTCTACATGGTCAAAGTATCGTACAACCAGAAACCCTACCGCCGCTTCCTGATGGAAACCTACGGGGGCGAAGTGTACGCCAGCCCGAGCGACCGCACGGATGCCGGGCGCGCAGCCCTGGCCAAAGACCCCAACTGCAACGGTTCGCTGGGTCTGGCCATTTCGGAAGCCGTCGAGGTGGCGGCCAAATCCAACGGAATGAAGAAGTACAGCCTGGGTTCCGTGCTGCATCACGTGTGCATGCATCAGTCCATCATTGGGGAAGAAGCCCTCAAACAAATGGATCTGGCCGGCGAGTACCCGGACGTGGTCATCGGCTGCGTGGGCGGCGGCTCGAACTTCTCGGGCATCGCCTATCCCTTCCTGCGCGAGAACCTGAAAGACGGCCAGCGCACCCGCCTGCTGGCTGTGGAACCGACGGCCACCCCGTCGCTCACCAAGGGGATCTTTGCCTTCGATTACGGCGACACGGCGAAGATGGCGCCGGTGGTCAAGATGCACACCCTGGGGCACGACTTTATGCCCCCGGCCATTCACGCCGGCGGTCTGCGCTATCACGGCATGGCTCCGGTGCTCTCCTCGCTGGTGGATGCCGGTTACGTGGATGCCATGGCTGTGGACCAGAAATCCGTGTTCGCCGCCGCCACCGTCTTTGCCCAGACGGAAGGCATCCTGCCCGCGCCCGAGTCATCGCATGCCATTTGCGCGGCTGTGAAGGAAGCGCTGGAAGCCAAAGAGAAGGGTGAGAAGAAGGTCATTCTCTTCAACCTGTCAGGACACGGTCACTTCGACCTGTCTGCTTACAACGCCTACCATCAGGGCGATCTGGGTGATTCAACCTACCCGGATGAATTGATTGCCGATATCCCCAACCATCTACCCCAGGTTACCTTCGCCTAGGAGACCTGCATCCTTATTTGGGAACAGCCAGCCTCTCATGTAGAGGACTGGCTGTTTCATTCTCCACTATGATCCCGAATAACCTCGGGAATCTTTTCCAGTAAATGAGGGATCTGGTTTTGGATTGTTTGCCAGAGTATGGATGATTGTGTCTCAAGGTATCTGAAAGTCAATTGATCCCCTAGACTAACCATAAATGCCCACTCGATCTCTGGATAGGCGCTTTGAATAGACTTTGGGATTTGTGCGACGGATCTACCGATTCTTGCAAATGCCTGTTGAACGGCCAGACTGGTCATTTCATCCTTTTCGAAATCTTCAAAGGTCATCCCCCGGATAAAATCATTGATGCACCCGGCCATCTTGAGGATATCGGAAAGATAAATGGAATGATCGGCGCGCATAATTAAATTCCCACTTTTCTCAATATAATCGTTTCACGTTTTCAAATCTGATAATCCAGTTGGAATCAAAACAATCTTGATTCCCGATTGGTTTTTCCAATGCCATTATTTTACGGGATTGCCTTTGTCCTTTTCAAGGATCCACAGCAGTTGCGTCAGCACTTCGCTCATATGCTGCATCATCTCCGGGTCGATGCCGTCCATGGTGTCGTTGGGGGTGTGGTATTCCGCCCACGAGCGTTTGGTGCCCGCATTTTCAAGGTGCGCGGCCGGGATACCCGCCTGCGCGAAAGGAACGAAGTCACCCCAGCGACGGGGGATGGCATGATAAACGGCGTAAGGATCCGCGCGCTTGATCAGCTCGTTCAACTTCTCGTCAGCTTTAACCGGGCGGAGAGTTCCGCACTGCGTGGTGATGCGCATCCCGCTGCCCGCGCCCACCATATCAACACTGATCACGGGAACCTTGATGTTGTTCTCTTGCATATACGCGGCGAACTGCCGGGCGCCGTGCAGTCCGCACTCTTCCGCGCCGGTGAACAGAAAGCCCGGAATGAAACCAGCGGGCGGATTTTTGGACAGGGCAAGCGCCATGGATGCCAGCAGGGAAACACCGGAGCCGTTGTCGTTCGCCCCGGGGGAATAGCGCCCGCGGGAAGCCAGCGCTTCCCAGATATCCTGAACCAGCAGGATAACCGCCATACCAAAGGCCAGGGATTGTCCAAGGGTGAGCAGCAGACCGCCTATGTCCATGCCCATAAATTGCAGAATGCCGGGGATGATCAGGATATTGGCCACACGCATCATCGTGTAGATGGATTTGTCCCGCCAGCTTTTCCAGAGGGAGAATCCATCGGGTATGGCGCGGGCGGTATCCACGTGAGCGCATAAGATCACATCGACCTGCTTTGGGTGCGTGTCAGCGGGAAGCACCAATAGATTGGACGAACCGTCTTTGCAGGGCAAAATCATTGATTGCAGCCACATCGTCCCTTCCGGCAGCAGCAGGATGAGCAGCGGCAACAATAGCGTTACCCACCCGCTGACAGCCATGGTCAGGCCGGCAACGGCGAACCCCAACGCGGCGATGCTGTAATACGGAAAGAAGACCGGTTCAGGCTGATATCTCACCGGAAGGCGCAGCGTTTCCAGCTGGGCGTTGTGAAATTGCTCTTCAAGCCAGTCAAAGGCGCGCTTTTCACCGTCGCTGCCGGCCGGGCGCGGACCGATCTGGTCCACCAGATGGGTCAGGACTTCCATGGACTTTTGCTGAATGGCCTGAGGTTCGATGTTCATTTATTTATTGTGATGATGTATCGATCCAGCGGATACTGGTACAGCAGCGAATCCATCCGGAAGGCTCCTGTCATTGGAATGCGCAGGCTGTTCAGCAGAGCTTTCTCAGCATCGTGTTCTTCTTCACCCTGATTAACAATAATCATTACGCCGTTATTCTTCAGGCTCTCCCAGGCGGATTTCAGCAACCCTGCTGGATCAAAAAGATCGACAGGCAGTCCCCATTTAAGGTGATCTTTCTGGAAAACAAAGGGGAAGAAGAGAGTGACTACATCGTATGTTTGCGGCTGTGTGGTAAATCGCTGGTCGCAATACTCAACGCCGGGAAGTCCGTGCAGGTTTCCCATAGCATGGTCCTTGCGTGTGTGGAAGTCGGAATACATGCGGTAGGCATCCACTTCGTAACCGGTCAGGTGAACCGAGCGCGGACTGGGCGCGCGGTGCCAGATCAGTGAGGCATACAGCGCCCGTACATAAAACCAGGATGATGGACCGATGTCGGCCGCTTCAAGACAATCCGGCAGCACAACCCGGGTTTGCTCCAATGCCCGGTCGAGCATGGCCAGGTAAAAATAATTCTCCCTGGCCTGGTCATAGGAGCGGGCGGCAAAGAAATAATCGAAATGATAGATTTCGGTCAACCGGTCGATTTCATGCCCGGCCTGGTCGCGCGTCTCTTCGGAATAACCTCCGGTGATCTCGGGTTTTTCGATCTCCGGGCTTTCAATAGGCCTTGAATTGGGGTGGAACCTCTGACGGATGCCAAAATCCACCTGATTTCTTGCCTTCATCCAACCAAGGTAAATTTCTGTCAAGATGTTCATCGCGCTGGCTTCCTGTGGAATATTATACAGAATGGCCGGCAGGTATAATATGCTCGATGACACTAATTAAAAGGATATAACTCATGGATTGGCTGAAAGACACCCTGGCTTTTCAAACCCGCGGGAAAGGCATGTACCTGATCACAAAGGATGTTCAGCAATTATTGACGGAGTGGAAGGTGCAGGAGGGACAGGTTACCCTGTTTGTGCCGCATACCAGCGCGTCACTGGCATTAAGCGAGTGTTTTGACCCTGACGCGCGTACCGATGTGGAGCAATTTTTTGAACGCATCGCGCCGGAAAATCAGAGCTGGCATAAACATACCACGGAAGGCGGAGATGATTCTCCCTCCCACATGCGCGCGGTAATCAGCCACAACAGCCTGACCATTCCTGTGGATATGCGGAAGTTGAGTCTGGGCACCTGGCAGGGTATTTACCTGTTTGAGCATCGCCAGGCGCCCATGAATCGCCAGGTTCTGGTGCGCTGTCTGAAGGTAACCTAGGCATCGGCTTTGCGAATCGGCTGACGGAGGATGGTTTTAAGTTTCTCCGGTACGGTGCGCTGGGGATTCCCCATATAGAGTTCGTGGTGTTTTCCAGCCAGTTCATAACCCTGTTCGCGGGCAAAGGCGTGCATGCGGGCGATGTTTGGCCCTTCCGCGCTGTACGGGCCGATGTGCATCAATTGAACCACCAGCCCTTCGTTGTAGGTTTCAAAGCGGATTTTTTCCAGCACGGTTTTGTCTACTTTTGCGGCAGCCTTTACCAGAGCTGAATCAATATGATCGCGTGTTACCCAGTCCGGCTGGGCGATCATCATCGTCCAGTCCCAGGCGGATTTTTCACCAGTAAGGAAGGTATTCGTATCCGCCGCCCACCACAAACCCTCCAGAGGAAAGACCTTATATTCCGGTGTGCCAAGCTTTTTCAGGTCAAACTTGATGGTATAGGCCAGCGTATAGAGCGCTGAAACCACGGCTGAATATTCCTGGCTCGTGTTCGGGTCGCCGTGCCCGTTGATCATCAAGAAATTCAATGGTGGAATGGTGATGATCTGCGGTTGTTTCACTGAAGGGGCGTAATACTGTTTGAGCAATATATTGGTATCTCTGTTCATACATTCTCCTGTCCCGGGGATGTGATCACCCGTTTTTAAGCTTCCCTGTTTTCGCTGGGATTATGCAGAGAATACGTCATTCTCAGGTCTGTTCATCCATAATAGTATGGCGGTATATGTCATTTTCCGTCATATATGAAAATCACGTCAGGCTTGATCCTTGCCTGATTACACGTTGATTTCCCGGCTTGGCAATCGCTCTTTTTCCTTGTTATACTGATGAGAGCACATTCCCGGATTTTGCCCATGGAAAATACCAGAGATTTATTGGTACGGGGGGTTGCGGCTGCCAAAGCTCGCCTTATAGGTGAAGCGCGTTTTTATCTGGAATGGGTCTTACGGTTGGAACCACCAAAAGACCAAAAACTGGAAGCGCTTTATTGGTTGAGCACACTGGTGACCGATGAGGATAGGGAGCGGGAAATGCTCGAATCGATTCTGGCCGAAGAACCGTATGAGCCACGCGCCAGACGACGCCTATTGATCATTGACGGTAAATTGAGTCCGGAGGATCTGATCAATCCGGATAAATATGAACAGGATGTCCATGACACGGGGCAATCAACCGCTGACCGCTTTACCTGCCCCAATTGCGGCGGCCGGTTGACCTACGCGCCGGATGGATCATCTCTGGAATGCGAATATTGCAGCACCCGGCAATTCTTCCGCAGACAGACAGCCTCGTTGAACAACGACCAATCCACAGGGAATGATTTCATTGCCGCCATGGCCACCGCCAGCGGGCATAACCAGATTATCGCGCAGCAGATGCTGACCTGCCGCGGATGCGGAGCCGAATTTATCCTGGGTGACAGACAAATCTCCACCTCATGCCCGTTCTGCCGCTCTCCGCAGGTCATCAATTTCAACACCATCCGGCATATGGTACCGCCCGCGCGGATCATCCCGATCGAAGTGGGGTATCCGCAGGCATTTGCCGCAGCCAAGGCGGCATTTTTGGGAGACCTGGATATCAACCAGATGTATGACGTGCGTCCGGCTTTCTATCCGGTCTGGCAATTCGAAATGGCCGGTGCCATAGGCTGGAGGCTTCCTGTTGTAGATGCGGAAGAGCAGGAACGATTCTCGGGTGAGGAAACCGTCGATTTTTATTTCACACCGGTTCTGGCAGTGAACGGCCTGCTCACGGAATTCCGTGATCTGGCAGCGGATTTTGATTACTCACGCATTGAAACCTACTCGCCAAAGTTTCTAGTCGATTGTCTGGCTGTGGGTTACCAGATCCCTCTTTCTGATGCCGCGCTGACCGCCCGCGAACAAACTGTGCGGGATGTTACCCGCCGGATTGAGAAAAAACTTGGGCGGCGGTCGGGTGATTTCTTCCTCAGTTCATCCAACCTGTTCATATCGCAATTCTGGTTAACCCTGGTTCCGATCTGGATCTTTCTGGAGCCAGAGACCAAACACGCGGCTATCATCAACGGGCAAAACGGAAGGACCCGGGCGAATTTCTAAAAAACTCCCCTTACCGAATTACTCCACGCGAAGTTTTGTGCCGCAGGATCGACAGTAGATATCACCACTCACGGCTTTTCTGCCGCAACTGTGGCAGAAGACAACAACAGGCTCAACCTCTGTCTCGCGCGAACGTCCTGCCGCATAACGTTTTCGGAATGCCATGGTAATGGTTTTCCCAGACCGCCAGTACCAGTATCCTCCGGCAATGATCAGGAATAATCCCAATCCACTGAGGAAATAAGGCAGTACTTCATTTAATGTCTGCCAACCCAGCGTGTTTGTGTTGATCGGTTCCACAGGAAAAACAGCCTGAGACGGCGCGCTCAATTCGCCGCCTGATTTTTCATAGGTCAGCTCAATACTGAAAGGAACTCCGGCTTTAACTTCACCCACCACTGATTCATAATAAGTAAAGCCATCCTGGTTGATGAGGCCTTTCCCCATGGCAGGTTGTATCTGAAATTTCTCAGCAGAGGCGGGCTGTTGGATGTTTAATACCAGCGATTCAATAGCGTAGTCGCCGGGCCAGTTATACACATATTTATGGATCGTATTAATTACACGTATGGTGGGGTCATAGTATTCAAATTGCACTTCAGGAACAGGAGTGATGAAAGTTATCTTTACCCAGTCCCCTTCAATTGCAGAAGCATAGCGAAGGTTGTCCAAACGGCCGTCAATATCTATCATTGCGACATTGAACGGTTTTTCAGCTGCGCGAGGAATCCGCAGAGAAAGTGTGGCTGGCAGATTGGTTTGTGAATTCAGGCTAATACGATAGAAGACCAATACGCCCGGCCGGTCGTATTCCGGCCAGATGTTTATGGCCAATCTCGACAGTACTGTATCTGCCTGGGCGATTGTTCGGTCGGGAAATGCCAGGAAAAAAAGAAACAATAGCAGGGCAAAGCCGAACTTTACCCGGGAAAACCCACATTTGAGGCGCATATTCATCATCAACGTAATGCGTTACAGGTTGAAATGCCGTAAATTTAACTTAAATTAATCTTACCATAATCACTTTTTGAGCATTGCTTTTTTCCCAGATGGAGTCCGGTAAAGCAGATATAAAGCCACCCCAACGATAACCAGCATTCCAAAAAAACCGCCTGTGTTGGTTAGAATATCGCTGATATCTTCCCACGCTGTTCCAAACATATAACCGAGACCACCGTAGCCAACGATCCAGATAAATTCCCCGACCATATCATAGACCATGAAGCGGGCAAAAGGATACTCGCTGCTGCCGGCTGTGAGATTGGTTGGAATGGCTATTGAGGATAAAATCGAGCGGCTGGCGACGATTAATCCGCCGCCAAACCGTGAAAACTGCCTGCCGGCGAGATGAAGGTTATTTGCAGAAATATATCGAGGGGAAAACCAGTGTATGGCCCGTTTCCCGATCCAGTAACTGATGGCATCGCCAATAACCACGGCGATGAACCCAACAATGGCTGCAGGCCATGGGTCCAGTATTCCCTGTTGCGAAAAAGCTCCGGCCGCGATGACAAGTAAACTGGCCGGAATGGGGATGCCGATCCCGCCCAGAAGCAGGGCGGCGCCAATGACTGGCGCGCCGTAAGAGATCACCCAGGTAAGCAGGTAGGAATACCAATCACTCATGGGTGTTTTTCGGGCGGTTGGGAATTGGGTGGGGTGGGTATCAGATCTTTCTGTTGGAAGGAGTTAATACTCTCTTTGATCCTTTCCAACATTTCCTCGGGGTTGGATGTGCCTGTGCTGCGGATCAGGGAACCAATATCACGTCTGTTATTCCCTTCGACAGGCAATCCAAGGGGAGCCAGGACAACATCCGGAGGGACATGGTACATCTTTGTAATATAATTTACCGTCATCCAGGGACGTATCAGTTCAACATTTGTTTCCCCGCCTCCAAATTTCATTCCCCGCATCCGTTGAAATCCATGGAACGCGCGGAAAGCAAAAAAGATGGCAAGGAAAAGACCAAGGACGATCACTACTGTTAAATAGAACCTGGGTTCCTGGTAAAAATGCCTGGATTTGCTGTTTGGATCAAGATTTTGCTGCATTTTTAGCCCATTTTTTCACTCATTTAATTTTAATTTTACATGCTTTTTGTGTATTCTTATTGA
>CAYNJT010000099.1:0-8526 GCA_964397625.1 uncultured Leptolinea sp. | reverse complement strand
TCTGTGGAAATAACCAGAGAATTCTTGTTTACTGTCACATTTTTTGGTTTATTCAGCCAAATAAATTCCGTTAGATCCAAATTCATAATGTATATCCCGGCCTCTCATTTAATGAAGTGTACCTGTTGGTGGAAATCGGTGGCCAAACAATTTTAATTCTCTTCACGCGCAATATCTACTGGCGATTTTCTTTTTATTTGCGGGCTTTTTATGGATTCCCACATCTCCTTAACAGCCAATTAACATTGCCTGTCTTATAAATCAGATGCCGAAAGGCATAAAGGAGATGAAATGGATGATCTTTTCACTGGTTTGGTTTTTCTCTTATTGAGCATTTCAACCTATGGGCTGGTGCTTGGGTTGGAAAAATTGAAGGAACAATAACCATGTACTGGTTTATCGGGGTTGTTGTTTTCTTCCTTTTCATATATTTATTGATTGCCCTGCTTCGACCGGAGAAGTTCTGATGTCACCCCATGAATGGCTGCAGATCGTAATTTATTTTGGTCTGGTACTCCTGCTGATAAGACCTCTTGGAACGTATATGTTCAAGGTTTACTCAGGGGACCCGACCTTCCTCACACCGGTTTTAGGACGATTTGAAAAAACGGTATACCGTCTGGCAGGAATTGATACTGATAAGGAAATGAACTGGAAAAACTACAGTCTTGCTGTAATTTTTTTCAGCCTGGCTGGAATCTTATTCCTGTATACATTACTAAGAACACAATACCTGCTTCCCATCGACGGAGTGCCTTTGCCTCCGCTTTCACCAGATCTGGCATTCAATTCGGCTGTCAGTTTTGTAACCAATACCAACTGGCAGGCTTTTTCTGGTGAAGTTACCATCCACCCGGTTACCCAAATGCTCGGGTTCACTGTACAAAATTTCGTTTCCGCTGCCACCGGTATGGCCGTTCTGATGGCGTTAATTCGCGGGCTGGCACGCAAACAAACCCAATTCCTGGGAAATTTCTGGGTCGATCTTACCCGCGGGGTGCTTTACATCCTGCTACCCATTTCTATCGTCATCAGCCTGTTTCTCGTTTGGTCGGGCAGCCCGCAAACACTTACACATACTTTCACCACCCAAACCCTTGATGGTGGTTTCGCTCAAACGATAGCCACCGGGCCGGTGGCATCACAGGTTGCTATTAAACATCTGGGGACAAATGGCGGCGGTTTCTTTAACGCCAACGCAGCCCATCCATTTGAGAACCCCAACCCGCTTTCCAACATGATATTAATGCTGGCCCAAACCGCTATTCCTTTTGCGTTGACATACACATTCGGGAAGATGGTGGGCGATACCCGCCAGGGTCGGTCCATTCTGACAGCTATGCTGATCTTGGTGATTAGCTTTTCATTGCTGGCCTGTTTCAGTGAAGCCGCCGGGAATCCGATCACTGCCCGTCGGGTGTTCACACCTGTGGGCATTGATCTTTCCGCAGGGAATATGGAAGGCAAGGAAGTGCGTTTTGGGTCGGTCACCTCGGCCCTGTTTGCTTCTCTGACAACGGCAACTTCATCTGGCGCTGTGATCAGTATGCATGACTCATTCACCCCATTGGGCGGGATGGCAGCCTTGATTTTAATGCAGCTAGGTGAAGTGGCTCCGGGTGGTGTCGGTTCAGGGCTATACGGCATGCTGGTGTTCGTTCTGGTGGCCGTATTTGTGGCTGGCTTAATGGTCGGCCGAACCCCGGAATACCTGGGGAAAAAGATTGAGCCATTTGAAATGAAGATGGCCGCATTATTGATCTTGATTATGCCCATTGTCGTCCTCGGGTTAACCGCAGTGGCGGTAACCACACCGGCCGCCCTTGTCGGTATGACCAATCCGGGACCGCACGGTTTCAGCCAGGTGTTGTACGCGTTCACATCACAGGGGAATAACAACGGTTCGGCCTTTGCCGGGTTGAATGCCAATACGCCCTTCTATAACTACCTGGGGGCGCTAGCCATGTTCATCTCCCGTTTCTGGCTCATCATTCCGACCCTTTCCCTGGCAGGTTCTCTGGCAGGAAAGAAGAAAATACCGGTGGGCGCTGGAACGCTTCCCACCACCTCTGGCCTGTTTATTGGTTGGTTGGTATTGATCGTATTAGTGGTTGGAGCTCTTAATTTCCTCCCCGCTCTGGCTATAGGCCCGATCATCGAGCATTTGCAAATGACAGGATTGTGATCCTATGAAATTTAGTAAATCACCCCGTTATAAAACTTTTACGGCTCTCATTAACCGGGCTGTTCTTGACGCGTTTATAAAACTCAATCCGGTTCGCATGATCCATAATCCAGTGATGTTCATCGTTGAGATCGGCAGCGTTCTGACTACATTCCTCTTTATCCAGGCGCTGTTCGGCAAAGGTGAAGCATCCGCCGGATTCATCGGCGCCATCACGGCATGGTTGTGGTTTACCGTTCTCTTTGCCAATTTTTCAGAAGCTCTGGCAGAAGGCAGAGGAAAAGCACAGGCCGAAGCTTTGCGGAAGACCCGCAAGGATACAAAGGCAAAAGTCCTTTCGAACGCTCCTGAAGGCCAAAAGAAACCTGAAAACTTCAAACTGGTTGATTCAACACACTTACGCCAGGGAGATGTATTTCTCGTGGAAACCGGTGATATTCTTCCAGCGGATGGGGAGATATTACTCGGCATAGCTTCAGTGGATGAGAGCGCGGTGACAGGTGAATCCGCCCCGGTTATTCGTGAAGCGGGTGGTGACCGCTCGGCAGTCACCGGCGGTACACGGCTTCTTTCTGACTGGTTGGTTGTAAAAGTCTCATCTGACCCAGGGGAAGGCTTTCTGGACAAGATGATCAATCTGGTTGAAGGCGCCAAACGATCCAAAACACCCAATGAGATCGCTCTGAACATCCTGCTGGCATCTTTCACCATTATTTTCCTGGTTGTTTGTGTTACGCTGCTGCCTTTCTCAATCTACAGTGTGAACTCAGCGGGAAAAGGAACATCCATCAGCCTTACCGTGCTCATTGCTTTACTGGTGTGCCTTATACCCACCACAATCGGTGGGTTGATCTCCGCCATCGGTATTGCCGGCATGGACCGTCTGATCCAGCGCAATGTGATTGCCCTGTCTGGTCGTGCGGTGGAGGCCGCTGGAGATATTGATGTCTTATTACTGGATAAAACAGGCACAATCACCCTGGGCAACCGGCAGGCTGTAGCTTTCCTTCCGGTGGAAGGCGTTTCTGAATACGATCTGGCGGATGCCTCACAACTAGCCTCATTGGCTGATGAAACACCCGAAGGCCGCAGCGTGGTTGTACTGGCCAAAGAAAAGTTCAACCTGCGTGGGCGGACAGTGACTTCAACCTTAGAATTTCCGGAAGGGATGAGGTTTATTCCTTTCTCTGCGCAATCCCGCATGAGCGGAGTTGACCTGGATCACACCCGGATTCGCAAGGGCGCGCCGGATACCATGTTGGCAGCGATAAAAGAAGGCGGCAATCCCATATCAGCCGATCTGAAATTCACCATTGAAAAGATCGCCCGCTCCGGTGGCACACCGCTGGTGGTAACGAAAAATGAGAGACCCATGGGTGTGATTCACCTCAAAGACATCATCAAGGGTGGTCTGAACGAACGCTTTTCGCAGCTTCGTAAAATGGGCATCAAAACGGTGATGATCACTGGAGACAACCCTTTAACGGCTGCTGCCATTGCGGCGGAAGCAGGTGTGGATGATTTTCTAGCCCAGGCTACTCCGGAAAACAAATTGAAATTGATCCGCGAGATACAAGCTGAAGGCCGGCTGGTCGCCATGACTGGCGATGGCACCAATGACGCCCCCGCCCTGGCTCAGGCGGATGTAGCGGTAGCCATGAATACGGGTACACAACCCGCCCGTGAAGCGGCCAATATGATCGACCTGGAATCCAACCCGACCAAACTGATCGAGATCGTTGAGATCGGCAAACAGTTATTGATGACCCGTGGCTCGCTGACCACTTTCAGCATCGCGAATGATATAGCCAAATATTTCGCCATTATTCCAGCCGCCTTTGCAACTACATATCCTCAATTGGGATTGTTGAATTTCATGCGTCTCTCATCACCGCAAAACGCTATTTTGTCCGCGGTAATTTTCAACGCGCTGATCATTATCATGCTCATTCCACTCGCGTTAAAAGGTATTCCATACCGCGCTGTCGGTGCCACACGTCTATTGCGTGACAATTTAATAATTTACGGGGTAGGCGGACTGGTAGCGCCCTTCATAGGAATAAAGATCATCGATATGGTACTGATATTGATGGGAGTCAGCTAACAGGAAGAAGGACACATTATGGATAAAATCTACCCGTTCTTTTTAAGAATCATGATCTGGGGGTCCGTCCCATTAGTCTTCTTTATTGAATGCTGGGAACAGTCTTTAAATGTGTCAAATTCCTGGCAAATTTTCTTTCAAATATTAGTCTTGCTGGTTACCTTAAAGTGGATTTTGTTTTGGAATCGCAGGTTGACTGAACTTGAACTTGAAATTTGTTATCGCGAATGGGATTCGCACAGGGATTCCTACAAAAGAGAGACAAGATAAAATGAAACAAGAGATAAAAACAGGCATTTATATGGTTCTATTTTTTGAGCTAATCACTGGTATGGCCTATCCATTGTTTATTACCGGTCTAGCACAGGTATTTTTCCCATGGCAGGCGAATGGAAGCCGGATAACGGGTAAAGATGGTCAGGTGGTTGGATCCCAGAATATTGGTCAGAATTTCCATGACTCGAAATATTTCTGGGGAAGACCATCCGCAACCGTGCAAAAACCATACAATGCGGCCGCCTCGGGTGGATCAAACTTGAGTGTTCTAAACCCAGACCTGGTCGATCGGGCAAATCAGAACATAAAACACATTATTAATTCTGATCCTGACTTGAATCAACCCATCCCGGTCGATTTGATCTCTGCTTCGGCCAGCGGGCTTGATCCACATATCAGCCCAGAGGGAGCGCTGATCCAGGTGAATCGCGTGGCTGCCGCCAGAGGAATTTCGGTGAATCAGGTCCGTAATCTGGTTCTGTCGCATATAGAAAAACCCATTCTGGGTATCCTGGGAGAGCCCAGGGTGAATGTTCTTCTATTAAATCTGGCGCTGGATTCAGTACAATAGATTCCATGAAAGACTATTCCCGCCCTGATCCAGATGCGCTTCTGGCAAAAATACAATCTGAAACCATTCAGGAGAAAAAAGGGGAACTGAAAATATTCCTGGGCTATGCCGCTGGAGTGGGAAAAACCTATGCCATGCTGGAAGCCGCGCAGCAGCGCAAAGACCAGGCAATTGATGTTGTTATTGGACTGATTGAAACTCACAACCGAAAAGAAACTGAAGCCAAACTGGCAGGGTTGGAAATCATCCCCCGGCGGGAGATGAGCTATCACGGGGTGAAATTAACAGAGATGGATATTGATGCCATTTTGGCGCGAAAACCATCTTTGGTGATTGTCGACGAATTGGCGCACACCAATGTTCCCGGATCACGCCACTCCCGCCGATACAATGATGTCGAAGAACTGTTGGCTGCTGGAATTGATGTTTACACAACCGTCAATATTCAGCATTTTGAAAGTATGAATGATATCGTCCGGCAAATCACCGGCGTTATCGTTCGGGAGACTGTCCCTGACAGGATCATTGACGAAGCCAGCGAAATTGAAATAATTGACCTGCCACCCGATGAATTGATTCAACGTTTAAAAGATGGAAAGGTCTATATCCCTGAACAGGCTTCCAGGGCTGTTGAAAAATTTTTCCGCAAGGGAAATCTGACTGCATTACGGGAGATCAGCCTGCGCCGGGCCGCAGAACGAGTGGATACACAAATGCGGTCGTATATGAAAGACGAAGCCATTCTTGGGCCCTGGAAGGCGGCTGATCGCATTCTTGTTTGCATCAGTTCGCATCCTCTCGGTGAAAGGTTAATCCGGGCAGGCAGGAAATTATCAGATGATCTGGATGCCCCGTGGGTGGTCGCGTTTGTAGAAACACCAGGGCATACCCATTTGCCTCCCGAAAACCATGATCGTATTGTTCGTAATTTAAACCTTGCTGAACAGATGGGAGCACAGATTGAATATATAACCGGACCTACAGTTGCTCAATCAGTTTTGGAGTATGCCAGACAAAATAACATCACCAAAATTATTGCGGGCAAACCGCTTCGACCACGCTGGTTTGAAATTTTGCGAGGAGGATCTGTTGTTGATCAGATAATTCGTGAAAGTGGTTCGATTGATATTTATGTAATAAGTGAATCAAAGCAGGAAAATATTGGAGCTGCATCCGCCGGTTTTTTTGTAAATAGACGTTGGAATCGATATTTCAAAAGTCTATTACTTGTCGGGTTAATAACTCTGATCAATGCTTTTTTCTTTAGAGACCTTGAACCAACAAACCTGGTGATGTTTTACCTTGCCGCCGTTGTAATTTCTGCATTATATTTCGGAAGAGGACCATCCATCCTGGTATCATTGGTAAGTGTTTTGGTTTTTGACTTCTTCTTTATTCACCCAAAGTTCACTTTTGTTGTAGATGATACAGAATATATAGTTACCTTTATTGCCCTATTAGGGGTTGGATTGATCATCAGTTCATCTGCCTCGTTGCTTCGCGATCAGGTTGATCAGCTTAGAATTAGAGAAAGAAATACACAGGCAATAAATTTACTAAGTAAAGAATTAACTTCGGCGATTGACCTTGAAAAAGTGCTTTTTGTTATTATCCAAAAACTCTGTCAGACTTTTGAATGTTCAGTAGCCATATTATTACCGGAAAATTCGAAGTTGATCGCCAAGGGGACTTCTGAACATTTTGTCCCCGATTCAAATGAACTTGCGTTGGCTGAATGGGTCTTTAATAATAAACATATTGCCGGACATGGGACAGAGACTCTTCCTGCTTCTCAAATGACCTGTCTTCCATTAATTACTTCAAAAGGAATTGTCGGTGTTTTAGGAATTAAATTATTCGATCAAACTCGACTTCCTTCCATAAACGAACGTTTATTGATGGAAAATTTCTCAAATCTGGCGGCGTTGGCTATTGAAAGAGTCTCATTTGCCTTCGAGGCCAGTCAGGCCGAATCCTTGCGGACAACCGAGCGACTCCAATCTGCATTGCTTAATTCTATTTCACATGAACTTCGCACTCCCCTGTCTTCCATCATGGGCGTATTGACCAGCCTGGAAGAAGACGAATCTGACCTGAATCTGAAGAACCGGTTGAAACATGAAACCCGCCTGGAGTTGATCCGGTCAGCGGCCGAACAAACCAGACAATTGAATCAACTGGTGGGCAACCTGTTGGATATGACCCGTATTCAAGCCGGGTCCGTAAACTTGAAACTCTCTCCGGTTGATATGCAAGATCTGATCGGTGCTGTCTTAAATCAAATGGAAATGAAGCTGAAAGCCAGACCGGTTGAAGTCACCATTGCGGAAAACTTGCCATCCATAACCGTAGATTCCGTCCTTCTTGGTCAAACAATATCCAACTTACTGGACAACGCAGAAAAATTTTCACCTCCATCCTCCCCAATAACGATCCGGGTAGAAAACTTGGGGAAAGAGATTCAAGTCAGTGTGGATGATTCAGGTCCGGGTGTCCCTGAAGAAGAACTGGATAAGATATTTGAAAAATTCTATCGCGGTAGCTCCTTTGGAGGGGCTTCTGGTTCCGGGCTGGGGCTTTCTATTTGCCGTGGGATTGTGGAAGCCCACAACGGAAAGATATGGGCAGAAAACCGGAGGGAAGGTGGACTGAGTGTAAAATTCACCATCCCCCTGACAGGAAATCCGGAGTAAATCGTTTTGGCTGAAAACCTGCGCATCCTGATTGTGGATGATGAGATTGAAATACGAAGATTCCTTCGCGCTTCGCTTTCTGTGCACGGGTACACAATTTTTGAAGCACGGAATGGGATTGAGGCTCTTCAGATGGCAGTAAATAACCGGCCCGACCTGGTAATACTGGATTTAAAATTGCCGGATATTGATGGGATAGAGATCACCCGCAGATTGAGAGAATTCAGCCAAATTCCCATCATCATCCTTTCCGTTCGCGACCAGGAACAAGACAAGATTTCTGCCCTGGATGCCGGTGCAGATGATTACCTGACTAAACCATTCGGGGTTGGTGAACTCATGGCTCGCATTCGTGTGGTTATGCGCAGGGTGGTCACCCCGGATGGAAATTCAACTTATACAATTGGCGGATTGACTGTAGATCTGGCCCGTCATAGAGTCACATTTTCAGGAAGCGAGATCACTCTGACACCAACAGAGTTTGATCTTCTGAAAACCCTCACCCAGAACGCTGGCAAAGTACTCACCCACAGATATTTGATACATCAGGTATGGGGGGCAACCTATGAAGATGAAGACCGGCTGCTGCGGGTCAATATCGCAAATTTGAGGCGCAAGCTGGAGAAAAATCCATCCAAACCGGAATATATTTTGACAGAATTGGGGGTCGGGTACCGCCTTAATTCAAAGGAATAAA
>CAYNJT010000098.1:6890-8691 GCA_964397625.1 uncultured Leptolinea sp. | reverse complement strand
CGGCCCACCTGGCTTCGGTTGCCAGCGCGCTGGTCGGTTCCATGAACTATAACTATACGCTTTCCATGCTGGCTTTTTCCGCCGGCGCGCCGTTCCTGTACTACCTGATGTACCGTGCCCGCGTCGTACCGTCCTGGATGTCGCTCTGGGGTTTGATCACCGCCATATGTCCCTGCCTGGTTGCCACTGTGGCCGTCTTGATGGGAATCACCGTGCCCTTTGCCTTCTATCTTCCTTATGCGCCGTTCGAATTTGTGATCGGCATCTGGATTTTGATCAAAGGCGTCAACCAGCCATTGAAGATAACCTGAAAACGGCAGTACTTGAATATTTTAAATGGGAGAATTTGCAGAAATGAGAGCCATTGAATTTGAACAATATGGATTACCGGATGTTTTACACATGGCAGACAGCGCCATACCAACGCCCGGAGACAATGAAGTGCTGATGAAGGTTCACGCAGTGGGTGTCAATTTTGCGGATTGGCATATGCTGACCGGTACACCCTTCCCCGCCCGTTTGTCATTTGGTTTATTCAAACCGGGGAAGCATATCCTTGGCGCCGATGTGGCCGGAGTGGTAGAAGCCATAGGAAAAAACGTGACCCAATTCAAGGCAGGGGATGAAGTGTACTGCGACCTCGGCCTGTATGGATTTGGCGGATTTGCCGAATATGTATGCGTCCCTGAAAAGATCACCGCGATCAAACCCAAAAATATCACCTTTACGGAAAGCGCAGCCATCCCCATGGCAGCCGTTACCGCGCTGCAAGCGCTGCGTGACGGTGGGAAGGTGACACCCGGTCAAAAGGTGCTTATTCATGGAGCGGCCGGAGGGGTGGGAACTTTCGCCATTCAACTGGCAAAACTGATGGGTGCCGAAGTGACAGCCCTATGCAGCATCCGTAATATTGACCTGGCGCGCTCGCTGGGCGCCGACCGGGTAATCGACTATACAAAGGATGACTTTGCCGCGATGGGTAAGAGGTTTGACGTGATCCTGGGTATCAATGGGGATCGTTCAATATATGATTACCGGCGAGCCCTTGCGCCTCAAGGGAAATATCTTATGATCGGCGGTTCAGACAGGCAGATCTTCCAATCAATACTGATCGGGCCATTTCTATCCTCCCGCAAAGGGCAAACCTTACGCGCGTTCCCGGCAAAGACCAGCCAGACAGATCTGCTGTACATCAAAGAACTGGTCGAAGCGGGAAAAATCAAACCGGTGATCGACCGGGTCTACCCACTGGCTGAAACGCCAGAAGCCATGCGCTATATCGGCGCGGGACACGCCCGAGGGAAGATCGTCATCTCGGTGATACCGGATGCCACCACCGCTGGAGTCGGAAACTAAGCCAGGGGATGTGACATGGAAGACATGCAGATAAAACTGGCCGTTGTCTGGATCGCGCTCATGTTGACCTACCTGCTGGGGGATGTGCTGCGCATTTTTAGCGGCGACTTTAAAGCCGGTGAGATTAGTGGGCAAGTTATTCAAAAAACATGTGGCTGGGGATTGCCGCTTTCATGGGGATCCCCGTGGTCATGGCGGTTCTGACCTTGGTGCTGGGGCAGCCGGTCAACCGCTAAGCGAACATTGGTATAGCCGGGTTCTTTTTCCTGTTCAACATCATCGGACTGCCCACATACCCGGGTGTCTATGACCGCTACCTGATCGCCATCAGCCTGGCGTTCAACCTGGTGACGATCAGCCTGGCCTGGTCGTGGGCGTAAATTGAACATAAGGCGCCTTCCCCCAATCCTGGTTTTCGGATTGGGGGAAGGCCGGGATGGGGGTT
>CAYNJT010000098.1:2115-6790 GCA_964397625.1 uncultured Leptolinea sp. | reverse complement strand
CCTTCCCCCAATCCTGGTTTTCGGATTGGGGGAAGGCCGGGATGGGGGTTTGATTCAGCAAAAGGCTTATCCCTAATTTTTCATACTTGACAATAAGGCAATATCTCTTTATAATGAGTGAGTAGTCAGTCATTATGCAAGGAATTATTTAATGGTCCGCGAACAAAGCCCGGAAAAAAGAGAGCTTTTCCTGCACACCGCCCTGAAGTTGTTTGCCGCCAACGGCATCAAGAATACCTCCACTGCGGATATCACCCGCGCAGCCGGCACGGCGGCTGGCACACTTTTTCTGTACTTTCCCACCAAACAGGACCTGGTGAATGAGCTGGCTCTGTGGATCAGCCGACAGGAAGCCGCGGAAGTCAATCGCCGGCTGGATGCCAGGCTTGGTGCCAGGGAAATGCTGGCCATCGTCTGGCACACGTCCATTCACTGGCTCCTCGAAAACATGGACGCCTATCAATTCTCCCGCCAGATCCGCGAACCGGGAGTTATTTCCCATGAGATGGTTGAACAGACCGCCCAGAACTTCAGTTTTTACTATGAAGCCATCCGCAGAGGATTGGAAGAAGGCATCCTCAAAGAATACCCTGCGGACCTGATCGGCGGATTCCTCTACCAGGGGATCGTGGCGGTGATGGATTACATCCGGACGCAACCCGACGCCAGCCGCCAAGAAGAGGTAATCCGGCAGGGGTTTGAGATTTTTTGGAACGGCATTCGTTCCACCACAAGCAAGTGAGGAAAACATGAATGGAAAATTTATTATCACCGGACTTCTGCTAGCCGGCATGATCCTGACCGGATTCATCGTCAGCCGGTCAGGCAAACCCTACAGCACGCTGCTGCTCACATTCCATAAACTGGTCTCGCTTGGCGCTTTAATCTACCTGAGTGTAAATATCAACCATGCGATGAGGATCGCTCCTGTAAGTTCGATCGGGCTGGCTGTGATTATCCTTTCCGCGGTTCTATTCATCGTCCTCTTCGCCACCGGCGGGATGATCAGCGCGATGAAAGCGCCCACTCGGGCTATCCTGATTGTCCATCACTTGCTGCCCTACCTGCTGGCCGTATCTACAGCCGGAACATTGTTCATTGTACAAATTTGATAATCCTGTACCAAAAATCGGGTACCATAGGGGAAGTCAACACACCATCAGGGAGGTGCCGCCTTGCCCGAGTACGATCTTCATCCTGTACTGGATTTCACCGCCGCGTTGAAGCAGAACAACAACCGGCCCTGGTTCATGGAACACCACGCGGATTATGAATCCGCCCGCGTGAATTTTGAAGCATTTATTGCCAATCTGATCGCAGAGCTTTCAAAAACTGAACCTCTTGATGGCGTCACTCCCAAGGACTGCATTTTCCGCCTGAACCGCGATTTGCGCTTCACCAAAGATAAGACGCCGTACAAGCCTTTTATGAGTGCCTATATCGCGCCGGGTGGACGAAAATCACGGCTGCTCGGGTATTATGTTCACCTGGAACCCGGCAATTCGATGCTGGCCGGAGGGATGTACGAGCCAGAAACTCAGCAATTAAGCGCTTTCCGTGAGGCCATCCACCGGAATTCACAGCCTTTTCGAGAGATCATCGCGCGGCCTGACTTCAAGAAGTATTTCGGCGGAGTGGGAGGGGAGCGCCTGAAAACCATCCCGCGCGGGTTCCCGGTTGATCATCCGGACGCCGACCTGCTGCGTCTGAAAAGCGTCTCCGCCACCCGCCCGCTTGCTGATACCGACGTTCTGGCTCCTGAATTCTTTGACGCCACAATAGAAACCTTTAAGGTTATGAAACCGTTCCTGAGCTACCTGGAAAATTTTATTCGATAGAAAATCGCTCAACAAGGAATACTTACCCCGTGAAATCTTGAGCGAAGAAAATGCTCCATTTCATCGAAATACTCGTCCGTTTGAAATTTCTCCAGTCCATACCGGCGATACACCCAGTCAGCGTGATGATAATTCATGCGGTCAAGGATCACGTTGTCCACATGGCCGAACAGCAATTCGGGCAACCCTTCGGCGCCTGGCAGGATGGGAGCGATCATGGCAAAGGTTTTGATTCCGGCCGCGTGTAACTGCGCCAGCGCATCTATCCGTAGGCGGATGGGCGGGGCGGATGGTTCAAATTTCGTACGTATGCTTTCATCCGCCGTGCCGATGCTGAATCCAACGTTAAAATCCGTTCCACGCTTCAGAATATCAATATCCCGCAAAACCAACGGCGACCGGGTCTGCACGGTCACCGGCCAGCCGTGTTCCGCGAAAATTTCCAGACACTGACCTGAAAGATGGTACTTCGCTTCCAGCGGTTGATAGGGGTCGCATACCCCGCTGACCCAGACGCGGTCCTTCCTCTTCTTCAAGATCTCCTTCCGCAGCAGATCAGGCGCGTTGACCTTGGCATCCACGAACTGCCCCCACGGCTCGCTGTGACCGGTAAAACGTTTCATGTAACGCGCGTAACAATAGGAACAATTGTGCTGGCAGCCGGTGTATGGGTTGACCACATACGGGAAGATTTTCGATTCGGAGAGAATGGTTTTCGCGAATACCTCTTTAATAATCATGGCGTAATTATAGGCGCAGGCAACCTTTTCCCGTATTGCCATGCAACAAGACACCGTATAATTGGCATTTGATAACCTCGCTGTAATAATAGTCTGGAAAAGGGAAACTATGCGCATCATCGTTTTGGATGGTTACACGTTGAATCCCGGCGACCAATCCTGGGAAAAGCTGGAATCACTGGGCGAATTGGTCGTTTACGATCGCACGCCAGTAGAAAAGACTGTGGAACGCGCCCGAGGGTTCGATATCCTGCTTTCCAATAAAGTACCGGTCACCCGTGAAATGATCGAAAAACTACCCGATCTGAAATTTATCGGGCTGCTGGCTACCGGTTACAACATCATCGATATCCAGGCGGCCGCGGAACGCGGCATCCCGGTGGCCAATATTCCCGAATACGGAACCTACTCTGTCGCTCAGATGGCCTTCAGTCACCTCCTCAATCTCTGTCAGCATGCCGCCGAACACAGTGCCGCCGTCAGACAGGGAAGATGGAGCACGGCGAAAGATTTCTGTTTCTGGGATTTTCCGCTTACTGAGTTATACGGACAGACCATGGGAATCGTTGGATTGGGGCGCATTGGTTCAGCCGCCGCCGGCATGGCGCGAGCGTTTGGCATGAAGGTCTTGGCGCATGACCCGCGGCCGCCGGCCAGTCTACCGGAAGGGATTGAACTTACCGACCTGGAAACCATTTTTCGGCAAAGTGATGCCGTCAGCCTGCACTGCCCGCTGACCGAGACCAACCGCGCGTTTGTTAATGCCGGGCTGCTCAAACAAATGAAACCCACCGCCTTCCTTATCAACACCAGCCGCGGGCAGTTGATCAACGAACCAGACCTGGCTGACGCGTTAAACAATGGTGTTATTGCCGGCGCCGGGTTGGATGTGCTTTCGGTGGAACCGCCTGATCCAAAAAATCCACTTCTGTCGGCGAAGAATTGTTATATAACCCCGCATATCTCCTGGGCCAGCGGTGCCGCCCGACGAAGGTTGATGCAAATGGTGTATGAAAATGTGCGCGCTTTTATAAATGGAAAACCTATCAATGTGGTGAACGGAGTTGGAATTGTATAAAAACATCATCTGGGATTTGGATGGAACCCTGTTTGATACCTACCCGGCCATCGCGCGCGCCTACCGGTCTGCCGTGCGTCATTATGGGGGTGACGCTCCCCTGGATTGGATCGCGGATCAGGCAAAAATATCCATGAACCACTGCGCCACCACACTCGCGGAGATGGTTGGTGTAACCGAACCGGAAATTTCAAGCCTGTTCGACGAAGAGTACGACCGGCTTCCCCCGCTGGACCAGCCTCCATTCCCCGGTGTGATCGAAGTCTGCCAGACCATTCTTGAACGGGGCGGCAGGAACCTGATCGTCACCCATCGCACCATGAAAGGCGGCACTATTTTGCTGAAAGCCCACAGGATGGAACGACTCTTCACCGAAGGTGTAGGCCGTGAAGCCGGGTTTGCCAAGAAACCGGATCCCGCGGCGTTCCTGGCCATGCTCGAAAAATACAATCTTCCCGTGGAAGAAACCCTTGCCGTGGGAGATCGTGAAATTGATATTCAGGCAAGTCAGGCAGCCGGGTTGTTCACCGTCATGTATTCCAGTTCATCTGTTGCCACTCAAGCGGACATGAAGATCACACAATACAGTGAATTGCTCAACTTCCTGGACGCTCATTAGTCCTTTTCCGCGTATCGATAATTCAATTCACGAGACAACTTCAGTATCCATTCAGAAAAATCCACTACAATTAGATTCCGTCGGGCAACTGTTCAAAGGTATTGTCATCGTATGGATTCAACTCCGAAATGGATCCCCTTCCTCTATGGAAGTATTATGATCCTGATGGGTACCCTCATTCTGGGAGCCCTGTGGGGTTATGTGCCCATTGATGGTGGGAGTTTTACCGCGCCATCCTGGGTCATTATCAGTCTGGGTATCTGCCTGCTATCTGCCGGAGCCGCCTTCTGGTTGCCAGGCAAATCTCCTTCCCTGGTTAAATCCGCCCTTTTAATCATCACCCTTGTTGCGCTTGCTCTGGTGTGTAATTGGACGGCATTTGCCCCCGGGGTGGAATATC
>CAYNJT010000098.1:0-2015 GCA_964397625.1 uncultured Leptolinea sp. | reverse complement strand
GGGGGAATTGCGTTTTGGGCGGACGAGGTGAACAGGATGTGTTGTTCTCTGACGGCGCTCCCATCATTAATATGGCACCACCATCCATTGTCACGACCCGGATATAAACGCGCGGCATCTTACCTGGATGCAGCCATTCGGCGGTGAACTTGTGAATTTAATCGGCCGCGAGATCGAAAATTGTGTTGTGCTGGAATGCGGTGAATCGAATTCCATTCGAGAGGATCGCTGGAGCTTTACAAGTTTTACTCCGTACTTCTTTATCTGGCTGGTAGAAATATCAAAGGATAACGGGATGACCTGATTTCTCGAATGGAAGATAAAGGCAAGCCGTTTTCTGACCAAACTAAGGCAATTCGCCGTACGATGAATCGAGCGGATCCATCACCAATGTGTCATCAGTAATGGATCCGCCTTTGGGCTTTTTTATGCCTTACTTCGGAGAGGAATGAACAAATCAATTTCCGGCTTTTTTGAGAATGCCCGTTCATCATGGTATTCAAAATCTCCCACAGCTTCCGAATTGATCTCATAATTTGAAGCGGGAAGCCATTCTGAAAAGATATACTTTTTCTCCATTCCCAGAGCAATTCCCCACAAAGGTGTAAAACGTGGTTGGAGTGAAAATCGTGCGTATAAACCAGCCGGGATTTCACATCCCGTCAAACCTTCAGGAATGGAATCCAGCGTTGTGACAACGTCGCCCATCAGATATTCCCAACTACCATCTTCTTTAAAGTTTCGGCTGATGGCCACAAATACCCGGGGAACTATTTTATTTGGCACAATTCCCTCTTTTTTGATCCGCGCGTATTGCTGACCTAAAACCTGTGAGTCTTTAAAAATTTTCTTTTCATTGGTTCGCGCAGAAACCCCGATCATAAAAATGGATTCTGGCAAAGTTTGTATAATCGGATCACCGTGTTTTTTATTGAGAATTGCATAGATGTTCATAATGACTCCTGATGTTTTTCAATATTTTATTGAAGAATATATGACATCAGGTTGTCATATTAATTTCTCTACAAATATTGAACTAACGAAAGTTTAAGTCTTTCTGCAATCACATTTCGTAAACTTTCCGGCTCGAGGACTTCTACATAATGCCCATACGAGAGAACAAGGCCGTATAACCATTCGTCTGTAACCATATCAATTGTCACAATCAAGCTTCCATTCGAGTCCTGGTTTATCAACCGATCGTCGAAATCATCATACACACGAAAAGCCGCTTCTTGAGAAAAGCGCAGCTTCACTGAAACACTTTGGTTTCGGTCGTTATTTTTACCCTCGCTGACAATTTCAGGAAGCTTTGAAGGGTCAAAGGTTTGTGAAGTGACCATGAGGCTTCGTATACGGGACAACCGAAATGTCCGAAAACTCTGCCGATCGATGCAGTAGCCTCTCAGGTACCAGCATTGACTCTTAAAAATCAATTGCAGAGGATCCACCTTACGACGCGACCTTTTTCCCTCAGCATTAATATAGTCGAAATGAATTTCTTTTTTTTTGAGAATCGCCTGCCGGATATTATTGAACTTTTCACCCTCATTCGATTGACTCCCCCACGGGGAATAATCCACTTCAATCCACTTTCCTGAATCCGGATGTTGAAAATATCCTTCCAATTTTTCCAAAAAACGGTCAGTATCCGGAAATTGAGTGGCTTGAAGTGTTCTCACAGCCAAAAGGAGGCTGTCAATTTCCTCGGGGGAAATCATGGTCTTGTCAAGGGTGTATCCATTAAGTAATGAAATCCCACCCCCCTTCCCTTTATTCATATAGATGGGAATTCCGGCTAAAGATAAATCATCCACATCGCGGTACACTGTACGAGTGGAAACCTGAAATCGTTCGGCAAATTCCCTGGCAGTGACCTTTTCCCGGTTCAATAGAAGGGTGACCATTTCCAGAAGTCTGTTAACTCTCATTTTGTCTTCCAATTTTCGGTTTATATGACATTAATATGTCTTATTATAGATGCGCGAAATCCTTATATCCAACCAGCTTCAGGC
>CAYNJT010000097.1:0-8917 GCA_964397625.1 uncultured Leptolinea sp. | reverse complement strand
ATTCTGGCTGAAACTGTAAATCACCATGGCGATGATGGCGATAAACAACAGCACATAAACCACATACGATTGATTGCGAGAATTCACTTATGCCTCCAAAACTGGAAGAAATTCTTTTTTTCTGAAAGGATTATACCAATCTCCATCCCTTGATGATAGCGGATGGAGATTGTATGTAGATGTTTTTATATATGAATATTATTAATTTTTTCCAAAAATCCAGTCATCCGAGCAGCGCTGCCATTCAACCAGTTCTGAGGGGGAGAACCAGAGTGCTATTTCAGCACCCGCGTTCTCCACAGAATCAGACGCGTGGGTGAGATTTCGGCCTACTTCAAGCGCGAAATCGTGACGGATGCTTCCAGGGGCGGCTTCCCATGGACGGGTGGCACCCATCGTCTGCCGTACCACCGCCACGGCATTCGAACCTTCCCACACCATGGCCATAACCGGGGCTGACGTGATGTATCGGATCAAGCCAGGGTAGAATTCTTTCCCCTTATGCACAGCATAGTGCTTTTCAGCCAGATCCTGGCTTACGGAAAGGAATTTTGCTGCAACCAGTTTTAATCCACGTTTTTCAAGGCGGACAATCACCTCGCCAATTAATCCGCGTTGAACACCATCCGGTTTGATTAGGACAAACGTACGTTCCATGACAACTCCAGTGTTTTTGGTATAAAAGCCGGACTATTTTAACAGATCAGCAGCTTTCGCGTAGGCATCCAGAGCTTCCTGGATACGGTTAGCGCGCAGCCGCGCATCTCCATAGGTTTGCCAGGCCAGATAATTCTTAGGATGTTTCCGGACCAGTTCTTTAAGGTCATTCGAGACTGAATCGATAGCTTTATTGGAATTCACCAGCTTGATATAGCGGCGTAAGGCTGTCTGGATATCACCGTGGTTGACCGCTTCCCGAGCGCGGGTCAAATCTGCCGAGCCAGCAGATCTCCGCGAAGACGAGGATATGGGCTTTTCGACATATGGAACCGGTTTAGGTCTCGGCGGTCGGTATGGTTTTTCTACCTTCGGTACCTGTTTTACGACCGGTTTCTTTTCCACTTTCACCGGGGTGGGTTTGGGAGCCGGTTTCTCAATAATTGGCGCTGGTTCCACAACTTTAATTGGTTCAACCTGAACGACGGCAGGTTCTTCAGCTTTAGGACTCTCTGGAACAAAGATGGCCGGTTCTTCAATTTTCTCAGGTTCAAAGGCAACTGCGGCGGGAATTTCTTCTTCCGCTGGTTGTGCCTCATATGTTGCCGGTTCTTCAATTTCCACCGGCTCCACAGAAATAATAGGTTTTTCCGTGTTCAATTCTATGGGAAGAGTCGGTTCGACCACTGATGGTGGTTTCACAAAGAGGTCTGCGACTTCAGGAGATACTGGAATTGTTTTTTGATCGGCTGCCGAAAATTCTTGGACTGGTTCTTTTTCAACTGCAGGTGCTGCTGGAGACTCAGGTTCGCTTATTTCAGCGGGAGATGGGATGACTGATTCCAATTCAGAGGGTGGAACAGTTTCAAAGGTTGCCGCCTCAATCAGTTCCTGGGGCTCTTCCACTTTCGTAGCCGAGGCTATTATCTCTTCAATATTTTGATCAAAGGCAGGTGCCGGTGTCTGAGGTGAAAGTTCTTCAATCGGCGCGGATGCTGCTGTAGGTTCTTTGGGAAGAGTAATAGTAGTAGGCGCATCTTCCACCCGGGTAGGAGGAACAACCTCTTCAAGATTCAACCCCGGTATGTCAACGTTCAGTGAGAATTCAGGTGTGGGCTCTTCAACAAGTCGGTTGGTTGTTTCTCCCACTTCTTCTTCACGCAACATCGCGGCAAGATCCGCGGGAAGGCTTTCTGCGGGAGCTGCTTTAGCGAAGTCCAATTCTTCGGTGGTGTCGGGAGAAGAGGCCGGTTCGGTCAAGTTGTCCGTCAGCGGAGCGCGGTCAACACTCATGAAGTCTACAGGAGCTGATTTTAGAAAGTCCAACTCAGGCAGGATGGTTTCAGTAGACGTCGGTGCAGGTTCCTCAACAGGGATCACTGGAGGAGTAGAGGCATCAACAGGAGCGGATTGTGGAATACTTTCCATAGGAGGTTGAGATACTTCTTCCGCTTCACCTGATGCTGTTTTTTCCGGTTCATCCAGGTCAAAATCACGGGAGAAGATATCAGGACGGGCGGCAGCCAACCAATCAGGAGGTGGTTGATGGGTGACCGGAGTATCGGAATGGATTGGAGCAGTCTCTCCATCAACCTCTTCCGGCGTGAAAAGCCAATCTGGAACATTGGGGACGGAGGTTGTTGGTTGGGGGGGCGGAGTTGGCGCCACCGGAGGTTGAGCTGGCGCCTGTTCCTCTTCCTTTAACTTGGCCATCCAATCAAGGTTTTCAGGTTCTGATTCTGCCGGTTTTTCAACAGATTTAGCTTTATCTTCAAACAGCGCCTGGAGGTCACTACCAAGATTCTCCTGTTTCAACCAGTCAGGCTGATCGACTGGAGTAACATCCTTACGGAGTTGTTCCAAATATTGTTCAATTTCTGGAGTGGGGACCTCATCTTCGGAAACAGGAGCTGTAACCTGGGATTCAGGTTCAGGTGGTTGATATTGATTCTCAAGGGCAACATTTTCTGCCTGAGGAGAGGCGGAAATGGGAGACTCAGAAACAAATTCCTGGCGAAAATCTGACACGGCCGGTTGTTCTGCCTGCGGTTCAGCGGCACTTCGCAGCCAATCGGGAAGGTCTCTCTCGGGAGCAGACTTGATTTCCGGTTCGTTTTCCAGGGGGACTGGTTGTGTCGATTCACTGGAAGTAAGAAATGGACTGGGGGGCAGGAGGTCCGAAATGGATTGAATTTTTTGTGGTTCCGAAGGCGAGACTTCTACAGGTGCCGCGGCTGGTGGTTCAGCCGGCTGGCCAGGGGTATCCCGTAAAAAGTCAAGATTTTCATCACCCATCTGGAGAACGCCGGTTTCACCAGGAACACGCAATGGTGAAGTCACCGCGTCAGAAGAGGCAGCCGGCGGTTCAGATGCCAGGGCTTTAAGCCATTCTGGAATATCACCCGGTTCAGCTGCCGGGATGGATTCACCCGGAACAGCTAAAAATGGATTTGCCGGAACCTGATTTTCTTCCGGTTGGTTGAAGGATGGCATTCCATTTTCTTGAGGATAATCATTTTTTGAAATCGAATCATCTGTTGTCATAGGTTTTCCAGGATCGAATCCAGTAGAGAAGTTTGCTGGCTTATTGCCAGCAGCCAAACCGTTATTTCCGCCGTCGGTATATCCATCAAAAGATACTGATTTAAGATCTTCCATCCAGGCAGGGACTTCTTCTTTTTCCATGTTAGGTATTGAGGAAGAGGCTGCTTTATCTGGCGCGGTGGAAGAAGATTGCCCAAATACGTCAAAAGCAGAAAATGACGGGGGTAAGGCTGTGTCTGTAGTTGCAGTTTTTGGGCCTAAATCCCCACCAACCTCTATTTTAACCTCTTCTTCCGCGACTTTCGACGGATCAGGTTGTTCAGGGCTGGTGAATTCGTAATAAGGATCAAGTTCCCGCAAGCGTTTTTGAATGGTTTGAGCTTCCTCAATACTCAATGATGATGTGGAATTCTCAAACAGAATGCGGTTCGCTTCATAACAGTAGGGGAGTTCTTTTAATATTTCTTGACAAACCGCAAAGGCTTCTTCTTTTCTGCCTGATTTCAGATAGGCAGTTGCCTGCAGGATCCTAATATCCATTCGGGATGGATCTTCGCTCAGGATGGTTTGAATTTCACTTATGGCCTGTGGGATCAGGTCTCCGCGGATGTACATGCGTACCAAACCGCCACGGGTCAGACGGATACGCGGAGAAGCAACTCCGTCGCGTTGTTTGTACAAGCGTTGCAATTCGTTCTGAATGGCTGTGTTGGAAGGCTGCGCTTCTAGGGCACGCTCCATATGCCAGATCGTACCATCCAGATTGGTCTGCTTTTCGCGCAGCAGGCTCAAGCCAAGGTTTGCCGTGAAATCATCGGGAACCCATGCCAGTACCTTTTGAAATACTTCCTCTGCTTTATCAAACTGCTGCAATTCCAGAAACGCTTTGCCCATCAAACGAAAAGTTTCAAGGCAGCGAGGGTATTGTTCGAGAATTCGTTCGCAATGCTCCAACGCGTTTTGAGATTGATTGTTATCGATTAGATTCTCAATCTCACGGTTGTAGGCTCGAAGTGGGATCATATTCATAAAACTTTCCTCCCACTAGGAAGTATGCACCAAACAATGGAATTATGCAAGAAAAAAGAGATAAAAAAAAGCGCATAGATATGCGCTTTTTTTTATAATTACTCGCCCAGGTAATCCCTCAAGCGTCTTCGTATGGTTGGATGACGCAGCCGGCTGAGTGCCTGGGCTTCGATCTGCCTCACGCGTTCACGGGTAACGCCCATTTTGCGGCCGACTTCTTCCAGCGTGTATGCCTGACCATCCAATAGACCGTAACGTAATTGCAAAATGCGCACCTCACGCGGAGGCAGAGAATTCAGTACGTCTTCCAGATGCTCTTTGAGCAGGTTATACGTGGCGGTGTCATCCGGTGGGGGAGCTTCATCATCTTCGATGAAATCGCCCAGCACAGAATCTTCTTCGTCATCTGTTGGTGTTTCAAGTGACAGGGGACGCCGGGCTACCTGGATCATGTTCTCTACTTTTTTCGGTGGAACTTCCAGCGCGTCCGCCAGTTCATCTACAGTTGGTTCTCGCCCCAACCGCTGGGTAAGTTGATGCTGAACGCGCAGCAGTTTATTGATCTGATCGCCCATATGCACGGGAACGCGAATTGTTCGACCCTGATCGGCGATGGCGCGGGTGACCGCCTGACGGATCCACCAGGTGGCATAGGTGCTGAATTTGTGGCCGCGGCGGTAATCAAACTTCTTGGTCGCGCGGATCAGGCCAATATTGCCTTCCTGAATAAGGTCTAGGAAGGGAACACCGCGCCCCATGTATTTTTTAGCAACAGAGATCACCAGGCGGGAATTGGCGGTAATCAGGTGTTCACGGGCGGCCCAACCGTCTTCAATCAGGTGCCGTAATTCCATTCGCCTGCGGGTGCTCACATTTCCGCGAGCCAGCTCTTCACGCGCCATACGGCCGCGTTCAATACGCTGGGCCAGTTCAACTTCTTCTTCCGCTGTAAGCAGAGGAACGCGGCTGACCTCTTTCAGGTACAGCCCGATGGTGTCATCAGTGTCGATGTTGGCCAGATCGTCGAGAAACGGAGATTGGCTCGGCTCTTCTTCCGCTTCTTCCTCAAGGGTAAGCTCATCTTCCGCTGGTTCCTCCAGCGCGGTCGGCTCTTCAATGTAATTGATACCGGCGCTCAACAGGGCGGCGAACGCTTCTTCGAGCTGTTCTACGTCCTGTTCTGCTTCGGGAAAAAAATGAAGAATATCATCGATGGTGACGAAAGACTTCTGGCGGCCAAGTTCAATCAATCGAGCGATTGCAGAGTATTCTTCATCCTCATCAACTACATGCAAAATAGCATCATCCATAAATAGTAATTAAACCGTTCTTTCAGAGTATAGGTCCATCATTTTTTCAAAATTTGCCAGTATTCAGAATACACTTTTTTAGAGGGCTTTTCAATACCTTGAAGAAAATCAAGGTTGTGGTGTGCCCGCTACTATTGTCGGCGTTTCTGTCTTTTTGATCATCCCTTCGAGTGTGAGCATCTCTGTGATACTGCTGATTGTTTGCGTGTTCATGACAAACACGCTTGTACCGATCTTTACATATGTGCCTGAAGCAGTGGGAGTCTCATTTCCGATGATGATCTCGCTGGTGACGCCGGCATCGTCTTCAAGTGTGATTCTGCTTGCTTTATCGGTCAGTCCAATTGCTTTTTCATCAATACTGGTTTTGAGACGCGCAAGTGGACGCAAGGATTGGAGTTCAGACAACAAGTGCATCACTTTACCGGAATCGGCGGTAATGGATGGGGAGGCGTCAATGTTCCAGTCAGCCATGCTTTTTCCTCTGCGGATGGAGAGTTGACTGCCATCACTGCCGATAAATTTGATCTGGCATGTGTCATCGATTTTCCAATCTGTAAGGGGATTGGTAATGGATGTTGGCGTGGCTGTACCGCTATTGGCTGTTGAATACGGTGATCTCTGGAACCACCAGGCAAAAGCCGCCAGCATGGCGAATAAAGCCAGCAGGATAAGAGTGGGTTTCTTAACCATCGATCAACCTCTCTTACGGCGCTGAATCCAAGTGGAAATACCCGTCACTAGAACGGCTCCGGGCAGGAGGATGACGGTGATCAGGAAGATCATCCCATTAGAGAAAATGGTTGGCGGGGTGAGAACCCGGTTCACATTCTTCTTGGGAGTCAGGTTGATCAAATTTTCCTGGCCGGCCGCCCAATCAACGGCATTGGTCAACAGGGTGCCGTTGCCATACTGCCCGTAGTACTCATCGTTGGCAAATTCGGCATCACCAATGACAACCAGCCTGGCTTTGGTGTCGGTATTCTCTGCCGCCACGGCCACATCGACCGGTCCGATGCGGTCGGTCTTCGGATCGGCGGAGACCTTCTGATTGGCGATACTGGTCAGGTCCATCTCTCCCCAGGAAGCCTTGGAGGAAGAGACCAGTTTGGTGACTGTTATCCCTTTTGCCTGTGGATCATATTGAATGGAACGAGCGCCGGGGAACAGGGTGACCAAACCCTGCAGCCGGTTGGTAATGGAATGGTAGCCATAGCTGTCAGCCACCAGGATGGTGGGCGGATTGACGTTGGTATCGATCATCAGATCGTCATCAACCGTAATCGACCAATCCGATTTCAGGTAGGCAGTTAGCTGGTCATCCGCGTTCTTAATGCCGCTTTCCACACTCGGGTTGACCAGGTAGACCAATGATTTCCCTTTGCTCAGGAAATCTTTCAGCGCGGCGACTTCCTTTTCATTCAATGAAGTCTTCCCGCCGGCAATGATCACGGCGAGTGCGTCATCCGGTACAGTGGGATTTTGCAGCAGGTTGAGGGTCTGCACTGTGTAATTCTTGCCGGTCAGCGCGGTCTTGACGAGACCGTAACTAACTTCACCGGATGAAGCATCCGGATTGTATTCGCCATGCCCGGTGAGGAAGTAGATATTGCGCTTTCCGGGATTCATCAAGCGTACCAGCGCGCCGGAGAGTTCAGTCTCATCGGCGTACGAGACCTGCTCGCTGCGGCCGTCCATCGAGACCACCAGCGTGCCGTCGCGGGTGATCTTCGCGGTTTGCGCGGCAACGGGGTCGGCTTCGGGGTCGACAAATTTATAGTCAAACTTTCCGCTGCTGGCAGTTTTGTAGTTTTCCAGCAACTGAGTGGCTGTCTCTTTGGAATAGCGCGCGGTGAAGAAACCCGTCACCGTGGCTTTGGATGGCAGTTTGGTTAAAATTTCTACGGTTTCAGGCGCGAGTGAATTCTTCTGGTCTTCCGTGAGGTCCCAGCGTTTGGAGTTGCTGTTGCCAAGGTAGTTGATGACCGTGATGATACCGATAACGGCGATTCCCATGACCAGCGTGTTTGAGGTGTTCTTCCCCTGGCGGCCGGTTAATACCTCTTTTGCTTTTTCCGGATCAAGAAAAATGGCCAGCGCGAGCCCAATCACAATGACACCCAGCGCGATTTGCAGCGGCAGATTCCACTGGCGCTGAACGACATACAGTCCCAACGCCACAATGGCCGCGATCAAGGATAGATAAAGCCCGGCGGGGGCGAATTTTTTGGTTTTGTTGTCCATTACCGCCACCTTCTCGATTCAATGGAAGCGCTGCCCATGAACAGGGCCAGCGCCGACATGCTGATAAAGTAGATCAAATCTTTCAATTCAAGGACACCGGCATAAAAGGAGTTGAAATAATGCCCGGTCATCCCAAGGTATTGCATCACGCTGCCGGCCGCCCCGCCGAATGCCTGGCCGGGGTAATCGATCAGCCAGAAGACGAGCAGGATGCCCAGCGTGGCAAAAAACACGGCGATCTGGTTGGCAAACAGGGAGGAGGCGAAAACACCCACCGCCACAAAGAAGCCGACCATTAGAAATATCCCCAGGTACCCGGCCACAATACTGCCAATATCCAGCCCGGGCTTGACCATGAAGGTCAGGATAAGCGGGTAGACCCAGGTGAGCACCAAAAGGACGGTGAAGAAAAGCATGGCGCCCAGCCATTTGCCGGTTGCCAGTTCCCAATCACGGATGGGTTTGGTCATCAGGATTTCGAGTGTGCCGGATTTCTGCTCTTCGGCCAGCAGGCGCATGGTGATGGCCGGCGTGGTGAACAGCAGAATGGTCACCATGGGACTTAACACCATGCGGATATCGGGAACATACTGCTGCAGGGATGCCGCGTAGAAATTGGCGTAGAAGATCAATCCCAGCACCAGCAGGACAAGGAACATTACCGCGTAGGCGATGGGGCTGATGAAGTATTGCTTGAATTCACGTTTGGCAATTATCCAGATGTTTCTCATGTGCGTTCGCTCCAGTGCCTCAGGCATCCACGCTTCCGTCCAGTGACGGGCGGGAGGGTTCATCCTGGGTTAATTGCATGAAGATGTCTTCCAGACTCAGGCTGGCGGTCTGCATTTCCAGCAGGTCAAACTTGTGTTTGACAATCTGGCGGGCGATCTCGGGGCGCGCGTCCTGACCGGCCAGCATGGAGATCTCAAGGGCGTTGTCTTTGTCCACTTCGGCGGTCAGCACCCCCTGAATGGGCGTAATGACAGGCAGCAGGTCGCTGGCATCGCCTTTGACCTTCACGCGAATCCGGTCGGCGCCGGTGAGGCGCGCCTGCAGGCCGGCGGGGGTATCTTCAGCGACGATGCGGCCTTTGTTGATGATGATCACCCGGTTGCAGACCTGCTGCACCTCGG
>CAYNJT010000096.1:0-9287 GCA_964397625.1 uncultured Leptolinea sp. | reverse complement strand
ATGCAATGGTATGAAATCCAAGACTGAGAAAAAATGCAAAGCACAACGTTCGACGCTGTTTGGTGAGTGCTCCAATTGCTTGTGTCACATGATACAAAGCACTCTCTTTGAAAAACCTCGATGCCAAAGCCTGCGCTTTTATCCGTACTGGCTGTTTTTTTGCATAAACAATAAAGAGTGCAAATAACCCCAATAAAAAGACAATAATACCAAATCCCCATTGCAGTTCAAGAAGAAACGGCGTCAAAAAACGCTGTTTCTGCCAGTACAGATAGCATATAGCACCGGCTGCCATGAATAACATGGCAACGAATCCGACAATCCTGTCCATGACAACAATGCCTGAGCTTCGCCCGCGTCGTTCATCTTCGTTTTTATAGAGATACGCACCTTTGGCGATATCGCCGCCAAATATTCCGGGGGTTACGATATTAAAAAAATTACCGATCATGGTAAGTTTGAAAATACGGGCAAAGGAGAGATCCCAGTCTATCATCCTCAACAAAAGCAATAAACGGTACGCTGCCATCATCTGCGCTGCAATGAAGGCAGCTCCAGAAAGCAAAAGCTGAACAACATGCGAGGAATCAAAAAGATATAAAAAAAGACCTGATGTTAATCTCCCGCTTGAAAAGAGATACCAGACGATAATTGCGGCAATTATCAGCTTAGCAAGAAAAATAAACTGTTTTTTATGAATGATCACGACTTTCCAGCCTGTGTATTTTCCCTTTGCGTATTCTGCCGCGTTTCCCGAGCACAACCCAACGAAACCAGAGGCGGAGAATATCCACAACTGATGCACGAATTGCGCTTAAGCGAGTACCTTTAGCCTCACCATCATTACGAGGGATGAAATTGATAGCAACCTCACGTATGTTCATACCGGCCCAGTAAGATTTGATCAGTCCTTCAGGGTTTGCGAAAGAACTCTTCGATTCATATTGAATGGATTGAATCCATTTTGTCGGATAAATCGTGACATTCTGATAGTCCGACAAGGGAACCCGAAAGAGCAGCCTAATCAATAAATAGTTGATGACAGATACATATGCTTTTTTTATATTGTCAGATCGTCTTGTCAGATGCTTGATACCGAAAAGCTTTACGAGAGCAACAATTGGTTTGAGCGCCCGGACTCTGACCTGCACAGGTTTTCTCCTGACTCCTTGCACAATATCGCTGGTCTTGAGATGCTCAAGATGCTCCCGGAGGTTCTCAATGTCATAACACCAATCAATCGTTTGCCAGAAGAGATATTCCTTTGTTGCGAGTTGAATTGCTCGACGACTCGATATGCCAACATTCAGATTGCACTCATTCTGAAATATCCTAATGCAGGGATGCCTCGCTTGAACTGATTTTGCTATTTCATAGGTTCGGTCAGTGCTGCCGTCATCAATAAGAACAATTTCATAGTCCTCAACGGTTTCTTCCATAAGGCGCACGGCCCGTTCTAGATAAGTGGCAATGGAATCCTCCTCGTTGTATGCCCAACATATCAACGAGACACTATGATCAAACTTTGGCAAAGGCATTTAGTGAAGTTCTTTCTTTCCGCTTTTGGTAATGATCGGCACAGCCCTCATCCACAACTGTTTTTCCCACCATTTCACTTGTGCTCGATACCATTCAATCGTTGCACGGAGCCCTTCTTCCCAAGCAACTTTCGGTTGCCAACCGAGAACTCGCCTGATTTTTGCAATATCACCGGTGTGTCTGAAAACCTGTCCGGGACGTTCACCAACGTAGGTAATGAGAGAATCGTCTTTACCCATCATGTGGATAATGTCATCAGCCACTGATTTCATGGAGCGGTCCACGGCCGATGCGATATTGAAAACCTCACCATCGACTTTTTCGGCAGGTGCATGCATGACGAGATCAATTGCATCACAGGTGTCAGTAACATAAATATAGTCACGGGCGGCGCTGCCGTCACCATGCAGACGGATTTTCTCATTTAGCAGACAACTGGTGATAAAGCGGGGAATTGCCTTTTCCAAATGTTGATATGGACCATAGTTATTGAACGGGCGCACAATCGTTGCAGGAATTCCATACGTTGCCCAATACGAAAAAACCAGTCTATCAGCTCCCGCCTTTGCAGCTGCATACGGACTCATTGGCATCAGCAGATGATTTTCGTCCATAAGAGGGGCATATGCCGTACCGTACACTTCCGACGTCGAAATATGGACAAACCTTTCTATCCGGTCGCGATATTTTAAAACAGCATTAGCAACGGTTTGCGTTCCGATAACATCTGTCTGGAAGAAAAGAAAATTATCATAAATCGAGCGGGTGACGTGAGTCTCGGCGGCAAAATGCACAACAATATTTGATTCAGAAACAAGGGTATCCATCAGTTCCCCATTGATAACATTACCGTACCAGAACTGCAAACGTTCGTCATTCTCATCACAAACACTTGATGGAAGATTCTGAATATCACCGGCATATGTCAAAGCATCAATGACTATAATCCGATAGTCCGGATATTTGTTGTAGATATGTCTGGCAAAGTTACTGCCGATAAAACCTGCTCCACCTGTTATCAGAATCGTTTTACCCATGTGCATGCAACTCCCTCTTCTTGAAATTATGTGTTAAAATGGCAAGGCTCTCATCACCGTGATTAAACAGCAGATCAACAATGGACAAATAGGGAATAAATTCACCATAGAGCTGTCGATATACCGGATGTTGGTATTCCTGATATCTGAGAGCAATGCCTTCGGATAAAAACCGCTGCTCATCGAGATAATTGCGGCCGGATGCCCCTTCATAAAACACCTTTGCATCAAAGTGACGACAGATGTTTAGCAAGCGATTATGACGGTCTCCTTCAATGCCGAGAGTAGAAGAACGAACGATCTGACGGCCGCTTAATCCGAGACAGGATAAGAGCTTTTCAATAAAATATATATCAAGATCAGCAAGCATTTCCCACTGACGATCATATGCCTCTTCAAACAGCGGCCAGTAGTGTCCAAAAAAGGGGGCTTTCCCATAGTTAATGCGAATCGAGGATGAATGCTTCTTCCTCCAGGGAGTCCGGTTATCAATGGTTACCGTGCAGACTAGGGAACGTTCACTGAAGTCCACATGCACCGGTACGGTCAGCCATTGTATACCATTTGCTGTTTTAATGCGGTTTCTATTGCGCCAGCCGTTTTTATCATATTGGACATCATCATAAAGAACAAACACATCGCTCTGGTATACCTGCTCAAAGAAACCGAGCCATGGCAAATAGCCGGGTTGAAGTATGCCGATTACCATACTTTCTCCAACATACATCCAGCAGGGCATACAAGATGAAAATCAAGCATCTTCGGTCGCAGTGCCTTCTGAATCATGAATATTCAAATTAGTAGATCGCTGCTGGCGAGTTTCTTCAGCATTATTTACAATTTTCCAGTAGTTGTGTTTCCACGAACGATACTTCCAGTCTGGACATTGCCTGCAAAGTTCGAGATCACAGCCTCTTCCGGCCAAATGCTTTTGACGATACTGCTCAAATCCTTTTCCCTTCCATATTTCCCTGATGCTTTTTTCATGAACATTTCCCATATCGGTAACAGCAGCAATGTCATACCCGCACACCATGATTTTACCTCGAGAATCAATATTCAATCGTTCAAAAATAAACGGACAGGGAATTCTTTCTTCAGGCGGCAGGTACGGAGTCGGATCAGCTGATCGAGCAGGATCATTAATACCCCACGTAAGATATTTTCGTTTCTGAAAATTATCGACAAAAGGCTCCCAAAAAGCAGCGACTTCGTCAATATCGATTCCATCCTGGTTGACACCGCTTGCAATAATCTTTGTCTGGCTCTTCAACTGATCACGAAGCGCAGATATACGCTTCACATTAGCTACCAGAGTTTCCCACTCCAAACCCGGCCTGACTCGATCGTAACTCATTTTATCTGCGGCATCTACACTGAACTCGATCATATCGACATTGGCAGCGAGCAGGCGAGAGCTGCTCTCTTCAGTAAAACGGGAACCATTCGTTATTAAACCGACTTTTGCACCGACCTTTTTGGCATACTCCATCAACTCTACGGCTTGAGGATGCAGCATTGGCTCACCGCCACCAGAAATTCTGACCCACGCACCATATTGACCGCATTGATCAGCAATGAGACGAAACGTATCATCACGCATGAAAGGACGATCTTTATAGTCCGAACGTATTTCAGAATTGGTATATGGACAGTTAGGGCAACGGGCATTACAGACATACGTAAAGGAAATGACACACATCATTGGAAATTCAAGCGCCTGCGGCCTGATTCCATATGAGGACTCTTTATGTTCGATCGGTTTATTCTCTTTCATCGGCTGATGCTCACAAAATGCTTCTTTATCTTTTTGTTCATGATACCCTCCTAAGGTATGAAAGTAGTCAATGGCAAAGTATTATAATCCATTATAAAAACTGTTTTTTACTCCTCTTTTGAGCGAGTAAAGTATCGTATCGACTGCCAAAAGAGAGTCAATAAGTGTGCAGGATTTCTCGGGTAGACATTCGGGAATATAAACAATCCTGATTTGATTACAACATACGAAGTGCCAATATGCTTATACAGACTCCCCAATGGCAGACGAAGCAACAGTTTCAGAATCGGCATGAACAAAGTGGGCAGATCGCAAAAAAGCGTGCCCAAATATACCAGATTCAGCTGCATGCGTTTTTCCAGAGGCGAGAAGGAAGTTAATGCAGATTCACGACCGGCGTGATGATTGAATTCAAAATGCTGAGGTAATTGATTAAGTTCGAGAGCAAAGTCGTACAGTCGTGTTTTCGGGTACGGGCTGAAAATGCCGAATGTCGGGACTGTCATTCTCAAACTCTTTGTAAATTTGAACGAATCAAGATCATCTTGAAAAGATGTCCCCGGTAGTGCTAATAATGTATTTCCATAAGTGCGAAGACCATGTCTTCGCGCGTGTTCAAATGAAGAAATCACCAGTTTGTCAGTCAATCCTCTATGCAGGATTTCATTGCGGATACGTTCATTTCCCGACTCAACCGACATTCCGATTGAAATACAACCAGCTTCACGCAATAATCCCGCCATTTTATCTGTCAAGGTATTTGATCTCATGAGACAGTAAAACGGCAAATTGATTTCCTTTTTATAACGACTCAAAAAGGAAAGGAGCCAATCATCGATGGTATGTGCAAACGTGTCGTCAGAAATCTTGATCAGACGAAGATGGGGAGAATGCCCAAGCACCAGCTTCATTTCGGCCAAAACATGCTCTACAGAACGCCTTCTGACAATCTTGCCACATCCTTTAAACAGCTCCTTAAATGCATGATTATGACAATAGGAACAATCATAAGGGCATCCGCGGCCTGCCATAAATCCACGCATTGCCAACTGACGGTATCGGGGGGGCAGCCTCATAATACAGTTCACGATCGATAAACGGAAGGTTGTCCAAATCGGAAATCAGTTCTTTTTTGAGATCAGATATATCGTCTCCGCGAGCGAGAACATTCGGGATGCCCGAAAGTGAACCACGCGACTCAAATCGATGCAAAACCTCGGGGAAAGCATTATCACCCTCTCCCACACAGATTGCGTCGAGATCAAATTCAGTGAGAACTTCGGGGAAATAGGTAGCGTGAGCGCCCCCCATTATCCTGAGCACTCGTTTCCCCTGCGACCAAGCCCGAACCGTCTCATCAGCGGATAAGAAAACCTTTATTTCAGGCGACATTGCGCTGTAAGCAACCACATCGGGATTCCATTCATCTAACGTAGTACGCAGATTTTTCTGACTCAGTGAAGTCAGTCTGACCTCATGGCCGTATTTGCGGGCAATAGCAGAGAGTTGAAGTACCCCATGCGGCTCGCCAACAAACACATCTGCTACGCAAAACAATATACGCATAATGATTCCTTTAACACTTCTAATTTTCTTGCACAGCTGAACTGCATATTCATGATCATCTTTTCTGAGTGCATCATCTGAAATATCATGTAGCCATCAGTTTCAAATACCTTGCGAAGCCTTTTCTGGAGAATACTTTCTGAAGCAAGCAATATTTCAACGCGCTCCTTTTCGTCAGGTCGGGTGATTATCCATTGAACCTGGTGTTTGTCCAGCACTGATATAAGCCGGGGCACGTCTGCAAGATTTTCCAGGAAATCAGTAAAGCGCCCCTTTTCGAACACTACAGGATCAAGAGGTTGTGTCTTGGGAAGATCTCGAAATTCACGATAAAAAACGAAATTAGCCTCGAAGCCTTCATGCAATCGTCCACAGAAGGTAATAATCGGAGAGTATTGGTTGCTAATCAGCTGAATGAGTGCAGTATCTCCCCCAAACCATATTTGCTGTGGAGGAATATTTGTGCGAACATAATCGATAAGCGCTGTTGGAAGCTGGAAATTCAGTTGCGAAACCACAAAGTCCTGACCTGCAAGAATATTATAATCAAGCGGGAATTGCCCAGTATAGGCTGACTGATCATGCCGCGTGAACATGTCCATACTATTATTTACGGTTTTCTTGAAAGCATGCGTATTTGAAATATTTATTCCACCAGTGGAAACTATTCCAATAAGCATGGCCATAACGATAATCTTTTTGCCCGCAGGTGCGCTACTGAGACAGATAAACAAAGCAGAAAGGCTATGGGAATTGGAGATGAATCGCTTTAAAAAGTCACCACGCGGTTGTATTTTTTCTTCAATATTTACCTGTCTACCATAGGAAAATATTTTTGCGCGAAAACCGACCGCAATGAGCGCTAACAAATAAATGATGATTTCTAATCGTAAAGAACTCGTAGCATATTTTGATGTATGCACATGCATATATAAAGTAATTATATATACAATCGTGATAATCAATAAAAGAGGTAAAAACATTCCTCGACGTGTCGCAGCAGCAGGAGACAGAAAAACAGTAACAATTCTTATCATGTCAACAAAAACAATAAAAGCAAAAAGATAGAGAATAGAAAAAATGTCAAAAATGAAAGGAGAGCCAATAACAATCCCGGCTAAAAGGCGAACGCCGGTGAACAGTGAGAAAAGACCAAAAAAAGCAATAATTGCCGGAGCGACCAGCATCTTTGCGCGGTCTACCATAATTGTGTAGACAGGAAGCAGAATGATAACAATCTGAATAAAGCTGTATCCCGCCAGATTCAGGACAATACCCAAGCGCTCTGGATACGATAGCGAATGATCGTGATAGTTTGCCCCCCATACAAATTGTGGCATCCCGAACAGACCCCAGAAACCATGATTATTCCAAACATGCATCAGGTTAACCATCATATCGAGTTTCAGCTGCGATACATATCCCAACAACTCCGGCTGCAAAGTAAGGTTCATCTTGCGATATATAAGAAGAATAGCGCCAACAATACAGAGCAGCCAAAAAATGCGCACCAAAGCATACTTGTTTCTCTTGAAATCAAAGAGCAAAACAAACATAACGCAAAACACGATACCAATAAAATGTATAGTCTCCCGCGCATGGACGAATGTTATTTCTGTAATCAGATAAACAAGTCCTATAAAAGCTGCAATATTGATCTTTTTTTCACCCATATGAATCAGAAAATGGAAAAAAGCCAAGGGGATCAGGACTCCATTCGGCAGGCTATATCGGTCAGGAGAAGGGGCAAACAGCGTAAACAAATTTGATGCCGGCTGCGGCAAAAACAATGTGTGAAAAACAAACACAGCAATGGCTACAGCTATAGCTATTAAGTAGCCGTTCATAAGGCGCAGGATGCCGACAATGCATAGTAATGATACTGCAGATGTAAACGGCCATAAGCCATGGATGGCTCTAAAGATATCAACTCCGGAAAAAATTGCCGACATGCCAATAAACTGGAAGAAAGGAACGAAGTAATACGTAGTTGCAATTCCGGGATGAAAAGCAAGATTAGTCGCCATGATGTGGGAGTTTTCAAAAAGTTTACGCAAGACCATCAACTCTTCAATATAATAGGCTGGTGGCTTTTTGTAAAAAAGCACAATTGTAAAAACTACGGCAAGAATCACGGCAAATAAGACTTTCATATAATTATATGATTCAGGCGATACAAACAGCTTTGCTCCCCGTTTCCTCCAGATATAGAGAAGCAATGCATATAACAAAGAAACAAAAATGAGAAAAGCATTCGTAGCTACAATAAGGGAAGGTTGCGTCAGATAGATTACTATATTTGTTAAAAAATTGAAGCTGAATCCAAGAGAACACGAGAGAATCAAGAGTGTCAAATAAGAAAAATGAGATTCCCTGCGGATTGAGAGAAATGAATATAATGCAAACCCTGGGCCAATACAAAAGACAAAGCCTCCCCATGGCAGCGTAAACATTCCCGGCAGATGGGGGGTGACAGCCAGGAAATAGAAAATTGTTGATACGAAATAGAGGACAGCGAACCATGAACCCATAAAAAGGTGGCACAATTCGAGGTTCCTGTCGCTAGACGAAGTGTGTTTGATCTCAAATATGTTATGCATTATTCATCTTTTCAAGACATCTTTTATACTCTCAACAACATAGGCAGCTTCGCTCTCGGACATCTTTGGATACAGAGGAATAGAGATCGTGCTGGCACCGATCTGCTCGGCAACCGGGAACTGTCCCGATCGATACCCATGCTGCAAACGGTAATATTCAAGCAGATGAATTGGTCTGTAGTTGACGGCAACGCCGACGCCTTTCTCCTGCATTGCCCACAGCACGGCATCTCGTTTATCCGGATCTACCAGTACCGTGAAAAGATGGCGTGCGTGCCGCAATCCCGGTAAGGTCTTCAAAATTGTAATCTCCGGCATATCGGCAAGAGCTTTCTCATAATACTGCCACACGACCTCTCTTCTCGACAATAAAGAGTCGATTCGCTCTAGCTGACCAATCAGGAGCGCGGCATGAATATTATCCATATTGTATTTCCATCCCAAAACCGGCATGTCCCAGTGCCTATAAAGCTTGGTGTAGCGGTCAGCGGCGGAACGGTCTATCCCATGCGTACGCATTGCTCTAAGGAGATCGGCTTTTTGCTCATCGTGGATCGCAACTGCCCCTCCCTCGCCCGATGTGATATTTTTTGTAGCATAGAAACTGAAGCACGCTGCGTCTCCAAGTTCTCCTACCTTGACGCCATCACGCACTCCTTCAATGCAGTGAGCTGCATCTTCGATGACAATCAGTCCATACCTATCAGCAATCTGCCTGATTCTTTTCATATCGCACATCTGTCCATATAAGTGAACAGGCATGATTGC
>CAYNJT010000095.1:0-9435 GCA_964397625.1 uncultured Leptolinea sp. | reverse complement strand
AGAACTGGGTAGACCAATACCCGATCGTTTCCATTGAAGATGGCCTGGCTCAGGACGACTGGGAATCCTGGAAGCTAATGGTCAAAGAGATGGGTGACAAAATCCAGATTGTGGGAGATGACCTGCTGGTCACCAATCCCGAACGTGTGCGCCGCGGTATTAAAGAGAAAGCTGCCAACGCGCTGCTGGTCAAATTGAACCAGATCGGTTCCCTGACCGAGACCATCGAAGCGGTCGAAACCTGCCACCGCGCCGGTTGGCGGGCTGTCACCTCTCACCGCTCCGGTGAGACTGAAGACAGCACCATCGCCGACCTGGTGGTTGCCCTCAACATGGGTCAGATAAAGACCGGCGCGCCGGCCCGCTCTGACCGTGTGTCAAAATACAACCAGTTGCTGCGCATCGAAGCCGAACTGGGTGACACCGCAAAGTACGCTGGTTGGAGCGCCATCCGCCGAGGGTAATCTTTTCTAGTTTCACACATAATGAAAGAGGCTGTCCCAAAAGGCAGCCTCATTTTTTAATTTAATTTCTCGAGAATTTCAAAGATCGCCGAATTTTCCGGGATATCTGACATGGAGCTGGCATAATGTATAAATTGAAGAATACCCTGCTTATCAATGACTGCCAATGCCGGCATGCGCCCAAGCTTTAACAGGTTTACTTCCTGTTTGTACAAGTCTGACACTTTTGAATCAGAGTCTGAAAGCCCAATCATGGAATAGCCTTCCATTTTCCAGACACGTTTGAAGGTTTCCAAATTTCCCGGGCCGAGCACAAGTACTTCAGCATTCCTTTTTTGGAATTCAGGATAATCATGGCTCAATTTAGCCAGATGCCGGCGGCAAAAAGGACAAAAGAAACTTCGGCTAAGAACCAGCACAACATGTTTCTTGCCCTTGAAATCAGATAATTTTATTATGGCATCTTGAGTATCCACCAATTGGAAATCAGGCGCGGGTTTTCCCGTAGTTACCATTTTTTCTGTTTCTGATTCTCGTGGATGGTGCATAGCTTTCACCTGGAATAAAGGCTATTTTACTGGATTTTCAACCCTTTTCAAAAATTGGTCAACCGCCTGTAGAATCTGGTCTGATTGCTGTTGCAAAGTAATGGCAGCGGGGTTGTCGCCATCCTGCTGCCCATACCAGCCAAAACCGGCATGATTCCCGCCAATAATTTCCACCCACTGTGTGGACGCGGGAAACCGATCCCTGAATGCAGCCCAATCTTCCGCCGTGATCAGGCCGTCGGCGCTGCCGTAGACAGAAAGCATTGGAAGGTTGGATGCCGCGAATTCTTTTCCACCCGGATAGGAAGCCAGGAACATAACCCCGGCGATCTTATCCGGGTGTTTCGCGGCATAATCGGCTGCCATGGTGCCTCCCAGCGAATGACCGCCGATGACCCAGCGGGTCACTTCTGGATGGGCAGAAATAACGCCGGATGCCCGATTTGAGCCCAGAACAGCCAGGTTAAGCGGCATGGGAACAACAGCCACAGGCCAGCCTTTTGCGGCCAGGGCATGTGCCAACGGCGCGTATGAGCGGTGATCCACCCGGCCGCCGGGGTAAAAGATGAAGCCTGTTCCGGCAGGCTTTTCCACCGGTTGGAAATAGAGAGACGAACTTTTACTGACCTTTACCCTGGCATCACTCTCTAAATAGGGCAGTGCCTCAGGCAGGGGACCCACCGGTGTCAGGCTGGAGAAATACACACCGGCTAACACCATGCCCAATCCCAGAATGTAACCAATAACCAACCGGATGGGATGCACCCGTCGTTTCTTCTTTTCCGGTTCTGGCTGCATTTACTCCACCTTCCCGTCCTGCTCCAGTTTGGCGCGGACAATCTGCCAGATTTCGTTAAACATGGATTCGGTCAGCCGGCCGGTTTGAGTGTTTTGCCGGCTGGGGTGATAGGCTGAAAGCAGCCAGGGCAGGCTGCCGCCCAACTCATAGAACGCGCCATGTCCGAACACAAAACCCGATTTCTTGACTTCAAGGAGACCCAGCATTTCATTGAACGCGATAGAACCGAGTGCCACTATTCCCTGAATGTTCGGGAGAAGAGCCATTTCCTGCCGGATATAGGACAGGCAGGCGGCAATTTCTTCACGCGCAGGTTTGTTTGCTGGCGGGGCGCAGCGCGCGACGGCGGTGATGAAAACATCGCTCAAGCGCAGATCATCCGTACGGTTTATGGAACGCGGATGGCTGGCGAATCCAGCTTTATGCAGGGCGGCGTAAAGGAAATCACCTGAGGCGTCTCCGGTGAACATGCGGCCGGTGCGGTTGGAGCCGTGCGCGCCCGGTGCCAGTCCCACGATTAAGACGCGCGCGTTTGCGTCACCGAACCCGGGAACAGGCTTGCCCCAGTACTCATGGTCGCGGTAGGCGCGGCGTTTTTCACGGGCAACCTGCTCCCGCCATTCTACCAGGCGTGGGCATTGACGGCATTTCGAGATGTGAGCTTCCAACCTGGTCAGCGGATCGGTTTCAGACATATGACCATCTTACCTTAAGACTAAACAGTAATGAATCCCACGGCAGCCAGGCATGTGGCCACACCCAACCACTGCCGGCGGGTTACCGGCTCTTTTAAGATCATAGTGGTAATGATTACCGTCACCGCGGGCCCAAGCGATGATAAAACAGCGGCCACATCAAGGCGGGTGTACTGCCTGGCCAGCAAATAAAAGATATTGCCGCCTACATCCATTATGCCGCAGAGCAAGGCAGGAAAATTGGAAAACAACCCGGGAATGCGCTGGTGGTTCAGGAAGACCAGAGAGATACCCGCGACCAACGCCACACTGCGCGAGATCACCAGTGGAGAGAATACCTTGCCCGGTTCCACATTCCCAAGCAAGATAAGCCAACCGGCAAATCCGATGCCTGCCAGAACTGACAGTCCGAAACCGTCTTTTCCTGATGGGTGGTCCGATTTGCCGGCAGAGACCAGCCAAATGCCAAAGATGGCCAGAATAAATCCTGCCAGTTTCAACTGGGATGGCAGCCCTTCGATGAAAGTACTGACAACCACAGGCAGCGCGGTGCCAATCACTGATGCGGTGGGGGCGACGATGGCGGCATTGCCAATGGCCAGCGAGCGGTAGAACGCGGCCATCCCCAGCGCGCCGCTCAGTCCTCCCAGCACGGCAAAGACCATCCCGCGGGTGGAGGGAAGGGATTCCCGGAAGAGCAGGGCAGTGATGACCATGAAAACAAGGCCTGAAAACGCGGAGAGTGCCAGCACCTGATACTGGCTCTGTTTTCGTGAGGCGTAGCCGCCCGCGAAATCGCCGCTGCCCCACACCAGGGCTGAGAGAAGTCCAAAGATGATGCCGAGAAAGGAATTTGCCATTTATGTTTGCTTTTGAAAATATGTGCTATATGATAATATAAAACAGTTCATTACTATAATTTTTGATGACTTGAGGTATCAAAATGTTTGAAAGTGTTGAAATTGCAGAGGATTTTTCTTTGCAAGAGAAAGTAGTTCTCTTTTCTGGGAATTGTCTGGATATTCTTTCAAAGATTCCTGATAATTCATTGCAACTAGTTGTAACGTCTCCCCCATATAACCTCGGAAAAGAATATGAGACAAGATTACATATTGATGATTATTTAGCAGAACAGGAAAAAGTAATTAAAGAAAGTGTTCGTTGTCTTTCAAAAAAAGGAAGTATATGTTGGCAAGTTGGAAATTATGTTGATAAGGGCGCAATAATTCCACTGGACTCGGTACTTTACCCAATATTTACTGGTTTGGGTTTAAAAATGCGAAATAGAATTATCTGGCATTTTGAACATGGCCTTCATTGTAGCCGAAGATTTTCAGGAAGATATGAGACTATTGTTTGGTTTACAAAAACAGATGACTATATTTTCAATTTAGATCCTGTGAGAGTTCCTCAAAAATATCCTGGAAAGAAGTATTTCAAAGGACCCAAAGCAGGACAATATTCAAGTAATCCTTTGGGTAAAAACCCCGGTGATATGTGGATTATTCCAAATGTAAAAAGCAATCATGTTGAAAAAACTGAACATCCATGTCAATTTCCAGTTGAACTTATTGAGAGGCTCGTTCTTTCTTTGACTAATGAAGATGACAGAGTATTTGATCCATTTATGGGAGTAGGGTCGACTTTAATAGCTGCCATCCGGCATAATCGAAGGGGAATCGGTTCTGAAATATTCCCTAAATATGTCGAAATTGCGAAAGAAAGAATTAATAGCGAAATAGCAGGGACATTGAAAACCAGACCAATGAACAAGCCTGTCTATGACCCAATAGAAGCAGGAAATAGTCTGACTATAGCTCCTTGGATAAAAGATAAAAAACAAATGGTCTTATTGGAGAGACCTGCAAAAAATCATAGGTACGGGGAAAAATGAAAATTATCGAAACATATTCTCATTTAAATGGACTTGAGTATTTACTTGTTCATAAACCAATTCTTTGGCAAGAGATACAAGAAGTTATTTCTTCAGTAGATGCAGAAAAATGCAGGACAAAAGAATCAAAAGAAAAAAGAATGAAGGGCAAGATATTATATAGTCCCGTTGCAATGAATAGGGATTTCAAATATTTATTGCGGAATAAAAATTGGGAAGAAAGTAGAGTCGGTTATTGGGTTACAAAAAGTGAGAAATTAATAAGAAAAACATTGGCAATGCCACCTGAAGAACAAAAACGTGAAATTCTTGAAGCAGGGGAACTTCCTATTTATTCCTATAATCAAACTGATTTTGTCAAAGATAGAGTTGCAATTGAAGTTCAATTTGGTAAATATTCATTTGTGGCATATGATCTTTTTGTTAAACATTTAGCTTTTTATATCGGGGATGAAATAGATGTTGGGATTGAAATTCTTCCTATGAAATCACTTCAGTCCGAAATGAGCTCTGGTGTGGCTTATTTTGAGGGAGAATTTTATAACGTTGTTCGACAGGGTCGGGGTGTTCCTGCTGTACCACTAATACTATTAGGTATTGGACAATAATCTAAATTATCAACATCGCGTCGCCGAAGGAGAAGAAGCGGTACTGCATTTCAACAGCCTTCTGGTAGGTTGACAGAATGCGTTCCCTTCCGGCAAACGCGCTAACCAGCATGATGAGCGACGACTTCGGCAGGTGAAAATTGGTCACCATGGCGTCAATTGCTTTAAATGTGTACCCCGGCAGGATGAACAATCCCGTGGAACCCTGGAAGGGTGCGACCACCTGCCCGGGCAGGGCGGCCTGTGCCGCGCTTTCCAGCGTACGCACGCTGGTGGTGCCCACCGCGATGATCCTTCCGCCAGCGGCTTTGACGGCATTGATCTGCTCGGCGGTTTCCGGTGTGACCTCACACCATTCCGTGTGGATCACGTGCTCATCCGCGTTGTCTTCTGTGACCGGGGCGAAGGTGTCCAACCCGACGTGCAGGGTGACTTCGGCCAGTCCAATACCCATCTCTTTCAGGCGGTCAAGCAATTCAGGGGTGAAATGCAGCCCGGCCGTGGGCGCGGCCGCTGATCCGGGTTGGTCGGCGTAAACCGTTTGATAGCGGTTGGGGTCATTCAGGCGTTCGTGGATATACGGCGGCAGGGGCATTTCCCCGGAGCGCTCCAGATACGCCTCCACAGGCTCCTCAAAGCGTACCTGGCGGCGTGAAGCGCCAAGGTCGGCTTCGATATGCACGGATACGCCATTCTCGAGTTTCAGCGTCTTACCGGGCAGCAGACGTTTTCCGCCCACCAGGGCTTCCCAGGTGAGCAGATCCAGCCGTTTGAGCAGCAGCAGTTCCACTTTACCGCCGGTTTCTTTGAACGCGTGGATGCGCGCCGGAATGACCCTGGTTCGGTTGACCACCAATAGATCGCCGGGACGCAAGTAATCCGTGATATTCCAGAAAGTGGTATGTTCCAGTTCGGGTTTGGAGCGATCCAGCACCAGCAGGCGGGATGAGTGCCGCGGTTCAACGGGCGTCTGGGCGATGCGCTCAGGCGGGAGCAGGTAATCAAAGTCGCTGGTTTTCACGGGTCAGATCAAACGCGGTTGATTGGTCTCAGGAAAGAGGATTCCGAAATGTTCATACGCGGCGCGGGTGGCCACGCGTCCCTGCGGCGTGCGGTCGATGAAACCGAGCTGGAGCAGGTATGGTTCCACCACGTCCATGATGGTATCGGGTTCCTCGCTGATGGAAGCGGCGATGGTGTTCAATCCCACCGGCCCGCCGCTGTATTTTTCTATGATGGTCATCATCACCCGCCGGTCAACATCATCCAGCCCGAGCAGGTCAACATTCATCAGGTTCAGGGCTTCGCCAGCCACATGTCGGGAGACATGCCCGTCAGCCTTTACCTGGGCGAAATCGCGGACACGGCGCAGCAGGCGCAAGGCGACGCGCGGAGTACCCCGGGCGCGGCGGGCGACTTCTTCCACACCGTCTTCATCCACTGTGACGTTCAATTTATTCGCGGCGCGCACGATGATCTGGCGCATGGCCGGCATGTCATAGTAATCCAGGCGGTACACGGCGCCAAAGCGGGCGCGTAGAGGTGAACTGACCAGCGCCAGGCGGGTGGTGGCGCCGATCACTGTGAAGCGCGGCAGCTTCAGGCGAATGGAGCGGGCTGACGGTCCCTTGCCGATGATGATATCCAACGCGTAATCTTCCATGGCCGGGTAAAGCACTTCTTCGATTGCGCGGCCCAGGCGGTGAATCTCGTCAATGAAGAGGATATCGCCGGCATGCAGGTTGGTCAGGATGGCAGCCAGGTCGCCGGCGCGTTCCACGGCGGGGCCGGCGGTGATCTTGATATTAACGTTCATCTCATTGGCCAGAACGTGAGCCAGGGTGGTCTTTCCCAGTCCGGGTGGGCCGTAGAAAAGCACGTGGTCCAGCGGCTCAGTGCGCCGGCGGGCGGCGGCGATGAGGATGCGCAGGTTTTCTTTGACCTGCGTCTGGCCGATCAACTCATCCAGTGTGTGAGGTCGCAATACCAGGTCGTTGCGGTCATCCGGACGCTGTTCCGGTTGAATAATTCTTTCGGGAGATTCCGCCATACCCGAGATTATATCAGGCTATAATAAGCGCGAAAGGAACAGCCATGCCAAACGTCTACCCCTCTCCCCATCCGTTGGTCGCTCATAAACTCTCCATCCTGCGGGATGTCAACACGGAACCCAAGAAATTCCGGCAACTGGTACGCGAATTGGGCTCATTGCTGACTTACGAAGCCACCACTGATCTGCAGATGACCCCCATTACTGTGCAGACACCCATGGGAACGGCCAAATGCCACGAACTGGCCATGAAGATCGGCCTGATTCCCATTCTGCGCGCCGGGCTGGGTCTGGTGGAAGGTGTGTGGGACCTGATCCCCACGGCTGAGGTCTGGCATATCGGACTGTACCGGGATGAGAAGACGCTGAAACCGGTTGAATATTACAACAAACTGCCGGTTGAACCCACCGTGTCCGTCTGCCTTGTGCTGGATCCAATGCTGGCGACGGGCGGTTCGGCCGTAGCCACCATTGATATTCTGAAGCGCTGGGGTGTAAAGCGCATCAAATTCGTCGGTTTGATCGCCGCGCCCGAGGGCATCCGGACGTTGCAGGCCGCCCACTCGGATGTGGACATCCATATCGCCGCGGTGGATGAGCGCTTGAATGAGAAGGGTTACATTGTCCCCGGCCTGGGTGACGCCGGCGACAGGCAGTTTGGAACGGCGTAATAAATATCACGGCAGTCGGGAGACTGCCGTTTTCTTTCTTCCAAATCCATGTAGAATAAGCCATACTTAATGCATGGCATTCGATTTAAATGTAGACTTGAGATCTAATCAATGAAAAGGGGTAACGTATGCCACATTTTCCAAAAACAAATTTATTGAAGCTGCTGGCTACTGTACTATTTTTTACACTATTCTTGTCAAACTGCTCGCCATCATCATCTAATCCAACAATACACATATCATCTTCTTCGACAGCAGCTGCTCCAACAATAACACCGACAATAACACAAACACTAATCCCAACTATAACCCCAACTGACATCCCTACCGCGACCCTGACACCTACGCTGATCCCCATGCCTGATGGCTGGACATCCATCTTTGAGACAAAAGAGATTGGTGGTCGGAACGTGGCGCTCGATGCAGCCGGGAATTCTGCTGTCCTAATTGACGGGAAATGGTATCCGGTAGACGTGAAAGGGTGTTTTTATTCTGAATTTTTCGATCCGGAAACTTTTCGAAGCAATGCTGAAGTTATTGATTTGATGAATAAAATCAACAAAGAAGCTTCCTTTGTATTTGGACCAAAAGTAAAAGGGGATGAGTTTTTATGGCCAAGACATGCAGGAGGCAATAATTACCAATTGGAAAAAAATAAAAAACGAATCAACTATAGTGAAAAATTGGTTGATGGGATAATTTTTCGACAATATTTATGTTTCAACCAACAGTCTGAGGAATGGGAACATGTGCTGGATTTCGTGTTGGCTCGTGATGATAAGGTTACACCGGACGATTCATACCTGATGAGAGTGGTCATAGGATGGCTGCGGGATGACAAGTATGTATCCTTTACGTATAGACAAATAGTAAATGAAATAAAGGACAAGGATATTACCCCAAGTCTGAAAAATGGCGGAAAAAAAGCCAGAACACTTGAGGTTGCCTTTAATTTGTGGAATGATTTAATCATAGAAAAAGAACAAGTCGGCATTAGATTACCACAAAAGCTTCTTCTTATTGATGGGACGGATTTGCAGACAGCTTTGAAGCTACTTGGCGATGGTAGCGATCCCAGCAATTTCGCAGATAATCTCAGTGATCCTGAGTTCTCCTTATGGGCATTGAAGGAAGATAATCAGATGGTGTATTTTCAAGATAAAAAGAATGAGGAAGAATTTAACATTACAAACAAGTTTAAAATGTGGCGCTACTGGGGAGAACAATCATCTGCCGGATTAATTCCCGAACCGGTTGCCCGTACAATCACAATGAGAGAACGATGATTTGAATCAATATGTAGGGCAGCGATTCAATACATCAGTTATAAAGAGAAAACAAAAAAGGGTGGGGACGAGCCCCACCCTTATAGCATTGCAATTTTGAAGGGTTTTGTTACGCCCGGTCGTTCGCCGCGTTGACAATGGCGATGAAATCGGGCTTCAGGCTGGCGCCGCCCACCAGGCCGCCGTCAATATCGGGCATGCCGAATAATTCGGCCGCGTTGGCGCCGGTGACCGAACCCCCATAGAGAATGCGGATGGCATCGGCGTTTTCTTTGCCGAACAGGGAGACCAGTTCCGCGCGGATCAGAGCGCAGACATTCTGGGCGTCCTGGGCGGTGGCGGCGCGGCCGGTGCCGATAGCCCACACCGGTTCGTAGGCGATGACCAGTTTGGCCGGATCAGAGATGACCACACCGGCCA
>CAYNJT010000094.1:0-9580 GCA_964397625.1 uncultured Leptolinea sp. | reverse complement strand
CGCCGCCCAGGGGGATATCCGCCACGGCGCATTTCCAGGTCATCCACATGGCCAGCGCTCGCACGGTATCGACTGTCTCGGCTGGATGGAAACGGATGCCGCCCTTGTTGGGTCCGCGGGCATCATTGTGTTGAACACGGAAGCCTTCGAAAACACGGATAGTGCCGTCGTCCATGTGTACCGGGATGCGGAAGTGGTACTCCCGCATGGGCCAGCGCAACATCTCGCGTACCTGCGGATCGAGATTCAACATTTCGGCCACATGGTCAAACTGCTGCTGCGCCATTTCAAAAGCATTCGGGTTCACGGTCATAAGCAATCTCCTTGAAAATGTGGGTTAAAAAATTATGCGGGCTCCTCGGTAAGGAACCCGCAATTTTCCGTGGATATGGAGAAGCCGATATTCAATCGTCACTCCTGCCATGATTTAATCTAAAATCAGAATAACAAATGCCCATTTGAAATACAAGGTGAAATTAATCACCCTTTTTCACGGAGGAGAAACATGAATAGCATGAGTTTTGGAATTTCATCTAATTAATAAGCACCAAAAAGCCTTTACAACGGGTAGTCATTCACAGTGCGGTAATTCATAATGGCATGTAGGCGCATGATTCTACTTCCGACAGAATGGTCATTCGTTGAAGAGGTTGTATGAAAAAAATTTGGCGAGACAAATCCATCCCTTCCTCAGAAATCACTCCCGAAGGGGTTTATCACAATCGCCGTGAATTTCTGAAATGGAGCGCGACTGCCCTGGGCAGCCTAACCCTTACTGCCTGCGGAGTTGACCTACCCACAGGTGATTCCCCGCTCCAGTCTGGAATGGAAACGTCAGTACAGAGTATAGACGATAAACCTACATCGTTTGATGACATCACAAATTACAACAATTTTTATGAATTCTCTCTGGGAAAGGAACAGGTTGCCAGAGCGGCGGAAGGGTTTAAGCCTCTACCCTGGCAGGTGCAGGTGGGCGGTCTGGTTAGAAATCCAAAAACCTACCATCTGGAAGACATCCTCGACCGCTTTCCCCGCGAGGAACGCGTTTACCGGCTGCGCTGTGTGGAAGGCTGGTCCATGGTGATACCCTGGCTCGGGTTTCCACTCGCCCGGCTGCTGGAAGAGGTCGAACCGACCAGTGACGCCAAATTTGTGCGCTTTGTCACTGTGATGCGCCCATCCGAGATGCCCGGGCAGAAGGATCCGTCCTTCCCCTGGCCATACACCGAAGGCCTGCGGTTGGATGAAGCCATGCACGATCTGACTCTTCTATCCACGGGTTTGTACGGCAAGGAACTGCTGAACCAGAACGGCGCGCCGCTGCGGCTGGTAGTCCCCTGGAAATACGGGTTCAAGAGCATCAAGAGCATTGTCAGTATTGAACTGGTATCCGAGCAACCGGCCACCCTTTGGTCCACCATTTCGCCGCGGGAGTACGGCTTTTATTCCAATGTAAATCCGGGAAAGCCGCACCCGCGCTGGGACCAGAGCACCGAACGGCGTATCGGCGAGTTGAAAAGACGCCCAACGTTGATGTTCAACGGGTATGAGAAAGAAGTGGCCGGTTTGTATAAAGGGATGGATTTGAACCAGTATTATTAAAATGAACCCAAGTGTTTACTAATTCACACAGTGGAATGGTATTTATGAACATTACATCTGGTAATTTCCCGTATTTCTTTATTTACTGATTCATTACATATTCTTGGAAGGGGGTATCTGTTTTCATATAACCACATGTAAACAACAACGATGTTTAATGACAGGCCGTAATCACATTTAGAAAAAGCATCAATATGAATATGAAAACCAGCTTTTTTTTAGGTTAAAGTCTCGTCATTGCACTGTTTATGGCAGCTTTTGCGCCTGTTATCAAAACCACCCCGGATTTCCTCGCCGGCATTGTGGTGGTGGATAATTCAAACTGTGTACAAAAACCCATCACCAGTGTGATGGTTCGACCTGCTATGCCATAATAGGTCTCAGGTGATGAATGGAAACCATTAAACCCTTCAGTAAACCCGATAAACGGCTGACAGGCTTACTTAAAATTATCCTGTGCATCCCGGTTGTGATCACCTTTATCCAGGCGCTGACCGGCAACCTGACGGTCAATCCCATTCAGGCGGCAATTCAGCGCAGCGGGCAGGTGGCCGTGATCCTTCTCGCCCTCACGTTATCCATCACTCCCTTGAAAACATATTTGGGCTGGCGGTTTCTGGCCGGCTGGAAGAAAATTCTCGGGCTTTCCTCATTCTTCTACGCGGCCGGTCATTTCCTGTTGTTTTCGGTACTGGATTACGGATTTGACCTCCCATTGATCCTTTCAGCCATCCCTCAAAAACCGTATATTCTGGTCGGTACATTGACCCTGTTCATCCTCACCGCGCTGGCGATCACCTCAAACCGCTGGAGTAAGCAGAATCTGGGGGCGAAATGGAAAAAGCTGCACCGGTTGGTCTACGCGGCCGGGTTGCTGGCCGGGTTGCATTATGCCTGGGCTATCAAAGGAGATTTGTTCCTCCTCTCAGGTGCGTATTTCTGGCCAGCGGTCTACCTGGTAATCATGATAATCTTATTGTTCCTGCGTTTGCCTTTTGTAAAGAAGTTGTTGTTAAAACAATAAACGGTTTCAAGAACAAATAAAAAAAGGTGCAACGCTCTTCGTTACACCTTTTGGATTTATCTGATTGGAGTTGGATTATGGAATAGGATTGTCGTCATCATTCGGAACGGGCGTTTTCTTATACCAGGGATCCCAGGGGTGCGCGTCCTGGCGCAGCGGGCAGCGCAGGCTGGTTGCCTTGGGGAGTACACCTGACAGACAGATAGCCGGCCGCCATGTGACGTTCAATTTCACCGGATTATTCCATAATTCCTTGCCATCTTTGTCTTTGACAATGAATTTATAGGTGTATTCCCAGAAAACCCGTTTGCTCAAATAGGCATTGGTGGTGGTAAAAACTGCTGAGGTGGGTTTGTCGGTCGCGGGAACGAGCGGCAGGGTAAAGACCGGTTTCTTCTGCAGCCAGTCATAGATCTCAACGGTCAAACCTTCAGGAGCCGTCTGATTAAAATCGAACACATAGTTGCAGGAATACCCGGGGATGGGAACTTCGGGAACACCATCAACCACTGTGGAGACGTTGGTGTTTTCCGGTGGATTGGCAATACCTTCCGCTGAAGGGGGTTTGCTGATCTGTTCCTCAGGGTAACACCAGGCGGAAAAACCGTTGTCCAGCATGGCAAGCGGCGGGATGGGAGTAGCGCTTGGAACCAGTGTGGCCGTCGCTGTGGGAATGGCGGTTTCCGTCGCTGTGGGTGGCACTTCTGTGGGTGATGGCAGCGCCGTGTTGGTAGCCGCGATGGTCACTTCAACGGCCGTCGGGGTAGGCGCCGGGGTATTTTTTCCGGATAAAACAATTGCCAGAACGAGTCCGATGAGAATGGCCGCGCCAAGTATGGCCAGAACGATGGTCAGTGTTTTATTTCCGGAGGTTTTTTCTTCCATAGTGTTCTCCGTGAGAAAAAGGATCGTTATACAAACTTCCGCGATTATACACCCCGATTGTATTAAATCGGGGTACACCCCGGTTGAGATAAAACCTTCAGATCACGCTGCTGGTTTTCCACCGCCCTGCGCTTTAACCAGTTCGACTCCCAGCGCGATGAGCTCATCCGTTCCGGTCGCTGGCTGCATTCCCAACAGGGCTACCTGCACACCGCGTGGAGAATACAACACGGCCAGTTGGCCGACCTGGTTGTTGGAAGATACTGTTTTCAGGGGGTATTTATCTGACCAATTCACAAGGGGAATGATCGTCCATGGGTTCAACAAACTCATCCCAAAATTCTGCTGATTGGACAGGGCGCTAAAGTTCTGGTTAAAACGGGTATTTTGCGTTGTAATGGCTGCCGCGGTGGAAAAGCCGGGTGTGTCGCTGGGTTGGAAGCCATACATTCCCATCACCTGCTGGAATACCATGGTCATCAGGTTGCCCAACAGTCCTCCCCCGCCAAATGAAGGTGAATTAGCCGGTTTCTGCGAGACCAATAGAAAATTTCCCGGGCAGACAAAATCGGGAGAAATCCAATGGGTGACAGGTTTGCCGCCCACCGAATGGACTTCAATTTTCCAGGTAACACCGGCGGTTGTCCCTTCCTGTGATTGTGACGGGTTGGCCGTCATCTGCACCTGGCTCTGCATTCCGGCCTGGAAGAGGTTGGCGGGCTTGTCTTCGGCCCCTGGCAGGTTCAAGAATTCTGACAGTGCTTTGGCATGTCGGGCTTTGTCATCATAAAAACTGGTGTAGATGGATTGCAACGGGACGATCTCACCATTTGTCTTTTCCAAAACCAGACGATAATTTGTAGAGCTTTGATGGCGCGAGGAACGTGTGCGGGTTACTTGAACATCAAATTTCGCAACCTCGTTAAATGGCACCACCGTTTCCTTGCGGCTGAAAAGATTCCGCGAGGTGATGGTGATGGTACGCGTCATGCGGTCTGCCACCGCGGTCGATACCGGTGTGAGCGCCAGCACCAACAAGCCCGCACCCAAAAGGATAGCCGTTCCTAGGAACATACTTGAACTGACAGTTAAAAAGAAAATTGATGAGCCAATCAACAGGGCGGCGGCAATCCACGCGCCAATAGGCCGGCTCTTGATCACATACTGGTTGACAGAGTTAAGATCTTCCACAGTTCTCCTCCAACTGGTCATCAAGTGAGGGTCAAAAACTACAGAAATGGGAATTTACGTCCATGATGTGATTCATCCATTGATCCCCGATCACACTGCAAGATTATTCTACAGGAATCACAGCCGGCCGTAAAATGGCTCTTTTTTTATGTTCACAGGAATTCCAGAATGACGAAACTGTTATTGGGATTTTTTGCCTTCAAATTACTTGACAGGCAGCCAGGTTCGTCCTACAATTCTCTTTAGACCGACCGGTCGGTCTAAAGAGTTGCCATGACAGCACAGGAAACCTCTGACAATATTCTCAAGATAGCCGCCCGCCTGTTCATCAAGAAAGGCTACACAGCGACCTCCATGCGCGAGATTGCTGCCGAAGCCGGCATTGGTAAAGCGACCATCTATTACCATTTCCCCGATAAGGAAGCCATCGCTACGGCGTTGATCAAGCAGACTTTCACGGAAATGCGTGGGGCCTTGAGGATCATGGAAGCGGAACAAGATCCGCGACTGCGAATCACCAAAGCCGTGACTGACAGCGTGGAGTATCTGCTTGATTCCGCCGATATCATCTCCATCATGCGCCGCGAGATCCCTGGTTCGCGTGAAATGATGCAGGTGGAGTTTCGCAGTTTTGTGAAGCAGTACCTCGATCTTCTGGCTGACGCGGTCCGGCGGGGTATAGAGCAGGGTATTTTCCGGCCGGTTGACCCCGACTCCACCGCGCGGGTGTTGATGACCATGATACAGGGAAGTTTCGCGTTCGTGTACATGAGCGGCATGCGGCTTCCATCCAACGCGGGTGCCGCTGATGGTATTTTGGACGTGTTCTTCAAAGGAATCGATGCGAAATAGGAATTCTCTTTTTTTCTAGTTTTTTTCGACCGTACGGTCGGTCTAAAAGGAAATTATGTCAGGATTTTTCGCACAATCTAATCGAGAGAAAGAACGGTCATCGGCAACCACCGTGTGGCAGTCCACTCCCTTTGTGGTGCTTTGGTTGAGCGAAGGGATCTCCATGGTCGGCGACCGGTTGTTGATGGTCGCCCTGATCAGCCTGGTATACGACCGCACTGGTTCCGCCGGTGTCGTGGGATTGTTGATGGTGTTCAAAGCCATGCCGGCTCTTCTACTGGGAAGCCTGGCTGGCGTCTTTGTGGATCGTTGGAATCGCAAATGGATTATGGTTACTGCCAACCTCATACAGGGGTTGTTGGTTTTTCTCCTACCTACCGCGTGGAATATCACCATGATCTGCCTGATCTACCTGGCCATGTCCGCCATTAATCAATTCTTTGTCCCCGCGCGTTCAGCAGTCATCCCAGACCTGGTACCGTCTGAAACGCTGATCACAGCCAATTCCCTGTTCGCCCTGTCCATTGTGTTCGCCATAGCCATTGGCCCGGCTGCCGGAACGTGGATCACGGAGAATATCAGCCTTAACGCCGCGTTCTATCTGGACTCGGCTACCTTCCTCATCCCGGCAGCGGCTGTGGCTTTTCTGTCCATTCCGAATAAACAAGTTGATCAGGCAGGGAGGAATCTTGGACAGGACCTGAAGGCGGGTTATAAATTCGCCCTTTCACAGCCTTCTGTGTTAATCGCCCTATCAACCATCACCACCGCCTTTTTCATCGTGGGAACCATTTCGGTGTCCGGCGTGGTGATCACACGGCAGGTTTTGTACATCGAATCCAGCAAGTTCGGCTATTTGATGTCCGGTCTGGGCGCGGGTATGGTTGTCGGCGCCGTGATATCAAACGTCTTGAAACGCTGGTTTCCCGGCGTGCATACCAGTCTGGGGGGAACAATCCTGATGGCGGCCGCATTAATTCTCCTGCCGGTCTCTTCCAATCTGGTTACAGCCTGCCTGGTTGCCTCGTTTATCGGTGTGGGGATGATCCTGGTGCAGATCAACGGGCAGTTCCTGCTGCAGACCGTCGCGCCCGATCTGCGCGGCCGCCTGATGGGCATCTCCCAGACCCTGACCGGCAGCGCCACATTCCTCGCGTCTGCCCTGGTGGGTATGCTGCTTGAAAAACTGCCCGCCCTGATAGTGCTTCAAACCATAGGCAGTCTTGCGATCCTGACCGCCGCCTTCGCGGCCATGTATTATGGAAACATATCAAAGCGTGTGGAGCAAAGCAGATGAATTGCGTCAAGAACCTTCATGATCTACAGAAAACCGATCTTCCCATCGCGGGCGGAAAAGGCGCCAACCTGGGCGAATTGATGCGGGCCGGGCTTCCGGTGCCGGGTGGGTTCGTGATCACCACCGATGGATACCGCGCGTTTGTGGAAGCAAACCGCCTTGCTCCCATTATTCAACACATCCTGCAATCCGCTCGCCCTGATGACCCAGTTTCACAAGATTCCGCGTCAGATAGAATTCGGGAAAATTTCCATTCGGGGCAGATCCCCGATGCCCTTAAAGCCGAAATCCTTGCCGCGTATGCCGGCGAGATTACCAGCGGGAAGGCGGTCGCCGTGCGCTCTTCCGCCACGGCGGAAGACCTGCCTGACCTTTCCTTCGCCGGACAACAGGATACCTACCTCAACATTCTTGGGGAGGATGCTCTGCTGGACGCGGTGAAACGCTGTTGGGCCAGCCTGTGGACGGCGCGGGCTATCGGCTACCGGGCGCGAAACGGCATCGCGCATGAGGATGTCTCCCTGGCGGTGGTTATCCAACAGATGGTGCAGAGTGAAGCCTCGGGGGTATTATTCACCGCCAATCCATTGACCGGCAAACGCGGCGAAACGGTCATCGACGCCACGCTGGGGCTGGGTGAAGCGCTGGTTTCCGGGCAGGTGGAACCGGACCACTATGTGGTGGATTCTTCAAATGGCAATGCCATCCATAAAATTCTCAGGGCGAAAGCCTTGAAGATCACCGGAAAAGACAGCGGAGGAACAGAAATACAAACCGGGTCGGCGGCGGACCGGCAGGCATTGCCGGATGAGCACATCCTTAAACTGGCTGCTCTTGGCCGGCAGGCAGAAACCCATTTCGGAAGCCCTCAGGATATGGAATGGGCCTGGGCGGATGGGAAGGTCTATGTGGTGCAATCCCGGCCGGTAACCTCGCTCTATCCCCTGCCAGACCCGCTCAATCCGCATACCCTTGAAATGCTGCTGTCCTTTGGCGTCTGGCAGGGCATGCTCGACCCCTACACCCCGCTGGGGCAGGATGCCTTCAAGTACCTGGTTGTGGGGTTTGCCCGTAAATTTGGCGCGACCACCTCTGCCAGCGAGCAGCGCACCATGTTGACAGCAGGGGAGCGAATGTTTGTTAACCTGACCTATCTGCTGCGCAGTTCGCTCGGACGGAATATTGCGGAGATTTTCCTGACAGCCATCGATCCAGAAACGGCGAAAATCGTCAGCGATTTACTTAAAGACGCGCGCTTTTCACGGATCGACCCTATAAAGCCGCGCGACCGCATCAATCTGTTGCGTGTGTTTGTGCCGTTGGCCTTCAATGTGATCAACAACCTGCTGGCCCCGGCCCGCGGCCGCGCCCGCCTTGAGCGCAAGATCAATGAATTGCTGGACACGATACAGCGGCGCTATACGAACGTGCGCTCGGTTTCCGACCTTGTGCAAGTCTTCGAAGAGTTAACAGGAACTATGCCGACCATTATGATGCCCATTCTGGTGGGCGGGATTGCCGGCGGCCAGGCGCCGTATCAGATTCTGCTGCGCCAGCTGAATTTCCCCGGGAGTCGGGATCTGCTGTTCGACCTGACACGCGGTCTGCCCCATAATGTGACCACGCAGATGGACCTGCAACTTTGGGAAACCGCCCGTCGGATTAAAGTGGACGAACAGGCATGCAATCACTTTTTGGTTGTGGATACCGATACGCTTGTGGAGGATTATCATCAGGGTAAGCTTCCACCCACGGCACAGGCAGCTGTGGCCGATTTTCTCGCGCGCTACGGGATGCGCGGCGTGGCCGAAATTGACCTGGGCAGGCCGCGCTGGAATGAAAATCCCGCCAATCTGTTCCAGGCATTGAAAAGTTACCTGAAACTCGACCCGGCTTCCGCGCCAGATGAGCAATTCCGAAAAGGCGCGGAAAAAGCGCAGGAAGCCAGGGAGAGAATTCTGGCCGAAGTGCGCAAACAGCCGGGAGGATTTATAAAATCCAGTGTTGTGGGCGGCATGATCCGCCGCTTTAGGGAATTGGGCGGATTACGCGAGACACCGAAATTTTTTGTGGTACGCCTGTTTAGTATCTATCGTGAAGCCATTCTGGCGGAAGGCGAAAAATTGGTCAAGGCAGGTGTTTTTGACCGCGCGGATGACATTCTCTTCCTGCACCTGTGGGAACTCAAGAAGCTGGGAGAGGGCGAAAACCACGATTGGAAAACCCTGGCTGCGGAACGCCGGAATACTTATCAGCGCGAATTCCGCCGCAAACGCGTTCCCCGTATCCTGTTGAGCGACGGGACGGCCTATTACGACGCGCCATCATCGGCATCGCAGGATGACCCACGTATCCTGACGGGCAGCCCGGTTTCCGCCGGTGTGGTGGAAGGCACGGTGCGGGTGGTTTTCGACCCGCATGACGCGCAGATGCAGCCCGGTGATATCCTTGTCTGCCCGGCCACCGACCCGGCCTGGACGCCGCTCTTTCTGGCCGCCGGCGGGCTAATCACCGAAGTCGGTGGGATGATGACACACGGTTCGGTGGTGGCACGCGAGTATGGCATCCCGGCGGTGGTAGGGGTCAGCCGGGTAACGGAACGCCTGACTACCGGTCAGCGTGTGCGTCTGGATGGATCCGGCGGGGTGGTGCGGATATTGGAGTGAATCCCCCCACCCCCCCTTCGTAAGGGGGGCAATTGCCCGTACGCTCCCCGAGCCTGTCGA
>CAYNJT010000093.1:1231-9621 GCA_964397625.1 uncultured Leptolinea sp. | reverse complement strand
AAATTCTTCATGACCCGGTTTACATCCTGAACATCAACGCCAGAACCTCGGGCAATTCGCCTTCGCCTGCTGGCATTAAGAACATCCGGGTCACGGCGTTCTTCGCGTGTCATTGAACTGATAATCGCTTCTGTCAATTTTAATTGCTTTTCCGCATCCTGTGGGGAAACTTGTTGTGCGGCTTTTCCAAGATTTCCAGGAAGCATATCAAAAATCTGGGAAATCGGGCCCATTTTGCGGATTTGCTTCATTTGATCGGCAAAGTCCTCCAACGAGAACTTGCCGGACATCATTTTTTGAGCCTGCTGTTTGGAACTTTCCATATCGAAAGCCGCTTCGGCTTTCTCAATTAATCCCAGAATATCACCCATACCGAGAATGCGGGAAGCCAGTCGCTGTGGATCGTAAGTTTCCAAAGCGTCAATACCCTCGCCCACACCCAGGAATTTAATCGGCACACCGGTCACTTCACGAATGGAGATAGCCGCGCCGCCACGGGCATCGCCGTCCATCTTTGTTAAGATCAGTCCACTTAACGAAACGGTGTCCCGAAATCCTTCGGCAATATGCAGAGCTTCCTGACCAACCATAGAATCTACAACCAGAAGTGTGTCAGCTGGAGTAACCCTGCGGGTAATGGATTTGAGCTCATCCATCAAGGTTTCATCCATCTGCGAACGGCCGGCGGTATCGGCTATTAATACAGTGTATCCACCTTTCGAAGCCTGTTCATACGCCTTTTTTACCAGATCAGGTGGTTTCAAACCGGTTTCATAAAAAACCGGCACGTCCACTTTTTCTCCCAGAGTGACAAGTTGTTGAACAGCCGCCGGCCGGTAAGGGTCAGCCGCGGCCAGCATCACACGCTCCCCCTGCGATCGCAGGAGACGGGCCAGCTTTGCTGCAGCCGTGGTCTTTCCAGAGCCTTGAAGGCCTACCAGCATGATCACACGGGGTTTCTCTCCTGTCAGATTCAAGCGTTCAGGTTCACCCAAGGTGGAGATCAATTCCTCATGAACGATCTTGATAACCTGTTGGGCAGGATTCAGCGCTTTTGATACTTCCGCGCCTACGGCTCTTTCTCGAACGCGGCTGGTGAACTTCTTGACCACTGAGTAATGAACATCCGCGTCCAATAATGCCAGCCTGACTTCGCGCAAGGCTGCGTCAACATCCGCCTCGGAAAGTTTACCGTGACGGCGTAATTGTGTAAAAACCTGGTTTAACCTGTTGGACAGTGATTCAAACATGGCTTGGTTGTTGTTATCCTACAAAAAATGCCGGTGTAGTATACCCTGAAATCTAAATTTCTGAAAAGTAAACACAACGACAACTATTTTGGTTTTAGAGTGTTATTGAATCATGAACAATAACTTGTCCGGTTGATTTTACGCAAGGAGAAGCATAATGTCCAAAATTGCTATTGTTACAGACAGCACCGCGAATATTCCTGTTGAATTGATTAAGAATTACCCGGTATATACCACTCCCCTCCAGGTTTTATGGGATGAAAAGGTGTTACTGGATGGAATTGATATCAAGACCGCGGATTTTTATTCCCGGTTGGAAACATCGAAAACCATGCCTTCCACATCTCAGGTCACTCCGGCTGCATTCTTGACCTTGTATGAAGACCTTTTACGTCAGGGTTTTGACATCATCAGCGTTCACATATCCCAAAAATTAAGTGGCACAATGGACTCTGCCATTCAGGCGAAAGCCCAGTTACCTGGGGCAAGAATTGAACTGGTTGATTCAAAATCCACTTCTATGGCTATGGGTTTTCAGGTGTTGTCTGTAGCCCGCGCGGCTGCATTGGGTGCTTCATTAAATGAATGCCTGGCAGTCGCGGAAAAAGCCCGCGACCATACCGGAGTTCTCTTTACAGCAGCAACTTTGGAATTCCTCCACCGCGGTGGCCGCATTGGCGGCGGCGCAAAATTCCTCGGAACAGCTCTGAACTTGAAACCCATCCTCGAAGTTCGCGACGGACGCGTGGAAGCTGTGGAACGGGTTCGTAATATTAATAAGGCGCTGGATAGGATGCTTGAATTGGCTCTCCGTAGAATGGACAAACGCACACCCATCCGCATCGCGACCATTCACGCCAATGATCCGGAAAATGCCCAGATGCTGCTCGAAAAAGCCCGCAAGCAATTTAATATTTCTGAAGTCAGTGAAACATATGTGGCAGAGGTTAGCCCGGTGATTGGCACGCATACCGGGCCAGGAACGGTCGGGATCGCCTTCATGGCGGGCATGTAAATTTGTTACAATCTAACAAATTCATGTTACCGGGAGGCTTTTCATGCGGGCTTACCCATCTATTGGGCTTCAAGTTCCAGATATTTTATTGCCGAAATCAGGTATAGACTACCAAAAATGGTCGGTAATAGCGTGCGACCAATATACATCACAACCTGAATACTGGTCAAAAGTATCTCAACTTGTTGGAAACACGCCATCCACCCTTAATTTAATCCTTCCTGAGGTTTACCTCGGCAGAGATGATGAGGATTCTCGTATTCAATCCTCATACCAGAATATGCTCGCCTACCGACAAAAAGGCATGTTTGAACAGTTTGAGGGGATGATTGCCGTGGAGCGGACGATTGGCCAAGCCCGGCGAAAAGGTCTTATGATCGCCCTCGACCTTGAGAAATATGATTTCAATCGCGGTTCACAGACATTGATCCGCGCGACAGAGGGAACCATCCTTGACCGTCTACCGCCCCGCATCAAAATCAGGAAAAACGCGTCTGTTGAACTGCCGCATATCATGGTGCTGATTGACGATCCGGATAAAACCGTGATCGAACCCATTCATGAAGCCGTAAAGGCAAGTGTTCCGGCATATGATTTTGAATTAATGCAGGGTAGTGGACATATTAAAGGATGGAAGATAACCGATAAAACCCGGGAAGAGACGATGGTCAGGGCATTGGAACACCTGGCACAACCGGATCATTTCCAGAAGAAATACAGGGTCGGCCCGGAAAAAGGTGTTTTGCTCTATGCTGTCGGAGACGGCAATCACTCTCTGGCCACAGCAAAATCCGTTTGGGAGATGAAGAAAGCTGAATTGGGAATGAATCACCCCGCCCGGTACGCGCTTGTTGAACTCGAAAATCTGCATGACCCGGCTCTGGTTTTTGAACCAATTCATCGGATTCTTGAGGGAACCAACCCTGAAGCGGTACTTTCAGGAATGAAAAATCATTTTGGCGCCCGACTGAAACTTGAAAACGTGGCTTCCATGGAACAGATGAAAGAGAGTGTTCACGCGCAGGGTGATTTCGCGCAGCGTTTCGGTGTGATCACGGTTGGAGGATTTGTTGTGGCAGAGGTGATGCAGCCCGAAGCCAACCTGCCGGTCGGTACCCTGCAAATGTTCCTGGATACCTGGTTAAAAACAGCTGCTTCAGTGAAAATTGATTATGTGCATGGAGACAACGTACTTCTTGATCTATCCACCCAACCATCGCGTGTGGGATTTTATTTACCAGCCATGTCAAAAAATGAACTTTTCCGCACCGTCATTCTGGATGGCGCCCTTCCCCGAAAAACGTTTTCCATGGGAGAAGCGCACGAAAAACGATTCTATCTGGAAGCCAGAAGTCTGGTTTAAAGTTAAATGTTGTGCCTGAATTGAAAAAAACCTTTCCAAAATTGGGAAGGTTTTTTTGTCAGGATTTTTTCTGCCGTGTATTGGATAATAAATTATTTATTGCCGCGTTTGTCCTGCAATCCACTTTCCATAACCATACGTGGGACGATGCTTTCCCATCCCACTGCCATAAAGTGGATCCCGTTCACCGGCAGGCCTTTAATCTTTTCGATCAATTCCAATCCGATCTGCACCCCTTCCTCTTTCGGATCGGAGGATTTCTCCATACGCTCTATCAATGCCATGGGGATATTCACACCCGGGACCGCGTTCATCATGTGCGCCGCTTTCACGCTGCGGATCGGGGCGATCCCCGCCAGCACATAGGCTCTGCCGAGAATTCCGGCTTTATCCATCATCTCAAGGTAGGCTTTGAAGGAATCCACGTCATAGATCAGGTTGGTCTGGAAGAATTGGGCTCCCGCGTTTGTCTTCTTGGTTTCGCGGATGATCTGAAATCGTGGTTGTGAAGCGTTCGGTGAGCTGGCCGCGCCAATGAATAACTGCGGCGGCGGTTTGATCTCTCGTTGGTCAAGGAACCTGCCTTCATCCCGCATCCGGCGCAGCAGCCAGATCAATTGCACCGAGTCCAGATCCCAGATATCCATGCGGCCATGCGGTGCTGGTCCAAGATGAGGATGGTCGCCGGAAAGGCACAAAACATTGCGGATTCCCAACGCGTTGGCACCCAGAACGGCGGCTTGAACACCCATACGGTTGGTATCACGCGCCGCGATCTGCATGACTGGTTCCATGCCGTTCTGCAGGCACAATGCCGATGAAGCCAACGACGACATACGCGGTGTGGCGGATGGATTATCCGTGAAATTCACGGCGTCAATATAATCTTTCAACAGGTTGACTTTCTTAATCAGGTCAGCCGGTGATGCAGAAACGGGCGGGGCTACCTCAGCCGTTATGACAAATCTACCACCAGCCAGTTTTTCTTCAAGACCGGAAACAGGTTCATGTTCCGGGGCCGGATGAGGTTGATCGTCGCCCTGCCACCAGTCTGGTTGTCGGTATTCAGCCATGAATTGTTCGAAAATTGCACCCCGGTCTTTGGAGGCAATGGCTTTGAATGTGGTTTTTATTCCACCTTTTTTCCGCCACATTTGAAAAAGATCCCACCATTGCTCTGTTCCCACCTTCTCCCAATCCAGCGGAGGCAGTACTTCCAGCAATTTATCAGATCGTCCAAGTTTTTCGGAGCGTTCATAAATACGGTACCAAATGCACGGCCGGGTTTCATCCACATAGCAATGTTCGGGGGTAGACCCGCCGCATGGACCATTCCGTAATCCCTTGGGACACTCCATCGGACAAATAAAGGCGGTTTCCTGTAAAAGACAATTCCCGCACATTCGACATCCAAAAAAGGGGCTCTTTGTAAGGCGCTCCAGCGCGGCCAGTGCTTTTTTGGGCAGGGTATCATTATGGAAGGCATAGTAGGCGGGCTGCCAGCGGCGGCCGGGAGTAAAACCTGGCATTAAAACCTCTTTCAGATATGAACTCGATTAAGAATTGCCGAATTATATTCCAACAGGGAACATCGTGATACAGTTATTTTTATCTTGCTGTGTTCAGGATTGAAATAATGGCTGATAATGATTTGGAAATAGTAGATAGAGTTCAGAAGTATTCCCGGAAAACCTGGGTGAAGATCGTTCTCTGGGGCTTTGACCTTCTTTATCACAATTTTGCCTGGGTGTATGATTTCGCCGCCTGGGTGGCATCTGCCGGCAGATGGAACGATTGGATCCGTGCCGCCGGCTGGCTGGTGGCGCCCGGCCCGCTGCTTGATCTTGGCTGTGGAAAAGGTATCCTCCTTCAACAGGCTGCTGAAAGAGGAATTTTTGCCGTCGGATTGGATGAAAGTCCTCAAATGCTGCGCTATTCGCGTAAATTGCTTCAGGGGGGAAACCTGGCCCGCGGTAAGGGACAATCAATCCCAATAAAAACAGCTTTCTTTCAGACTGTTGCTGCCACATTCCCGGCGCCATACATTTTTGAACCTGAAACGTTGAATGAGATACGTCGCGTTCTGATGCCTGAAGGCAGGTTGATCATCCTGCTAACGGCCGAGGTGACCGGTAATTCAATGCATGAACATTTGATCCGTTTCTTCGCGGGAGTCACACGGTCTGGCCAGGTTTCTGAATCGTTTCAAGAAGCCATTAAGTCACCCTTGCGTGAATGCGGATTTATGGGGCATCTCGAGTGGATAGCCGGAAATAATGCCCGGTTATTAGTAATTAAAGCACAACCTGTATAACCCTCAGATTCTTACTTTTCGGGACACTTTGTATTAGAATCATACAAATGGAAATCATCGTCGCGTGTGCCAAAACAAGCAAATACGCCATTTCTGAATCTGGCGACACCTTGGAAGTCGTTGAACGCCCGAATGGCGGTATTTCCGTTGTTCTGGCGGATGGGCAGACATCCGGCCGGGGAGCCAAAGCCATTTCTTCCATGGTGGTGCGTAAAGTCATTGGTCTCTTGGCTGAAGGGGTGCGTGACGGCGCGGCAGCCCGTGCGGCATCTGACCACCTGTTCACTGAACGGAATGGGAAGGTTACAGCCTGCCTCAATATCCTTTCCGCCGATTTACAGACCGGGACTCTGGTCATTGCCCGAAACAATCCCACGCCCGTATTTGTGGCCACACATAACAAGATCGATTGCCTCAGTGCTGAAAGCAAACCAATAGGCACTTCACGCAACATCAAACCGGCCATATCTGAGCTGCCATTGGAAGCCGGTGTAACCATAGTCATGTACACAGATGGTGTTTTCTATGCCGGAGATCGGTATGGTCAACAGCTTGACATTTGCACAATGCTTGACAGCCTGATAGAAGATCAGGATCCGCCAGCCCAGACCATTGCGGATACTCTCCTGAATCAGGCCATCCGTCTGGATCAGGGTAGACCGAACGACGATATGAGCATAGTCGTATTGAAGGTTATTGCGCAGGAAACCGACCAGATCCGCCGCCTGTCCATGCGCCTTCCATTCCGGGCAACCAACGCGATGCTTGTTCGTGAACCCTACCCGGCCGATGATGAACAAAGTTTGAACTAAACCCGTACTGCGCCCGCCGCCAAAATCGGCGGGTTTTTGTTTAAAGATGACCACTCCCATAGAAAAAAAATGGATTGTTGGAATTGTAGGCCCTTGCGCTTCAGGCAAGAGTACCCTTATAGCCGCGTTGAACTGCCTGGCTGTTCACTTTCGGCATATCGCCCAGGAACATTCCTATGTGCAGACCATGTGGCTGCAATTGACCAATCCGGATGTGTTGATCTTTCTGGACGCCTCCTACGAAATCACCTGCCGCCGCCGAAACCTCAACTGGACGGAAGCCGAATATGCCGAGCAGCACCAACGGTTGGCCCATGCCCGTCAACATGCCGACCTGTACATTCTGACCGACCAGCTCACGCCGGAAGAAGTCCAGCAAGAGGTAAGACGTTTCCTACATCAAAAAGGGATTTTATAAATTGTCCCATTTTTTGTATAGCTCTAATCTGCTACAATAATTCAAGATAACTTGCCTGTGCCGTTCCGTGATTCATACTTTATGAATAGGAGCTACCTATGCGAAAAGAAGTTGTCTTGATCACCGGCGCGAATGGGGAAATCGGTCATGGCCTGATAAGCCATTTGGGTAAGCGCGGAGATGTTCAGATCGTCGCGTTGGATGTCAATCCAATCGATGAAAGCCTGCGTGAGTTTTGCCACCCCTACATCCAGGGTGACATTCTGGATAATATGTTGCTCGGTCGGTTGGTGGCGGAATATGAGATCCGCACCATCTATCACCTGGCATCCATACTATCCACCAAGGCTGAATACAACCCTGAAACCGCCCACAGGGTCAACGTGGAAGGCACCCTCAATCTGTTGCGGCTGGCAGTTGAACAGGCAGCCTGGCAGGGAAAAACCGTTAAATTCCTCTACCCTTCATCCATTGCCGCGTACGGCATACCCAGTCTTGAAATGAAGAACAAGGTGATAAAAGTAAAAGAAGAACAGTACCTTGAGCCATTTACCATGTATGGCTGCAATAAATTGTACTGTGAACATCTGGGACGGTATTACACCCGCCATTATCGCCAGTTGGCCGCCGACAAACCCAGCAAGAATGTGGATTTCCGCTGCCTGCGTTTCCCGGGACTGATCAGCGCGGTGACCACGCCCACCGGGGGTACCAGTGATTACGGACCGGAAATGGTGCATCATGCCGCCCGTGGTGAAGAATACAAATGCTTCGTCCGTCCGGATACCCGCCTGCCATTCATGATGATGCCGGACGCTATTAAATCACTTCTTGAACTGGAAGCCGCTCCACGCGAGGAATTAACCAAATTGGTGTACAACATCACCAGTTTCAGTCTGACCGCGGAGGATTTTTACAAGATTGTTCTGGAGCATTTCCCAAATGCTAAGGTCGAATTCAAGCCTCACCTGGCACGCCAGGGAATTGTTGATTCGTGGCCGCAGGATGTGGATGACAGTGCCGCCCGCCAGGACTGGCATTGGAAACCAGATTTTGACCGTGACCGCGCGTTCAAGGAATACCTGATTCCGGCCATTAAAGAACGATATAAAGTCTGAATCGATGTTTGAGCCTGTGACATCCCGGTGGCTGAGCCTGTCGAAGCCATCGAAAGTTTGCCCTCGACAAGCTCGGGCACCGGCATCGATTAACCATACA
>CAYNJT010000093.1:0-1131 GCA_964397625.1 uncultured Leptolinea sp. | reverse complement strand
GCTGAGCCTGTCGAAGCCATCGGAAGTTTGCCCTCGACAAGCTCGGGCACCGAAAAATGTATAACCCAACAGTTAGCCTGTGACATCCCGGTGGCTGAGCCTGTCGAAGCCACATAACCATCTTGCCTCGAGAGGTCTGGGCTATCGATTGGTAACTGCGTGACAGTGCGAGATCCTTCACAGCGTTCAAGTAACGTTCAATTGGGGTGTCATCCTGAGTGAAACGAAGGAATTCTCTTTGCCAAAAAGCCACAATCATTTTTTCGAGAATTTCATGCTAACAGACAGATGAATATTCGCAATGGAAATTTCAGGTATACAATGACCTCATCACATTATCGGAAGGACTATACACATGACCCGTAAAGTGGAAGCTGGACGCAAAGGACTTTCTGACGCCGAACTCGGTGGTGATTTTGACACAGAGATAAAAGACAAACTCAAAGATTACAGCGGTTACATGTTGATGCCCGGTGACCCTGACCGCATCAGCGTGATGGCCGGACAATGGGACAACGCGCAGGAATATCCGCAGGTTCGCGGCTATCGCGCGGCCATTGGGGAATATAAAGGCGCGAAGATTTCCGCCATGACCTCTGGTATCGGCGCGCCGTCCCTTGAGTACAAGTTGACCGAGGCTGCTGAAGCCGGAGCGCATACTATTATCCGGGTGGGCACTACCGGTGGAATCCAGGAAGGCATCGAATGCGGTGATTTGATCATCAATGACGCCTGCATCCGACTGGACGGCATGACTCAACTGTATGTGCGCCCCGAGTTCCCCGCGGCTGCTTCGTTTGAAGTCACCATGGCACTGGTGGAAGCCGCAGAGACGTTCGGTTACCGCTACCATGTAGGTACGGGTTGCACATCCGCCTCGTTCTATGCCGGTCAGGGACGCACCGCCTTTGGCGGCTACAGACAATCAGATACGGATGCTTTTTTTGAGGACATCCAAAAACTGGGTGTTTTGAATTTTGAAATGGAAGCCGCCGCCCTGCTGACCCTGGCCCGCCTGTTCAAGTTGCGCGCGGGCATCATCGTCTCGGTAATCGCCCAGCGGCTCACCGGCAAATGGGACGACGCCGGCGGCGAAGAGCGCGCCTGCCGTACCGGCGCGGAAGCTTTGCG
>CAYNJT010000092.1:0-9755 GCA_964397625.1 uncultured Leptolinea sp. | reverse complement strand
ACGCAAACGGAAGCTGCCCATGGTGGATATCGACATCCTGCCAGAGGAGGACGCGCCTGATCCATCGCCCAATCCGGAGAAAGTTATAAGCAAACAAATGGAAAACAAGGTACTTCACAAGTTATTAGACAAATTGCAGCCACAAGATCGCGCCGCAATTATCTTGAGATACTGGTATGAAATGTCAGAAGAAGAAATAGCCAATACATTGCAATTATCAACAAGCGCGGTAAAAAGCAGATTATTCCGCGCCCGCAGGCAGTTGGCCGACGAATATCAATTGTCTGTCCCTGCCGCCCTTGAAAGGAGCCCGCATGGAACACCAGCCTTTTGAAAACTGGATTCTTTCAGGTGATGTATTATCCCCCACGCAATCTTCGGAACTTGAAGGTCATCTGGCCGTTTGTTCCCATTGCGCTTCCATAAAGGAAGGAATTTCCGGGGTGGAAGTCCTATTCAGGTCGGCAACATTTAAATCTCCTTCTCCCGGTTTTACCAGCCGGTTTAAACTGATGGCCGCTCAACGCGAAGAAGAAGCCCGCCGGCTGCAATCTTACTTTTTTCTCGGATGGACACTCATCGTAACTGTTATTGTTTCTCTGGCCTACATCACCTCACTGGTTCTAACCAGGTCACTGGCAGCCGTGATGACAGACGTTATGAATTCAACCATTAATGCCGCATTCCAGTTGGATTCCCTTATCCAACTGATCATGACCTGGATTCAGGTCATTCCGCTCCCCATTATTCTGGCGATCGCTGCCGGTTCAGCCAGTCTCGTAATTTTACTCACAAGTGGTTGGGTGTTATCTGTATGGAAGATCTCCACACAAGGAGTCAAAGCAAATGAATAAAATAAGAATCAACTCAATTTTTTTGATCGGTCTCATTCTGCTGATAACGTTGTTGATCGCCGGCTGTGCCAGTTCTTCAAACAATGGGGATCGATTCGTCATGGGTGGAACGTTCCGCCTGGCTGAGAATGAGACGATTGATGGTGATCTGTCCATCTTTGGCGGTGCTGTCAGCCTTGACAAAGGTTCAACAGTTAATGGTAGCGTTGTCTTGATTGGTGGCACCGTAAATGTGGATGGCACGGTAAACGGCGGCATCAATGGACTTGGCGGCGCCATCACCCTTGGTGATACTGCCGTGGTTCAGGGTGATGTTTCCACATTTGGCGCGTCAGTAAACAAGTCAAAGTCCGCCATTGTTCAGGGGAGCGTTCTTTCCCAGTCTGAAAACGGCGTTCAATTACCGAATGTTCCCAGGATAGCCGTTCCAGCTTTGTTCAAACCGTTTAGTGATGCCATGGGGTCTCTGGTTCGCACACTGGTAATATCACTGCTGGCGGTTTTGGTGGCACTCTTTCTTCCCAATCAGACCCGCAATATTAGCAAAGCCATAGATGACAGCCCTGTCTCGGCCGGTGCTATCGGCCTGTTGACAATGATCGTGTTTCCCTTTGTGATTATTGTTCTGGCCATCACCATTTTGCTCATCCCATTGAGCCTTTTCGCCATCCTGATCTTTGGATTGGGTCTGATCATCGGCTGGATCGCTGTTGGATATGAGCTTGGTGAACGGTTGGCAACGTTGTTCAAAGGAACATGGGCTCCGGCCGTCAGCGCCGGAATCGGCACTTTTGTACTCACCATTGTTGCATCCCTCGCCAATGCCATCCCCTGCGTTGGTTGGGTGATTCCGACACTGATCATTCTGGTGGCGACCGGAGGTGTGGTTATATCCGCTTTTGGCACCCGGTCAATCAATCGGCCATCCGGTGGACAGACCATTCGCATCGAAACACCCGTGGTACCTCCCACTCCACCTGTTACACCGGTGATTGACAATGACCAGCCGGTCACATCCGCTGCTTCGTCCACAACTGAGCCGCCTTCAGCAGCAGCATCATTCACCTCCCGCAGAACCAGCATGGTGGTTGACTCGAGCTTTATCCAGGAAGACACTGGGAAACCTACCCGGTCCGTTCTGAAAACCAAACCGGATGATAGTCAGGCAGAACCTGAAAAGAAAACAAAAAATCGAGTTCAGAAACCGAAAACTACAGCGGAAACGGATAATCCGGATCCGAAAGATACAGAGTAACAGGAAGTTATGTGATGAGAATAAATAATAAAGTAATTCCAGTTTTACTGGTTCTATCCCTGACTATCATGGCCTGCGGTATCAACATACAGACCCCGAAGATTAAGACCGGGCCGGAAGTAACCACCACCGTCGCTGAAGTCTACCCCGACACCAAAGATACCCCGCGCGTCGTCTTGAATATGGGCGCCGGCACATTGAAAATCAATGAAGGCAATGACAGGTTGGTCGAAGGGAAAATCCGAACCAATATAGGGTCATGGGTCCCCGAAATCAAGCATTCTGATGAGACAGTCACCATATCACAGGGAGATAAGGCGGAAAATTTTTCCTTTCCTTCCAGCAATATTGTGAATGATTGGGATTTAAGACTGGGTACTATCCGGCCGGTTTCCTTGCAAATAGAGGCGGGCGCCTACACTAGCGACATTCTTTTCGGCAAGGTCCCTCTCACTGAATTGAACATTAAAGACGGCGCGTCAAAATCCACAGTCACCTTCAGTGAACCCAATAGTCAGGTCATGGAATCATTCGAATACGATACCGGGGCATCTCAGGTCAATCTAATCTACCTGGCAAATGCCAACTTTAAGGAAATGAATTTTGAGAGCGGCGCCGGTTCATATACTCTGGATTTCAGCGGTGAGCTGAAACATGATGCCAGGGTATCAATTAAAAGCGGACTGAGCAACATGAAAATAATGATTCCATCGGACACCAATGTTGAAATTACTCTTGATGGTGGAGTAAACAATGTGTCGCTTAAAGGTACCTGGACTGTTGATTCCAATCGTTATAAAACCCAGAGTTCTTCCGGCCCAAAACTCGAAATTGAAATTGATATGGGAGTGGGGAATCTGGAACTGATTTCACAAAATAATAATTCACTATAAATCTGGTCCGCAAATCGGGTGGATAATGACATTATCCACCCGATCTTTATTCGAATTTATTACCCTGCCACATTAACACCGATCAACCGGCCAATTCCAAATGTGATTGCCGCAGCCAGCAGGCCGAAGATGACCATACGGAATCCGGAATAAAGAACCGTTTTCCCTGTAAAAAGAGTTATCGCCGCGCCCACCCCGAATAATGCCAGGCCACTCAATCCAACACTGAAAAGAAACGCCGTCGTGCCGCTGGCGAAAATATACGGCGCTACCGGGACAATGGCGCCAATGGAGAATAGAATAAAAGAGGTAATAGCCGCTTCCCAGGCAGATCCCCCGAGTTCAGAGGGATCAATATTCAATTCCTCCTTTGCCAGGGTTTCCACCGCTTTTTCCCGGTCAGCCATGATCTGTTTGGCAATAAGATCAGCCTGTTCTGCGGACAGTCCGCGGGATTGGTAAATCAGGGATAGTTCTTCGGTTTCCTCTTCAGGTGCTGATTCCACCTCTTCACGTTCGATCTTGATCTGGTTCATGTAGAGTTCGCGAGAACTTTGCACAGACAACCATTCTCCCAACGCCATTGAACATGCCCCGGCGAGCAATCCGGCTAACCCGGTGATCAATATTGACTGATTTGAAAGCGAGGCTCCAGCAACCCCCATCACCAGGCTCAAGTTTGAAACCAGTCCATCATTGGCTCCCATAACAGCAGCCCGAAGCGCGTTACCTCCGGCAGCCTTGTGGCGGCCTTCCAATTGGGCTACATTGGCGCTGGGCACACCTTTTCCTGTTTCGGCAGCAATCGAGTTGATCAGCCGTGAATGGCTTTTTTCCTCGGCGCTCATGGTTTCAGCATCTTTTTCACCGGAATAGGCATTCGCGCCGCTCTGTTCACCTGCCTGAAGAGACGACAAAACAGATTCCGGTCCAAACCTTTTTACCATCCAACTTAGAATTTTTGTCCGCAGGGTAGGTTTGAATTCTGGTACTGTACCGCCGGCTTTTTTGATTTCCGATTCCCAACGGGCAGCGTGTTTCATCTCAACGGCTGCCATTTTTTCATACACCGTTGCCAGTGGAGAATCACCATATTTCGCAGCGATCTCCCTGTAAAGATGAGCTGTATTAAGTTCATCACTTAAAAATGCCTTGAATTTTTCCAGGTCCGTTGTAGTCATTTTTTCTCCCTGATAAATTTGGAATACATATATATTGATTTTACAACGAAGTCGGAATAGTCTGCCTTGCCAAAGTCAATTTCCCCCATTATCATTAAGACTATGAACAACGAAATTTTCCCCCAAAAACACTCTTCTCCCCCACTTCTTATCCATGTGTCTGGCAGTCATCGCGAAATGGGCCGTCAGATGGGCGAGCAGACGAAAGATCAGGTCAAGCATAGTCTTGAAAACGCGCGCAGCCTTCTTGCCAGCACCTATGAATCTCTTCAGTTGACCTGGGAGGGAGCGAAAATTCAGGCACGGAAATACCTTCCATTTTCACAGGAACGCTATCCCGAAATTGTAGAAGAATTGCAGGGAATTGCCGAAGGCGCCGGCGTGTTATTTGATGACTTATCCGTGTTAAACGCCATGGAAGCTGTGACCACAGACGCTCTTCATTTGACAAAATGCACCAGTATCGGTGTAAATGAACAACGCACGGCAAATGGACATATTCTGATCGGCCATAATGAAGATTGGGTCCCCGAAGATGAACCGGATGTATTTATCATACATGCCAATCCCACGAATGAGCCGGCATTTCTTGCCATGACCTATGGCGGCTTATTGCCCAACATCGGGTTCAATTCCGCCGGTATTGCCCAGTGTTGTGATTCGGTTTACCCCTCTGATTGCCGTATCGGCATTCCCCGTGTTGTGCTATCACGCGCCATCCTGGCTGCCCGCACACCGGCCGAAGCCATCCGTCATATGCTGGCTCCGCTACGCGCGGCCGGTTATAACCATTTACTGGCGCACGAAAGCGGCGAAATGTATAACGTCGAAGTTTCTTCCCGACACTTTGCCCTGCTTTATTCAGAAAACGGGACTATTGTTCACACGAACCATTACCTTGACCCCAATATGAAACAGGTGGAAGACGAGCCCGATGAATTGATCAGCACGCGTGTGCGTTACTTCAGAGCACGTCGCCTGTTGGAGCAAACCAGTCAACATACCACGCAAACCATACAGGCAGTCTTGCGCGACCATGTCAACTATCCCGATTCCATATGCAACCACGCGGTTGAAGATGAAGACCCATTGAACCGGGAAAAGACCATCACCAGCCTGGTGATGGACCTGACTGCCCGGCAATTGCACGTAGCCTGGGGTAATCCCTGCGCGAATTCCTACCACACCTACCAGATGGATGAGTGATCTACTCAGTTTGCGGGCAGTCTTTCCTGTTCCAACAACAGTCCCATAATTCCACCTGTTAACGCGATAAACGCCGTTAGGTAGAACACCGGAGCATACCCGGCCTGATCAGCCAGCCAACCTGAAAATATAGTTCCGATCGCGCCAGCAGAAAAAATAAATCCCAGAGTTAACCCGGATGCCAAACCCATTCCACCGGGAATGACTTTCTGCGCCTGAACCACGATCACACTGAACGCTCCTCCGGTCAACGCTCCTGAAAGAAACATCAAGGGGTAAAGCCAGGGGGTGAATCCACTAAGGGCGATCAGTAACAACGGAATTGCTGAAGACAACAGGCTCCATGCAATGACCGTTTTTTTACTTGTCCGGTCCGCGAGTTCACCTCCCACCAGGCAGCCAATAGCTGATCCGGCAGTAAACAAACCAATGATCACGCCATACACAGACGGTGACAGTTGAAGGTCAGCCAGAAAACGCGGCATATAGGCTGTGATGTTGGATTGCGCCCAGGATTGAAACGCTGAAATTCCCACCATCAAGAAAAGGGTTCGAGAGAGCATGAGTTTTGCCGGCTTTTTTGTGACCGGTGTAGATTTGGTCTTCAGTTGAGGCAGGTTCTTCATTTCCCGCGCGGCAAACAATCCGATGGGAAGTGAAAACATGGATAACAACAGCAACCCGCGCATTCCCATATTGCTTAGCAGCGGGCCGCCAAGCATAGGGCCGATGCCAAATCCCATCTGTCCGAACAGAAAGAAAAGCGATGACGCCGTGGCTTCCCTTCCATTCAGGCGGTCCCTGCCTGCCAAAGTTGCTTCAGACGCGCCCGCCGGATGGAAAGCGCCAGAGCATATGCTCCCAAGGATTAAAAAACCTACTGCCGGCCAACCGGGAAAGAACATGGCCAGCGAAAAGAAAATTCCCATCAATAATACACCGCCCGCGGCCACCCACCGGCGGCCGACCCGGTCAGAGATCAAACCGAAAATGGGCTGCGCCACTGCGCTGGAAATCACATAAACCGAAGTCAAAACACCCAGGCCGGAATTACTCAGTCCAAGCATCAGGCTGAGGTATGCGAACAAAAGAGACCGCTGCCCGTTTAATACATCAACGATGAAATGTCCCATCACAAGGGAATTCAGGATCCGATCCCGGAAAATGTTGCCAGATTTTGCGGTCAGCTCGTTTTGCATTAGGTTATTGTCGATAGTAATTATGGCGTTGAATTAGATCGTAAACCGCTGGATTCAGGAAAAAACGGAACGGCCTGCCGTCACGAATACGCTGGCGAATGTCCGCCCCAGAAATCTCAATTTGAGGGGCGGAAAAGAATTGAATTTTTTCGGAAATTCCGGGTATTTGTTTTTCCAAAACGCGCATATCCGGCGTTGCCCCTGGTCGATGATACACACCCAGTTTATATAGTTCCTGCACAAATAGCTGAGGTCTGTACCATTCCGGCAGGTTCTGCAGAGAATCTCCTCCCATCAGGTAAACCACCTCTGTGTTCGGATATTTCTGTTTGATCAATCGAACGGTATCGACAGCGTAGAAGGGTGGTTTGCGATCAATGTCCACTGTTGACAGTTCGAATCCCGGTGTCTCTGCCAGAGCAGTCTGAACAAGTTCAATCCGTTGTTTGACAGGAGAAATGGTACGACCATCCTTTAGCGGTGATTGCGGAGTCAAAACCCACAGCACCTTATCCAACCTGAGGGAAAACAAACCCTCGGCAGCCAGAATGGCGTGCCCCACGTGGGGTGGATCAAACGTTCCGCCAAATAATCCTATTCGCGACATTAGTCCTGCCATTCCAATTCATAATCTGAAATGTAGACCGTGTCGCCTTCTTCCACCCCGGCTTCCCGCAACGCGTCATCCAATCCAATCTTTTCCATCAAGTGCTGGAAGCGGCGGACAGATCCTTCATGTTCCCACAGAGTCATGGCTGCCGCGCGTTCAATACCCTTGCCAGAAACCCGCCATCCCTCAGGGATCCGGTCAATGGTGAATTCATAGCGGTCTTCTTCGGGTTTATAAACTGGTAATTCAGCATCCATTTCCACCGGTTCAGGTGGAGGAGCCTGTTGTAATAATTCCTGCACCTTCTTTAAGACGTCAATGACATTTGTCCGGGCCAATGCCGAGATGGGCGTTACCTCAATCCCGGCTTTCTTGAAACTGGCTTTAATCTTTGGCAGCCGGTCTTTCACTTCCGGCAGATCAATTTTGTTTATGACCACTACCTGGGGTTTGGTTCCAAGTCTCGGATCAAAGAGGGCTAGCTCATTGTTGATCTGCGTGTAATCCGCCAGCGGGTCTTCCGCCAGTCCGTCGATCATGTGGATCAAAACCCGGTTTCGTTGAACATGCCGTAAAAACGCAAACCCCAATCCAACACCTTTATGAGCACCTTCGACCAAGCCTGGAATGTCGGCAATAATCAGGGTATTGTCTTCATCCAGATAGGCCACACCAAGTGCCGGCTCAAGGGTTGTGAACGGGTAGTCGGCGATCTTCGGGTTGGCATTGGTCACAGCTGCCAGAAAACTGGATTTCCCGGCATTCGGCAGGCCAACCAGGCCGACATCTGCGATCAGTTTCAATTCCAGACGAATTGTGAATTCTTCCGCCGGTTCGCCGCGCTCACCCGTTCGTGGAGCTTGATTGCGAGCTGTAGCGAAATGTTGATTACCCCTGCCTCCGCGACCGCCTTTTGCTAATAACAATTGCTGGCCTGCTTCAACCAGGTCTCCAAGGAATTTGCCGTTCTCCTTGTTATAAACCATGGTTCCAGGCGGTACCGCGATGATCAGGTTATCGGCGGATTTACCTGTCATATTATTTGGGCCGCCATTCTTGCCATCCGAGGCGATATATTTCAATTGATGACGGAATACAGACAGCGTGTTCATGGTCGGTTTGACCTCAAGGATCACATCACCTCCTCGACCGCCGTCGCCACCATCCGGGCCGCCCCGATTGACAAATTTCTCACGGTGGAAATGGACGAGTCCATCTCCACCGCGGCCACTTCTTACATAAATTTCAGCTTCATCTATCACTTCTTACCAAATTTTTCTTTCAGAATCTCTTCAAGAGTGGGTTTGCCGATCTCCTGCAACTCATACCGCACCCGTTGATTGGGTTTCTTAATCTTCATCACCCGGTTCAGGTCAATAGGAGTACCAATGATCACCAGATCGACATTCGCTCGGTCAATCGTCTTCTCAAGGTCGCGGGTCATTTCATCACCATAGCCCATGGCAGGAAGGATGGGTCCAGTCTTCGGGTATTTGTTGTATGTAGCCGTGATGGCTCCAACAGCAAACGGGCGGGGGTCGACGATCTCGGCTGCGCCAAAGCGTTTGGCTGCCACGTACCCGGCGCCATAGGCCATCTCACCGTGAGTAAGGGTTGGGCCATCTTCGATGACCAGCACGCGTTTCCCACGGATGGCTTCCGGGTTGTCAAGGTATAGTGGAGATGCCGCTTCAATCACCACAGCTTTTGGATTCAGTTCATTCAGACGTTCCCGCACGGCGATCACAGACTGCGGATCAGCTGTATCTACTTTGTTGATCACAAACACATCCGCGGCCCGCACATTGGTCTCGCCAGGGTGATACATATACTCATGCCCCGGGCGGTGCGGATCGGCCACAACAATGTTCAGATCTGGCACATAGAAGGAAAAGTCATTATTTCCGCCGTCCCATAGGATGACGTCCACTTCCTGCTCAGCCTGACGGAGGATGGCTTCGTAATCCACCCCGGCGTAAACAATCACACCATTGTCGAGATGCGGTTCGTACTCCTCGCGTTCCTCAATAGTACATTCGTGTTTATCCAGATCGGCATAAGAGGCATACCGCTGAACCTTCTGTTTCACCAGATCGCCGTACGGCATGGGATGCCGGATGGCCGCCACTTTATAACCCATATCGCGCAGGATAAGGGAAACACGCCGTGTGGTCTGGCTCTTGCCGGATCCGGTGCGAACAGCGCAGACGGATACCACCGGTTTCGTGGATTTCACCTGCGTCGACTTCGGGCCCATCAAGCGAAAATCGGCACCGGCAGCCAGCACGGTAGACGCCTTGTGCATGACTACTTCATGGGGAACGTCGCTGTAGGCAAACACCACCAGTTCAACACTCAACTTTTTAATAAGATCTACCAGGTCACTTTCAGGGTAGATCGGGATTCCTGCCGGGTAAAGCCGACCGGCCAACTCTTTTGGGTACTTACGGCCTTCGATATTTGGAATCTGCGTGGCGGTGAAAGAAACCAGTTCATATTCGGTATTTTCACGAAAGTACACATTGTATTTGTGAAAATGCCGTCCTGCTGCTCCCAT
>CAYNJT010000091.1:0-9792 GCA_964397625.1 uncultured Leptolinea sp. | reverse complement strand
AACCCTTGACCAGTATGCCGACGAAGTAGGTGCTGGAATCAAAAATCCGTCAGGTTTCTAACGGATTTTCTAGTGAGCGCGAAGGGGCTCGAACCCTTAACCAATGGCTTAAAAGGCCACTGCTCTACCATTGAGCTACGCGCCCAACCAACAGGGCACTATTCTATCACGCACTTTTCCGGGCGTCAACAAAACCGGGTGACCAGTTTCAAATGTTATAATACCTTCCGGCCTTACACGGCCAAAATCGTATTAGAGGACTGGCAGCAATGACCAAAAAAGGACGTGTTTTCTCGGGCGCCCGGCCTACCGGACGCCAGCATCTAGGCAATTACCTCGGCGCCATCAAAAATTATGTGGCCATGCAGGATGACTACGATTGTGTGTACTGCATCGTGGATGTGCACGCCCTGACAACCATGGAGACTACCCTCGAGCTCAAGCAGAACACGTATGATATGGCGCTCGACTGGCTGGCCGCCGGCATCCGCCCGGAAGAAAGCATCGTCTTCATTCAATCGCATGTGCCGCAGGTCATGGAACTGCACACCTACCTGTCGATGGTCACCCCATTGGGCAAGTTGACCGACCTGCCGACCTTCAAGGAAAAAGTCCGCGATAATCCCAACAATGTCAATTATGGTCTGGTGGGCTACCCCGTGCTCATGGCTGCCGATATCGTGCTTTACAAAGCCAATTTTGTTCCGGTGGGCATTGACCAGGCGCCGCACCTCGAATTTACCCGCGAGTGCGTGCGCTCATTCAATTACCGCTACAATTGCAAGGCGCTCATCGAACCGCAGATGAAAGCCACCGAATTCCCCAAAGTGCTGGGCATTGACGGCGTGCAGAAGATGGGTAAGAGCCTCAACAATCACATCGAACTGGCCGGCAACCCCGAAGAGACCACTGCGCGTGTGATGACCATGGTCACAGACCCGCAGCGCCAGCGCCGCACCGATCCGGGCAACCCGGATGTCTGCAACGTGTTCTCGCTGCACAAGATGTTCACCCCGGCGGATGACGTGGCCAGCATCAACGTGGAATGCCGCAAGGCTGGCATCGGCTGCGTGGATTGCAAGAAGAAGCTGGCCGCCAACCTGAACACTCATCTTGAACCCTTCCGCGCCCGCCGAGCCGACCTTGACCGCAACCCGGCTCACATCTGGGAGATACTGGACGACGGCGCCAAACGCGCCCGTGAGATTGCCGAAGCGACCATGGTCGAAGTGCGCGACGCCATCGGCTTGCCCTGATCCATGCGCGCCGTCCTGCAGCGTGTCAAACACGGCCGCGTCACCATTAACGGCACCGTCACCGCGGATATCCAACAGGGACTGGTGATCCTGCTGGGCATCGGCCCGGGGGACACTCCGGATAATCTGCTGGCCGCGGCAAAAAAAATCGCCTTGATGCGCATTTTTGAAGATGACCAGCGCAAAATGAACCGCTCCATTCTGGATGTGGGCGGCTCCGCGGTGGTCGTTTCGCAATTCACCCTGTATGCCGACACACGCAAAGGCAACCGACCGTCCTTCACTGACGCTGCCCCACCCGCGCTGGCCAGCGCTCTGGTCGATCAATTCGTGCAATTCCTGCGCGATCAGGGGGTGCCCACCCAGACCGGTGTCTTCGGCGCGGATATGCTGGTGGATATCAGCAATGACGGCCCGGTGACCATCCTGCTGCGCGACGATTGATCATTCCCCGGTGGGTGTTTCGGGAATTTCTCCGCTCCAGCAAAGTCGATCCATTTGAACCGCCGCCGCCCCGCATCGCAGGGCGGTTTTCGCGTCTTGCCGGTTGCAGATGCCGCCCAGAATAACGGGGATATCCACCTGTTTTAAATTGATCAAACCTTCCAGAAGCAAGGGGAAGAGACCTGGTCCGTGTAACCGTCCGTGGATTACCTTGTGCCCTTCATTGGCGGGCAGACTGCCGCGCGGCGCTCCAAGGGTTATAGCGGATACGTCATCCGGCATGTTACGGAATAGGGAGTGATCTTCTCCCAGAGGAATATTAACCACCAGTGGAAGCTCTCCGCGGGCGGCATGGACCAGTTGCTGCATCCAGTCTCGCGGGCAGGCTGGAGGCAGTCCAAGTTCAATGGCTGCCACTCCTTCCAGCTCTTCACAATCACGAACCAACCGTTTAAGTTCGTCAGGATCCTGACTGAAAACATGTACCCATATTGGTATGGTTGATTGCGCCCAGTGTTCCGCGTACTTACGCCGAATGGAATTCCATCCCGCATTGGGCAGACCGGTATGCAGCAGGAACCCGCCGGGAAACGGGATCAGGTTTCGATCTGTTGATGGAACTCGCGCGCGCGGGCTGACCGGATTGGTCACAAAAACCGTCGTATTTTGAACATCAGATGCCATCGGGGAATACCCCAGTGTCCCCGCCTGGTTCATCCAGTGATGAGAGAGATCAAGGGGAACTCGGTCGGAGTCTGTCATTTAGAGGTCCAATTCTTCCAATGAAAACACCGGGCCATCGCTGCAGGCGTGTTTCCAGCCTCGGTGGGTTTTGATCGCGCACACGCCGCATTCTGCTGCTCCCAGGCATGCCATGGGAGTATCGACCAGTATCTGGATTACCTTTTTTTGTGAGGCACTGTTCCCCGTGGTAATCATTTCTTTCCAGTCCCGCAGCGAGTTGATTTCTGCATCTCCGATGATACAGTCCGCCCAGCGGAATGCGTCAGCCAACTCTTCGCGGGAAAGAAGTTCAATTTCCGGGGAAATACTCTCCGGAAGAAAATTCGTGAATAGAGCTGTTTCTCCCCTCTCTCTCAGTATCTTTCCGGCAGCCGGCAGCAACCGGTGCGGGTGGGATGTCCCTGAAACCATTAGAAGCCGCCGGGCTGAAGAGTGAATCGAGAAACCTTTCCCGAGCGGGAACCGTATGTTTAATAGTTCTCCCGGCTGCCAGCCGCAAGTTTCGCCGGATGCTGTGGCGAAGACATCCCCCTGCATACTCACCGGAAACAATAGTGTAGGAAGGATGTCTCTTTCTCCTCGAACTGCCATAAACTGCCCTGGTTGAACGTGCAGCGAGAGAGCATCAGAGAACTGATAGCAGGTGATTGAATCTGTGAGAAATATTCGGTCAAATGAACCCTGTATGGCTTTCATCTCTGCGACTATATCACATGTATAATTTTCGTACGCATTATTAAGGAAAAAGGAGAGAGAATGGATATCGCGACACTTGTTGGATTAATTAGCGGCGGAGCCTGGTTACTGGCCGTGGTATTTATTGTTTTCATGGTGCTTCAGGCATCCCGGGGAAAACCGATCCCCAAAGGCGGCCTTGTATTGTTGATTATTTTGGTTGTCGCCATTGCCCTTTCAACAATAAGCGCCGGATTGGTTTTCATTGATCCAGACCAGCGCGGCGTGGTCATTTCGGCTGTGGCACCCAAAGGCTACCGCGAACAGGCGCTGGAACCTGGTCTGCACTGGATCATTCCTTTTGCCGAGTCAGTGGTGCAATACCCCATCAGCCGGCAGACCTATACCATGAGCATCGCGCCAAAAGAAGGCTCTGTGCAGGGGGATGACTCCATCACCGCCCGTACCTCTGATGGGCAGGAGATCTACGTGGATGCTTCCGTGATCTATGCCATTGACCCCAATCAGGTTGTCAAAGTGCACATCATGTGGAAGAACCGCTATGGAGATGATCTGGTGCGGGCGCAGGCTCGCGGCGTGATCCGCGACGTGGTATCACAATATCGGGTGGAAGAAGTCGTCACAACCAAACGATTTGAAATGGCTGATAAACTCCGTACGACCATGGAAAAGAAATTAAATGAAAACGGGCTGGTCCTTGTGGATTTTATTCTGCGCAACATTACCTTCTCGCCGGAATACGCCGCTTCAGTCGAACAGAAACAGATCGCCGAACAAACCGCCCAACAGGCCAAGTTTGTGGTCGAGCAGAGACGCCAGGAAGCTGAACAAGCCCGGCAGACTGCACAGGGCGCGGCAGATGCTTCGGTCATTCGCGCCAAAGGGGAAGCTGAAGCCCGAATAATCCAGGCTCAGGCCGAAGCCCAATCCCTGAAGCTCATTGCAGATGCGCTTCAGGCAAATCCCAATCTGTTAACCTACCAGTACATCACAAAACTGGCGCCGAACGTGCAGACCATGATGTTACCGAGCAACAACCCCTTCATCCTGCAACTCCCCAATATGAACGGGCAGACCACTACCCCGTAATCTAAACATGGATCTTTTCGGGCAGGCGCTTGAAAACCGCATGAAAAATGAAGCTCCACTGGCGGAGCGTATGCGGCCGCGAAGCATGGATGAATTTGTCGGCCAGGAGCATATCACGGCTCCTGGCCGGCTCTTGCGTCGCGCCATTGAGGCTGACCGGCTCTTCTCATCCATCCTGTTGTACGGCCCGCCCGGCACAGGTAAAACCACGCTGGCACGTATTGTGGCCAACCACACAAAAGCTTACTTTGAAAACATTTCCGCCGTTCTCGCCGGTGTTCCCGAACTTCGAAGAGTAATTGAGGCCTCGGAAGACCGGCGTAAACACCATAATCAGCGCACTCTGTTGTTTGTGGATGAAGTCCACCGCTGGAATAAAGCCCAGCAGGACGCGCTCTTACCGCATGTCGAACGAGGGCTGATCACCCTGATCGGCGCCACCACCCAGAACCCGTATTTTGAAGTCATTCCCGCGCTGGTTTCCCGCTCACGGATTTTTGAATTGGAACCACTAAAAGATGCAGACTTGCGCAGAATATTGGATGGAGCGCTGCAGGATGCAGAACGCGGTTATGGAAAGTTATCCATTGAGATCGCAGAGGAAGCCCGCGCCCATCTGATCGACATGGCCAACCATGACGCCCGCAACCTGCTCAACGCGCTTGAACTGGCCGTTGAAACCACACACCCCGATCCATCGGGAACAATTCATATAACGCTGGATATCGCCCAGGAATCGATTCAGAAACGCGCTCTGGCGTATGATAAAAAAGGCGACGCGCATTACGACACGATTTCCGCGTTTATCAAGTCAGTCCGCGGCTCCGACCCGGATGCCGCTCTGTATTGGCTGGCCAAAATGCTGGCCGCCGGCGAAGATCCTCGTTTTATCCTGCGGCGGTTGGTGGTGCTGGCCAGTGAGGATATCGGTCTGGCTGACCCACAGGGACTGGTGATCGCGGCTTCCGCGGTCACAGCCTTTGAATTCATCGGCATGCCCGAAGGGGTGTACCCGATCACCGAAGCCACTCTGTACCTGGCCACCGCGCCAAAAAGCAATTCAGCCAAAGCCATCTTTGAGGCTCAGGATCTGATCCGGCGAGAAGGTATGGGCGCTGTCCCCATCCACTTGATGGATGCGAGCCGTGACGCGGCCGGATTTGGCCACGGAAAAGGGTATAAATATCCGCATGATTTTCCCGGGCATTTCACACCGCAGCAATACCTTCCGGAATCGATGAACGGTCGGCGTTTCTATGAACCTTCCGATCAGGGATATGAGTTGGAGATCGCGGACCGGTTGGATAAATGGCGTAGGCAAATTGACCAGGCACGTTCGAAAATCGAAAAGAAGGGATAAAAACTGATGCCTGTCCTTATCCTTGCGCGTCACGGTGAAACAGATGTCATCGGCAGGAAACTGACAGGCCGCATCGCGGGTGTTCATTTGAACGCGAACGGCCGCTCACAGGCGGAAGCCATAGCACAAAGACTCAAAGACGCGCGGATTGGCGCCATCTTCAGCAGCCCGCTGGAAAGAGCTATCGAAACCGCTCGTCCTCTTTCTGAAACCAGCGGCATTCCCATCAGCCCGCATAGCGGGCTGACAGAGATCAATTTTGGGGCCTGGCAGGGAAAGCCATACAAACAATTGGAAAAATTAAAACTCTGGCAGACGATTCACAGTAAACCATCAACTGTCACATTCCCGGCAGGAGAATCTTTTATCGCGGCACAGCAAAGGATTGTAGCCAGTCTGGAGGAGATTGTGTCGGCAATGGGGGAAAAGGATGCGGCCATCTGTTTCTCGCATTGCGATCCCATCCGGTTGGCGCTGGCTTATTTTCTCAATATGGCTTTGGATGATTTCCAACGGCTATCGGTTGATCCGGGTTCGCTGTCTGTCGTCATGTTCTCTGATGGTAAAACACACCTGGGGCAGATCAATTTCCCCGTCGACTCTACGGCCTGCTTTTTTCACTCATAAGCGGTGAAGGGCCTGGTACGGTGAGCGAGACGGAATAACCGCGCAATACGGCCGATCAATCCGCCGGAAGGTTGAAATAGTTATAAACCGCCTTGGAGAGCTGGGCGTACATGATATTCACCGGGTCAAACACCACCTGGGTGGGGTGGTACAGGTAAACGGTGATCACATAATTGCCGCCGGGTGAGTAGACAATACCGGCATCCTGCATGGTATGGATGACACCGTCCGTGGTATCCGTCACCCAGCCGTGTTTGTGGGCGAATTGGGTGCCTTCAGGCAACCCGGCTTCGAGCAGAACGCCGATCTTATTTTTCGCCAGATAGGCAATCATCTGCCGGCATTCATTTTGACTGATTTCTCCGGGGAATACAGCGGCGAAGGTGCCTCCGCCGTTATTGGCGCACGCGTACATATCACTGAGTAGAAGCCCCATTTCCATCGGGGTGGTCTGGTTGTATTGATCCGGGTTTGTGTTGAAATCAGTGCGTGAATTGGATGGCGTGACAAAGCGCTTCAACAGAGGAGCGCCCTGATAAAAATACCCGCCCAGGAAAGTGTTCTGCAAACCAAGCGCGGCCATGTCCTGGCTAACCACCAATGGACCTACGTTGGCATCCAGCACCTCAGACATCAACCTGTCTGCCGGCGGGTTATCCGACCGGTCGATCATCAGGGTAATCAAGTCGCCGATGTTGGCCGGCAATGGCTCTTTTGCCCGTTTAAATACGGATACCATGATGGGAATCTTCATGGTACTGGCCGCGGTGAAAGCCACGTCTGATTTGATAATTTCGTTGTTATTTACAGCGAAATGCAGTTCCTGGTTTGTTTTCAGGTCCTGCAGGTAAACTTCAGCAAGGCCGTTGAAACTTTCCGATATGATCTGCTGCAGCAGAATCTGGAGATTTTGGAAGGAAGGTCGTGGAGGGGACACCTTCTTCAACGACAGGTTTACCACACGGCTGCCGGGAGATTTTAACGCGTCAGAGATTAAAACAACCGCGCGATCCACATCCAGGGTCATGCCCGCGGTTCCCCCGCTGAAGTTCGTGCTTCCTGCCACCGGAATAGCCGCGGAAGGCGGTGTATCAAAACGAGTGGCTATTTCATCTCTCAGGTACCCACGCAGGCGGTCTTCCGACAGGCGCGAACTTAGGGGAACATCTGACGTGGATGGCTGTTGATTCCATAGGTACTCCCAGAAACCCGTCCAGAAAGGCTGGTTTACACGCTGCAAATCTGCCGCGGAGAGCATATTTTCGAGGTCAAGTTCAAACCCGACGACAGCCGGTTTAACCTGAATGACAGCCTCGTTGTAGCGCAATTCAATGGGCACCCCGTAAGCCTGTACCAGGCGCTCGGCGGATTTCTGCCTGTCCATGCCCCCAACAGGCACACCGGCGATGCGCATGCCAGGCGGAAAACTTCCACGGATGCGGCTGTAGCCGATCAGGTTGTACACAGTCAGCAGGGCAGCAATGAAAATCAACGCCAGAGAAATCCAGCGCAGGAATGACAATGATTGTTTTGCTCTCATAAATCCTCTGCCCCGATTCTACCAGAAACGGATTTGCATCCGGGAAAGCAACTTTATTCCTGTTAAGAGAAGTTGTCTGTTAGCCGGGATTCACCTAAAATAAGTAGACAATCAAGTATGGGAATTCCGGAAATTTATTGATGAAAAAATTTCACCTGGATGTCAGTATTCAAACAGCCTTGACATACCTAATTTTCGGTTGTCTTTGGATACTGTTTTCTGACCAGATACTGGATATGTTCGTCCATAATACAGCCGATATGACCCGCATCCAGAGTTATAAAGGCTGGGCGTATGTTACGGTTAGCGCTGTATTGATCTATGGTCTGATAAAACGATATCTCACCGTTCAAAATAGATACCAGAATCAACTGGATAAAAGCGAAGAACGTTTCCGCCTGGCTGTGAAAGCAGCCAATCAAGGCATCTTTGATGTGAACTTACAGACCGGAGAGGTGATTGTCAACGATATCTACGCGCAACTACTCGGTCACGATCCACTTACCTTTCATGAGACCATTTCAACATGGTTGGACCGGATGCATCCTGATGACCGGGAACGGATTAATCATGAATTCCTTCAGTACAGCTCCGGATTAAGCAAAGAATATCTGGTGGAATTTCGGCAGAAGACTGCCTCATCCGATTGGATCTGGATCCTTTCCATCGGAAAAATCGTTGAATACAGTGCGAATGGACAGCCAACTCGCATGTTGGGAACATTTACCAATATTACGGAAAAAAAGAATGAGGAGTTGATCAAAAGTCAATTGCTGGCAGATGCGCAACGCAGGCTTCAACGTATTGCCACCCTCCATGAGATAGACAAAGAGATCAGTTCCAAATCAAATCTGACCACTACGCTTGACAAGATCGTTGTCAATGTGCGTGATAATTTAAATGTGGATGCGGTTAGTATCTTACTGTACGACGAAAAAGAAAATCTATTTAAATACGCCGACAGTATCGGGTTTACTTCCGATCGCATTTTAAACGCACGGGTGAAAATGGGGGGCAGCTTTGCGGGAATCGCGGCGGAAAATGGCAGTTTGCTTCATATTCACGATTTGCATAGCAATTCAATTGATGAGGCATTTGCCTCCCTCTTGCAGGAGGAAAATATCGTCAATTATCTGGGCATACCTTTATCCGCGAAAGGGAATCTGGTGGGAGTACTGGAATTATTCACACGAAAGGATATCCAACCGGATTCAGAGTGGTTGGAATTCTTTGAGACTCTCGCCGGGCAGGCGGCACTGGCAATCGAAAACGCTCGTCTGATCCAGGGATTGGAAGACATCAACAATGACATCAGCCGGGTGAATCGCGAGTTGGTTGAAGCCAACCAGAATCTCACATTAGCGTATGATGCCACTATTGAAAGCCTGGCCAAGGCCTTGAATCTGCGCGATTACGAAACCGAAGAACATTCACGCCGGGTAACCACAATGACGATGGAACTGGCAGATATTATGGGATTCTCCCCCGAGGAAATGGTGAACATACGACGGGGTACATTGTTGCATGATATCGGCAAACTGGGAGTATCCGATACCATCTTGCGCAAACCTGGTATCTTAACGGAGGAAGAACGCCAGATCATGCAGCAACATCCCATTTTTGCCTACAATCTGCTCAAATCCATTGATTACCTGAAACCAGCCCTGGATATCCCCCACCTTCATCATGAAAAATGGGATGGAACCGGATATCCGCATAGATTGGCAGGTGAAAATATCCCGATATCAGCGCGGTTATTCGCCATTATTGATGTGTACGACGCGTTAACAAGTGATAGGCCTTACCGCAAAGCCTGGACAAAGCAGGATGCAAGAAGATATATCCAGGAACAGAGCGGCAAACACTTTGATCCGCATGTGGTGGAGGTTTTCCTGTCATTCATTAATAACCATCCGGAATATTAATCCTTCTTTAGCGACTAACCTGTCAATTCAAAAGATAATGTTACCGAACAGGAACGGATAGTTCATTTGATAATGTTACCCAGAGGACTGGCTCCTTTTCATAGAGGGTAT
>CAYNJT010000090.1:0-9954 GCA_964397625.1 uncultured Leptolinea sp. | reverse complement strand
GTCTTCCTGGTCGAATTGCGGGTGCAGCATGGAATCAACATTGTCTGTGGTCACACGGAGGATGGCTTCCTCTTTAGTGATCAGGCCTTCGTTGACCATGTCATAAGCGATCTTAATGGCGGCGGCGGCAGTGCGTTTACCATCGCGGGTCTGCAGCATCCACAGGCGGCCGCGTTCAATGGTGAATTCCATGTCCTGCATATTCTTGTAATGTTTTTCAAGAATTTTGCAGATCTCAAGGAATTGATCATAGGCAGGTTTCAGGTCTTTGCCAAGGTTCTCAATCTTTTCAGTGTTGCGGATACCGGCCACAACATCTTCACCCTGGGCATTCAAGAGGTAGTCTCCGTAGAGTTTGCGTTCGCCGGTCGCAGGATTACGGGTGAATGCCACACCGGTACCAGAGTCATTACCCATGTTACCGAAGACCATGGTCACAATGTTTACGGCAGTTCCGAGATCATCGGGGATGTTGGTGGCGCGGCGATAATCAACAGCGCGCTTCCCGTTCCAGGATTTGAACACGGCCTCCGTGGCCAGTTTCAACTGGGTCATAACATCCTGGGGGAATTCCTTCTTGTGGGCTTTGGTGACAACCTTGAATTTTTCTACCAGTTCTTTCAGGGCGGCAGCATCCAGGTCAGTATCAACTTTGGCGCCTTTTTCCTTCTTCATGTCTTCCAGAACATCTTCGAAAGCTTCATCAGGCAGCCCGAGAACAACAGAACCGAACATCTGGATCAGGCGGCGATAGGAATCATAGACAAAGCGTTCATTCTTGGTCAACTCAACCATGCCCTTGGCGGTTTCGTCATTTAAACCGATGTTGAGCACAGTATCCATCATACCGGGCATGGAGAATTTCGCGCCGGATCGACAGGAAACCAGAAGGGGATTCTTGGGATCGCCAAACTTCTTCCCAGATGCCTTTTCAATGGCAGCCAGAGCTTCCATCATCTGATCTTCCATTCCTTCCGGGAACTTTCCGGTTGGCTGATAAGCGTTGCAGGCTTCTGTAGTGATGGTGAAGAAGGGGGGAACGGGCAGTTTAATGCGGGTCATTTCAGCAAGGTTGGCGCCTTTGCCGCCCAGTAAACCACGGACTTTATCCCAGTCGCCTCCGCAATATTTTTGAGCCTGTTCAACTTCATCGAACAGATAAACCCATTTCTTTTGAACCATGTGTGCCTCCTGAGGGATATAACAATTAATGCAATTTTCCGGGGAAAAATCGCAATATTCGCTTTAAAGAAAGTATTCTACCACAAGGCATATATAGTTGGTCATTAATATTTCGAGCCAGACTGTAAAGAAGTTGAAAGGATAAATTGCCCGGATAAACAGCATAATAAAATTTGAATTTATGCGGAGGTTTTTTTGCGAATTTTAGTTATTGACGATGATCCAGCTTCAATTGAGCTGATCAAGATTTTACTGGCATCATTCCCGGCTGAGGTTTATTCAACCAATTTCCCGGCAGAAGGAATTGAGATTGCCAGGAAGATCAAGCCGGATTTGATTTTACTGGACCTTTGGATGCCCGAAATGGACGGCCGGCAGGTCTGCAAAGCCATACGTCAGAATAACACTGTCCCAATTCTGATTCTTTCCGCTCTGGATTCCCCCGAGATGATTGCCGAAGTTCTTAATGCCGGCGCAGATGATTACCTGGTAAAACCGGTTTCGCAGAATATTTTGCATGCCTACATCCGAAAATTCACCCGTGTACAACAAACCGGGCCATTGATTGTTTCACATGCTGCCATCTGAACCAGTTTGCATAGTAAAATTATCTATAAAGGAAGAATAATACTGTGCAAACTTGTTCCCACTGCCATACACAGGTATCTGACGAAGCATCGTTGTGCCCCGGATGCGGAGCGGAATTGTCAACTTGCTCTGAACAGGCTGCCGCGCTTAAGAAATATCGAGAGAATCCACGGGTTCAGGTGATTCGTGTGGCCGTTTCAGCAGATTGCTGTCCGGCTTGCCGTAAGTTGGAAGGCACATATAAAAAAGAAGATATACCCGTGCTTCCCGTAAAAGGGTGCTCTCATGAAAACGGCTGCCGATGTTTTTATGAACCCATCCTGACAGAGATATTCCCATAATCGTGTCTATTCTCCAATAGTCACATTGAGCTGCGCGATCGTGGTGGTCTTGTTATCCGTCGTTGTGTAACGCAGCCAGATCTGATAGTCGCCCGTGGGGAGAGGCGCGATGGAACCGGAGAAGGAAGCGCGACCGTCAGGATTGATTTCCGAGAAATCATCGATCTTAATAGTATCGACCGGACTGACAGAATCCACTCCTGATTCTTTACGTTCATAGATCGCCAGGGAAAGCGCTGGAATGGACAATGTTTCCCCGCCGCCATTGATCCATTCAATGGAGTATTCCAGACTATGGGGGATGTTTCCACTCTGAAGCTCAAACCGGGTAACCACAGGATATGAAGGGATTCTTGAGAAGCGCATAAAGCGGATATGGCCTAACGCAGGCTCTCCGAATTCTTTAGACCATTTTCCAGCAAGATACGACAGATTCCAATCTTCCGGTCCTTTTGCCCGTCCACCGGGTAAAAAGTAAATGACCTGCCCTCCCCAGGTTTTCTCTCTATCCACATTTGTAATGGAAGTGACTACCCCGATTCCCGTGTCAACGTTCTCGCCAAATAGCAGGATATCACCAGGAATCGCATTTTCCGCCGGAATGGGTACCAGAGATCCATTGATATCTGTAATAACGGGCACAAGGGGTTGAGGACCTATCGGGTCAAGCGCCTGGCTGATGAATCCTAATGGAGTGATTGGAAATCCATCCATGGTGGTTTTAGGGTTTGGTGGAAGACTCAACCTGGCCCAGCGTGCAGCCCGGTTGACCATTCTTTCGCGCATCTTCGCGGGATCAGATGGAAAAAAGAACGCTGCCTTCTTATATCCAACAGGCAGCAAAAACGAAGATTCATCCACATTAAAACAGGAACCCACAACACCCAGCGCATGAGAATTCACGCCCCAATTCGCGCTGAGTAAATGGATCTTCCAGTATATTGTCCCATCCTTCTCGACCTCATCTGCCCGTAGAACAATTCCAAGATGCCCGGCCCATGCGTCCACCTGTACAGGAACCAGGTGTTCACTCCCGCCCCAGGTTTGTTCGGTGATCACTTCCGCTCCGCCGTTTAATACGAGCAGATCACCGGTTTCAGGGAGTTCAACATCCTGGCGTCTTCTGTATCCCTGATAATCCATCCATGTCAATCCAGCCTGATCCGGCACAGCAAGAGATGCTGCTGTCCAGTACTCTCCGGGAATCTGTTGGATTCCCAGCAAATTTAGCACAAAGACAACACATTGGCACCAGTCAGCAGGCAACGGCGCCGGATTTCCCGCCGGCATCCAGGCGGAAAGCAGCAGGCAAATGATGGTGACGGCAATTAGAACGGTTCGCTGAAATCTCATCGAGTGTCTTTATAGGAATAAGTTCATCGTCAATTCACTGAATAGTGGTTAACCGTATAATACATTTATTCAAAGGAGTATACATGACCGTCGAACATGTTGAAAAAGATCAACACTCCTGGTCAAATTCCAGGTTTGTATTGTGGATATTGATTCCCCTGATCATCGGAGTTTTACTCTCATTGCTCATCCCCCGACCGGTGATCGGGATGATCTATATAAATGACGCAATTTATAGCGCTTCGGCGTATGACGTCATCCAGCAATTGAATGTAGCCCGTAATTCAAATTCCATCCGCGCGGTGGTTGTCGTCATGAATTCTCCCGGGGGCACTGTATCTGATACTGAATCCGTGTATCGCGAGATCATGGCGCTGCGGAAAACCAAACCGGTTGTCACTGTCATAGAAGGGATTGCGGCCAGCGGCGGTTACTATATCGCCTGCGCGTCTGATTATATCTACGCAAAGGCCAGTTCAGAGATCGGCAATATAGGGGTGATCGGTACCCAACCCGACAAACCGACTGTGTTTGAAAACACCTTTTCCAGCGGTCCTTACAAAATTTGGGGGATGCCGCGTGATTCCTTCTCTCGTGAGTTGGATATGCTTAAGCAGGGGTTTCTTCAGGTAGTCAAACTTGGACGTGGAGACCGTCTGAAAATGACAGATGAAACGGTGCTGCGCGGAGAGGTATATTCTGGCGGAGACGCGCTGCGTTTGGGATTAATCGATTCACTCGGCTCGCAAAGCGAAGCGGTTTCCCGGGCGGCTGAGTTGGCCGGCATCCGGCATTATTCCACTACCAACCTGTTTACCGAGGCCGGATTGAAAGAGAGAGTTATGGAACCTCTGGGTTTTTACCGCAAAGATAGCGCGGGCAATACAACGGAATACCCGGCAAAAAGTGGCCATTACATGCTTTACATCCGGGGACTTGGAGGTGAACAATGAAGCGGATACGGGTCATACTCGCGATTACCTGTCTGATACTCCCCGGGTTGGCTACCTTTGTCTGGTTCTATTCAGGCACCCCCCAGATAAAAACCATTCAAATGCCCGATTTTCCAACCATTGACCTGCCCAAGGCGCCCATCTCCACACCGATCCCATTGGCGAAGCCGCCATCAATCCCAATAACAACAGTATTGTTTGACATGAATCACGGCAATATGGTTTCCATGACTGAGATTGATCCGCTTGTCAGGCTAATCGAATCAAAAGGGGGCGCGATTCAGGTCACTGCGCAGGAAACATACCTGGCTGATGCGTTGAAATCGGTAAACGCGTATGTCTGCCTGGCTCCAATTCAGGCTTTTTTTAACACAGATAGAGAGGCGCTTACCGCGTTTGTCAAACGCGGCGGGAAGTTGTTGATCGCGGCAGACCCGACTCGCAATCAAATGATTATGACAGATGCCGCCGCCATCCCGAATATTAGCAGTGTAGATGCCGTAAACCAGATTCTTGAACCGTTTGATATTTCCATTTCCGATGATTATCTCTACGATATGGTTACAAATGAGGGAAATTATCGGAATGTGATCTTTGATGATTTTAAAAAAGAAACGCTCACTGAAGGAGTGAAGAGACTGGTCATCTACGGAGGACATTCTGTTCATTCCGTTGGCAACCCGTTGACTGTAAGCCTGAAGACAACCTTTTCATCAAATACCGACCAGGCAGGTGAAATTTCACCGTTTGCTTTTTCACAGTCAGGCGATGGAAGTGTGCTGGCACTGGGTGATATCAGCCTGTTGACCTCTCAGTATTATCAATCGGCGGATAACCAGATATTTGTACAGAATATTGCCAGTTTCCTGGTCGATGAAAAACGTGAGAAGACGCTGGTCGACTTTCCTCATATTCTTGATGGAGAAATCGCCATTCAACCAATCGGGAATCTGAAAGTTGACGGCCTGTTGATATCCGGTATTTCCAGCCTGGAACGGGCCATGAATATTCCAACTGGCAGCCTTACCATTTCAGAGAAACCGAATCAATCCATCAATCGTATTGTCCTATCCACATTTAAACCTGCGGATGAAAACAAAGACGTGATTGAAAGCCTTAAGATCAACCTCTTACCAACACCCAGAGCAACAGAAACCCTGGAACCTTCCCCTACTCAATCAATAACGGCAACACCGTTTACAGAACTTAACGGGGATGGTTACAACAGTCAATATCCTTTGGAAAATTTTTCAGATCCAATTGGTTCTGGTTCCGCGGATAAATCCATAGACATTGAAATTCCCGGAATGGGTCGGCTCAACACAAACAACCTTGGCCTGGTTGGTTTGATTCGCGAGGAAAAACGGACTACGCTGGTAATCATGGCTTCATCTTCAGAATCTCTGAAAACCTTCATGGATCAGATTTCCATGGGTGGATTGAACGGCTGCCTTGTTCAAGGCAATCTGGCGGTCTGCAATACTACCGGTGGAATGATGGGCAATCCGGTCCAGCCCAAAGGATAGGCCAGTCAGTTCTAAAAATACGTCTCTTCCAGAGCCCGGGCAATCAGTTCGGGCTCTTCCATGGAAAGCATATGAGACGCTGATTGTGAAGAATAGAATCTCCCATCCTTCAATTTGGCGCACAGGTCTTTCATGTCTTCTATTGGAGAAATAATGTCATTTCCTCCCGCGATAACTACGATTGGGAATGGCAATTCCCGTAACCAACCAGTGGCATCTTCGCGGTTCGCCATCGCAAACTGGGCCATGGCGATTCCTTGAGCGGGTGCATTTTCCATGATGGGTTTGATTTGCCGGCGGATTTCCGGTTTTTCCGTGAGCCGCTCCAACATTGTTTCGATCAATGCGGATTTTCCACCAGACAAAACCGCCGCCCGGCTGGCCAGTCTTTCCGCGGCTTTATCTGACGTATCCGGGTCTGATCGGGTGGCAACCAGTCCCAATCCGAATACACGGTCCGGGTAAGCGCGCGCGATCTGCATGGCCACATAACCACCCATGGAATGGCCGATGAAACATGCCCTGTCAATTTCCAAAACATTGAGCAAATGGATGATGTCATCCGCCATTATTGGAATTGAAGACTCAGTTCCCGTCACCGGTGATTTTCCCAATCCTCGCAGGTCAGGTAGTATGCAGCGCGCTTTATTGGCCAGAAGATTGGCAGCTGGATGCCAGGTTGAATGATCGAATGGGAATCCATGTATGAAAACGAGCGGTTTTCCCTGCCCCATTTCCTCATAAAAAAGTTTTATAGCTGTGTCATTCATCGATCCCACCTGTGTTACGCCTGACAATTTTTCGGGCCAATTCCAGCGCTTCGTCGCGGTTGGAGATTTCTCCAGCCGCGACACTTTCCTGGATATGATTGATGATTTCTCCAATAAGGCGTCCGGCTGGCAGGTTGAATGTCTTTTTAATTTCATCACCGCTCAGCAGTTTGGAAGGGGTGATCCATTCCTCTTTCCGCCTGAACCAACCATCAAGGTACATGGAAACACGATCAAGTTCCTCAACCCAGGCTTCCTGTTCGGGATGAAAATCTGTCCTTGAAAGAAAATCTGCCAGACTGAGCAGGCACGTATCCACACCGATTTCTCCGGTTGATCGGTAAAACCGGTAGATCATTCGCCGGGTGGGTTTTGACTCCTTCGCGGATACATACCGCGGTTCAATATGGCGGGCGGTCATGGTGGTTAGAATTTGTACTTCGTTTTCACTCAGAGCCAGAGATCTGCCAATTTCCCCCGCCGTTTCAGCGCCCACTTTTTCATGCCGAAAGAAATGAATACGCCCATTCATATCAACCGATCGTGTAGCGGGCTTGCCAATATCATGTAACAGGGCAGCCAAAAGGCACAGGCTTCTCCGGGTGCGGAAAGGATTTAAGCGGTGCTGATAATGAGATTGAAAATCCTGGCGATATTGGCCGAGTTTTCCAGCGGTCAATCCCAGCAACAGATTTCCACCATCTTCCAGACTATCTTTCGGATTGATTAATAACTGGAGTATCTGGTCAAGGTGAGCCATAACTGCCAGACTGTGATCCCACACATCCATCGTGTGCGGCAATGATTGGCTGATACCTTTCAGGGTGTCCAATTCAGGTATCAATTCTCCAAGAATTCCGAGTGAATCCAACAGGCGAATAGCACTCGCCGGATGAGGACAATCCAGCAATTTAAAGAATTCGTCGCGTTTGCGTTCGCTGGAGGTGAGTTTTACCCGGGGAACAGCCTGGCGGATCAAATCAGGTGTGCCTGGCGCCATGCGAAGGTCAAATTCCAGGGCCATACGTATCGCTCGAACCACACGTATTGGGTCATTCAAAAATGATTGCGGTGAACATGGACGCAAGATCCGATCCCTCAGATCCTGACTACCTCCCATCGGATCGTTCGTTTCCTCCGGATGATGCAATCGAACTGCTATGGCATTGATCGTAAAATCCCGCAAGGACAGATCCGCCTCCAGGGATCCACCCTGAATACGGCTGAAATCCATCAATTCCAGCTGCCCTTCTGAGTCGAGGATGACCCGGTACATCCCTCGTCCTTCATCCAGAGGGAAGAAACTACCGCCCAGCGCGTCAGCCGCACGGCGGGATATCTGTTTTACATCATCCGGCAGGATAACATCCAGGTCGTGGCAGGGTTTGCCGGCCAGTTGATCACGCACAGCTCCGCCGACCAACCAGGCGTTACAGGCCGGATCGATCACCTCACGCAGGCGGGTAAGAAGTGTATTAGCCTTTGTTTCCATTAAAAACTGCCGGTTTACTCCGGTTGGTATCGCTCCAAATCAACCACTCCGATAAACGGAAGGTTGCGGTAATAATCATCGATATCCAGTCCGTATCCAAACACGAATTTGTTGGGAATTGGGAACCCGGTATATTTTACGGGAACCTCGACCTCACGCCGTTCGGTCTTATCCAACAAAGTGCACACACACAGACTGGCCGGATCACGCGTTTGCAGCAGTTCGATGACCGAAGCCAGGGTATGCCCGCTATCAATAATGTCTTCCACCAGAATAACATGCTTATTTTGAATACTGCAATTGAGATCAAGAGTGATGCGCACCTGTCCATTGGATTCACGACCACCCACACCATAGGAAGATACAGCCATAAATTCAATGGCCAGGGGAACGTCAATATGCCGGATAAGATCTGTCAGGAACATTACACCGCCACGTAAAATACAGATCAGCAGGATCTCTTTCCCATCATAATCGCGGCTGATCTTCTTACCCAGCTCGGCAATGCGGGCCTGCAATTTGTCTTCAGGGATCAATATTTCAGCGAGAAAATCATGGTAATCCTTCATGCAGTCCTCCGTGTATCCCTGTAAAAAGAATCATGAGCGAGGCACTTCATGGTGAGCTCGGCAGCGGGCTTCGTACATTTCAGCCGCGCCGACGATCACCACCGGATCGCTATAGCGTGCCGGTTTCCCATTGACCAGACGCTGGGTGCGGCTGGCCGGTCCGCTGCAAACCATACAGATTGCCTGTAGTTTGTCAACACGTTCGGCTTTGGCCATCAGTACAGGCATGCAGCCAAACGGCTCCGCCCGGAAATCAGTATCCAGTCCGGCAACTATGACCCGGATTCCTTTTTGAATCAATTCCTCCACTACATCCAGGATGGCATCATCCAGGAATTGCGCTTCGTCAATACCCACCACGCTGACATCCGGCTGCAACTGGGCGAGGATCTCCCTCGCGGTGGCAATAGGAACCGCGTCAAAAGCCGAACCGGCATGCGAGTTGATTTGTTCGGCAGAATAGCGCATATCTATGGCTGGTTTGAAAACCTGGACATTCTTCTTCGCGATGACAGCCCGCCTGAGCCGTCTGATCAATTCATCCGTTTTTCCACAAAACATTGAACCGCAGACCACTTCAAGAGAACCTATTGTTTCAGTCATACAATCCTCAGGGAAATTTTTCATTAATTCTATACCAAACAACTGGGATGCATATTAAAAATTTCAGGCAGGTAAGGAATCTACCTGCCTGAATTCAGTTATTGTCGAATTCGCCTACGCGGCGACTTCTTCGCCACCAGCGGGGAGTTCGTATCCCATCTGGCGAAGTTTTTTCTTGAGATCTATCAGGGATTTGCGTCCGAAGCCTTCGATGGAAAGAACGGCTTCTTCGCCCTCTGCCAGTTTGGAGATGAATTGGCCGACATTGGTAATGCTGGCTTTGGCCAGAGCTTCGGTTGGGCGGCTGCCCAGAGCCAATTCGGCGATGGGGCGGTCAGGGGAGACTTTGGCGCTCTCGCGTGCTTTCTGGGTGTCAACAATTTCCTGGCGGGCCTGCAGCTTCTTGTAGAAGCGGTCGACCTGACCTTCAACATCCAGAATACGCTGCTGCTGGCCGGTGAAGAACGGGTGGCATTTTGAGCACACCTCGGTGTGGATGACTTTCTTGGTGGACCCGGTGGTCCAGGTATTGCCGCAGGCGCAAATCACCTGGGCGTCAGTGTAAAACGTTGGGTGG
>CAYNJT010000089.1:0-10159 GCA_964397625.1 uncultured Leptolinea sp. | reverse complement strand
CACACCATTATTCTTCATGCCCCCAGTTCATAGGGGGTCAGTATAAAGGTCGCAACCCGCCACTCTGCTTATAAAAGCTGTGACCCCGCCGCGATATACCCGGCTACCAGAATGTAATGGCACAGGCAGCCCAGGATGACAAAAATATGCCAGACCTCGTGGAAGCCGAACACCCCCGGCACGAAGTCCATTTTGCGGGTGATGTAGATCACCGCGCCGATGGTGAAGAATAACCCGCCGGCCACCAGCCAGATCACGGCAGCCAGTGGCATGCCGGTCACGATCTGTGGGATGGCAAAGACAGCCAGCCAGCCCATGATCAGGTAGATGCCGGCATTTAACCAGCGCGGCGCGTGGATCACAAAGACTTTTACCGCGATCCCAATCAACGCGAAGGTCCAGACGGCGGCCAGCAGTCCCCAACGGTAATAGCCGGTGAAGAACGTCAGGCAGACCGGGGTGTACGTCCCGGCGATCAACAGGTAAATGGCGGAATGGTCCAGCTTGCGCAGGCGCAGCATCTTTTGCGGGGAGGCGATTACCAGGTGATACGTGGCGCTGGCAGAGAACATCAGGATCAGGCTGAGGCCGTAGATGAAAAGCGCCAGTTCGCGGGTAGGGTCGCCCCTTCCGAGAACCAGCAGGATGATCAGGCCGACGGCAGAGATGATGGCAGCCCCAAGGTGGGTGAGACCGCTGATGGGATCGCGAAATTTAGCGTTCATTTTTGTGATGTGCTCCTCAATGCAAGACTTCATCAACTTTACCGGCTAATGCGCAGATTATCATGTGTCAAAAGTGAGGTTTGATACTGGAAGCAAGTGCTACTATACAGATAACCGGGTTACAATATCGCCCACTCCAATGGGAAGTAAGAACTGTTCCGGTTAAGGGTGCCAGGTATGAAGTCTCTTTACAAAGTGTTTCTGGTGGAAGACGAGATTGTCATTCGCGAGGGCATCCGCGAGCGCATCGACTGGAAAGCGAACGGATTGGATTTCTGCGGAGAAGCCCCTGACGGGGAGATCGCCCTGCCGTTGATTCAGTCCTTAAAGCCGGATATCCTGATCACCGATATCAAGATGCCGTTCATGAACGGCCTGGAACTGGCACGCATTGTCCATGAGACCATGCCGGAAGTCAGAACTGTGATCTTGAGCGGGCACGATGAGTTTGAATACGCGCGCGAGGCCATCAAACTGGGCGTGGTCGATTACCTTCTTAAACCGGTCAGCCCGGCGGAATTGCTTGATGTTCTGTTGAAGATCTCCCGTCAATTTGAACAGAACGCGGCAGACCTGGAGCGCTTGAAAGGCATTCAGGAAAACCAGAACCTGCCAATCCAACGGGATAAATTGTTGATGCAGCTTGTTCTGGGCGGCATTTCCAGCATGGAAGCTCTGGAGAAAAGCATCCAACTCAAGATTAACCTGATCGCGCGCTGTTACAGCGTGATCCTTATCCGCGCCGAATTCTACAAAGAGCAGCCGGATCGGTTTGATTACGAGCGTTATGAGAAAGCCGAAGCAATCATTACAGAAGTGGTCAACCGGGAATCGGACGTCATCTCGTTTAAAAAAGGGCTGGGAGAGACCGTTGTCATTCTGAAGAATGACTCGATCAGCCATCTGGAACAGGACAGCTACTTACTGACCGAAGCCGTGAAGGAAGAAGTGCGGGAAAAAACCGATTCGCAGGTGAGCATTGGCGTCAGCGCGCCATGTGAGCGGCTGGGCGACCTGCCGCGCGCTTTTTTCGAAGCTCTGATCGCCGCGCAGCCTTTCACTTCTACTGCTCCGGTTTTGCCGGAACCCGAATCACTGCGGCCGGAAGAGCTGCTGGCGCTGGACCAGACGGCGACGGACAAATTCCTGAGTTACGGCATCAAAAAAGACGCGGATGAATACTTCAGGGCGTATATCCACCCGGTAGTGAAGAACGGTAAAGTAAAACGCCTGCTGCTGGAATACATCTTTCTCGATATCCTGCTCACCGCCGCCAACTTTATCAACGACCTGGGAGGCGACGCCAGTGTCGTCTTACCCGAGTTACAGCATTGCGAAACCCTGGCTGCCAACTTGAAATCACTGGAAGAAATCCAATCCCATGTCAGGCAAATTATGACGCAGGCGCTGGATTTTCGTGATAAATGCTCTGGCAGCCAGACGGTTGCCCTGGTCAACAAGGCTCGCCAGTTTATTGATAATAATTTCCACAGCCCGGATATTTCGTTAAATTCGGTGGCGGCGCATGTAAATCTCTCTCCCAGTCATTTCAGTGTGGTATTCAGTCGTGAAACGGGTGAAACGTTCATTGGTTACCTGACCAACAAGCGCATTGAAAAAGCCCGCGAATACCTGCGGTCATCCTCCATGCGCACCTCCGAGATCTCTGAACGTATCGGGTATGAAAATCCACATTATTTCAGCACCGTGTTCAAGAAGGTCACCGGGTTTTCTCCCACCGAATACAGGAACCAGAATGGTTAATGCCGGATGATCCTATCCGGATCTCTTTGAGCCAGGAAAAAAGAATATGCCAGACCTTGAAAAAAACAGCAATTTTGTCACTCCGATTGCTGAATGGTTAAGCAACCGGCGGCAGGGCAGGCAGCCGGTGCATCTTTCCATCCGTTTAAAGATTCTGCTGTCCTTTCTGCTTGTGATCTTCTTGATCGCCAGTGTAAATATTTCGCTGGTTATCCTGGCGTTGGACTACAAAAGCCAGTACGATGTGATGATCAATAACATCACCACCGCCAATACATTGAACGGCTACGCCAAATCTGCCATCGATTCGGCTACCTGGGATATCGTTAAAGGCAAGGTGGCGTTTGACGAAGGCAAACAATACGAGATTCTGAACGATATCACCGACACATTAAACCATATGTCTGCCGCGACAGATTCGGCCAGCGGCCGCCAGCAGTTGGAAGTAGTGCGGCGCACCGTTGATACCCTGCGTTATTACGTGGATATGCTTGGTAAGCAAATGGACGCAGGCAGCAAGTATGACGACAATGTAAAGACGCTGGATAATATTCGCGGCGTTTCTTCGGTGTTCCAGGAAAGCCTTCAAGATTTCATGCTCTTTGAGATCAACCGCACCGGAGAGAAATACAACGAGACCCAGGCAGGGTTTTCACGCTGGGTGCTTATCAGCATTGTCGTATTACTGTTGGTGATCATCATATCCATACTACTGGCACGCGGGATATCCAACAGCATTTATGTGCCTATTAAGAAATTGCAAAACGTCACCGCTACCATTACTCACGAAGACCTGCAGCCCCTGTTGAACAGCAGCAATGCCGACGAGCTCACCGAGCTGGGATTAAGCTTCAATATCATGACGTCCCGTATCCGGCAATTATTGGAAGAAAAAATTAAAGAGCAGGAGAACCTGAAAAAATCGGAAATGCGAGTGCTGCAGGCGCAGATCAATCCGCATTTCCTGTATAACACACTGGATACCATCATCTGGCTGGCGGAAACCAACCAGACAAACCTGGTTGTGGATATCGTGCGCGCTCTCTCCAACTTCTTCCGAGTCTCGTTGAGCCGCGGCAAGGATTGGATCAAAATACGCGATGAGATCGAACACGTGCGCAGCTACCTGACCATCCAGAAAGTACGATACCGTGACATCCTGGATTACAGTATCGATGCGGAGGATGCCATTCTGGACAGCTCTATTTTAAAATTGAGCCTGCAGCCTCTGGTTGAAAATGCCATTTACCACGGCATCAAGAACAAACGCGGCGGCGGCAAGATTTCCATTCGGGGCTGGCAGGCGGACCCGGCCACTGTGATCTTTGAGATCGCGGATACCGGAATCGGAATGGCGCCGGAAAAACTCAACCAGATTCAGCAGGCCTTGAAAAATGATGAAGCCTCGGTGGAAATCGGGGATAACGGATACGGGATTTTCAATGTGCACAAACGCATCGAGCTGTATTACGGTAAACAATATGGCTTGACCATTGAAAGTCGTTATGAGCATGGGACTCTGGTGCGTGTCCGGCTGCCATTTGAAACCATTGAATCCAAAAATACCATACCGGTTCCTAATAATTTTTAACCGGACAGGGAAAATCAGATTAGAAGAACCTGAAAAAGTTGAACTTAATCCCTATCAAATTGAATTGAAGAAAATTTCCTGGCCGGTAGAATGAATTTGCTGAAGTGTGTACAGCTTCATTCAACCCCCCAAACCCAAATTTAATCGAGGAGTAGTGTCATGAAATCCGTCAGCAAGTTGCTCTACGTGGTTTTGATGTTGACAATGGTTTTCTCATCAATGGCTTTCACTTTGCCGGTGCCAACACCCGCGCCTGTCGCTGAAAAAACCTACAAAGACCTGGTGGTTGGCTTTGCCCAGATCGGCGCCGAATCTGGATGGCGCGATGGAGAGACTAATTCCATCAAAGAAACCGCGGCCAAACTTGGCGTTACCCTGAAATTCTCAGACGCCCAGCAGAAACAGGAAAACCAGATCAAAGCCGTCCGCTCCTTCATTGCCCAGAAAGTGGATGTCATCGGTATCCCCCCGGTAGTCACCACCGGTTTTGAAACCGTTTTCAAGGAAGCCAAAGATGCCGGTATCCCTGTGATCTTTGTTGACCGCAAAGCGGATGTCCCTGAAGATTATTACGCCACCTTCATCGGTTCTGACTTCGTTCTGGAAGGCAAGAATGCCGCCATCGAACTTGCAAAATTGATGGGAGAAAAAGGCAACATTATTGAATTGGAAGGCACCGTAGGCGCCGGCCCGGCCATTGACCGCAAGAAGGGTTTTGATGATGAAATGGCTGCCAATCATAAAGATATCAAGATCCTCGAATCCCAATCTGGTGATTTCAACCTTGCCAAGGGGAAAGAAGTTGCCCAGGCTTTGATCAAGAAATACGGAAACAAGATCAATGGCATTTATGCCCACAACGATGAAATGGCGTTGGGCGCCATCCAGGCAGTTGAAGAAGCTGGCATGAAACCCGGCACTGAAATCAAGATTGTCTCCATCGATGGTGAAAAAGCGGCCTTCCAGGCTATGGTTGACGGCAAACTGAATGTCACCGTGGAATGCTCTCCCCTGCTTGGACCTCAATTCTTCGAAGCAGCTTTGACCCTGGCCAACGGCGGCAAAGTTGACAAATGGATCAAATCCAACGAAGGTATTTTCCGTCAGGATACCGCGGCCAAAGAACTACCAAACCGCGTTTACTAAATCAGCCATCCATCCTCATTGAGGACGTCTCACAATTGTTGAATGAGAAGCGGCGCCTCGAAAGCGCCGCTTCTCAATATATCACCACCCAGATCCAGGAACAAAGAAAAGGAAATCCCTGTCATGACAGATGGCAACGTTATTCTCCAGATGAAGGGTATCAGCAAAACCTTTCCGGGTGTTCGGGCACTGTCTTCAGTTGATTTCTCGCTCCGCCAGGGAGAAGTGCACGCGTTGATGGGGGAAAACGGTGCCGGAAAATCAACATTGATTAAAGTGCTGACAGGTGTGGAACAACCAGAATTGGGCGAGATCGTGTTGGATGGAAAACATATCCAACCAGCATCTCCCTTGCATGCCCAAAAGCTGGGCATCAGCGCCGTGTACCAGGAAGTCAACCTGTGCCCCAACCTCTCGGTCGCAGAAAACATTTTTATCGGCAGAGAGCCTCTATGGCATGGGATGATCAATTCGAAAGAGATCAACCGCCGGGCAAAGACCATTTTGGAAGGCATGAACATCACCATTGATGTGACCAGAACGTTGGTCAGTTATTCGGTGGCCATTCAACAAATGGTGGCCATTGCCCGGGCGTTAAATACAGAAGCAACCCGTGTTTTAATCCTTGATGAACCCACCTCCAGCCTGGATATCCATGAAGTTCAGAAATTGTTTGAAGTTATGCGCCAGCTGCGAGATGAAGGATTGGGGATCATCTTTATCACCCACTTTATTGATCAAGTCTATGAAATTTCCAACCGTATCACTGTGCTGAGGCAGGGTGAACTGGTGGGAACATACGAAACCGGGGCGCTGCCGCGCCTCCAACTGGTTACGAAAATGATCGGCAAAGACCTGGACGACCTTGAAAACCTGTCCAAATTCAAGGTAAAAACCAAAGTCCATGATGAAGCAAAATTATTGTTGAAAACCAAAAAATTCGGGCTAAAAGGATCCGTTCAGCCGTTTGACCTCGACCTGTACAAAGGCGAGGTGATGGGTTTTGCCGGACTGTTGGGCTCCGGCCGGACTGAAGCCGCGCGCATTCTGTTCGGCGTTGATACACCTGATAGCGGCAGCCTTGAAATGGATCACCATGAATACCGGCACCTTTCACCGATCCAGTCCATCCTCAAAGGCATCGGTCTGTGCCCGGAAAACCGTAAATCAGAAGGAGTCATCGGCGACCTGACGGTGCGTGAAAATATCATTCTGGCTTTACAGGCCAGCAAGGGGTGGTTCAAGTACATCCCGTTGAAAAAACAATACGAGATCGCTGACAGATACATCAGGGCGCTGCATATAAGCACGCCATCGGCGGATCAATTGATGAAGAATTTAAGCGGCGGCAACCAGCAAAAGGCCATCCTGGCCAGGTGGCTGGCAATCAATCCCCGCCTGTTAATCCTGGACGAACCAACCCGGGGTATTGATATCGGCACCAAGACAGAGATCCAGAAATTAATCCTGCAGCTGGCCGAAGAAGGCAAGGCAGTGGTCTTTATTTCTTCCGAACTGGAAGAAGTCATCCGGTGCAGCCACCGGGTAATGGTCATGCGCGACAGAAAAAAAGTAGCCGAGTTGGAAGGCGACAGGATAGACCAGAACCAGATCATGCAGACCATCGCGGGAGCTGTATAACATGGAAAAAATTAACCAAATCTGGAAAAAGATCAACTCGAGTGGATTGCTGTGGACTTGCATGGCGCTCCTCTTGATGCTGCTGGTAAACCTGATTATCAACCCGCAGTTTTTCTCTCTGGAAATGAAGGATGGACATCTTTATGGGAATCTGATTGATATATTGAACAACGGGGCGCCATTGATGGTGGTTGCCGTGGGGATGACGCTGGTTATAGCCACCGGCGGCACTGACCTATCGGTGGGGCCAGTCATTGCCATTACTGGCGCGGTAGCCACGTCGTTGATAGGCACACAGAGCGGCGGTGTGACCAACATGCCTCTCCCATTTGTCATATTAATAGCCCTGTTCGTGGCCATGGGATTTGGGTTGTGGAATGGCATACTGGTCTCCCGGATAGGAGTGGCGCCCATTGTGGCCACGCTGATCCTCATGGTGGCCGGCCGGGGCGTTGCCCAGATGATCACCAATGGGCGCATCGTGCGCATTTTCTACGAACCTTACTTCTTCTTTGGATCGCAGGGGTACTGGGTGATCCCTTTCTCCTTGATTGTTGTAGCCATTGTCTATCTACTGGCCTGGCTCTTCCTGAGACGAACGGCGTTTGGATTGTTCCTTGAATCCATCGGTGTAAACACCAACTCCAGCCGCTTCAGCGGCGTTAATTCCCAGAACGTGATCCTGCTTGCCTACACCCTTAGCGGGTTATGCGCGGGGATCGCCGGAATACTCGTCAGTTCCAATATGCACAGCGCAGATGGCAATAACGCCGGCCTGTATTATGAGTTGGATGCCATCCTCTCTGTGGCTTTAGGCGGTACGGCGCTGGCTGGCGGTCGGTTTTCACTGGCCGGCAGCTTTCTGGGAGCTTTAATCATCCAGAGCCTGACGACTTCCATCTATTCACTCGGTGTTCCACCCCAGTATGTACTGGTGGTGAAAGCGTTGGTTGTGTTTGTGGTCAGCATGCTGCAGTCTGAAAACTTCCGCATGACCATTAAGGAGAAAATGTTGTTCTGGAGAACAAAAGCATTATGATGACACAATACTTCTCACGCTTTGATCGCAAATACCTTCCGGTAACCGTCACGATTGTATTATTTGTAGCAGCTTTTGCGGCGGCTTCCATAAAATACACTGGCTTTGGAACACCCCAGGTGTTTTATAACATGCTGATCGATAACTCCTTCATTATCATCAGCGCGGTGGGTGTGACATTTGTGCTTATTTCCGGCAACATCGACCTGTCAATGGGCGCCATGATCGCCTTTATCTCGATGGTCTCGGCAGCGCTGACAGAAAACCTGCACTTCAGCCCGATTCTGGCCATTCCCATGGTATTGGCGCTTGGCACGCTGATCGGCACCGCCATGGGTTATGTGATCACCTACTACAACGTGCCGGCGTTTATTGCCACACTGGCCGGTATGTTCCTGACACGCGGATTGTGTTACGTGATCAGCATTGAGGCTATCAATATCCAGGATCCGTTCTATCTGCAGGTGTCATTGTTCCAGATTCCCATGCCGGGAAATAGTTTCATTTCCATCAATGTTGTGGTGATGGTGCTTATGGTGTTGCTTGGTGTTTACCTGGCGCATTTCACCCGTTTTGGTCGTAATGTGTATGCCATCGGTGGCAGCGAGCAATCTGCCCTGTTGATGGGCTTACCGGTCAAACGCACCAAAGTGCTGGTCTTCACCTTTAATGGCTTCTGCTCGGCGGTGGCCGGGGTGATTTATTCCTTTTATATGCTCTCCGGCTATGGAAATAATGCCAACGGTTTTGAACTGGACATCATCTCTTCGGTGGTTATCGGCGGCACGCTGCTTTCGGGCGGTGTGGGTTATGTGATTGGAACGGTGTTCGGGGTGCTCATTCAGGGCATCATTCAGAATATTATTGCTTTTGACGGCACGTTGACTTCCTGGTGGACGCGTATTGTGATCGGTTTGCTGACCCTGTTCTTTATCGTCATGCAGCGCGCGCTCACCCGCTCATCGAAAGGTTCGGGAACAAGCTGACACCCTGAAGATTTCCTCCTCTTGAAACCTTCACGCTTCCGAAGCCTTTTTCTCCTTTTTTCAACCGCCATCCGTGCAACAGGATGGCGGTTGGGATTTGGCGGAAGGAGTGATCTTTGACAGATATGGTAAGCGGTATTTTCAGAGGTTGAATCGCCATTGACCCCTTTGCGCTCGATCAATAGACTGATGGCAGATCAACCCTGCAGGTTGCTGATCAATTTCTGAATTTCCAACGGTTCACCGCGCGCTTCAACCCGTACCAGGTGGATGGCGTCATACCGGCAGGCTTCCATGCACAGGCCGCAGCCCATGCATTTTTCACTGTCCATCAAGATCGACCCGTTCTTTGACAGCGCGTCGAACGGACAAACCCTGACACACTTTCCGCATTCCCGGCAAAGAGATGGGTCAATCTCTGCCACGTAACCGGATGACGCCAGCATGGGCGTGCCATGACGGTGGGCGTTCATCGCGGCGCAGCAGCAGGAACAACAGTTGCAGATGGCGTAAAAGCGGCCTATCATGGCGTCTTTAAAAAAAGCGTGATGCACATGCCCGCGTTTATCTTCCGCTTCAATGATTTCCACGGCCTCATTTGAGGAGATTGCCCGGCTCTGTTTAGGGTGATGTTCCAGCACCAGACCGGCGAAAGGTTCACCTATGACCAGACAGACATCCACCGGTTCGCAATGTTCGGTTTTGGTTACCCGGCAGGGGCAATCCATGACCACGATATGATCGGGATTCTTAAGCACAATATCCCGCGCCATGGAATAGGGGATGATATGTTCTAGATCGCCCAGGTTAATGTTTTCCTTCACAGATACCAGCTCGCGGGCAGCCTGCAAGGGGACTACCTTCCCATGGTAGGTATCCTGAAATTGCACCGCCGGCTGACCCTTTCCGGCTGACGCGCTGCGCGTGATCTGGTTCCCGATCCACCGGACAAGCGGGGAAAATCGTTTTGCTAGTGGATGCTGCCCGGTTCCCATGCCGATGTAGAAATATATCCAGCGCGCGTAAAAGTACCCGTGGATCAGGTTGAAAAGCGAATAGTGCGGGGATTGCTTAAATTCGGATACAAAATTGCGCGTGGATGGGAGGACAAATGATGGTTTTTTCATTTTTCGGGGGAAATCAATCTTTCATTGTAGCTTGTTGATATTGTACTTAATAAATAACCCCGATTGTGATCAAAGTTTACGTCATCGACTGTTTTTGTCGGGTGGGTTGAACGCGTGGAAGAATCCCCCTCCGGAAAAAA
>CAYNJT010000088.1:2871-10448 GCA_964397625.1 uncultured Leptolinea sp. | reverse complement strand
GGTGAGTTCAAATCCATCGAAGCCGTGGATGAGAATACCGTCAAATTCTCACTGTGCTATCCTGATCCTGCTTTCCCGTCCAAGGTAGCTTTCTCTGTTTTCGCTATTCAGGACAAGGATTACCTGGATGCCAATAAGGGCGATTCTGTTGCTCTCGGTGAAAAACCAAATGGAACCGGCCCCTACAAATTGGTTGAATGGAAAATGGGCGACAGCATTATCTACGAAGCCAATCCTGATTACTGGGGTGAAAAAGCCAAAGTGAAGAACCTGGTCTTCCGCTGGTCTGATCAATCCGCTCAACGTTTCCTTGAACTTAACTCAGGAACTGTTGATGGTATCGACAATCCCGCCCCAGAAGATATTGTCACATTAAAAGAAGACAAGAATTTTGCTGTTTATGATCGTTCTCCTTTGAATATCTTCTACATTGGTTTCAATGTAAACCTGAAACCATTCGATAATGAAAAAGTTCGTCAGGCGTTTGCTCAGGCAATCGATCGCCAGCGCATCGTGGATGAATACTATCCTGAGGGCTCTACAGTTGCTCAGAACTTCGTTCCTGACCTGTTCAATCCTGGCTTCAGCAAGGACATCAAGTGGTATGACTATAATAAAGATGCCGCGAAAAAACTGCTGACCGAAGCCGGTTTTGATTTCAATCAGGAAATTAAACTGTCCTTCCGCAATGTCGTTCGCGGATATCTGCCTTCGCCTGACAAGGTGGCCCAGGAACTTCAGGGTCAGTTGGCCGAAATCGGTGTCAAGGTCAAACTGAATGAAATGGAATCAGCCACCTTTATTGACGATACAGCCGCTGGTAAGGAAGCCTTCTACCTGCTCGGATGGGGCGCTGACTATCCGGATTCAACGAATTTCTTTGACTATCATTTCGCCAATGAGAACAACAAACAATTCGGTAAATTGTTCCCTGACATTGTCGATCCCATCAAAAAAGCAGGCCAATTGGCTGATGTCAAAGAACGCCAGAAGCTTTATGACAAAGTAAATGAACTGCTAAAAGTTCACGTACCCATGATCCCGGTTGCCCACGGTGGCTCCGCGACTGTATTCAAAGCCAATGTCAAAGGCGCGCATGCCAGCCCATTGACCAACGAACGGTTTGACATCATGGACAATAGCGCGGATCAAATGGTCTGGATGCAGAATGGCGAACCTGCCGCCCTATGGTGCTCCGATGAGACCGACGGTGAAACCCTGCGTGGATGCGAAGCCATGTTCGAATCACTATTGGCCTTTAAAGTCGGCGGCGTTGAAGTTGAACCCTCACTGGCTGAGAAATTCACTGTAAATAAAGACGCAACTGAATATGTATTCAATCTGCGCAAGGGTGTCAAGTTCCATAATGGCGCCGCTCTGGATGCCAACGATGTTGTGGCTTCCTTTGCCTCCCAGTGGGATGCTGCCAGCCCAAATCACAAGGGACGCACCGGTACATTTGAGTACTTTGGTTCCTTCTTTGGCTCATTCTTAAATGCCCCCAAGAAGTAATAAATTGCATTATGAGGCAGAGAATAAGTAATTATTAGCTGCCAACTGACCGGTCAGGAGTAGATGTTGATCTTCTCCTGACCGGTTGAACTATAAAACAGGCAGGAAAAAGCCCAAGATGCTTCACTTTCTAACCCGACGATTGATTTTACTGATCCCGGTAATGATAGGGATTGTTCTTATCACTTTTGGTATTGTCCGGCTAATTCCTGGCAATCCATGCGTGACTATGCTCGGAGAACGGGCGACCCAGGAAAAATGTGATAGATTTCTGGAACGCTACGGACTTAATGATAATTTAGGGGTGCAATTTGTGCGTTATCTGGGAAATATGATTCAGGGTGACCTGGGTGATTCCATTAAGTTTTCGCGCCCGGTTGCAGATATCATTGCTGAACGTCTTCCCATGACAATTGAGCTAACAATCTGTGCGATGATTTTTTCCACAGTTTTTGGTGTTTTATTTGGTGTTATCTCCGCGCTTAAAAGAAATTCTTTTATTGATACTCTGACCATGATCGGAGCCAACATCGGTGTCTCCATGCCGGTTTTCTGGTTGGGTTTAATGCTTGCTTATGTTTTTGCGTTAATGTTGAAGGGAACGCCATTTTTTATTCCACCATCAGGGCGGTTAAGTGCCGGAATGACTCTCATGAGTCTGACAAAGTACTGGGGAATGACAGATGCATCCGGCCTGCAAAAATTTGTGATTGACTTTATCTCAAATTCTCTCATCCCCAATGCCATCATTACCGGCAATTGGAAGGTTGTTAAAGATGGCCTCTGGCATCTTATTCTTCCGGCAGTCGCGGTAGGAACTATTCCAATGGCAGTGATTGCCCGAATGACACGATCCAGCCTACTGGAAGTGCTTGGACTTGATTATGTACGAACAGCGCGGGCGAAAGGACTGATAGAACGCCTTGTGATCTCAAAACATGCCATGCGCAATGCCATGATACCGATCGTGACGATCATTGGAATCGAAACAGGAAGTCTGTTATCAGGGGCAGTCTTGACGGAGACCGTATTCGCGTTACCAGGTGTTGGAACGGCTCTCGTCAATGCCATTCTGGCGCGTGATTACCCGGTGGTACAGGGCTTTACACTGGTCATCGCGATTATTTTTGTTCTGGTAAATCTTATTGTTGACATATCTTATGCATACCTGGATCCTCGTATCCGGATAGAGTGACGGAGACTATGGCAAAACAGAATTCAATAAACAATGGACAGTATGAACGCCAGTCTCCGGCAAAGGAATCATTTCGTCGTTTTCTAAGACATCGATCCGCTCAGGTTGGATTGGCTATTTTGAGTCTTTTGGCACTCATCGCGATATTTGCGCCTTATATTGCACCCTATGAACCAACGCAAATTCTTAAAACTGAAAAAAGGCGTAGCGCTCCATGTGTTCATCTTCTGGGTTGCCCTGAGGATAAAAAAGAACACATCATGGGAATAGATGGCAATAGCCGAGATTTATTTTCCCGCGTTCTCTACGGATCACGCTTATCCCTGCAGATTGGAATAATCACTATCAGCTTCGCGATATTGATTGGCGGCCTGATAGGAGCGTTAGCAGGATATGTGGGAGGTTGGTTTGACAACCTTTTAATGAGGTTGATGGATGTCTTAATGGCATTTCCCAGCCTGCTATTAGCTATTGCTATTGTTACTGTCCTTGGAACCGGCCTGATAAATGCCTTATTGGCTATCGGTATTGTGTCTATTCCAAGGTTTGCGCGATTGGTAAGGGCTTCCGTCTTGTCCACCAAAGAATTGGATTATGTGGCAGCATCGCGTGCTTTGGGTGCCTCGCCAGCCCGGTTGCTATTTATGCGCATTCTACCAAATTCGATTACCCCATTGATTGTTCAGGGAACTCTTGGAATAGCCACAGCAATTTTGGATGCGGCCGCATTATCATTCCTTGGTTTGGGCGCAGAACCTCCGCGTCCGGAATGGGGTTTAATGCTTGGAGAGGAGAAGAATAGTGTTTTTAATGCCCCACATCTGGTATTCTTCCCTGGAATAGCCATCATGCTGACAGTTTTAAGTTTCAACCTTGTGGGTGATGGATTACGAGACGCGCTGGATCCAAGATTGCGCGGAAAACCAGTTCAATAGGAGAAACAAATGGCCGAAAATAAACGTTGGTCAAATCCTCCAGCCATGGAGATTGATAGCACGAAAAAATACCAGGCTGTCATAAAGACAGACAAGGGCGACATTACTATTGACCTTTTTGCCGGGAAAGTGCCCAAAACCGTCAATAATTTTGTTTTCCTTGCACGGCAGGGTTTTTATGACAATACGATCTTCCATCGGGTTATCAGTGATTTTATGGTGCAGGGTGGTGATCCAACCGGTACTGGAATGGGAGGCCCGGGTTATAAGTTCGAAGATGAATTTGACAATTCTTTGATCCACGATAAGCCGGGGATTCTATCCATGGCAAATGCCGGACCTAATACTAACGGTTCTCAGTTCTTTATAACCCACGTGCCAACACCCTGGTTGAATAAGAAACATGCCGTCTTTGGGCAGGTTACAAAGGGGATGGATGTGGTTTTTTCCATTCCACCTCGAAATCCTCAGGCGCCAGAGTATCCGGGTGTAAAGATCAACTCGATCGAAATTATTGAAATGTAATTTTGAAAATTAATTAAATGTGCAATTTTGAAAAGCACCTTTTCAGGTGTTTTTCATTTAAAAATGTATTGAAAAAAGCTAAACAATGTATTGACAAATATTTCATCAGAAGATATTATTATCATAAGCGTAAATAAATTTCATCTGACAGTAAACAGGGAATACGGCAAGGATAATGAACATAATTCCAGGCGATTATGAAACGTCCAGATTAATCAGCCGTGTCTTAATGATGTACTATATGGAAGATCGATCCCAGGCTGAGATCGGTCAGGAATTAGGATTATCTACTGCCAAGATCAACAGATTGTTGAAACAGGCAAAAAACCTGGGGTACGTGGAGATTAATATTCACACACCCTTTCAGCACTTATTGACCCTAGAGCGGGAACTTGAAACGACTGCCGGGTTGAAGCATGCCATTGTAGTTCCCAAACTGGGGGATAATCCGAAGGCGCTCATGCAGTCTGTTGGTAATGCCGCGGCTACCTTCTTTCTTGAACACCTGCGAGATGGAGATATTGTCTGCATGGGTGGGGGATCAACGTTATTGGCTATGGTCGAAGCCGCGCCAGTGGACCAAAAGTATAACGTGACTGTTGTGCCTGCGTCTGGTGGTGTTCAAGGCCGATATGAATCGGATGTCAATAATCTTGTTGCAGATCTTGCCCGGAAAATTGGCGCCAAGAGCTTATCATTGCATGCCCCGGCCATTACAGACACTCCCCAAGAGCGCGATTCACTAATGGCTCTTCGGCAGGTACATGAAGTGCTTGATCTTGCAAATCATGCCCAGATTGCCATAATCGGTATCGGAGCAATCCGGCCAGCAACCGTAAGTCTGTTTCACTTCGCATCTTTATCTCAAGAAGATATTCTCGCGGTGACTGAGAATCGTCATGCAGCTGGGGAAATGTTGATGCATGTAGTGGATAAGCAGGGAAGACCGGTCGAGAGTGTATTAAGCAAGAGAATAGTTGGTTTGGAACTGGAAGCTCTGAAAAGCATTCCATTAACTATAGGTATAGCAGCAACAAGGAATAAAGTTATACCAATTATCTCAGCATTACGAGGAGGCTATTTAAAGGTATTGATCACAGACGAAGAGACTGCCAAAGAAGTGCTTGATGGCATTAAAGCCACAAATCACGATTAGAGTTCCAGATCAGGGAAGTTCTCAATAACGGAGAAATCTATGCCCGTACACACAAAAGTTGTTTCAAAAGAATTGCAGTTAGACCCGAAAGTACGAAAGCAGATTATGCAGCGTTTATCAAAAGATAAACTGCAAAAAATGCTGGAGCAGATGTTCTTAACGCGGTTTTTTGAAGAAAACGCGGAAGCGTTATATATGCGTGGATTGGTTCATGGCACCATGCACCTTTCCATTGGCATGGAAGCGTCACCCATTGGTTCAATCGCGGCCATCCGGGAAGATGATTATATTTTGCATCATCATCGCGGCCACGGTCATACCATTGCCAAGGGCGCGGATATTACTCTTATGATGGCTGAGTTTATTGGTAAAGAGCCAGGTTACTGCCGAGGACGGGGAGGTTCCATGCATATTGCCGACATCCCGGGCCGCAATTTAGGCGCCACGGGTATTGTTGGCGGTGGCATTCCCACGGCAGTCGGGATTGGTCTGGCACTTCAGATGAAGAAAACCGATAATATTTTGCTTTGTTTCTTCGGTGACGGTGCATCAAATGAAGGATCATTCCATGAAGCTTTGAACATGGCAGCCCTTTGGAAATTGCCAGTTGTCTTTATTTGCGACAACAACCAGTATGGGATGTCCATGGCGGTAGAGAAAGCTATGACTGTCCAACATATCAGCGTCCGTGCCGCCGCTTATAACATTCCAGGCGTGACGGTTGATGGTAATGATGTGCTGGCCGTTTACGATAAAGTTTCTGAGGCGGTTATGCGAGCCCGGTCAGGTGAAGGTCCAAGCCTGGTTGAAAACCTTACATACCGATGGCGCGGACATTCAAAGAGCGATCGCAACCTGTACAGAACCCAGGAAGAAATTGACGAATGGAAGCAGTTTGATCCAATCATTCGCTACACGGGTTGGCTGCAAGAATACAACATCCTTTCTGAGGGTGAAATCGACAATATAGAGCAGAGTGCCAAAGACAACATAGCCAGGGCAACCGAGACGGCCTTGTCCTTCCCGGAACCTACGCCTGAGAATTTGGAAGCGGAGGTATACGCGCCATGACGACCACTGAGACGAAACGAGAAATTACGATGTTGGAAGCAGTGCGTGAAGCACTGGTCCAGGAAATGCGCCGTGATGAAAATGTATTTCTTATCGGTGAAGATATTGGTGTATACGGCGGCGCATTTGGTGTAAGCAAAGGGATGTTGGATGAATTTGGGCCGGAGCGTGTTCGTGACACACCCATTTCAGAAGCTGGTATAGCCGGCGCGTGTGTTGGCGCGGCATTGATGGGAATGAGGCCCGTGGGTGAAGTTATGTTCATGGACTTCCTCACTCTTATGATGGATCAATTGATAAACCAGGCCGCGAAAATGCGTGTCATGTTTGGCGGAAAAATAAGCATTCCCATGGTCATGCGCGCCCCATATGGCTCTGGAACAGGTGCAGCCGCCCAACACTGTCAGTCACTGGAAAGTTGGTTTATTTCTTCGCCTGGTATTAAAGTAGTATGCCCGTCAACACCATACGACGCCAAAGGATTGCTGGTCGCGTCCATTCGCGATAACAATCCAGTTTTATTCATGGAAAACAAGCTTTTATACAAAGCGAAAGGGGCTGTGCCCGAAGAACTTTATGAAATACCGATTGGCAAGGGTGAAGTCAAACGTGCCGGAAATGATCTAACCATTTTCTCCTACGGGGTTACTGCACAACGCTCGCTTGAGGCGGCTGAGATACTGTCCAAAGAAGGTATTGATATTGAAGTAATTGATCCACGCACACTGAAACCATTGGACAAAGAGCTGCTTGTACAGTCAGTGTCAAAAACAGGCCGATTGCTCATTGTTCACGAAGCAACGAAAACCGGAGGTTTCGCCGGGGAAGTAACAGCTGTGGTATGTGAAAGTGAAGCCTTTGATCGCCTTGACGCACCAATTAAACGGTTAGCCGGCCTGGATATCCCGATTCCATACAACCGAACACTTGAAAAGGCAGCTTCGCCGCAGGTTGAAGATATTGTGAAAGCAGCCCGCTCACTGGCCATTGAAGGGAGATAATCCATGAAAGCTGAAGTGATTATGCCTAAAGTGGATATGGACCAGGAGACCGGAACGCTGGTTGAATGGTTGAAACAGGAAGGCGACACAGTTAAAAAAGGTGAACCTCTGTTTGTCATCCTAACTTCAAAGGCAACCATTGAAATCGAGGCGCCTGAATCCGGGATTTTGCGCGGCGTGAC
>CAYNJT010000088.1:0-2771 GCA_964397625.1 uncultured Leptolinea sp. | reverse complement strand
AGTAGCCGGTAGAGGACCACGCGGGCGTATCTATAAAGCGGATGTGTTATCTGCGCTGGAAAAGGGTGTTGGCTCTGCTTCCCCGCGCCCAGCCTCAATTTCTTCACAGATCACCAGTGGACCCGCCATACAGATCCCACTGCCCAATGCGCGCATCCGCGAACGCATTCCCATGAAGGGTATTCGTACAGTTATTGCTCAAAGAATGGGGTATAGCTGGAGCGGCATACCGCATATTTACGAGTCAGTAAATGTGAACATGGAAGAGATCGTCCGACTGCGTGAACGCGTTAACCAGGTGGTTCAGGAACACACTGGTTTGAAGGTATCGTACACGGCCATTCTAGCCCTGGCAGTTGCCCGGCTTCTTCCCAAACATCCCTTCTTGAACAGTTCATTCACAGGTGAAGAAGTGATTCAGTGGGAAGACGTGAACCTGGGAATCGCTACCAGCCTGGATGATTACCTTATTGTTCCTGTTGTTCGTTCCGCCCAGGAGAGGAATCTCGAGGATATAGTGAAGGAAATGTCACGACTGCTGGATGCCGCGCGGAGCAAGAAAATGGAACCCGCGGATATGAGTGGATCAACATTTACGATCACAAACCTTGGAATGTTTGGCATTGAATCATTTACGGCGATCATCAATCCTCCCGAGACGGCCATTCTGGCAGTAGGAAAAATGGTTGATACCCCGGTTGTTATTGGCGGTCAGGTAGTTATCAGACCGATGATGAATTTAACGATCGGTGTGGATCATAGGGTTAATGATGGCGCCCGGGCAGCCAAGTTCCTTACTGAATTAAAATCAATCCTCGAAAATCCGTATCTTCTTTTATAGAAAAGCGGTGTATTATTGGTAGGTAGTAGCGAAAATTCCCCCGCTGAAAGGCGGGGGAATTTGTAAAGAAAAGACAAGGAGAGCGAATGAACGAAACAGTGGGTAAAGTATTAGAGGTTTTGGTTTGTAATGACCCAAATTCAATTCGTTCTCAAATTGTGGATTCGGTCGATGTTGATTTTGAAGGTTTCCCGGGGGATAAACACTCAGGATTAACCAAACTTTCGGACAGCCGGACGAAGTTCTACCCGCGCGGAACGCGAATCAGAAACAGCCGTCAAATATCACTTGTTTCAAAAGAAGAACTGGATATTGTCAAAGAACGTCTGGAGATTGATAGATTGCTTCCCGAATGGATGGGCGCAAATCTGTTTATTGAAGGTGTCCCATCATTCACCGATATAAAACCGAACACCCGTTTTTTCTTTTCGAGTGGCGCTGTATTGTTGGTTACTTCTGATAATTTACCGTGTGCCACGATGACAGAGGAGATTTGTAAATATTTCCCTGACAAACCGGATCTCAACAGCAAAGTTATCAATGCTTCAATGAATTTGCGTGGGTTGGTGGCTGTCGTTGAATTACCAGGAAAAATTATGAAAGGTGATGAATTGCGTGTAGTTTACTCGAAAAGATAACTATTATGGGTGAAATCGCTGCCATCCTTACTGCTGTCTGCTGGTCATTTACTTCGATATTTTTTAACAACGCTTCAAGAGCAATTGGGTCTGTTCGGGTCAATCGGTTGCGGTTATTTGTGGCATCCATTATTCTGGTTATTGCCCACTGGTTTGTCATGGGTAATCCAATTCCTTTGCATGCTACCAAAGAGCAATGGATATGGTTGGGTCTCTCGGGAATTATCGGTCTGGCATTGGGAGACGCGTTCTTATTCCAGGCGTATGTGCATATTGGTGCTCGTTTGACCACTGTGATCATGTCATTGGACCCGGTCTTTTCCGCGTTGATTGCATGGTTGTGGTTGGGTGAAAAATTGACCACAGGAGAGTCTATTGGTATTTTAATCACCATTTTAGGTGTTGCCTGGGTAGTCATGGAACAGAATAATGGAAACGGGCAACATACAAGAAAAGACCTGATTCTGGGTGTACTCTGTGGAATTGGGGCTGTGCTGGGACAGGCAATTGGATTTGTGCTTTCAAAGAGGGGACTGGAGGGAGATTTTTCGCCATTGTCCGGTGTATTGATAAGGATCATTATTGCAACTGCGGTAATGTGGATTCTGGCTCTTTTCTCAGGAAAGATTCGAGACACATGGGCCGGATTGGAAAACCGGTCCGCGATGAAAAATGTGGTTGCTGGATCCATAGTTGGTCCATCCCTGGGTGTATGGCTTTCCATGGTGGCTGTGCAGCTTATTCCCGTCGGTATCGCATCCACATTAATGGCCGTCAGGCCAGTAATGTTATTACCGTTATCAAAGTGGTTTTACAATGAAAAGGTCAGTCTGCGAGCCATTATTGGAACAGTTATCGCATTAATTGGGGTAGCAGTAATTTTCCTGGTAGGCTGATTAATTTGACGACGCGCAACGAAATCCCCGGTCATCATCTTTGGAATTTGGATTATCAAAGGAACGCCGCGAAATCCGTACCTGACTGATATCATCCTTCCAGGAAGAACCGCGAATGACTTTTTGGTCACCCGTATCTGGACCCAATGGATTTTGAAGCGGGGATAGTGAGTAGTAATCAGCGGAATATGTGTCGAAAACCCATTCGGCCGCGTTTCCGATCATGTTTAGAATGCCATACGGTGACATACCGGCTGGATAAGCATCGACCGGGCGGGTGCCATTAACGGCTTTTCCATACAAAGCCAGATTGCCATCAATAGGGGTTTCACCCCATGGGTATGTCCGTCCATCGGTTCCTCGGGCGGCTTTTTCCCATTCAGCCTCAGTTGGAAG
>CAYNJT010000087.1:0-10496 GCA_964397625.1 uncultured Leptolinea sp. | reverse complement strand
ATTTTTCCACCTCGCTTTAATAATAGGTTTATTGAATCCAATTTCAGTATAGCATCGCAATGATTTCACGTGTATCAGAAAAAAATCAGAAAGAACTCGAAATTATTTTGCCGAGCAATGAACGTTTCACGCTTTGGTTCAAGCTCACCCTCTGAAAAAATCAGAAACGGTCATAAACATTAACAAATACACAAATATATTGCATATACCTAACCAATATGGTAAGATAAGCACAGAAATACACTGAAACAGAAAGAATAACTTGAGAAGATTGTGTGTTTCGGTCAGGGTATTTTGATTACGTTTTAGATTATTACGATTATTCCGGTCAAGTGTAAAAGCTTTTCTCGTATGGAAAGGTAGCCTTAATCTGATGCAGTCTAAACGAATCATGGAAGTCAAGAATTAGGAGGGAATAGAAATGTATAGCGTGCAACGGCAATCTTTAATTCTCGAACTTCTTGAAAAGGAAGGCGAGGTGGATGTAAATAAATTGGCGGAACGCTTATCCTCTTCACGCGAGACCATCCGCCGCGATTTGAAGGAGCTGGAAGGTTCCGGCTTGCTGCAGCGCACTCATGGCGGGGCAGTACCCATCGAAAAGAAATACAGCGATGGATATGAATATCCCCTTTTGGCAAGAGGCTTGCAGAAATATGAGGAAAAGCAAAAGATCTGCCAAGCTACTGCTGCGCTGTTGGAGGATGGTGACACTATCTTCCTGGATAACAGTTCCACCACAATGAACTTATTAAAGTACATCCCAAAAGACATCAAAATCACAGTAATCACAAACTCCATCCAGGTCATGTTGGAAGCAGGCCGTATCAACAATGAGAATATTGTTGTTATCAGTCTGGGCGGAATTTTCAGCCCCAAAAATTATTCAGTCATAGGTATGCTCTCAAATAGATATGCCCAGGGATTTTATCCTGATAAAGCCATCATGTCTTGCCGTGGAGTCGATGAGAAAAGCGGGATGACCGATGCCAGCATTCATGAGATCGAGGTAAAACGCAACATGATCGATCATTCCAAGCAGTTCATTCTAATGGCGGATTATTCCAAATTTGGGTTGACAGGGGCGATTTGTATCGGCAGCCTGGCTGAGATCGATGTGATCGTGACTGATTCGAAGGTCGACCGCGAAAAACTGAATATGTTCAAAGATCTTAAAACGAGGATCATAATCACGGATTAAACCCGCCATATGGAGACGCATCGAATGAGAATGCTTGCTTTTGATCTGGGAGCTTCAAGCGGGAAGATGTTCATCGGCGATTTTTCTGATGGTCAACTAAAGTTGGATGTTGTCAAACGCTTCGATAACCAGGCGGTGAACGTGCGTGACGAGCTTTTCTGGGATGCCCTCAAGATTTTTGAAGACCTAAAGGGCGGAATTGCGGACGGATTGCGCATTGACCCATCGATTGTCAGCCTCGGCCTCGATTCTTACTCCAATGATTTTGGATTACTGGACGCTGACGGACGTTTTCTCAATCAAGTGCACTGCTACCGTGATGACCGCACCAAGCGCAATGAAGAACGCATTTACTCCATAATGCCCAAAGAGGATATCCATCATTATGGAGGCAACCAAAATGCGCTTTTCGGCACTTTAATGCAATTAGCTTCCATGAAGTTGGAAAAGCAAGGTTTTTTGCTGGATCGAGCGGATAAGCTACTCTTCTTGCCAGACTTGTTTGCATATTTCCTCACGGGAGAAGTTTGTTCGGAATATACCATTTCCTCGGTCAGTCAGATGCTGGATTTTACCAGAGTGGATTGGTCGACGGAGATATTGACAGCGTTCAATTTGCCTCGACATATTTTCCAAAAGATCTCGCAGCCCGGCACCCGCGTTGGCAAGGTCAACGGAACGTCGCTGGACGTCATCGCGGTATGTGAACATGATACGGCTTCCGCGTTTCTGGCTGCACCTCTGGGTGAGAACTCGATCATAGTCAGCAGCGGTACCTGGTCGCTGGTGGGTGTGGAATCTTCCACGCCTATCATCAACGATTACACCTTTTCTCATAACATTGCCAATGAAGGCGGCTACCCGGGCGGGCACCACCGTTTGCTGAAGAACGTTATGGGATTATGGCTGATCCAGGAATGCCAGCGTTGGTATCGCGAAAATGGAAATGATTATACGATCGAAGAACTGCTAAGTATGGCGCAGAACGAAATAGCATTCCGCCATTTGATAGATCCAAACGACAAACGTTTCTTTTCTCCGGGTGGGATGCCGAAAAAAATCTCGGATTATTGTGTGGAGAAAAAACAGGAAAAATTGCATACCCCTGGCCAGGTTATTCGCTGCATCCTTGAAAGCCTGGCGTTTCAGTACAGAGTGGTGATCGAGGAATTGCAGACCCTGACTGAGCGACATTATTCCCGCATCAATATCGTAGGTGGAGGCAGCAATAATCACCTGTTGAACCAATTTGTCGCTAACGCGACCGGTATGCAGGTTGTTGCAGGACCTTCCGAGGCAACTGCCATCGGCAACCTTCTGGTACAGCTACTCGCGCATGGTGAAATTTCTTCTGTCGCGCAAGGGCGGCAGATCATCCAGGAATCCTTTAAGACTGAAAACTTTGATCCTGAAAACCTAAGTGAATGGGATGACAGGTATAAGCATTACGTACAAATGATCAAGATAGAGGAGTAGAGAGCATGTCGAAACAAAAAATGAATGTTGGTATTGTTGGTCTTGGTTTTGGAAGAGAATTCATCCCGATTTATCAAAGGCATCCCAATGGCGGTAAGGTGGCAATTTGCACTCGCAATCCGGAAACATTGAAGGATGTGGGAGATCAATTCAATATCCCAAGTGATCTACGTTATACCGATTATGCCGAAATGGTTAAAAACAAGGAATTGGATGCCATTCACGTTGTAACCCCCATATTGGAACACTATCCTCAAACCATGTTGGCTTTGGAAGCCGGAAAGCATGTGGCTTGCACCGTGCCGATGGCGACTTCAGTCGAAGAATGCACGAAGATCCTGGAAGCCAGCAAAAAGGCCGGCAAATACTACATGATGATGGAAACGTCCCTGTATACGCGCGAATACCTGTACGTCAAAGCTCTCCACGAACAGGGCAAATTCGGGCGCATCCAATTCATGCGCAGTGATCACATGCAAAACATGATGTTAAGCGGTTGGGGTGATTATTGGCGCGGCTTTCCGCCATTCCACTATGGAACGCACGCACTTTCCCCAGTGATCGAGTTAATTGGGAAGCGGCCGAAATCTGTCATCTGCCATGGGTCGGGACATTTGAGTGCTGATAAAGCTGAAAAATACAATTCGCCCTGGGCGGTGGAAACAGCAACGTTTACCTTCGAAAATTCCGACGTTGTGGCTGAATCATCCCGCTGTCTGTTTGAAACTATCCGTCAATGCCGCGAATGCTTCGATCTGTATGGAACGGAAATGTCGTTTGAATGGGAGTTGATTATCGATGACGGCCACGTGATTTTCAGCGGCATCGACGATGCCGAGAAAGTAGTATGTCCGGACACCGATCACTTGCTGCCGGAAGAAATTGCGGTGTTCACCAAACGCGAGGCGATTACTGACACAACCCAATCCTCTTTCCGCCAAGGTCTTGGCCATGGTGGCTCGCACCCGCATTTGGTTCACCAGTTCTTAACTGCGCTGGTCGAGGATCGCCAACCATCGGTGAATGCAAGCACTTCTGCTACTATCACCTGCGCAGGAATTTGCGCCCACCAATCAGCAATGAATGGTTCAAAACGGGTTGAGATCCCTGATTTCGGATTCGGTGACTAACGGTTTCACTAAGGAAAAAATATGAACGAAATTCTCCGAATGCGGGAAATCAGCAAGTCATTCTCAGGGGTGGAAGTATTACATTCCGTCGACCTGAGCCTGAACGAAGGGGAAGTGCTGGCTCTGGTTGGAGAAAATGGCGCCGGGAAATCAACGCTCATGAAAATCTTAATGGGCATCGAGCAACCCAATGCAGGCCAGATCATCTTGCATGGTGAAGAGGTCAGGATCGAGAATCCCGCCAAGGCGCTCGAACTGGGTATCGCGATGATCCACCAGGAATTGGCGCCTATTCCGGAAATGACCGTAGAAGAGAACATGTTCCTGGGGCGCGAGATCAGCCGCTATGGTTTTGTGGATTCACGTAAACAATACAGCCAAACCAGAAAATGGCTGGAGCAGTTGAATTTGAAAATCTCGCCCATAACCAGGATGATGAACCTCAGCATTTCACAAACCCAGATGGTGGAGATCACTAAAGCAATCTCCTACAATTCCCGGATCCTGATCATGGATGAGCCGACTTCCGCCATTACCGAAAAAGAAGTGATGCATTTGTTTGAGATTATCAACCTGCTGAAGCGGGATGGTATCAGTATCATTTATATCTCGCATAAACTACAGGAATTGCCATTTATTGCCGACCGGGTTCAGGTTATGCGTGATGGGCATATCATCAGCGTCGCACCGATGGCGCAAAAAACCGAAAGAGAGATCGTCCGCGACATGGTCGGGCGTGAGATATCTAACATTTACCCGAAATGTAAAAATGAAATCGGAAAAGCGGTGCTCGAAGTCAAGCAGCTCACTCGAAAAGGTGAGTACGAAAACGTCTCGTTTACTTTGCATGCCGGTGAAAAATTGGGTATTGCAGGCTTGATGGGGGCTGGCCGTACGGAACTGGTTAGCACGATTTTCGGCGTTACGCTTCCCGATTCGGGCGAAATCTTGGTGGATGGCAGTGCGATGGATTTGAAAAAGCCTTCCGATGCCATTAGAAAAAGAATCGCGCTAGTACCCGAAGATCGAAAATTGATGGGCTTGAACCTGGTGATGAACGTTCAAGAGAATTCAACCATGGGGATAGACCATGCGATTTCCCGATTTGGATTCATGAATGAGAAAAAAGGATTAGAGCTTGCCAAAGAAATTGTGAAAAAATTGTCGATCAGGATTCAAAGTTTGCAGCAGGCGGTCGAGAACTTGTCGGGTGGAAACCAGCAGAAAGTGGTTCTGGCCAAGTGGTTATTGACTGAGCCCGATATTCTTTTATTCGATGAACCCACCCGCGGCATCGATGTGGGCGCGAAAGTGGAGGTCTTTGAATTGATCAATAATCTGGTGTTAAATGGCAAAGCCGCGCTTATCATTTCATCGGAAATGCAGGAATTGGTGGGGATTGCTGACCGAGTGATTGTGATGTGCGAGGGGAAAATCGCAGGAGAGGTAGCCGGCAAGGAAATTACACAGGAAAACATCATGGCGCTGGCTTCTCCCAGAAACAAGAATGGGTCGAAGAATTGAAATTGCGCAGGAGATCGGTATGCAGAAAAATGAAAAAGGTCAAAACATAAAAATAGATAAAAAGGACGAAAAAGTTCCCTTCTATAAGAACTCACAATTCTGGAAAAGTACTGGAATTTTCTGGGCGTTGGTGCTTCTGGTCATCATAATGGCTTTCTCCCAACCGGCGTTTCTAACCAAACCCAATTTGATCAATATCCTGAAGCAAGCTTCGATCACGGGCATACTCGCCATCGGTTTAACCCTCGTGTTATTGACTGGCGGTATCGATTTGAGCGTAGGTTCTGTTCTGGCAGTGGCATGCATGGCCGCGGCATACCTCACTACGGATACGACCGGGATGCCGGTAATAGTCGCATTCATTGCGGGAATTGGTGTTGGTGCGTTATTTGGTTTATTAAATGGATTTGGCATAGCCTATATCGGATTTGCGCCTTTCATTATGACCATGGCTACCTTGAGCGCGGCTCGCGGCATTGCTCTGGTTTCAACCAATAACCGCCCGATCTTTAACCTAAGCCGGTCATTCATCAATGTCTCTAATTCAATTTATCTTGGGTTGCCATCATTGGTTTATTTCTTCCTGATAGTCTCAATCCTGGCTTTTATCCTGACTCGCAAAACCGTATTTGGCAAATGGATTTACGCGGTTGGCGGCAACCAAACCGCTGCGAAATATTCCGGTATCAACGTGGAAAAAGTCAAGATGATTATTTATATGATCATGGGATCACTCTCCGGTTTGACCGGTGTTTTGATGGCTTCACGCATCACTTCCGGCAACCCAACGGTTGGCGAAGGTTACGAATTGGACGCAATCGCCGCCTGCGTCATTGGTGGGGTGAGCATGTCCGGAGGAGCGGGTTCAGTGATCGGGACTGTTATCGGTGTGTTGATCTTAGGCGTTATCTCCAATGGCTTCGACATCCTCGGTATTTCCTCCAATTATCAGAGGATTATGAAGGGTTTAGTAATCCTGCTAGCTGTTTTTATTGACATTCGTTCAAGGAGCAGGAAAAGCAACTAAAGGTTATCACTGGTGAATCCGCACCAGAGAAACAAAATAATAAAGGAAAATAAAAATAGGAGAACCAAATGAAGAGGATTTCAGTAGTTACTATACTTGTTCTGATGGGCCTCATTGCTGCTTGCGCTCCCGCAGCAGCGGCTCCCGCAGAAGAAGCACCTGCGGCAGAGGCACCTGCGGAAGAAGCCCCGGCAGCCGATGCGGCAGTACCGGTTCCACCAAGCAAAAAGGTCGCTTGGGTCGCTTCCAATATCGCCAATGAATTCACCACTGGTATGGCTGCGAATGCTGAAGCTGTCGGCAAAGAACATGGTTGGGAAGTCACCGTTTTCAATCCCGATTCAGACCTCAGCAAACAGATCTCCCAACTCGAAAATGCTGCATCACAAGGTTATGCTGCCATTATTTTCGACCCGGTTGCATACGATGGCATGACAGCAGTTGTGGAAGAAATGACAACCAATTATGACATTCCTGTTATCACCCTGCATGGTTCATGCTCGGCTCAGGACCTTCTGACTGCATTTGTAGCTATCAATATTCAGGAAGGTGGAAGACTGAAAATGGAGCAGGTTGCCAAAGATCTGAATGGCAAAGGCGATATCGCCATCATGACCGGAACTGAAGGTCAAACCACTGCTATTTTCATCACCGATGGCTACTATGAAGTTCTCCCCAACTACCCTGATATTAATGTAGTCTTCACTGGCGCTGGAAACTGGAACGCTGACGACGCAACGCCTTTGGCTGAGAACTGGTTATCCTCCGGCAAGAACCTGGATGCCATCGTCTGCAATAACGACGGTATGGCTTTGGGTGTGCGCGCCGTATTGCAGGCCGCCGGCCTGACCGGACAGATTAAACTGTATGGTTTGGATGCCACCCCCGAAGGCCGCAAAGCCATTCGCGATGGTTCAATGGATGCCTCGATCTGGGTTGATTCCTATGCTGAATTTGTAGCCGCTTTCGACATTATCGATGCTTACTATGCTGGCGAACCCTTTGAGAAAGAGGTCATGATTGCCCCGACCCTGGTAACCAAGGACAATATCGATCAACTGTTCCCCGACGACGCAAAATAACAATTGAGCGAATCATATTACTCTGGTGCGGATTCACCAGAGTAATAAAAAAAATATGCAATATTTCTTATTTTCATAGAATCATAACAATGCTCACCGGATGGATTTCGAACCAGTTTAATCAGGAGGCCAGAAGTGTCTGACAAAAAAGTTAATGTCGGAATTATTGGTTTGGGTTTTGGGAAAGAATTTATCCCAATTTACCAGAAACATCCCAATGGCGGAAAAGTGGCGATATGCACTCGCCGGCAGGACGTCTTGGATGAAATCGGTAACCAATTTGGGATTGATAATGACTTTCGTTATACAGATTATCATGAAATGGTAGCCGATAATAGATTGGATGCCATTCATGTTGTAACACCGGTTATGGACCATTATCCAATGGTGATGGAAGCACTGAATAATGGCCGGCATACGGCGTGCACAATCCCCATGGCTACCACACTCCAGCAATGCAAGGAAATCGTGGAAGCCACTCAAAAAAGCGGCAAGGTGTATATGATGATGGAAACTGCCTTATACACCCGCGAATATCTCTATGTGAAGAAAATGGTGGAGGAGGGCAAAATCGGCAAGATCCAGTTTGTACGCTCTGATCATATGCAAAACATGGCCATGGAAGGCTGGCCGGCTTATTGGCAGGGTTTTCCGCCCTTTCTGAATGGAACGCATGCGCTTTCGCCGGTGGTCTCCATTATTGGTAAAAGGCCGGTATCGGTGATCGCGCACGGTTCAGGCCGCCTGAGCACAGCTCGCGCGAATAACCACGGCTGCCCCTTCGCGGTGATCACCGCTACTTTCAAATTCGAAGATTCCGACGTGATCGCTGAGTCCACGCGCTGCATCAATGAAACCATCCGGCAATGCCGGGAGGGATTCGACGTGTACGGAACCGAATCATCTTTCGAGTGGGAACAGGTTATCGACGACGGTCATGTGATTTTCACCGGTATTGACGATGCCGAAAAGATCCACTGCCCGGATACCGACGCACTATTGCCGGAGGAGATCGCAGTTTTTACCAAGCGGGAAGCCATTTCAGATACCAGCCACACCTCCTTCAGGCAGGGTGTTGGGCATGGCGGATCGCACCCCCATCTGGCGCATCAATTCCTGAAAGCGATTGTTGAGGGAAGAAAAGCCGAGGTGGACGAAATCAAGGCGGCCACGATCACTTGCGCAGGAATTTGCGCCCAGGAATCCGCCATGCATCAATCAAGGATTGTCGAAATCCCGGATTTTGGTTTCTAAAATCCAGTCGAGGTCGGATTCACAAGCAAATGAATCTCAATTACCGACCTCCAAAAATTAGAAAGGATGAATGAGTGTCAATTATGAAACCGATAAATGAGAGGATGAGCATCCCGGAACTGATCATCTACGCTGCCAAATTTATGTTTGAACGCGATTTAACCGATATTGCCGGAGGAAATATCACCGTCAAGAACGGTGACACGATCTACATGACTCCCACGTTGGCAGGCAATGCTTTTCACTGGGATTTTGGCGTGGAGGATGTGGTTGTCGGCGCTCTTTCCAAGGCGGAAGAGATGAAAAAACATCCGCGTTTTTCCCGGGAAGGGCTTTCACATTTGGCGATCTACAAAGCTTACCCTTTTGTAGGTGCAGTCATTCATGCGCATCCGAAATATATTCTGCCCTTCACGGCCAATTCCAAACCTATTCCGCCAATATTGAATTCTTCGAAATCTTTTGGCACCCTTCAATATCACCCGGAAGCGCCGGCATATTCACAGGAACAGGCGGATTCCATTGTGGAACTTCTCAAGGGGAAGGAAGAGCAGATGAATAAGAAAGCAGCGGCTGTTTTAATGCCACGCCATGGAATAATTTTGGCCAGTCCTGACCTAATGACTGCTTTGGATTGTTTACAGCGGATGAATACCAATGCTTTTGCTGTGTTGGCGCAAAAAATGATTGATTAGGAAAAAGGATTGCAGAAGTATGATACTAACGGTTTGCCCAAATACAGCATTGGATAAAATCTATTTTATTAAACGCTGGACTCCCGGAATCCCGATGCGTACGAATGAAATGGCCACCTGTGTGGGCGGTAAGGGGCTGGACTCCTCCGTTGTCCTGAGACAATTGGGTGTTGAGACCGTCGGTCTCGGTTTTTTTGCTGGAAAAATTGGCGAGGAACTGGTAGAAATTCTAAAAGATTACGGTATCATTCCAGAGCCGGTTTGGGCGGGAGGAATCAATCGTATCGCGCATGTGATTGCTGAGACTGAAACCAATATCCACAGCCATGTGATTGTTGGGGAAATTGAAATAAATGAAGAGCAAAAAGCCGAGTTCATAAAAAAATTTAGCGATTGGATTCATGAAGCTGATTGGGTTATCATCGCCGGCAGTCTCCCCCCTTCATTAGATGAGGATTTTTACTATGATCTGATCAAGATAGCAAAAACCGCCGGTGTTCCCACGCTGATCGATTCGCAACGCAGATTTATGTTGGAAGCGATTAAAGCGAAACCAGAGATTGTTAAGATGAACTGGGAAGAATTCGATTGGACATTTTCAAAAAATACCCCTGATTTGGAAACTCTGATAAGTCAAGCCCGAGAAATAAAACAACAAAACGAGATTGAAAACTTGATCCTTACTCTCTCGAAAGATGGCATCCTGGCTTTAACAGAGAGTGGAAATTTTCTGGTAAAAGCACCTATCCAGAAACCCGTCAATGCTGCTGGAGCTGGCGATTCAGTTTCATCAACCATTGCCTGGCGTCTTTCGCAAGGAGATAATTGGAAAGAGAGCCTTCGCTGGGCAGGAGCGGTCAGCGCAGCCGCGGTCCTAACCCAACGCACTGGTGATGTAAGGATGGAGGATGTTTATCGAATCATGCCGGATGTGGAAATAAAAGAAATTAATTAGGATTCTTTCCTTCTGAAAAGCTCACGGATTTCGTGGGCTTTTTTTGTGCATCGCGATACAATAACCTTGGTATGGATACTCTCGATCAGATCAAACATAACGCGGAAGCATTATTGAAAGAAATTCCCGAAGGCGTCACCCTGCTGGCGGCT
>CAYNJT010000086.1:0-10565 GCA_964397625.1 uncultured Leptolinea sp. | reverse complement strand
CATTTTTTCACTCATTTAATTTTAATTTTACATGCTTTTTGTGTATTCTTATTGAGAATATGTAGGGAGACGTGTTGAAATTTCCAGAAAGGAATTTCCGGGAGACCTCATGCAAATAGCCATAGTAGACGATGATCCGATCGCACGACAGATTTTGCGTTCAAGTCTTTCCCGCCTGGGGTTGGAGGTGGTTGAATTTCCGGAGGGCGGTTCTGCCTGGGAATATTTTCTCGCCAATCCACCTCGGTTTATCATCACCGATTGGTTGATGCCCAACCTGGATGGTCTGGACCTGATCCGCAATATACGCTCCGCGCGTTTTCACGGTTATACCTATGCCATCATATTAACTGGAAAAGAAGACAAGACCGATGTCGTTACCGGCTTGAGCGCGGGTGCGGATGATTATTTGACGAAACCTTTTGATATATCAGAATTGCGCGCCCGGGTGAATATCGGATTGCGCATCCTTGAACTGGAAGATGATCTTAATAGAGCGCGTGAACAGATGGAGCGCATGGCCATGTTCGATTACCTGACAGGCCTGCTCAGCCGACGCGCCATTTACTCTCACCTGCAGGGTGAGATCGATCGTTTCCATCGGCAGGGCGGCTCATTAAGTATCATGATGCTGGATATGGACCATTTCAAAGCGTTAAATGACTCTTACGGCCATATGGTCGGTGATCAGGCGCTTTGTCTGGTAGCTGAACAGATCTCTCAGAGCGTGCGACCATATGACTGGGCGGCGCGCTGGGGCGGCGACGAGTTTTTGGTCGTGTTGCCCAATACAAATAGGGAACAGGCGGAAGCTGTTAGCAGCCGGATCCATTCGCGGATCAGGAAATTAACCCTTACTGTGCCCGACAAGGAACCGTTGATGTTGCATATCAGTATCGGGGTGATCACGACAACTGAGATCAGTGAGGGAATTGACGGTCTCATTCAGGCTGTTGACCAGGCGCTTTACACAGCCAAGAATATGGGAAAAGACTGTATCTACCTGAAAGACCTTCAAAATCCCGAAAACGAGTAAATGGCTGCCATTAAGAGCTTCTTTTCCGGCATCAAGATGCAGTTGCTGCTCATCATTCTGGGCGCAATTTTGCCTTTCTTCGTCCTATCCATCTATAACATACAACATATGACCCGGATGGAAGAGAGAAATGCCGAGATCAGCGCACAGGAACAGGCCTATATTGCCGCGCGGGAATTTGAAATATTAATCCAAAATGCCAGGCACCTCCTGTACCTGGCCAGCGCGGACGCAGATCTTGTGGCAGATCGGGATTACTGCCAAAAATATGCTGAAGCGGTTCCCTACCGTGAGCCTACCATTAAAAACCTCATTGTCATAACAGCAGACGGAAAATTCGTCTGCTCCAGTATCCCTATTGTGATGCCTGCGGGTGTGACAGAAGCTTTCTGGTTCAAGAAAATTAAATTCGGCCAAACCTATACCATTATTCCCATTGATCACTTTTGGGATTCGCTGGGGTACTATACCACCGTAGCCTCGGCGCATCAGAATGCTGCCGGCACGACGGATGGGATTATTGTTACATTGATGGATCAAAGCTGGATGCAATCTGTGCGAAACCGCATCCAATTGCCGGAAAACTCAACCATCTCACTGATCGACCAATATGGAACAGTGCTTTACCGGGATCCTTTCCAGAAGGAGTACCTTGGTGGACAGACAGGAAATGAATTTGTCGCCGCCATGCAAAAGTCACCCCGCAAGGGGTCTTTTGTAGGAACTGGTTTGGATGGACTGGCGCGATTCTATGGATTTGCCCGTCTGGATCCCATCTATGGTGGAGACTACGTGCACGTTGGAATTCCAAAAGACAAGGCGCTGCAATCTGTGCAAACCCTTCTTGTACAGAACATACTAATCAATCTAATTGTTATGGCTCTGGCCGTCTCGTTTGCCAGCAGTTTCGCGAATCAACGCATAATCCGCATCGTCGACAGGCTTGTGGAAACATCCAAAAAGCTGGCATCAGGAGACCTGACCGCCCAGTCCGGGATCGAGTCAAAAGAAGGGGAACTGGGTTTCCTGGCTCATACGTTTGACTCCACCATTAACTCCTTGAGAACGAAAGATGAAGAACGCCAGGCCGCGTTGGAAGAAGTTTCCCGTGAACGGCAGTATTTTAAAATGCTGGTGGAAAGCAGCCCGGATGCCATTGCCATTCTGGATTCCAGGGAAAAGGTTCAGGTGATTAATCCCGCCTTTACCGAGATGTTTGGTTACACACTGGAAGAAATTTTTAACAAAAACCTGGATGACATGATCAATACTCCCGAGACCCTGGCGCAGGCAAAGAGTCTTACCCGTCAGGTGAAGGAAGGGGAGACTATTCGGATTATTTCCAAGCGGCGGTCAAAAACCGGGAAAATCATTGATGTGGATATCAGCGGGGTTCCCATAATGGTTAACGGGAAACAGGTAGGTGATTTTGGGATTTACCACAACATTACTGACCTGATCGAAGCCAAACAAAACGCGGAGGCTTCGGCAAAGGCCAAGGCCGATTTCCTGGCGAACATGAGCCATGAAATCCGCACCCCGTTGAATGCCGTGATTGGTATGACCAACCTGCTCATGGATACCCGATTGGATGCCACCCAGGTCGATTTTGTCGAGACCATTCGTACCAGCGGCGAAGACCTGCTTACGATCATCAACGACATTCTCGACTTTTCCAAGATAGAAGCCGGAAAGCTGGATATTGAATCCACCCCGTTTGACCTGGGTGATTGCATCGAATCCGCACTGCAATTGCTGTCACCCCGGGCAAGCGAAAAAGGGCTGGAAATGCTTTACCTGATTGACCAGAATGTGCCGTCTACAATTATCAGTGACCCAACCCGGTTACGCCAGATCATCGTCAACCTTTTGGGGAATGCCTTGAAATTCACAGAACGGGGGGAAATATTTCTGCATGTAGATGCGAAACCACTTACGGACGATGATTATGAAATTCATGTGTCGGTGGCAGATACGGGTATCGGCATCTCTGAAGAAGCGCGCGGCCGCATCTTCCAATCCTTTAGTCAGGCAGATACGTCCACTACCCGGAAGTTCGGTGGTACAGGCCTGGGTCTTTCCATCAGTAAGCGGTTGGCCGAAAATATGGGCGGAACGATGTGGTATGAGAGCGAACTCGGTAAGGGTTCAACGTTCCATTTCACAATTAAAGCCAGACTGGCTGAAAACCTCCACAAACAGATTGTCTCTGACGGTCTGGCTATTTCTCAGGGAAAGACCATTCTGGTTGTGGATGACAATGACCGAAATAGATTAATCCTGGAAAAGCAACTGCAATCCTGGCAGATGAATTGCATTCCCGCCAGTTCTGGTTTTCAGGCGCTGGAAATTCTGAGGCGGATCAATACCGTTGACGCGGCGATCATTGACATGCAAATGCCGGAGATGGACGGCTTGATGCTGGCGAGATCCATCCGGGAAATCGCCGCTTTCAAGAAATTGCCGCTGGTGCTTCTCTCATCTCTGGGACGACAGGAAAACGTAAAAGAAGACCGCTCACTATTTTCTGCTCAACTTTCCAAACCGGTACGCCCCTCCTTTCTATATGAAACCCTGCTAAGCTTGTTTGCAAACCGTCCCATTGTGGTGCGTGATAACCCGCAGTTCACAAGTGATATAGACCAACAGATGGGGTTGAAACACCCCCTGCGTATTTTACTGGCCGATGACAACGTGGTTAACCAGAAAGTGGCCATTCGCATGCTTGAACGGATTGGATATCGAGCTGACCTGGCCGGAAATGGTCTTGAAGTTCTCCAGGCTGTCGAACGTCAAACGTATGATTTGATCTTGATGGATGTGCAGATGCCGGAAATGGATGGTCTGGAAACCTCACGGCAGCTTCATAAACGTATTCCCAAAGAACGGCTGCCGCGAATCATAGCCATGACGGCCCACGCGCTTCAGGGTGACCGTGAACGTTTCCTCGCGGAAGGTATGGACGATTACCTGAGTAAACCGGTCCAGTTGAATGAACTGGTAAAAGCTTTACAAGGGACCATACCGCTGCAGGTTGACGCGAAGGGACATAAAATGGAAGGGCAGGCGGCGATAGAGCATATCACCTGGACGACACTGGATTCGTATTACCGGGTGATGGGAGACGACACAGACGCGTTCCTTATCGAGTTGATCCAGACATTCCTGCCAAACGCGCAAAAATTGATCAATGATATGAAACAGGCGCTGGAATCTAAAGACTTGAATACATTTCATCGATCCGCGCACACATTAAAATCCAGCAGCGCCAGCCTGGGAGCAGTATTGCTCTCAGAACACGCTCGTGTCCTTGAAGCAGATACCACAGAAAATTTCCCGAATGACAGCGTGGACCGAATAAAAATAATTCAAGCTGAATTGGATTACGTTATTCCGGAATACCAAAAATTTCTTGACGAGAAAAAGAATAACGCAAAAAATTGACGAAGACGGGTCTTCTTCGTATAATAAACCCAATTATTGATCCTCAAGCGCCGGATTTGTTTCCCTGAACCTTGCAGGCAGAGAAGGAATGCCCAGGCTGAAAGCGTCCGCTGCAATTCCGGGAAACCGTCCTCCGGTTTGACTGCCGAAGAACACCTTTTCAGGCAAGTAGAACGGCACGGTGAATCCGTTATCATTCAACCCGGTTAACCACACCGGGTAAGCGCGCCGAGACAGTTGAATAATCGGCGAAGCGAGGTGGTACCGCGGAAGTTCATCCCTTTCGTCCTCCTTTTTACCGCGACGGCGGTTGGGAACGAAAGGGCTTTCTGTTTCCAACCGATTCGCCAGAGGTAATGCCTGGAGGAGAAATTATATGATAACCAGCGTATATGATCCGTTGATCCAATCCTGTTTGGACCAGGCCAGAAAACCCCGTCAGGTGAGCGTCGAGGTCGAAGGGCGTACTGTCACCATGCGCAAACCTTTCCCATCTCCTGACGATTGGCGCGATTTGCCCATCTACTTTGCCATGATAGACCGGTTCAACAATCCCACAGCCATGCCAGCCAGCACTCCCTGGAACGCTCCCTATAACGGATTTCAGGGCGGCACATTTGAAGGTATTCGGCAGCGGTTGGATTACATAAAGAGTATGGGTTTCAGGGCGTTATGGCTGTCGCCGGTTCTAAAAAATTGTGTCTATAATCCTTACAGCTACCACGGATATGGAATCCAAAATTTTCTGACAATTGACCACAGGTTCAGTTCAAATCCCATCCGCGCGCGAAAAGACCCCCGCTTGGCCGAGGTCGAACTGGAACGATTGGTGGATGAAGCCCACGCGCGCGGCCTGTATGTCATCTTTGATATTGTGCTTAATCACACAGGTGATGTGTTTGAATACGCCGGCTTTGGATCAACCGCCCCATGGGTGCGCGAGCCTTACCGTATCGCCTGGCGGGATGCCAACGGAAGTCCCCGCTCAGATTGGCCGGAAGCGCCGCTGGACGCCCCGCCTGATGCCGCCATTCTACCTGTCGAATTGCGCCGGAACGACTTTTTCCGCCGGCGCGGGCAGGGTGATGAGACCAATGGTGATTTTTCTTCGCTGAAAGAACTGGTCACTGAATTCCATGAGTTTGACCCGGTGTACGGTTCATCCTACCCGGTACGGGAGATCTTGATCCGCGCTTACCAGTACATTCTGGCAAGGTTTGATCCTGATGGGTACAGAATTGACACCCTGAAATACGTTGAGCCGGATTTCGCTCTGGAATTTGGTAATGACATGCGTGAATATGCCTTGTCCATTGGTAAAAAGAACTTCTTTACTTTTGGAGAAGTCTATGGCAACGAAGACCTGATCTCCCGCTATGTAGGCCGGAACACGTCTGAATCGACAGATTTGGTGGGAGTGGATGCCGCCCTGGATTTCCCCTTGTTTTTCCGGCTTCCCGATGTGGTCAAAGGGCAATTGCCGCCAACAAAATTAGTGGAAATGTATTCCTACCGGCACAAAGCTCAACGCGGAATTATCAGCTCGCAGGGAGAGGCCAGTAATTTTTTTGTGACATTCCTGGATAACCACGACCAATATCACCGTTTCTTTTTCGCGGATCCGGCTGATCCGCATCGCTTTGATGACCAGATGGCCGTTGGAATAGGCTGCCTCTTCACGTTACTGGGAATCCCCTGTGTATATTATGGAACAGAACAGGGGTTATGCGGCAGCGGTACCCAGCTCGAAAGTGTGCGCGAGGCGTTATGGGGCAAGCCTAACGCATTTGATGAAAGGCATCCGTTTTTTCAGGCCATAAAGAAGATCGCCTCTGTGCGCGCGTCACAAACAGCGCTCCGTTACGGCCGTCTGTATTTTCGGCCGGTATCCGGTGACGGTGTTCATTTTGGTCTTTCAAGGAACGTGGAAGGAATTCTTGCCTATTCACGCCTGCTTTCGGATGAAGAGATTGTGATAGCCGCCAATACCAGCGTTTCTTCCGTCTGGGAAGGTGATGTGATCATTGATTACGACCTGAATGCCCGAACAAAATCGTTTGATCTTCTGTATTGCAACCATGACGCCGCGCATGAAATACCGGTAATCGACAAAACCAATCAGAAATCGATTGTCCAGATAGAGGATGGTTCGGTTACAACCGGCCCAGTACGTGTCATTCGATTAAAGATGAATCCCATGGAAATTCAAATTTTACGAAATCGTATTTAACATTCGGAGGATGGATCTGTGAGTGAATCGAATTTACCAAAAGCGTATGATTTTTCAACAACCGAACAACGTCTCTACGAGTGGTGGGAAAAGAGCGGCTTCTTTAAACCGTCAAGCGACCCGAAATCACCGAACTTTGACCCCTCGCGAAAGACGTTCGTCATCACCATCCCCCCACCGAATGTAACCGGCGAATTGCATTTGGGTCACGCCATGTTCGTTTCCATGGAAGACCTGATGATACGCCATGCCCGAATGAACGGCTATTCCACATTGTGGGTTCCGGGCAGCGATCATGCCGGAATTGCCACCCAGCTTCAGGTGGAAAAAATGCTGGTCAAAGAGGGCACATCCCGTGAGAAAGTGGGTCGCGCTGAATTCCTGCGGCGCACCTGGGAGTGGAAGGAAAAATACGGCGGCATGATCTACAAACAGATCCGCCGGCTTGGCGCTTCTTGCGACTGGGACCGTACGCGCTTCACCTTGGATGAAGGCCTGTCTCGTTCCGTGCGCGAAGCCTTTGTCCGCCTGTATGAAAAGGGATTGATCTATCGCGGCCTGCGCATGATTAACTGGTCACCCGGTCTGAAAACCGCCGTCTCTGACCTCGAAGTGGAATATTCGGAAGAGAACGGCACCCTGTATTATTTCAAATATATGCTGGCTGATGGCAGCGGGGACTTTATCCCCGTGGCCACTACCCGTCCGGAGACTATCCTGGGCGACAGCGCGGTGGCTGTGCACCCGGAGGATGAGCGCTACCAGAAATTTGTCGGTAAAAAAGTTGTGGTCCCCATGCTGGGCCGGGAGATCCCGGTGATTGCTGACGAGTATGTGACCCGCGAATTTGGCACCGGCGGGCTTAAGGTTACCCCGGCGCACGATCCAAACGATTACGCTTTGGGCAAGAAACACAACCTGGCTTTCATCTCCATGCTGGATACTTCAGCCAAAGTCAATGAGAATGGCGGCCCGTACCAGGGTTTGGACCGTTTCGACTGCCGAAAGAAACTCTGGGCGGACATGAAAGCGGCCGGTTTGGTGATCAAGGAAGAGCCATACATCATCAAGGTTCCGCGGTCACAGCGCGGCGGTGAGATTGTTGAACCAATGGTTTCCACACAGTGGTTCGTGACCATCAAACCGCTGGCGGATGCCGCGTTAGAAGCGGTGCGTGACGGCAGCATCAAGATCGTGCCGGAACGTTTCACCAAGGTGTATTACAACTGGCTGGAAAATATTGAAGACTGGTGCATCAGCCGTCAGCTCTGGTGGGGGCACCGCATTCCAGTGTGGTACTGTGAGTGCGGCGAAATGATCTGCACACGCGAAGACCCGGTCAAGTGCCCGAAATGCGGCAGCACGAAGCTGGAACAGGACCCCGATGTGCTGGATACCTGGTTCTCCAGCGGCTTGTGGCCGTTCAGCACGCTGGGCTGGCCCGACAAGACACCGGACATGGATTACTTCTATCCAACCTCCGTCATGGAGACAGGGTACGACATCCTGTTCTTCTGGGTGGCGCGCATGATCATGATGGGCATTGAATTTACCGGTAAACCGCCCTTCCATACTGTGTACCTGCATGGTCTGATCCGCGACGAGCACGGCCAGAAGATGAGCAAGACCAAGGGCAACGTGATCGACCCGCTGGGCGTGATGGACGAGATGGGCACCGACGCGCTGCGCTTTACCCTGCTGGTGGGTTCCACCCCGGGCAATGACGCCAACCTGAGCCTGAAGAAAGTGGAAGCCAACCGCAACTTTGCCAACAAGATTTGGAATGTCGGTCGGTTCATTATCGGCACAGTAGATGACGCGCCGAAAACCGCCCAAGGAAAAGCAGACTGGACTCTGGCGGATAGTTGGATCTGGGCGCGGCTGCAGGAGCTGATCCGCACGGTTGACCGCCTGTTTGAGACCTATCAGTATGGCGAAGCCGGCCGGCAGATCTATGATTTCCTGTGGAGCGAATTTGCCGATTGGTACGTGGAAATTGCCAAATTGCAGATGGCTGAAGGCGGCGACCGGGCGCATTATACAGCCGTCACGCTGGTAAAAGTGCTGGATACTGTGCTGAGACTGCTGCATCCCTTCACTCCCTTCGTCACCGAAGAGTTATGGGGACACCTGAAGAAGGCCGCGGCTGGTCTGCCCGACGCGACACCTGTTAATGGCTGGGAAGAAGCTCTGATGATGGCCGCCTGGCCCAAAGCACAGGCGGTTGAAGGTTGGGAAGACACGAAGGTGGCTGATTTCAACCGAGTGCAGGAGGTTATTCGCGCCATACGCAACGCCCGCACCGAAAAGAAAGTGACCCCGGGAAAGAGGATCACCGCCATCATTGCCGCCGGAGAATTTGAATCGATTTTTAACGGACAACGCAAGACGCTCACATCGCTGGCACATCTCGACGACACCCAACTTACCCTGACCGGGAAAGCGGTATCCGTTCCGGAAGGCGCGCTTTCACTGCTGGTGGCGGGCGTCGAAGTCTACCTTCCGCTGGCTGGAATGGTGGATATGGACGCGGAACGCGCCCGTCTGTCAAAAGAACTGGCGGAAGCCGAAAGCCAGATCGCCCGGCTCAAGGCGTTGCTGGCCAGCGATTTCGCCGGAAAGGCTCCCGCCGCGCTGGTTGAAAAGGAACGCGCCAAACTGGCGGCGTTCGAAGAGACCGCGGCGAAGATCAAAGCGCAACTATAGCTCATGTCCCGGCCTTCCTCCATCTCTTTTTGGGATGGGGGAAGGCAGGCTTTTGATAGCTCGATTTCTAACAGAATCGTACAAGTAATGGATTAATGTCTCCTCCAAATCTCGTTTTCCAGAGATTTGGAGGAGGTTGGAGGGGGAAACTCCCGGGTATATCAGAAACCGTATGAATCCGAAACATTCTTCACGAAATGTTATTCTTTTTTCCAAAGAACTCCGCCAAAACATGACGGATGCCGAAAAGAAGCTTTGGTCAAGAATCCGTGCACATCAATTGGAAGAAACCCATTTTCGACGCCAGCATGCCATAGGTCCTTACGTTGTTGACTTCTGCGCGCTACGCGAGAAGTTGATTGTTGAAGTGGATGGCGGACAACATGTTGATCAAGCAGAATATGACTCTGACCGTACTGCGTATTTTGAATCCCTGGGTTTCAGGGTGATCCGTTTCTGGAATCATGAGGTTCTGACAGATATTGACGCAGTTTTGCAGGCAATATACCAAGAATTGCAGAAATAGCCCCCCCATCCCGGCCTTCCCCCATCTCAAAGAACGAGATGGAGGAAGGTGCCTGCTTTGGATTGGTTTCATTTTGACCAGGAATTAATGTCTCCTCCATTTTCGTTCTTTGAAAATGGGGGAGGTTGGAGGGGGCCTTTACCTGGCTAATCGAGATTGATTTTCAGATAATCTTTTTCAATCTGGTGGAATAAGAGGTCCAACTCTGCCTGAATTTCAATGGTACGCTGTATGGCTGTGGCGATGTGCGTGTACCGGCGCGGATCGTCCATCACCCTGCCTTTACGATCTTTGAGGTATTTCATCAGTACCTGGTATCCGCCGATCTGATAGTTCCACATGTCGGGTGAAATGCCTTCAAAATATTTATCATTATTGATTGAAATTCTTCCGGATGCCGGTTCGTAGAAGACTTTTTCCACCACATCATTGGCGCCGCTGCCCTGATAACGGCAGACAGGCGGATCCAGTTCCGGGCTTTCAAGCAGATGCAGGTTGGCCAGACGCAAACCGTAGGCGGCCATTTGCTGAAAAATTTCTGCGTTGGATGTGAAGGGTACGCGCGGAAAATCGATGCGGAGGTATTCGGCGTATGTGCTTCGGTAAGCGGGACTAAAGAAAAT
>CAYNJT010000085.1:0-10914 GCA_964397625.1 uncultured Leptolinea sp. | reverse complement strand
TAATGGCTGACGATTTGGGTAAGCTGCCATTTGCTGTAGGCTTAAGCCGTGCCAGTCGGATGATTATTAAACAGAACCTGGCCATTTCATTGGGAGTCATTGCCCTATTGATAGTCACCTCGGTCTCCGGATTGGTACAACTCAGTTGGGCGGTGGTGGCGCATGAGGGAAGTACGATCTTGGTTGTGATAAACGCATTACGCTTGTTGAGATACCAGATTCGCAACTAATAGATTAAATTAGTCGGATTTTTACAGGTGACCTATGTACGATAAGACCTTTCATAAGTTTTGCATCGAACCAAGGGAAGTGACATGAGCAATCCAGTCAATCAATCCGTGTATCCAATATACGCCCCGATATATGATCGGTTATTAGGTACCGTGATGAAGAAAGCCCGCCAACGTTCCGTAGACCTCCTTAGTCTCCAGCCAGGGGATTATCTTCTTATTCCAGGTATTGGAACAGGGCTAGATCTCGCTCATATCTCCGCTGGCGTACAAGTGACCGGTACCGATATCAGCCCGGCGATGCTTTCAGAAGCAAAAAGGTAATCGTATGAAGGGCTGAAATTGATGGAAATGGATGCTCAAACGCTGCAATTTCCAGACAGTTCCTTTAATGCGGTTTTGCTGAACCTGATCCTCTCGGTTGTACCGGATGGGAAAAAATGCCTGCAGGAGGCCTGGCGAGTGTTGCGCCCAAGCGGACGAATCGCTATATTCGACAAATTTCTTCCCGATCACTCAAGGCTGACATTCTCCCGCGGCTTGCTGGGTGGGCTAATCCGTCAATTGAGAACCGATCCTAACCGAAGATTCGGAGAAATGGCGAAGATTATCCCTGAAGCGATTATAGTGATCGATGAATCCGCAATGCTTCACGGGCAATATCGAGTAATCCTGCTGAAGAAACCAAATATCAGCTCGTAAAGTACAAAAATGACAAAGAACAGTCCTGGGTATAATCTACCTTCTGAAGCAGAAAATTGCCAACTGCTTGATACCTCAAAGGCTTGAAAACCACCCAGGACTAGAGTACCCGGTGTAAATCAAGGTCTACTTGGATTTAGAGAACGCCTCTATTATACTTTGGCTTAGAATATCATATTGACTGCCGCCTTCCACAAATATTCCGTTCACTAGCAGCGCAGGCGTCCCGCGAAGTCCAAGGTTTTGCGCCTCCAAGGTTTCTGATTTTACTTTTTCGGTGTATTTATCCGATGCCAGACATTGGTTGAATTGCTCAGTCTGCAAACCTAACTCGGCTGCAAATCCTTCCAGGTTTTCCTTATTGAATGCTCCAGCGTTCTCACCAGCTTGTGACGAATACAATTTTTCGTAATAATCCCAGAACTTTCCTTGTTCATTAGCGCATTCCGCCGCCTCAGCCGCCCACTGTGATTCTTCCCCAATGAACTGGAAACTCCGGAAAACGAAACGAACCTGCCCTGAATTTACGAATTCTTCTACAATTTGAGGTTTGACTGTCTCTGCGAACCGCCCGCATGCTGGGCACTGGTAGTCCCCATACTCAACGACAACAACCGGAGCGTCTGCACTTCCTGTGCTTTTATCTTGGCTGACTTCAATCGGTGCAATTGCTACTGGATCAATATTATTCTGGTTTTGTTGAATCACGATTCTGGCAATAACCACTACAAGGATTATGCTCAAGATACCAAGAATCCACCAGTTTATCCTCTTTGGTGATTTTTTCGAGCGATTGGTTGTTTTTAAATATTTTCTAGACATTACAGCTCCTTCTTTAGTCAATTTTATAGAACCCAGATCAAAAGTGCTAACCCAATGAGCGCCATCACCCCACCCGTGATCCCGCGAACCTTATGAGAAGAGGCACGTTCCCATGCTTGAATCTTTGCTCCCATAACCGGGTTTAAGGCAAGAATCAAGATGATAACCAGCGGCATAATAAACATCAGGTTATAGAGCGCCAGGTAACCAAAGCCTTGCCAGAAACTCGTCTGGCTGCCAAGCAACCCTAAAATGGCAACATACGGTCCCCCCGAGCAAGGAAAACTTTCCAGTCCCATCAAAGTTCCTAGCACAATGGTAGCAGGCAAGGTCGCCCGGTACATCCAATTTTTCAGCCCCTCTTTACCAATTTCGGGCACTTCCAACCGAATTGGGAATTTTGGAAACACAGCACCAAGCAGGTTTGTTACTCCAAATAGGATCAGCAGAGCTGCCCCCAATTGACCCAGCCAATGACCCTGCACAAGTGAGGTCGCGCGAAGTAACCCCAGCCCTACTAGAAAATAAACGATGTAAACGCAGGCAATATAGACAAGCCCCATGCGGGCAATGGCTGCCCGCCTTTTTCGGATTGTAAACAAAAATGTGATGAAAAAGAGCAGAATCGCCATCGCGCAGGGGTTGATCCCGTCTATAAGCCCAGTCAACAGAACAGCCGGAAGCAGCTTGCTTTTGGTGCCGACGATGGTTGTGTTTTCAAAAGATGCCTGGTTAGCCTCAAACCAGGTCAGGTAAGTCGTGATAGGTTCATTGGCTTCATATGACTGCACTGGGCCGACGAATGCCCAGGCTTTATACCCATCCCCCTCGCCTTCCTCGCTGTAAATCAGGACCTTCTCCGGCAGTTCTTGAGCAGACAATAAGTCCTCGACCACTTTACGGGGTGGCTCACCCTGCAAAATTATTTGTCCATTGTCGATGAAGGTGACCAGGTGACTTTGTAGCTCAAGTGGCACTCCCAGGGAATCGTTCTTTTGATTCAATTCAGCCCTGTTTTCGCGCTGGTTGATGTAGTCCTTTCGAATCATCTCCACATTATTGACAAGGAAGATTTCCTGCAATTCCCCATTGATATAGGTGGCGCATTCATCACAAGCTTCGTTGTAATAGACCACAGCCTGTCGCCTGGTATTCTCAGCATTCACAGGAAACACAGAAAAGATGAGGGTGAATATTGTTAACGTAAATATGATGATTTTTTTCATTTTTAATTACTCCAATGGATGATCATTAGCAGCAAGTTAACACTTTAGGCAACTCGCCGTCGGCGAGTGGTCCAAAGGGATTGCCATATAACCGGATATTGATGATCATCGTCTGATTGGCCGGCGTTTCGATGCCAGCCTCAATTAATCCGGATCGCAATATTTCTCCATTAGGATCATGCCCAATCGGGCACACGACCCGGCAGGTCCGGCATAAGGTGCATTGGTAAAAGACCAATGTCTGTAGGCCAGCGGAATGCAGCATTGCACGGCCACGCGGACTGTATTCTTCCTGGCTCTGGATCTGGAAGACAGGGCAAACCTCACGACAAAGGCCGCATTCAGTGCAGGTGGGGTTTTCAGCAAGGCCGATTAGCATAATTTGCCTCGGTTAAAAACGCAATCTGGATCGAAACGTTTTTTTAATATCTGAACTTCGGCCTTCATTTCAACACTAATCCATTGTCGCTTTTTCAATCCAATTCCATGTTCGCCACTGATCCGACCTCTTGCCGCAAATACTCGTCGGTAAAGTTGAGGAATTCGCGGATCATCCGGTAAAAATCGGGGGTGCAGGATTCCAACTCCTATATGGCCAAAGACGGGAATATTCTGAGCAGTCAGCCAGCTCAATATGTTTTCTTGGGCTTCGGGAGGGATTTGAGGATCTTCAGAGATCGGGTAACCGGCTTGGGTTAAGCGTGCAGATAAACTTTCCCGCGCTCCCCAGATAATTGCCATCTCTTCCGGATCTTTGATCTCTCCATCTGCGCTTTGATACTCAACCAATAAAGTGTGTTTTGCCGCCCAACCAACCTTGACCGCTGCATTCGGATTGATGTATTCCATTGCAGAAAGAGCTGGATTGGTTTTCAGAGAGTCAATTTGATCTAACAATTCCCTAAGGTTTTCAAGTGGCAGTAAGGTGAGCGAGCGGTTGCCAGGGCGTTCTGTCAGGCGGAGTGTCGCTTGCACGATCATCCCCGTTATGCCTTCCCATCCTGTAGAATTGCTCCGCGCGCTGCCAGACAAGCATTGAACCTGCCCTTTCCCATTTACTATAACAACATCCTCAACCCAATCAGCCATCCTGCCATAGCGAACCGCATGCAGTCCTGCAGCATTTGTCGCGATCATTCCACCAATCGTTGCTGAGCGGTGACTTCCAGGAATAACCGGTAAAAATAACCCTTCAGAGTGCAGGGTGCGGTTTAGGTGATCTAAGGGTATGCCGGCATCTACAACGATTTGTTTTGTTTGAATGTCAACGGGGCCCAAGTGCCGTAAGTGTGCGGAATCGACGACAACCGAGTTTTGCGGTGTTGCTCCACCACACAAGCCTGTACCGGCACCTCGTGGTACCAAGTCAATTCCAGTTTCTGCAGCCCATTGAGCCAGACGAACAACATCGGTAACTGTTTCTGGCCAGACGACTGCCTGGCACCCCCCCTGTATCCTTGATGCATCTCGGCTGTAGGCAATCCGGGTTTCTTCGCGAGTTGACACCTGACCTGGTTGGAATAAAGATACAAGGTGTTCCATCGGTTAACGTCTCTCCTCCTGGTTTGATATTAAAGCTTCGCTGAATTCCATCACATGAATATCGCCAGCATTTTCTTTGAAGTGTGCATAACATAGGGGGCAAGCCGTACATAACCGGCTATTTTCCACCTGGGCCAGACGGGCTTGTGCGATCGCGTTGGCGAGCGCCGGGTAATTTGATTTCACCCCGCCGCCTGCACCGCAGCATAAGCTCATGGTCCGGTTATCGGCCAGTTCAACTACCTGCCAGCCAGCCTGATCAAGGAGCCGGCGTGGTTCCTCATAAATATCTGACCATCGACCGAGATGACAGGGGTCGTGGTAGGTGAGCGATAGCTTTTCATCCGGTTTGAATTGATCGGGTGGTTTCCAACCCTTTTCAGACAAAACCTGCGTCGTGTGATATACATCGAGCTGGTATTCGTATTTCAATGTGTGATAACAGCCAGGGCAGTTGGTGATGATCTTGTTGACGCTGAAGCGAGCAAATGTCTCCAGGTTTTTGGCTTTTAACTGGTCAAAATCCTGTTTATAGCCCGCCCGCCGGACTGGACTGCCACAGCACTGTAGTTCACCAGGAAGAACGATGAAATCGATTTTCGCTTGCCGCAGCAATCGTTCGTAACGCTCTTGTACCTCGGGCAGAGCGTAGCGGGTAACGCACCCTGGGTAATAAAGGGTGTTTCCGCCACTTAACTTCATCAGCCATTTTTTGAGCATTCGATTATCCTTCTGGCTTTTGGATGGTAACGCGAAATTCTGCTTCAGCCTCTGGTTGGTTCGGATCATTGCTGCGCAGATAAATGATGCGTTGGATTTCGCCAAACAAGTTGTCTTCAGCCGGGTCAAATTTAACCCGTAATTCAGCCGATTCACCGGGCGGAATAGTGCTCTTTTCCAACTCGGCTGTCGTACACTCGCACGAAACGCTTACTTTTTCAATAACAAGATCTGCGTTGCCAGTGTTCCTCACTTCAAAAACAAGATCAATCAGTTGCTGAGGTTGAGTCCCTAAATCCTGCAGAGGTGGCTCGATGCTTATCTTCGGAGCCTTAATGTTACAGGACGAAAGAAGACCTGCGAAGAGGAGCACCAGGAAGTACAGAATTGGTCGCAAACGAGATAGTTTAATTTGCATAATATGCATTCAGTAATCCTTTGTAGGCTAAGGGCTGGTTTCCACTGGATAACCGGCTTTTTCCCAGGCTCGATAACCACCCAAAATAGGAGTAACCTTCTTGAAACCGTTGTCCAACAGAATGCGCGCCGCACGGGCGCTCGATTCTTCGGCTGGTCAGGTACAGTAGGTAATGATCCAGGTCTCAGTGCCAAGTTTTTTTAGTTGTTCTTGTAGCTGAGCTAGGGGGAATGATTGTGCTCCTGGAATATGTGAGTTTGTGTAAGAGTCGGCATCACGGACGTCAATGAACACGGCTGACCCATCTTGGAAAGCTGTGAAGGCATCTTTTAGGGTAACCCGTGGAATTTCGGGGAAAGTCTCTTCCTCGGAAGTCAATGGCTGAGGAGCTTGGGATACGGTTCTAAGATTGGTGCTGATATATATCGCTGATAAAAAGAGCACAGTACCTATCCCTATTAATAGAAGTGGTAAAACAGGTCGTTTTTTCATAAGATCTTTTTCCCGATTGAGAATCCAAATGTACAGTCGCCAGTATCGAATAACAAAAGTTCTGGTAAATGCGGGGTACGTTAACGTAACCACAAGCCTCGATGAAAATTCAAACGAGGTTTTTAAAGGTTAACTATTCAGTTGTATTAAGCAATTGGGGGGTGTGGAATATCAAATACAAGACTAAGTGCCAAAGACGGATTACCTGGCGAAGAACAACTTGGCTTTGATGCCATTTCGACTATCAAAGAATGGGGCACCCATGTGCCCACTTGTAGTGTGCACGCCAAGCAATCGGTATCTCCGGCAGAGCTCGTGTTTTCCTGTACAGTACAGCATTGGGTTGGCGCTGAGATATGGCCAGCCAGATTAATGGCGGTTAGTATTAATAGCATGATTAACAGGGATCGTTGGACTGGTGTAACCATAGTGTTGAGAAAGTTTATCTTGCTTTTCTTGCATTGTCAATTCTATTCTATGCATTCTTTTTTACGCTGTGCATCCTAAGCCGCAAAAACAGTTGAGCCATCCCAGTGTGGTTGGGGAATTATGCTATTATTGGTCGCTCTAGGTCCCATCTATTCAATCGCTAATACCGAAGTTGGAATTCACCCAGATGGGTTTCTTGCTCGTGGTACTGCCCCTGATCCAGATGTCCCCAAGGATGTAGCCGGGATGAAGTGGTATGAAGTGCCAGAGATTTGGTGGAATACGGTTGAAAGGTTATCCTGGACGATGGTGGGTAAGCCGGCAGCATATGGATGTAAATTTAGGCCAGTGAAATAGGCGGAGGAATTTCAAAAAATTATTCTATCGTTGCTCTGTGTGCTATGTGTTCATTCACCCTTGAATAATTGTTTGATTAATCTTGCCCAGAAATTCTGCTCAGACTTATTCTCCATAGGGCTAGCCAAGGTTGGGTTTATACTTTTCTCAACCGGTAATTCATCCCCGCGATAGTGCTGTTTATGCATCTGAGTCTCATATGTTTTTTGCAAATTGATCTCTTTTTGAGACCACCTCGGTGCCCATTGGACACGGTCTTGCCTGATCCAGTAATGGGATCGACAGGGAAGGTTCCAATTACCAATGGATGGGTAAAGAGAAATGGTCTCCCCATCAAATGTCATCTGCCAGCTGGTAGGTGATAGTGGAGTTACTACCTCTTCACCACAGCCGCAGCAGCATTTATGGACTGCTGTTGCGTATTGAATGGAAACATAAACTATGCCATCTTGAAGTTGGTGATGGTCGGGAATAAACTCGACAAATTCGTGGGTAAGGTGCTGATTACGCTTCATAGTTGATCTTGGCTGTTCAGCTGATTGACATTGATATCATAAGTAGTATGGTTTTCACGCTCTAAATCTTGGTAGAAGCCGCATAACTTTTTCCACTTGTGAACGGCTAGGGCGGCATTAAGGGCGTTCAGATCTGCTACCTGAATATTCTGGGCATAATCATCGTTTTCGTTGCCGTTGACAAAGGGTATTTTTTTCTTGATGTGATCCCGTTTGTCATTGGTACTAGCCGTCACCCGTAACATTCCAAGAAGTTGATTATCTACCAAATATAAACTCATACCCACATCGATAAATGCCATCCCCCACTCCACTAATTTGTCCACGATCCCCCGCTTGTCGAGACCTCTATCCATACAGAGAAAGACAAAATCCATTCCCTGCAACAACGCCACATTTTCCAGAGTGATGAAATCTGGGTGAGGAATAATGTGACGGTGCATTTGGGAATACTGGCTTGCAAAATAGTCTACCTTCGTCATTTGCTTTTCCAGGTCCTCGACAGCTGGTGCTCCCGGGGAGCGAAAGGCGTTATGGTTTAAAAATTTATCACCATCAAATATGTGAATCTCCTTGACAGGAGTTTTTGCCAGCAAGTCCAAAACATACGACCCAGTTCCACCTACACCAACAATCGCCACCCGGTTTACTGCTAATTTATCAGAGACCTCACTGATTCCCGCTCGGCTGGAGGCGGTGTCGTAATAATTGAACACCGATCCGTCCTCTTCCTCGGGAAGCATGACCGGGTAAACTCTTGCGGTCACGTTGGACTCTAGATGCTGGGCAGGCCCGGAAAGGGCGGTTTCGTAAGTTTTGACCTTCTCGTAGTAATCCTTATATGGCTCGGTTGGGCAACACGAGAAATAGTAGTTGATTGCTATACCACCTACAACCTGGTTCTGGGAATTGTTGACAATCTGGGTGATGGGTTTCCCGATGTGATCGCAAGGGTGTTCCCCGGCAAACCAAGCGGTGTGATCGGGAGGTTTGGCAGCTTTATTCCCCGCCTGGTTTAACCCCATCACAAGAGTCCCATACTTGATTTCCTTATTGTTATTCACATAAGGAATTTGCTCAAGAACGAGAAAGCCCGGATTGATTTTAAGAGCATATCCTTCATCACGCAGCCGCTTGAGGTCTGGACTATGATCGATGAGTTTCTGAGACATTGAATACCATGCCATCCTTTACTTTTACGGTGTCACCGGCTTCCAAGCTGCCCTTCTTGTTGCCCTCAGCCCTGGAATAGTCGACGAGATAAAGGTAGGTGTCCTCCATGTGTGGGTGTTCAAAGGCCAAGGCTACGACCTGGGCATAGGAGATTTCCTTCTCTGTCCACTCGTTCTGCCGACCATTGACTATAATTGTGACTATCTTTTTTGCTTTTTCCATTTTATTTTTTCCTTTTAATATTTGGTGAGCATCAAAGTTGCTGTTGCTCTTGTATAGTATTATTGCGTCAATCAGTTAATACCGACATCTGACAGTTTTTTGCCATTTTTACTAAAAAGCAAATATATCGGTATTAACAAATTAAGCACCTCTCTATATGGTTGTTCACATCAGTTTGACGTAAAATTATGCAGAGATTTTTTCCTTCTCAGAAATAGTGAATCGACCGCGTAGAGGGAGGTTTCGTGAACGCATATAAGAAACAGCTATTACTTGATTTTCCTTGGGGTGAGTGTTATCCAAAACTCGTTGCCTTTGCTGAGTGGCGTATTCAAGGCATGCGATGGAATTCGGGTGTCGTGCCTATGGGACACACTGCAGAATCTATCATTCAAGAAGCTATTGCCAAAACATTTAGTGAAGAACGGAATTGGAAACCTGAAGAAGGCGACCTCCTCATGTGGCTTAAGTATGTAATAAAAAGTGAGATTAGCCATTTGGCTGAATCTATAACTAATAGACTCGAGGTTCCCCTTGATCCCGATGACGGTAGCGACTCTAAGGATGATGAGCCGGAATTCAAGCAAGCGCAATCCTCTGCGCAAGAATTTTTCATCACCTCTCCAGAAGAAATCGTTATAAATGCAGAAACTGAGGAATTGAGGATAATTGATGCAAAATCAAAAATCGACGCCCTTCTAGAAGCAAGTTCAGGTTACCCAGAGCTTGAGGAAATTGTCTACACAATCCTAGATGGGAAATGTGGTCCAAAACCACGGGAATTAGCCCAGATATTAGGCAAACCCGTGGAGGAGATTTACCAAAACCTGCGGACGTTACGTCGCAAATCAGAGAAAATCAGATCGGAGGTTCGAAATGAACGATAATAAGTCAAAACGCACAGATGTAGATATTGCGTCTGAATTTGATCGTTTATTCGACGAAATTCCAGAACCGAATACTGAAGAAGAAATAAGGGCATTCCTGGAAGAAGCGAATTATGATGTAGAGAAATTGAAAACTGCTGGTGCAATATTTGTCAGAGACCTGATTGCAAGTAATTGGCGATTTGCTAATATCCAAGATATGCATGACGTCGCTGAAGAGATAAACGCAGTACCATTAAGGAAAGGATGGAACCGCGACCAGATTACCTCAGCGATAAAAAAAATAACCATTGCACTTGGTACGACTGGAACACAACCAGCTCTTGCTTTCCGTAATCTAGATAGGTTATCGGATTCGGATTTAATTACAATCCTTCAAGAACTAGAGTATACAGCTCGCCAAAATGGCATTACAACGGATCTGGATTAACAATACAATGAGTCGACCTGAAGATATTGCTAATCATGTTCTTGATAGGCTTAATATTAGAATCGAAGAGGATCTTCTCCTTCTGGACGAAATTGTTAATGCACGAGGAGCTTTTATTCACGAATGCTCTATGGAAGGCGCAGAAGCTCGCCTTCTGATTGGTCCTGGTAAACCAATTATTTCGGTTTCAACTTCTAATTACATCAACCCCTATCGACGTCGGTTTAGTATTGTGCATGAGTTAGGTCACCTTGAAATGCACCGAGGTAACGGTTTAATGCGATCTTGCACAAAACTGGATATTCAGGAAATGCCAGCTGGAAACTCAGTCGATGCAGAACAAGAAGCTAATCAATTTGCATCGGCCTTTTTAATCCCTGCACGATTCGTTGAGCGTCCCTTTGCGGAAAGTGCGCCCTCCTTCGAACTTATTTCTGAATGGTCTGAAAAGCTCCAAACATCCCTGACTGCGACTGCCCTCCGATTCACACGCTTCTCACTTGAGCCTGTTGCTGTCGTTTATTCCTTTCAAGGCAAAATCCAGTACTTCCAACCTTCTTCTGAATTCATGGAACTTGGAGTATTTCCGGATGTCAATCATCCGGTAGGTTTGAATACGGGTGCGAGGATGTTATTCAATAGGAAAGAAGTATCTCGCCAATGGCACGAAGTTCGAGCTGCAGAGTGGTTTCGAGAGAATAGAGATGCCTTTGATCGGGGGGATACGATTAGAGAATTGTCCATTGGGA
>CAYNJT010000084.1:0-11383 GCA_964397625.1 uncultured Leptolinea sp. | reverse complement strand
TATTTCTTTGGTCTCCCCGCATGGCACTTCCTCCGGTTGAGACACCGGTACCAACCGAGACACCTGCTCTGATAAGCACCCTTGAGCCGACAGAAATACCTGTTGTCATAATCCCATCTGTCTCACCCTTTCAAACATATATCCCTCTAACCGTAACATCAACAATCAATCTTAAACCATTGCCCACCACAATCACAACCCCTACAGCGAACGATAATGGTGAGGGGAACAACCAAAATTGGGGTATGGCTGCCATACAAGGTGATTGGATTTATTACAGCAATAATACAGAAGAAGGCCATTTATATCGCATAAACACACTTGGATCACAAAAACAAAAACTAAATAATTACAATAGTAAATATATTAATGTCCGTGAAGATTGGATCTATTTTGTAAAAAATGAATCTGGCAATATCTATCGAATGCGAAAAGATGGCAGTGAAGAAGAAAAAATAAATAGTGATTCTTGTGGGAATGTATTTATAAATGATGAATGGATTTATTATAAAAATTATAGTGATAATGAGACTATTTACAGGATAGGATTTGATGGAAACAAACGTGAACAATTAACAACGTTTTCTGTTGGTTCCTTCGCGCTTGCCGAAGATTGGATATTTTATGGTAATTCCGAAGATCATAATTCAATATACAGAATGAATGTGAATGGAGATAACAAGGAAAAGTTTTCGCCAGATTCTGGTTGGATCATAACTTTTTTAAATAATTGGATTTATTACGAAACTATATCATCTACTGCTTGGTATTACGAAAAGCCAAAGGATAGGGTAATTAGAAGGGTAAAGATGGATGGGTCTAAAAATGAGATTACTAATTGTTATTTTTGGACAATGAACAGTCTTGGTGACCAATTTTTCTATGCATCCACAACAAAGCTGATGAAAACGGATGCCAGTTGTAATAATAGAGAAACAATAGCAAATGTTGAATGTAACGAGATTAATATTGTTGATAATTGGATTTATTGCTCATCCAATTCTGGCAAAGATATTCGCATGCACCTGGATGGCAGCGGACAGGAACCTGTTTCGTGATTAATCCAGGTTGTCATATTGAGAAAACATGGAAAAACTCATTGATACACCACAAGGCATCGAAATCAAATGAGTGAATTCCTTGGCAAAACTCAAACACTCATCATTGCAGGCTTATAAGAGATATAAGAAAATGACCTAATGGTTTTCCTGACTCAGGTTTACATGAAGGGTTCAGTTCCACATAATTTGATAATCTCGGCAAAGGGAAGTATAGACAAATTATTTATGAATTTCTATATGATCTTCACGATACTGAGAAAACTACAGAATTAGTTTATATGTAGATATTTTACAATTATGAAGTTATAATAAATTTGTACCCAATAAAGAATCAACCTCATAGAAATTTAACAGGGCTTTTTTAACTCTAATTCCAGAAAAGTTCTAAAAGTCCTATTATCGTATATATTTGGGGTTGAAAAGAAGAAAACGGATCAAAACATTCCTGTCGTATCGGGGGAAAACAATGATTGACAGCTTCCAAAATATCCAAAACCACCAGGAGAAGCCAGAATGAAGACAATCAGACGATGTCTCTATTGTTCCATGCTGCTTTTTATGTCCGTAGTTGCCTTTCCAGTTCAACAGGTTTTCGGGCAATCTCAGACCTATACCGTATCACTTTTCCCCATTAACAGCGCGGATTTCCCGGCGGTTGAGGTTAATACCTCTGTCGTGGATGTTCAGGGTATGCCGCTGATGGGGTTAACTGGCGCGAACTTTCAGGTTACGGAAGATGGCGCGTTGGTGGAAAACCCGGAGATCACCGCGTTTACGAATACAAGTCAGCCACTGGCCATTGCCCTTGTGTTGGATACCAGCGGAAGCATGAAGAATGGCAAACCATCCGCCATGCAAAACGCGAAACAGGCGGCTGAAGAATTCTTGAAGACACTCCAACCTCAAGATCTGGTTACCCTGGTAACCTTTGGCGATAAAGCCCAAGTGGTTGAACCCATTACGGCGGACAAAGTCAAAGTTCAGGCGGCTGTTGGGCAAATTCAGCCTGGAGGCAGCTATACAGCGTTGTTTGACGGTGTTATGGAAGCCTGCAGTCAGTTGATGAACCGCGCGGAGCGCAAAATGGTCATCGTTTTGACGGATGGCAATAACAACAAAAGCCTCTATTCACTCGAACAGGTAACCGCTGAAGCATCCAACCGCAAGATTGCCATCCATACAATCGGGTTCGGCTTTGTGAACAAAGATGAATTGACAAAATTGGCACGCTTGACCGGCGGAACGGTGCAGATCAGCCCCGATTCAACCTCTCTCCAGACCTCACTCGCGAAAATAATTTCCACATTCAGGGAACAATACAAGATCAAATTTCTTTCCAAGTTGAGCGCGGATAATAAAGAACATGAACTTGTTGTACGCTTGAATTATGACGGAGCCATGGATGAAAAGAAAACCTCCTTCCTGGCAACCGCGAAAACGATCAGCTTTACTCTCCCGGACCTGGCGGAAGGATCGCCGGTCAGAGGTTATCAAAAAATTGCACCTGCCATCATCGGACCTGCGAAACTGGCAGGTTTCGAAGTCTACGTGGATGGCGGCTTGCTCCAATCGATAAATACAGAACCTTACGAGTACAACTGGAATACCACCAGCCTGCCTGTGGGGCAACATACCCTGCTGGTTAAAGTGAAGGACGCGGTAGGCAACCTGGCAGAAAAAAGTTTTCCGGTTGCCGTGGAACCAGTGATCACGGTATCCATCAGCAACCCCACGGAGGGTCAGAATGTTAACGGAGTAATAAAGATCACAGCCGCAATAACATCTCATACGTCCATTGAGAAAATTGAGTTTAAACTGGATGATAAGGTGGTGATCCAGGCTATGGAAACCGGCCCCTATCAAAATGGAGAATATAGTGCTGATTGGAACACCGGGTCCGTTGCCCCCGGGCAGCATACCATCCACGTGATCGCCACATCACCCGGTAATATCCAGGGGGAGGCTTCAGTACAATGCACGGTGGTCGTAACGCCAGATGGTGGCTTGTTATGGGCAACGGTCATTGTGCTCATCGCCGCCCTGGCTCTGATCATTCCCATCAGCCTGCGGAATAGGAAGAAGATCAAAGGCAGAGCGACTGAGAGCACAGATAGATTCGATGCCATTCCTTCCGCGGGATCAAACAGGCGAAATTTCGCGGCAACTCTGGTGGAACTTGACGGACATTCTCCCGGGGAAGTTCACGTACTTGCCGGTGATGAGATCACCCTTGGGCGCAAACGTGACGAAAATGATATTCCGCTTAAAGGTCTTGGGGCGTCACGCTTCCAGGCTATCATCCGAAGACTGGACAATGAATACGTTCTTTACAATTTAAGCCCGGATAATCCCTTGCTGGTCAATGGTCAACCCATCAAGCAGCAGCAAATCCTTGCGCCTGGTGATGAAATCCAGTCAGGTGAAAGTCAGTTCCGCTTCGAAATTGGTTGACGTCACCAAGGAAAATAATTTATGACAGAACCCTACAGATTACTTTCCGACGCTCTTTCACACCCCGGACGGAAACGAACCAATAACGAAGATTTTGTCACCTATTTCGAGCCGGAAGATGCCAATGATCTAAAGTACAGCGGATGTCTATACATCGTGGCAGATGGGGTTGGCGGGTCCTCTTTCGGTGAACGGGCCAGCCAGTACGCGTCGGAAAAAGTACTTTTTGAATACTATCAGCACCCCGAGGTGGAACCCGGAGAACGCCTTAAGAACGCCATGTGGAAGGCTGGCAATGAAATTTTCACCTTCGCGGATGAAAGCGAACGCCAGATGCGCATGGCCACCACCATGGTCGCGTGTGCCGTTGTTGGGGACCAGCTTATAGTTGCCAATGTGGGTGACAGCCGGGCTTACCTCTTCCGGAATGGAAACTTGACTCAATTAACCCACGACCACAGCCTGGTGGGCGAGATGATCCGCAATGGGGAGATAACGGAAGAGGAAGGGATGCGGTCAAAAATCAAGAACCGCATCACCCGCAGCCTGGGTGGCGAAGAAGATGTGAAAGTGGATATCTTCCGAAAATCACTACAACCCGGCGACCGCATTTTGATGTGCACGGATGGTATCACCCGTTATGCCACTCCAAATGATTTGCGGACAATTCTACCCAACGGATTCCCCGAAAATGTCACCGCCGCGCTGATCGATTTTGCCAACCGGCATGGCGGAGCCGACAATAGCTCCGCGATTGTGATTGATTATGAGCCCGTAAAGGTGGCCTCCAACAGAGTATCCACCGATCATGGTCATACCCCTCGTGATCTTGACTGGGACACCTTAAAAACTGAAGCGCGGGGGTTAAAACCTTCCAGAATGTCGCGGAAAAGGCTGTCGTACGATACCCAAATTTTGATCGTAGGCGGCTTGGTCATTTTCCTGTTCGCGGCTTTCCTTTCCGGGTTGATCTATTATAGTGTGTCACGAATGACACCGAATCCGGCTCCTGTCGAAGTATCTACTCTGCCAGTCGAAGTTTCCACCCTGCCTGTTGAAGTCTTCACGCCTAACAATCCAGTTTTGGATCCGACACCCGAAGCGTCGCTAGTGCCTGCCGTTCACGCCCAACCGGAAAATGCTTTGGAAGGACCGATCCCTACACCCTCAGCAACTGCAAATCCTCTAGAGAATTCTAAAGTGGATGCTGGTGTTTGCATTAAGCTGGTAGAAGACGGAGAAAATATTTCAACGATAACAACAAAAATACAAAAAAATTATCCACAACTTGGCACGCAGGAAATCAAGTTTTCTCGTTATTCTACCTGTCATCCCATCAAAGAATTGATATTCAAATATGAATGTGAATTAGAAAAACCAATTGATGACCTCAATAAAATTGGAAATGGGGAATTTTTAAAAATATTTGAATTGAAAAAAGAATTTTGTCATTTAGAGAATTTCTTCTGGGCAAGGGAAAAAATCCAATAAGGAGCGAATTATGGTAGTCACAACGAATTTTTATGAATGGTTTTACAACGGTCTTTCAGGACTGGGCGGCTGGTTCCTATTCTTTCTGCTGGCACTGGCCGCGGTCATATTCGTGCTGTATGACACGCAGAAACGCCATCTGCCGGCCATCGGCTGGAAAATGGGCACGATCCTAGCCGCCTGCCTGCTGGTTCCGGCGATTATTTTCCGGTTCAGCAGCTTGGAAACCCAGGTTTCTATCGCCAACTTTGCGGAAGCCATTTTTTACCTGGGTCTCCTGGGCGGCGTCCTCCCGGCTGTGCTGGCGGTGGGCTATTACGTGACCTTCCAGGGATTGACCGGCTGTTCTCAGGGGCATGTCTATGATGACAACCTGCGTCAATGCCCCGAGTGCAACCGCATCAATCGACAACAAACGCCACCACCACCGCTGCTACCACCCGATCATGACGATCGTAGGGGGGGAAAACCGGGAAATGATAAATATGAAGCACCAAGACCTAAAAAACCAAAGGCGGGCGCGTTTCTATCATCCGGAAATAGAACGTACCAATTATTCAAGGGAACCACAACCATCGGGAAATCCACCAAAAACGACATCGTTCTGGATGATGGCACTGTTTCGCGGGAACACGCCAAGATCGTGGAAGACAATGGTCATTTCAAGTTGATAGATCTCGGGTCAACCAATGGAACCTATGTAAATGGCCATGTTTTGAAAAAACAAAGATACCTCGAGCCAGATGACGAGATTGGTTTTGGCCCTGAAATAAAACTGCGCTTTATCAACCCCCAGTAATTCGAGAATTTAAGGAGAAATAAACTATGCCCGCACAACTAACATGCCCAAAACATGGTTATTTTGACGCTTCCTATGGCACATGCCCAACGTGCTCGGGGAAACTCAAACCCAGGCCAAGTGCTCCCGCGCGATTGGACGAAGATGACCTTGAAACGGATGTTGAAAGGAGCTACGCGAAGCGTTCAAGTCGTTACACAGACGATGACGGCGAAACAACAACCGATATTGTAAAAAACCGGGGAGATGAGGATGATGGCGATACAACGGAAGTTGTTTCCGGAAGAAGAAAAAATCTAGATAAGACGGAACTGTACGACAATAAAAAAACCAGGGAATGTGAAGCCATCCTGTGGGTCAAGGAAGGGGAGCGCCGCGGAAAAATTTATAAACTCCGTGAAGAAACTGAGATCGGCCGCGAGGACTTTGAAAGCAGCCACAATGCGGACAAAATTGAGTTGGACGACGAAAAAGCCTCCAGACAGCATGCCAAAATCGCGCTGCGTGATGGACAGTACATCATTGTCGATACGCTTTCGTCGAATGGAACCTTCATCAATGGCAAAAAGATATCCGCTGAGACTGTCTTGAAGGAAAATGATCTTATCAAAATCGGAGACACCACCTTTATCCTTAAAATCCTCTGATAAGCCGTGATCCAATCGAATTGAAATACAGCTTATTAATGAAGGCATGGATTGAAAAGAGATGACCGATCTCAGCGGTGAGACTCTATGCAATAACTACTACCTGCGTCGTCTGGTTGGCTCAGGCGGCATGGCGGATGTGTATGAAGCCTGGGATCAAAACAAAGTAACCCGCATGGCGGTAAAAATCCTGCGGCGTGATTTGGCGCGGAATGCTAAGTTTGTCGATCAGTTTAAACGGGAAGCCGAGATCCTCCAGAAGCTTTCGCACCCCAATATCACCCGTCTCTACGAGTTCATCAACGCGGGATCTGATATTGTCTTTATTGTGATGGAATGGGTGGATGGTCTAAACCTTCGAGAAGCTTTAATTAAGAAAGGGCGTCCATTTTCTCCTGCGGAGGTGGAAATAGTTTTGGAGCCCGTCTGTGTCGCCCTTAACTACGCGCATAAAAGCAAAATTTTTCATTGTGACGTAAAAACCCCCAACATTTTGCTGCCATCAGATGGGCGTGTCCTGCTTACTGATTTCGGGGTGGCAAGGTACTCCAACACCAGAGTGTATGGCGGAACTCAGTATTATATGGCGCCTGAGCAGTTTAATGATGGGGGCGTGGATGCCCGCGCGGATATTTACTCCCTGGGTGTGACCATCTTTGAATTGTTTTCCGGCGGCATGTTGCCGTTTCGCGGTGAATCGCCAGACAGCCAGGGGAGCACCACGCGCGAAAAGGTTGCCTGGGAGCACCATCACCTCAATATACCGCCATTAAGTCGCATCAACCCTTCCATCTCACCTGCCATGGAACGGATTGTTTCCAAAGCGATGAGCAAGAACCCGCGCGATCGTTATGGATCCACATTTGACCTTCTCGACGATTTCCGTAACGCCGGTAAAAACCTGGGAGATGACCTGAATACCAGGTTTGACCCCGCTCCTCCAACGACACCCACTGTACCAGTCCCGGTTGCGCCGCCACCTCCCGTTGAGAAATTTGTTCGGAATACATCCGGTCCGTATTTACTGGCGCGCGAAGGCCAATATGCAAATGAGGAGATCTCCATCCCAAAAAATGGTCTTACTCTTGGACGCAGCCATGAAGCGCAGGTGGTTCTTCACAACAAGAGCGTCTCCCGCCGGCACGCGCATATCATTCGCGGCAAACGGGGGATTTGTATTGAAGATGAAGGCAGTAAATATGGAACTTACGTCAACAATGACAAGATTGACGGTCCATATCTTTTAAAGGATGGTGACATCATCCAGATCGGTTATGGCGAGATTTTTGAATTGAAACTGTAGAGATCATTTGGTCGAATCTCCAGGAATAAGGGATGGCGAATATTTAATGCAAAACAATCGGCGAAACAACGTGGTTTATGTTTTCCTTGCGGGGTTTGTTATCATTTTTCTGGTTTTGATGCTGGCTTTGGGCGGCGGTGGCAGTTCAGGCAATACCGGTCCCACGGCTGGAGCGTCAGGTTTAAATGGATCCAGTGGACCCACACCCAGTTCAATCACACCGGTCGACCCGGTAATCCCTAAAAATACCCATGTTCTTTCTCCGGCAACCATTCAAACTCTCGAATCGGTGAGCAGTGATAACCGGGTAATGACCTTTTCCAGTACAAACGCGGAATTGCAAAACCTTTCCACGGGTAACGTTATCGTGAGTGATTCAACCCCGCAATTCCCGTATGGCTTCCTGAGGAAAGTCACCCGGGTAAACCGGGTTGGGGGAAAAGTTCAAATTGAAACTGTCAATACTACACTGGACGCGGCCATTCAGGATGGATCCATCCATTTCAAACGCACCCTGACCCAGGCAGATATTGCCAACAATCAGGACAGTAACCACGGGGGTGTCAAACTCGCGTCCCCGGTTCGGGCGTTCGATGGAATTGAAGTTCAAATTAAAGATATCGTTGTTTACGACAAGGATAACAACCTTTCCACGACAGATGATCAGTTGAAGGTCAATGGAGAATTCTTTCTTAAACCTGAGTGGACCTTTGACCTGTCCATCAAGAATTCCACCATTCAGGAATTGTATTTTGAGATGGGTTGCGCCACAAAAGACACGATCAGCCTTTCCACATCAAGCGGGATAGATCTGTTTTCGAAAACAAAAGAATTGCGCCGCTGGACCATGCACCCCATCACCGTCATGGTGGGCCCTGTCCCGATCGTGCTCGTCCCTGTAATAATTTTGAATATTGGAGCGGATGGCAAACTTTCCGTTGGGATGGAAACCAGCGTTTCCCATGAAAAATCGGTCAGCTTTGGATTCAAAAAAACCGGCAATAATTATCAGCCATTTTCCACGTATCACAATCAGGTGGATTTCAACTTTCCGCCTTCCGTGTATGAAGAATTGAGCATTCAAGCCTATTTTATTGAGCAATCCAACCTTTTAATATATGGAATCGTCGGCCCTTATAGTGGTTTAAAAGGCGGGGTAGAAGGGGAAATCAAGCTTACGGTCATTCAACCGGGGGTAAGCGTTTCCAACACCGGGGTTTCTGGAAGAAACTGGGCGGATCAACCGGTTGAATGGGCAACCTATCTGTTTTTAACAGCATCCGCCGGGGTACGCTTTGATGTGTTTAGCGAAAAATTACCGCAAAAAGAGTTTGACATCATCACCCTTCGCATACCATTAAAAAAGGGGAAAATCGGCGGAACAGTCACTGCCACTCCAACCGGCCAACCGGTGAACCAACCAACAACATCCACAAACACCAACACCGTTTTGCTTTTTGATACGTCTGGAAGTATGGAGGAACCCACCACGGGAAGTTCATCCAAGTTGCTTGCGGCCATTGAGTCCGGCCAGAACATCATCAACATGATCCAGGCGGAGGATCAATCCTCTGGTTCGAGTCAGCACAAAATGGGGATCGCGCATTTCAGTATGAGCGCCGGGGTTAACGCCAACATTACCGGCGATTTTTCCACACTGACCGATTCCTTATCCGGTCTTTCTGCTGATGGCAGGACCGCGATGGCGGATGGATTGCGTACTGCTCTGGCCTTGTTCCCGCAAAGCGCGAATGACACGAAGAACATCCTTGTTTTATTAAGCGATGGCCTGCCCAATATCGGACTGGATGGAAACCTTACCCTTGATTATCAATCCATACGCAATGAAATCCTTAACCTCTCATCAGAAGCTGGAAAACAGGGGGTCTGCATTTATACCGTCGGTTTTGGTGAACCAGGCGCGGTAGTAAACAATGAGCCTACCATCGATGAAGACCTGTTGAAAGAGATCGCCAGTCGATCGGGTTGCGGCTCGTATTCAAATGCCAAAAGCTCGATGCAACTGGCAAATGTGTATGTCAATTTGCGGCACCAGTCCACTGGTGAAGTGGTGCTGCAAAAAACGGGCAAAATCTCACAGGGAGAGAAAATTAAGGTTGGCAATTTCCAGGTGGATGGCGGGCAGGACCAGGTTTATCTTTCGCTCAATTGGCCAGGCAGCCAGTTGGATGTTGTTCTCACGGATCCGCAGGGCAGACAGGTGGATGCCAATTATTCCGGCGCTTCGCTGGCTGCCACGAAGACACTGGATACCATTCTCATCCGTAACCCCATCGCCGGCCAATGGTCTTTCCAGGCTGTTGGCGTGGATGTGCCTGAGGGAACAACGGATTACAACGCCATTGTGTCGATTCGCCGCGGGAGTGTACCGGCGCAGCCTGCTGCCAGCCAGCCGAATTCCGGGCTGGCCATATTCCTCATCCTGATCACCATCATGGGCGGAGGCATGTTTGTGTATGTCCGCGCGAATAAACGCGGAAAGGGGAAAAGCCGACAGCCCACCCTTTCCTTTGCCAGCATTCCGGGTCAAAGCGTAACGGTCACCCATGATCATTTCAGCATCGGCCGGGGTTCTTCAAACGACCTGGTTCTGCCCGATAGGAGCGTGAGCCGGAACCATGCCGAGCTGCGCACTTCCGAAGGGATGTGGTTTATCCAGGATTTACAGAGCAAGGGCGGCACCTTTGTGAATGGGCAACCCATCCTGGGAATGCGTCTTATGCCCGGCGATCGCATCACCATTGGAAAGACTACCCTGATTTACCTGGAAAACTAAATGGAGCATGGCTATGCGCAATATTGTGGGTGAGGTCATTCGAGGCCGCTACCGGGTGGACGACCTGATTGGCGAGGGGGGTATGTCCCGCGTCTACAAGGTGTGGGACAAAACCATGGCGGTTTTCCTGGCCATGAAAGTCCTGCGCGATGACCTGGCGGAAGACAAGATATTCCTGCGGCGCTTTAAACGGGAAGCCCACACACTGGCGGAATTGCAGCACCCGCACATTGTGCATTTTTACCGGCTGGAAGAAGCCGATGACCTGGTCTTTATGCTGATGGACCTGGTGGAAGGCCAGACTCTGCGCAAGGTGATCGCGCAGAGCAACGAACCGTTTACCGCGGAAAGAGTGCTGGAGATCATGCAGCCGGTTTGCAGCGCGCTGCATTACGCCCACCAGAAAGGCATGGTGCATTGCGACATCAAACCGGCCAATATCATGATCCACCGCAATGGCACCATACTGGTCACCGATTTCGGCATTGCCCGTCAGGCGGAAGGAGCCACGACCACTACCATGGCCACGGCCGGCACCCCGGCCTACATGGCGCCCGAGCAGGTGCGCGGCCTGGACCCCACTCCGCAAACGGACATCTACGCTTTAGGTGTTGTGCTGTATGAAATGCTCACCGGCGGCGAACGGCCCTTCACCGGTGAGATGGCTACCATCCCCGGCATGACAGGAGAAAAGGTACGCTGGGAGCAGGTCAATTTGAGGCCGCTATCTCCCCGCAGGTACAATCCAAACATAAGCGATGAACTGGAAGCGGTGGTACTGAAATGTCTGGAGAAGAACCCAAAGAAGCGCTTTGGCTCCGTGCAGGAATTGCT
>CAYNJT010000083.1:2720-11677 GCA_964397625.1 uncultured Leptolinea sp. | reverse complement strand
CTTTGGCTTCCATGGGGGCTTTGAGCACAACAGGCCCGCCTGCGGCGGCAGGAGCGGCGGGGGCCGCCGGCTCTGCCGGTTTTGCGGGTTCTGCCGGGGCGGCTGGCGCGGGTGTGGCGGCGGGGGCGCAGGCGCCCAACACCATAGCGGCGATCAAAAGAACGCCAAAAATGGATAACAACCGATTCGTTTTCATTGGTATTTCTTCTCCTTCAGTAACCGATGTTTTGTGGGTTTGAATTACAGCAGGTGAGAAATTTCCTTAAAACTGGTATTCCAAAACAGGGAACTTTTGAAACAACCTCCTTTCCGCTAACTATTGCCTGACCCCCTGCAATGTTCAATTGATTTGTTTGATATGATAAAAGTCAAACAACCTCAAAAATGATGTTCATATATTAGCATTAATTGTTTGCGAATGTCAAGATAATTGTTGGAAAACGTACAAAAAGTCTTAATAATTATTGACATCAAACACGTGAATCACTATAATCGATTGAAGTAGAACATTTCTTTCCGCCGCCGACCTGGAAAAAATCAGGTCACCCATGATATTATTACTCCTGTAAGGGGAGGAAGTGCATGACCGCCACAGATCGCCTTGAACAAATTACACTTCTCATAAATGAGCGCGGATTCATTTCTGTTCGTGACTTAAGTGATCATTTTGGTGTTTCCGAGATGACCATCCGGCGTGATTTACAGATGCTGGATGACAATGGCAAACTCCAGAGGACATACGGTGGGGCAGCGCCCATAAAATGGACACCGGTCTCCGTGAAAGAATCGGCCGACCTGGAACCGGTGGAGACGGTGGATGAATTGTTGGCCAACCGGGTGGATGTGATTATCACCAGCTCATTGGAACGCCGGGTGGATGATTTGCTGCTGGATCGTGCCAGCAAGATGAACATTCCCATAATCGCCGAATCGGCTTCCCTTGAAAAGCAGATGACTGTGGTTTCGCTGGATAACTACCGCGCGGCTTTTGAACTGGGAAGATGGGCTGGCAATGAATTCGGCGAGCGTCAGAACGGACAGATCCACGTGCTGGACCTGACCTACAGCCTGCCCAACACCCAGATACGCAGCCGGGCGTTTATGGATGGCCTGCATTCCGTCTGCCCGCAGGCTACGCTCGTGTTGTCTATCAACGCGCAATCCAGCACGCGCACGGCATACCAACTGGCACGCGACGCCTTAACAGTGCATTCGCAGGTCAACCTGATCTTTGGTATCAATGACGCCACTGCCTGGGGAGCACTGCAAGCCTGCCGCGACCTTTCCATCGACCCGGACAAGATCACCGTGCTTACATTTGGCCTGGAAGGCGACACCATGCGCACCGCTCTTCTGGAGGGTACTTATTGCAAAGGCGGCCTGGCCATGTTCCCCGAGATCACGGCGCCGGTATGCGTTGAGGCGGCCATCGCGGCTTACGGGCAGAAGCCTCTACCATCACAACTGGAGACTCCGTTCACCATTTTGACGTCCGCGAACCTGGAGGAGATTTATTCGCGCACCCCCACCGGTTGGGACCTGCGGTGGGATCAGGTGCACAACCGTTTCTCCATTCCTCTGGATATCACCCCGTTGCGCGATCGACCGGCGGACAGCCTGCCTAAGCGTATCGGGTTTATTGTGCCCTTCAGCAAGCACGATTGGTACCGCAGCCTGGTGCATTTTATGCAGGAATACACCCGCGGCTACAACATTTCACTGGAAATCGTCGACGCAGAAAAAGAAGTCGTGGAAGAAATCGAAGCCCGTCGGCGGGCTATCGCCCGACTGGCGGCTGAACAGGTTCACGCCTCGGAAGTTATCATTATTGATGGCGGACCCATCGCCGGATACCTGGCCCGTGAGTTGATGGGTAAGACTGATCTAACTGTGATCACCAATTCAACCCAGGTTTTTGACATTCTTGAACAGGACGCGCAAATACAGTTGATTTCCACTGGCGGCGCGTTGCGGCGCAGCAGTCAGGTACTGGTGGGTCCCACTGCCGAAAGCACCCTGCGTGAACTACGGGCGGATAAGCTTTTCCTGAGCGTCAGCGGCATCAGCCAGGAATTTGGGCTTTCGCATACCAATATCTCGGAAGTGACCATCAAACAGGCTATGATCCATTCCGCCCGTGAGGTAATCCTGCTGGCAGATTACACCATCTTCGAACAAGAATCGGTTGCCCAGGTGGCCAGTCTCTCCATCATCGACAAATTGATCACTGACGAATCCCTGCCCGCGAAATCCCGCCTGGATATGGCCAAACAGGGAATAAAAGTGATGCTTTCAAGCCTTTGATCTCCAAATCCTACGTAACACATATAACCCGGAAGGAATTAAGCTTATCTCCCGCGGACTTCAATAAAAAGGTTTCTGTATCATTACTTTCAGTTTAGAATTGACTGGTGAGAATAAATCGGTTGTCTGATTGAACGACACAAAATTATCCTGAAATTGAGGTTTTCATGAAAAAGTATTATGGTGGTGTAGAGGCTGGAGGAACAAAATTTGTTTGCGTTGTTGCTTCCGGTCCGGATGATATCCTGGCGCAGGAAAGATTCCCCACCACCGATCCAACTGAAACCATTGGAAAGACAATTGAATTCTTCCAACCATTCGTGGAATCCAACCAACTTGCCGCATTGGGAATCGCTTCCTTTGGCCCGGTTGACCTGGATAAAAAATCGTCCACCTACGGATACATAACCACAACCCCAAAACCAAAATGGGCAATGGCAAACCTGGTTGGTGGAATTCACGATGCGTTGAAAATCCCCATCGCGTTTGATACCGATGTCAACGCGGCGGCGCATGGAGAATATTACTGGGTGCCCGAAAACCGTGAACTTGATCCATTGCTGTATATCACCGTTGGAACAGGTATCGGCGTCGGCGTGGTGGTAAATGGCAACACCCTGCACGGGTTGATCCACCCGGAAGCCGGCCATATGTTCATCCCACATGACCATTCGTTGGATCCTTATCCCGGAAGCTGCCCGTTTCATGAAGATTGCCTGGAAGGGCTGGCCAACGGCCCGGCCATGGCGAAGCGCTGGGGACAGCCCGCGGAAACCCTGCCCGATGACCACCCCGGCTGGGACCTGGAAGCCTGGTACCTGGGTTTGATGATCTCCAACCTGATCTTTAATTTTTCCCCGAAGCGCGTGGTTCTGGGGGGCGGAGTGCCGCAGCATACCGGGTTGATCGAGAAAGTGCGCGCCAATGTACAGAAACAATTGAACGGCTATATCCGTTCACCCCGCGTTTTGGATCATATTGATGACTTGATCGTCAAACCCACGCTGGGAAACCATGCCGGAGTCATGGGCGCCATCGCCCTGGCAATTACCCGGTCAGGTGATTAATTAATATGGCAATAAAACCTTTCACCCTGGAAAAACAATACCGAGAATATGTATGGGGAGGCAGCCGGCTGCGCCCGGGGCACTACCCCACAGCGGAAGTATGGGCAATTCACGAGGACAACCGGGTCACCGGTGGTGAATTTTCTGGACAGACACTGGCCAATCTGGCCTGGAAATTTGGCGACGATTTGCTGGGCTCGAAAGTAACAAGGCGGATAGGCAACCGTTTTCCGTTGCTGGTGAAATTGCTGGATTGCAACCAGTGGCTTTCCCTTCAGGTGCATCCCAATGATCAACAGGCTGCCCGAATGGAAGGCGCGGATCAATTCGGTAAGACAGAAGCCTGGTATTTTCTCGACGCCGAACCGAACGCCGAAATCCTTTGCGGGACAAAGCCGGGAGTTACGCATGCCGATGTGGACCGTGCCGTGCGTGAGGGGACGATTCTGGACTGTACAAATCGGGTGCGTGTAGATACGGGTGAATATGTGCTCATCCCTGCCGGAATGATTCACGCGCTGGGACCGGGGTTGCTGGTATATGAAGTGCAGCAAAGCTCCGATATCACCTATCGGGTGTTCGACTGGAATAGACCGGCCAGCGAAGGCCGCAAGTTGCATATTGAACAATCCATACAGGTGATCGATCCAACCCTGCAGGTTGGGGTGCGCGCGCCAGCAACGGAAACGGACAGGTTGGAATTGGTCTCCTGCGAGTACTTTACGTTGGAACGACTTTCGCCGATAAAATCCTCGCTCACTACTCATATGGATGGAGAATCTTTCCATGCCCTGACCGTGATCAACGGGAAAACACGGGTGGAAGGCGAGGATTGGGGATACGACCTGCTCTGCCATGACAGCCTGATCATTCCCGCCGCGTGTGGCGGTTATAGCATTAATAAAGAAACAGGCTGCGAACTCCTGCGAGTCACAGCCTGAAAATTGTGCTTGACGATATGGTCAAGCGAACAGGGGGACCAGTTTTTCCGCCCAGGCGTTGATGACGTTCCAATCGCGGTAATCTTTATTCGGATCTTCACCTTTAGCCATCATGTTGATGATCATTCGGTCGAAGAAGCTGAGCTTGCTCGTATCCATCTTGCCGGCAAACATACCGCTTTCCAACGGTTTATAGATTTGATGAATGGGCTCCAGATAGCCGGCCACAGTCGCGCGGTTTTCCGCCGTATCCTTTTTCATGGTATCGCAGGCGGTGAAGTACACAGTGGGCACCTTGCCCAGGGCATCTTTGTTGCTCTCAACAAATTTCTTGGCTTCGGGAGTCCAGGAACCCATTCGGATCAGGCTGCCAACCACCACAGCCTGGTAGGCGGCGATGTCTTTTACATTCTTGATGCGTTCCACGGTGACATCCATGCCGCTCTTATTTAGGACATCGCCTATGGCAGCCGCGATCTCTGATGTGGATCCGGCTTTGCTGGAATAGGCGATTAATACTTTCTTCATTTCTGGTTTTCCTTCCTTGTGATTTTCGACAAATTCAATGTTCGGCGCGATGGTGGCCGCGGCTCCCAATCCCCCGCAGGCAACAATTACAGCCCCGGTGGCGATCCCGGCGGTTTTCAAAAACTGCCGGCGGTTCATTTTTGATTTCTCTGGCATTTTTTCCTCCTAAACACTGTTTGATTTAAGTACAGTGTTCTTTTCGTGATAAAAAAATATGATTTGGTTAAGATTGCGATTGACGCGGGTCAAGAGTTACGGCGGCCGAGAGAATGTATTTCCTGACGATCTCCCGCGCCAGCGGGTCAAACTGCTCCCGGCAGTTGCGGAACATACTCAACTTCAACATGCAGATGCCGTGAAGGACAAACCAGGCCAGGTAGCGATATTCCAACAGGGTCATCTCTCCCGGCAGGTTGAAATCGCCGCTGTCAACGCTCTTCCGGATCATGTCCATCAGCACGATGAATTTCGGGTCGCTTTCCACCTGTTTCAGGTCTGAAGGCGCGTTGACCGTGGAGTTGAACATCAACTGGTACAGTTCAGGGTATCTTTCGCCTAATTCAAGATAGGAAAGAGCCGCTTCAAGCAGTGTTCCTGTAGGTGTTTGGTCCCGATGAACCCGGCTGCGGAAAAGGCTCTCCATCTGAGACCAGCCTTCCTGACGCAGGGCTTCGATGATCTCTTCCTTGTTGTTGAAATATTTGTACAACGCGGAAGGCGAGTAATCGACCTTCTCGGCCAGGGTGCGCATGGACAGGGCGTCCACCCCTTCGGTGCGGATGATCTCGCGCGCGGCAGAGATGATCCCCTGGCGGGTCTTTTCAAAACGGCGGGTTTTCGGAGCGGATGTTTCCATAGTGAACAGTGTACACTTATTATACTATGTACATTTATCTTGTCAAGGGTTTGGGAAATTAGAATATCCCCCGCCTGCACCGGCTCGAAAAATATTTGACATATGCCCGCAATCGTGATAATATTTTGCCTGCAAGTGATGCGGGCGTGGTTCAGTTGGTAGAATGTCTCCTTGCCAAGGAGAAGGTCGTGGGTTCGAGTCCCATCGCCCGCTCAAGACCCCTAGGTGGGGTCTTTTCATTTAAATATTTTTTGGAAACAAGAATTCTGGAAAGCCATTTGTAGGGGCGGACGGCCGTACGCCCCTACTCGTGATTCGCAGGGTGGAATCGCGTTTGCTCCCACCATTAGCCAGGTGAACCAGAAGCAATTCAAAACAGGCAGAGTATTGGAATATCAGTTCAGAAAAACTGGCCATAATCCCCCCTGCCCCCCTTCTGACCGGAAAAGCGCCGGTCAAAGGGGGGGAAAAATGACCAGATATCGATTTTTTCGAAATCAAGCAAGCACTCTGTGAATGTTTTGACCCCCTTCATGACATTTGCACTGCACTGCGTTTTGTGCAGTGCAGGCGAGGGGGCCGTGGGATTCATTGCCGGAAAAGCATCGGTCAAAGGGAGGCAAAATCGGCCTGCTGCGGACCTGTATCGAAATCAAGGTGATACCTGAGAGTGCTTTGACCCCCTTCAAGAAGGGGGCCGGGGGATTCATTACCGGAAAAGCGCCGGTCAAAGGGGGGAAAAATGACAAGATATCGATTTATTCGAAATCAAGCAAGCACTCTGTGAATGTTTTGACCCCCTTCATGACATTTGCACTGCACTGCGTTTTGTGCAGTGCAGGCGAGGGGGCCGGGGGATTTATAGCCGGAAAAGCGCCGGTTAAAGGTTTCTAAGAAGTGATAGATCATGAACACCAAATGGATCGAGTAGGGGCGATGCATCCGGTGCAAGATCATGGGCGCGAGATATGATAATTTCCGGATGCATCGCCCTTACGTTCCGGTAGACACCCGGGATGAAGAAAAAGACTCACAGCAATCCGTTGCGTTATTAACAGATGGTTCATTACCCCTTTTAAGAATCTTTTACCGTTGCATTATTTTACCGGTAGGTGAGGGGAATTCATCTCATCTGCGGAATGACCTTCGTTCCCAGGATCTCCAGAAATCCCATATCATTGACATCATTCATCTGCGCGACAATACGGTACATACCGGCAGCCTGATACTCCATCAACTGATCCGCCACGGCATTCGGCGTACCCACCGCGCCGATGGCGCGCCACTCGGCTTCCGTCTTGCCGGCCATCTTCTGCCTGACCTCCGCGTCTGTGCGGCCGGTGATCACATTCAGCATGATCGAGCGTTTGATCGATGCCCTGTCGCGTCCGGCTTCTTCCAGCGTGCCATCCAGCTTCTTTGACAGCGCGACCGCGTCCTGCACGGGCATCAGCAGGGTGTTCCATTCGGCGGCGAAACGCGCCGCCAGCGCCAGCGTCTTCTGTTCGCCTTTGCCGCCCACCAGAAGGATCGGCCCGCCCGGTTTGACGGGCCGGGGCAGGATCTGCGCGTCATGAACCGAAAAATACTTGCCCTCCTGAGTGACCGGTTCTTTTTCATGGTAAAGCCGATAGACAAGTTCCAACCCTTCGGCATAACGCTCAAAGCGCGTCTTCACATCGCCCAGGGGGAAGCCCCACATGGCGTGCTCGCGTTCCGCCCAGCCGGTGCCCAACCCGAGGATCAGCCGGCCGCCGCTCATGTCGTCCAGGTTGGCCGCCATGCGCGCGGTGATGCCCGGGTGGCGGAAGGTCACCGGCGTGACCAGCGGTCCGAACTGGATGCGCTTTGTATTCTGTGCCAGCCAGGCGAGGGACATCCAGCAGTCCAGCGCGTCAAGATCGGGAGGGCCGTCAAAGCTGGCCAGGTGATCCGAGCGGAACACGGCGGCAAACTCCAGTTCCTCGGCGGTTTTCACGATCCTCTGCCAGTTGGACCAGTTAAGGCCATTCTGGCTTTCCACATTGATGGCTAATTCCATGATCTTCCTCCGTCTATAGTCCGATTCTATCCCACTATCGTTGGGGATTTTTACGTTGGCAACATCTCTATTGACATATGAATAACAGGTTCATATAATATGAACAAAGGAATAACAAACTATGACAGAAGAATTCACATTTGATTATCTTCCGAGTATCCTGGAACTGGAAAAGAAAGGCCTGGTCACGCGCACCTTCCGCAGGCTGGATGCCGACCGGCAGGCGGCGGTGATCAAGGCCATCCTGGATGAAGCCGGCGATACCGGGCCTCAGGATTTGAATATCAAGCGGGTGGCGGAGCGCGCCGGGGTATCCACCGGGTCGCTTTACCAGTATTTTGGTAGCCGTGAAAATCTGCTGGCGTTTGCCACCGAACTGGCCACCCGGTCAACCGTTCAACTGTTTGAAGCCTACCGCCCGTACATGACACAGGCGCCCCTGAAGGAACTGCTGCCCATGTATATCGCGGAAGGGGTGAATTGGTCGGAGGATCAACTGGGTTTCGCGCGCTTTTTCGCGGCGGCCGCCTATCATGGTGACCCGCAATACGGTGAAAGCGTGGTGCGCCCCATAGCCGGGGTGCTGCGCGGCATGGTGGAAGACATGCTGCGCTCGGCTGTTGAAAAAGGCGAGGTGCGCGCTGATCTGGATGTGGACGCCACAGCCCGCGTGCTGCATGCCCTGACCATCGCCATCGGCGACGGATTGATCTTTCCCCAGTTGATGAATTATTACCAGTTGACCGATGACGACATGCTGCCCAACCGCATCTATTCCGCGGTCACCGACCTGGTGATGAACGGGATCGCGAAGGAGAAAAACGAGTGAAGGCTGTCAACATTGCCCGAAAAACAATCATTGAAGCTCTTCGGGACCCCCAATTATTGATCCTGTTCCTTATTTTTCCCGCCATGATGGTTTATCTGTACTTTATTGCCTATGGCGGTGGAGCGAAGAATCTGGGCAGCACGTTGATCCTACTGGTGGATAATCGCGACCGGGGTTCGCTGGGCAACGACCTGGTCGCGCGGTTGCGGTCTGAGAAATTCGAAGGCGCCCCGCTTTTCACGGTTACTGAAATAAACGACCCGCGGGAAGCGCGTACCATCCTGAATGAGTGGAAAGCATCCGCCTTGCTGACCATCCCGCAGGATTTCACCGCGCGGTTGCAGGCAGCCGATCCTTCCCTTCCGCCCCGGCTGGAAATGCTGAAGGATCC
>CAYNJT010000083.1:0-2620 GCA_964397625.1 uncultured Leptolinea sp. | reverse complement strand
CAGGTGGCCATCACGCTGGCGGCCGCGTACGCGTGCGGCTTGCAGACCAGCGGTTCGGTCCTATTGTTGGGCTTGTTCGCCCTGATCACCTGCCTGACAGCTGCCGGCTGCGGGATGATCACCGCGTGTTTCTCAAAGAGCGACGGGGAAGCAGCCAATTTCGCGATGATCTTCCTTGTCCCGCTGGTGTTCTTCTCAGGCGCCATGTACCCCTTGCCGCCCATGCCATTGTTCACCCTGTTCGGCAAAACAGTGGATTTTGCCGAGTTGATGCCCACCACATTCGCCACCGATGCCATTCGCCGCATCATGATCTACGGTGACGGACTGACAGCCGTCTGGCCGGATTTGCTCTGGCTGGTCATCGATTCGCTGATCCTGTTTGTGCTGGGTGTAGCCCTGTTCCAGCGGTTCCGCCTGAACCGGGCGTCGTAATGAGTAAAGAAGAAAGATGAAACCCATGACTGACATCGTATTGGAAACTCGCAATCTAACCCGCCGGTTTGGCTCCCTGACAGCGGTAAATAACCTGACCCTACGGGTAATGGAAGGTGAAGTCTTTGGCTTCCTTGGGCCGAACGGGGCGGGCAAGACGACTTCCATCAACATGATCTGCGGCTTGCTGGAACCCACGTCCGGGCAGGTATTGATCCGCGGAAAAGAGCTGAACTCAAACGGCTCAGACCTGCGCCGGACAATCGGCATGTGCCCGCAGAACATTGTCCTGTGGGAACGTCTGACCTGCATTGAACAGCTCGAATTCATGGCGCAGATGTACGGCATAAACGGGTCACAGGCGCGGCAATCCGGCCTGCGGCTGCTGGCCGACCTGGGGTTGGAGGATAAACGCGACAGTCTGGCGAAAACATTGTCTGGTGGCATGCAGCGCCGTCTGAATCTGGCCATGGCGCTGGTGCATGACCCGAACGTGGTCATTCTGGATGAACCCGAAGCCGGGCTTGACCCGCAGAGCCGGGTCAAGGTGCGCGAGTATATCCAATCGCTGGCGCGTAAGAAGACGGTCATTGTCACCACGCACAACATGGATGAAGCGGAACGCGTGGCGGACCGTGTGGCCATCATTGATCATGGCGAATTGCTGGTGCTGGATACCCCGGAAAAACTCAAACAGAGTCTGGGTGAAGGTGATCTAGTGGAAATCCGCCTGGTCAACGGCCAACGCGACCCGCAGGCAGCGCAATCCGTCTTGTCCGGCCTGAGCCAGGATGTCAAATTCGATTATGAAACCGACACCCTGAAAATACGCGCATTGAACGCTGTGGGTAACCTGGCCGAAATTCTGGAATCCCTGCAACAGGCTGGTTTCAAACCCGGTGAGGTGTCCATCCATGCCAACACGCTGGAAGACGTGTTCATCCAGCTTACCGGGCGGAGGTTGCGCGAATGAAGATCTGGATGATTGCCCGCAAATACCTTCGGGAGATTTTGCGTGACCCGCAGTTTTTGTTGTTAACCATTCTCGTGCCGGCGGCCATGATGCTGGTCATGGCGTTTGGCTACGGCCGCAATCCGCGGTTGCTCACCTACAACGTTCTGGTCGCCGACCAATCCCAGGGATTGGCGGCGGAAGACCTTTATATATTGGCAGGTAAGACCTATTCTGACGGTCGGCCGATGTTTCATCTAATCCCGGTGAAGGATATCAACATGGCTGATGAAGCCTTGCGGAAAAAGGACGCCGTTATGCTGGTCACCTTCTCGCGCGATCCGGCTGGGAAACTGGCGCGCACAGTGAAAGGCGACGGCACCAGCATGGCCTTCATCAATGCCAGTAGTTACCTGGAAGCCGTTTTGAACCCGGTGCAGGAAAAACGGGAAGGATTGCACCCGATCGTTGATCTGGCAGTGGAAAACCTGACCTTGCACATGCCATACACCGACTTTGACGCTTTCGCGCCAGGGGTGATGATCATGGCCATCCTGCTGCTCATCCCGCAGACGGCCACCCTGATCGGCAGGGAGCTGCGCACCGGGACGGTGAAGCTGTTGCAGCTTTCCCCGTTGACGACAACCGAATGGTTCATCGGCATCAGCCTGGCCCAGATATGCGCGGCGGTGGTACAGGTGGCGTTGATGCTGCTGATGGCCAAACTGCTGGGATTCCAGACAGCCGGTTCGATCCCGCTGGCGTTTGCCATCTGCCTGATCCTTTCATTCAGCAGCATTGGTCTGGGATTGTTGACCGCCTGTATCATCCATAATGACAGTGAGGCGGTAAACACCGGCAGTATGTTCTCCATGCTGCAGGTATTCCTGTCTGGGGCGTTCTTCCCGTTCAACATCCCCGCCTGGCTGACGATCAACGGGCACGCGCTTGGATTGTTCGACCTGATTCCCGCCACCCAGGGGATGATGATCCTGCGCCAGTCGCTGGTCAGCGGCGCCGGCTTTGAGGAAATCTCCTTCCGCCTGGGATTGATGATCCTGCTTTCTATAATTTATTTCGTGTTGGGCATCCTCTTGTTCAACCGACGGCTGGCGCGCGCGTAAAACGTTTCCTTGCGTTTAATTCGTTGACCTGATAAAATCGGCCTGCATGTAACAATGGCGACGTGGCCAAGTGGCAAGGCAAGGGTCTGCAAAACCCTCATCAGGGGTT
>CAYNJT010000082.1:0-12063 GCA_964397625.1 uncultured Leptolinea sp. | reverse complement strand
GGCTGGTCCGGCCACTCGATCTGCACCTCGGGTGAGGTGCGCAGTGTAAGCACACCGTCAGCACGAAGGAAGGAAACATCCTCCTCGCCTGCCATGAGGACCATTTCATCCGCGTAGCGCGTCAGGAATTCCGGCAGGGATAAGCCGGCGCAGTTGGCGATTCTTCCGGTAATGGCCGCGTCTTTGTACCCGGCTTCCGGGAAAATAAGGCCGGGCGCGAGAACCCATTCGCCGTTCACGTACACCAGGGTTTCCTTTTGGCCGTACCGCGCGCAAACCTGGCGCAGCAAGTCAGGGCTTTTAATGATGTACATCTCCCCCGGCTGGCTCTTCCCGTCAGCCAGGTCGGCCATCTTCTGCCGCGCGGCTGGTACAAGCAAAGGACTCTGCCGCGCGTAATAGGAATAGTTAATATTCAGGCGGTTTTCCGCGGCGTATCTGGTCAGCGGAGCCCAGTTATCCAGGCTCAACGGCAGGATGACCAGCGTCTTGAATTGCCCGGCCGCGTCCTCCCAGAATTGCGAACGCAGCGGCGTGCGCTTGCCCTGCGGATCGCTGAATTCAGCGTGGAAACGCTGGAGCTGCGGGTAAACCTCCGCCACCTGAACGGTCAACGCGGCCAACAGGATGGCAGTCGTCACAAGCGGGCGGCGGCTCAGGCGGGGTATCTGGCCGATGGCAAAGATGAACACCAGGTAGTAGATCGGCCAGAGCATGCGTTCCGTCCCGCGGAAGACGCCCCATAGTTTGAGGATCGGGTCAGGAAGGGTGTAGGTAAAAAGAATATGTTCGTTGAAGGTGATCACGTTGCTTAACGCGAAGATCCCCAGAACAGGGATGATGACCAACAGACCGGCGTTCCGGGCGATCACATCCCGGTTTATTTTTTTCTTCCGGAAAATAAGCCCGGCCAGTCCAGCCAGGAAGAGCAGGATGATTCCCGCGCCAAGGTAATTCACGTTCATGGCGTAGGTGTTTTCGGCCAGCGGCAGCGGGGAGAAGAAACGCGACCAGCCGGTCAGCGGGTTAAAGAAGGCGTTGAGGTTGGCTTTGAAATACCCCAGGCCGGCGTCCGACATATCCACCGAGGCGGTGAAAAAACCGGTGATCCACATGACCAGCGCTGTGGCTGCCAGGCTCACCGCCAGGTCGCGCAAGACAGGCAGTATCCTGCGTTCTTTCAGGTATCGTTCCAGCAGCGCCCCGCAGAAAACCACGAAGGTCATCACAAAGAAGTAGCCCTGGATCAACACCGCCATGATGTGCACGGCCGGCCAAAGGTGATCCCGCCGCTCACCGCGCCGGTTAATGAAGTACAGGTAAAGCGCGAAGAGGATGATCCACTGGCCGGAAAGCGGGGTGTAGCGGAACACGCGGAACAGCAGGATATCCGCCGTGCAGAAGAACATGGGGGCGACCAACGCGGCCAGACGGCTGCCGGAGACTTCATACAGAAGCAGCGACGCGAAAATGCCCTGCAGGGTGAAACTAAACAGAGTCCACAGGCCAAAATACTGGAAGGTCGCTGGCAGCAGGAAGCTGAACACCTTCAACGGAATGGCCAGCAGCGGGATGGAATCCATGAAGCACATACAGGTGCCGGAGGGATACCCCAGGCTGCAACTGAAGCCAATAGGGAACATCCACGGGTCGTTGCGGTAAAACACCCATCCAAGATAATGCTGGGCGTTATCGCCCAGGGTAAACAACCAGTCCACCCGGCTGGTATCCAGCGTGCCGGAACCATAAATCAAATAGAAGACCAACGCGCCAGTCAAACCGCCGAGGAAGGCCAGAAAACCGCGTGGTTTGATAAGTGTATGCTCATCCAGCTTCTCGTTGACTCGTATCAACCCCCACAGGAACAGGGCGAACAGGCCGGAGACCATGACCATCATCAGGGTCTGAACAGGAATGTTGTGTTCTTCAAAAGAGTAGCCCGGTGAAAGCAGCGGCGCCCAGAGTTCCCTAATCAACCACGCAAGCAAAGAGCCGCCGGTAAGGGCAATCAGCGCGCGCATAAGCGCGGTAGTTCGATGTAACAACGCGAATCTCATGCGCTTATTTTACCCGGCATGCGCGGCCAGAAAAGCAGTGAGAACAGAGATTTGATAGAATTAGAATGTATCCGTGCAACGAGTTGAGCAGCGTTGCCGGGACAGTTACTCCGATAACGTACTGATTGGGGTAGATATACATTGCCTGACCAAACCCCGGGAGGATTTCCATGAGAATTCAATACAGAATTACGGTAATTTGCCTGATCTTCATGGTGTTATCGAGCCTGCTGGTTGCCTGCGGGAACAAGGACCAGCTTGAATCGCTGCCCAAAACCATGGCCGCCCTGACCCAGAAAGCCATGTTCCTGCCGGCTGTAACCTACACTCCCATTCCGACGGAAACCGCCACCCTGACGCCCATCCCGTCAGACACACCGACCATCACCGTCACGCCCACACCCGATTTTACAAACTTCCTTAACGTCACCCCGGCAGCCGCCCAGGTGAACACGGCCGTCTTTAAAGGCGTGAATTTCAAGTTCGTCAAGTCAGAGATCAGCGAAACCAGCAAGCCGATGGATCCAAACTCAACCACCGGCAAGGAAACTGCTTATGCCAAGGGGAAAAAGACGGCCAATGTGTACTTCATGACCGATTCGAGCGAAATGTACAAGAAGGTGATCGGCGACAGGACATACATCAGCGTGACTTTTTCTGACGGAGTCAAAGACATGGTGTATGAAGGCTGGGAGAAGAACGGCGGCGCGTTGAAAAGTTATTACGCCAGCGAAAAGAAAGATACCGTCGGCGAGGTGGATTTCATTTTCGGCATCCCCAAAGACAGCCTGACCGTGGTGGAGGTCAAGATCGCGGAAAACGCGGAGATGAAGGACAAGGCTGTGGTGTTGTATAAGAAGTAAGGCACCACCTTCACATTTTCGGACTACAATTCAAACATAAACAAACCCTAAGGGTCTTTTTAAGACCCTTAGGGTTTTCATTTCGCCAATCAATCGGCTAGAATCCGGTTAAAAGTCACCTTCCTATAATCCCGCTTTCCGGATTGGGGGAAGGCCGGGATGGGGGTTAAGCCAGGTAGCCCCGACGTCTGTTTACTTTATATTTGTTCTTTGTCGAATGTTGAAAACAGTCCACATCCAAGTCACCGCGTTGACAATACCCCGGACGACGCATCCGGAGCAATGTTACCTTTGCACCCACGGATTTTTACCGGATGCTTCGTCCCTACCCGGGAATTTTGCGTTTGCAAGGCACCTTCTCCCAATCCCGCTTTATGGATTGGGGGAAGGCCGGGATGTGCGTCAGGTCCGGCAGACCTGACGCCCATCAACCTTATATATGTTCATAAGATGCTTATAAAAATAAACCCCAAGGGTCTTCTTAGACCCTTGGGGTTTTAGACGGCTAAAAACTAAATCCTACCCCACGTAATCCAGCCACTTTTCAGAAAGCGCGTGCTCACCGCGGATCACCTTATGGAACTCCGTCTGGATCTGGCGGGTGATGGGACCCATCTTGCCGGAGCCGATCACCCGTCCGTCAATCTCGGAGACGGGAGTCAACTCGGCTGCCGTGCCGCACATGAAGACCTCGTCCGATATGTACAACTGGTCGCGGCCAACCATCGTCTCGGTGACGGTGTAACCCAGCCCATTGATGATGGCCATCAGCGAATCGCGGGTGATGCCTTCCAGTGTGTCGGCGGTGATGGGCGAATAGAGCTGTCCCTTGCGTACCAGGAAAATATTCTCGCCGGTACATTCCGCCACATATCCCTGCGGATCCAGCATGATGGCTTCTTCGAACCCAAAGCGGATCGATTCCGTCTTGGCGAGGATGGAGTTGGCGTAATTGCCGGTTACCTTGGCCTTGGTCATGGACACATTGGGGTGGTGGCGGGTAAAGGAGGCCACGTTGGCTTTCAATCCGTTCTCAATCTGCTCCTGCCCGAGGTAAGCGCCCATTTCCCACACGCCGATGCCCACGGCCGCCTTGCCGTCATCCAGGTTGAGCGAGGGCAGCGGGCTGGTGAGGTAAAGCAGCGGGCGGATGTAACAGGACTTATATCCGTTCGCCTTGATGATGTCCTTGGTGGCCTGGCACAACTCAGTGGATGTGTAGGGGAATTCGCGCACGCCCAGAATGCGCGCTGAGTTGATCAGCCGATCCATGTGATCTTTCAGGCGGAAAACAGCCGGGCCTTTGACGGTCGAATAGCAGCGGATGCCTTCGAAGACGCCGGCGCCGTAGTGCAGGGTGGTGTTGAAGAACGGGACGGTGGCTTTTTCGGTTTCAACAATCTTGCCGTTCATCCACACGAATTTTGGATATGAAGCCATACAAATACCTCCAATAAACTTGCGTTCTATAAATATGCCAGGATGGTCTCCGTCACTTCAGTCGTGGTTGCCTTCCCACCCAGGTCAGCCGTCAACCGGCCGGAAGCAATGGTTTTTTCCACGGCGGCTTCCATTGCCGCCGCTTCTTTTTCCATTTTTAACGAATAACGCAGCATGAAGGCGGAGCTCAGGATGGTGCCCACCGGGTTGGCGATACCCTTGCCGGCAATATCCGGCGCGGAGCCGTGAATGGGCTCGTACAGGCCGGGGCCGCCGCTGCCCAGCGACGCAGAGGGGAGCAAACCCATCGATCCGGAAAGCACAGCCGCCTCGTCAGTGAGGATGTCGCCGAACATGTTCTCAGTCACCACTACGTCAAAATCTGCCGGGTTGGAGACCAGCCGCATGGCGGCTGTATCCACCAGCATGTTATCCATTTTCACATCCGGGTAACCGGCTGCCACTTCGGTCGCAATTTGCCGCCATAGGCGGGAGGTTTCCAGCACATTGGCCTTGTCCACCGAGGTGACTTTCTTGCGACGTCCGCGCGCCAGTTGGAAAGCCATATCCACGATACGGCGCACTTCTTCATCCGTGTAAGCCATGGTATCCACAGCGCGGGTGTGCCCATCCACCTGTTCGCGGCCTTTGGGGACGCCGAAGTACAGCCCGCCGGTCAACTCGCGCACCACTACCATATCGACCCCGGCCAGTTTTTCCGGTTTCAGGGGCGAGGCGGAGACAAGACTCGGGTAGACCTTCACCGGCCGCAGGTTGGCAAACACGGCCAGCCCTTTGCGCAGAGCCAGCAGGCCTTTTTCGGGGCGTTCCTTGGCCGTGGGGTCATCCCATTTGGGGCCGCCCACCGCGCCCAGCAGCACGGCATCCGCCGCCTGGCAGGCTTTCAGGGTTTCGTCAGTGAGGGCCACGCCGTAGGCGTCAATGGAGCAGCCGCCCATCTTGTGTTCCAAAAATGTGAACTGGTGCCCGAACTTTGTTTCAACCGCTTTCAAAATGCGGACAGCCGCCGCAACCACCTCGGGACCAATACCGTCACCGGGCAGTAGTACGATTTTCGCTTGCATGAATTAGACTCCTTCGAGAACTTTTTGGCGTTCCGCGATCGGGTGAACCACTGTCAGTCCGTAGTCGAATGAATCGACCAGCGCCTGCCAGCTCGCGTCGATGATATTGGTACCGGCTCCCACTGTGCTCCAGGTCTTAATATCGTTCTGCGTTTCAATGAGCACACGCGTGGTGGCGCTGGTACCGCTCTTGGCGTCAAGGATACGCACCTTGTAATCTGACAAGTGGAAGCTCTCGATGGCCGGGTAATGGCTGATCAACGCCTTGCGCAGCGCCAGGTCGAGAGCGTTGACTGGGCCGTTGCCTTCCGCCGCTGTGTGCACGACCTGATCGCCGACTTTCACCTTGACGGTGGCTTCCGAGAAGATGCCGCGCCCCTGGCGGTGTTCCACCTCGGCAGAGAAGTCGATCAATTCAAAGGGCGGCTTGTAATCTTTCTCCAACCGCTTGAAGAGCATGACCACCGAAGCTTCTGCGGCTTCAAAGGAGAATCCTTTTGATTCAAGCTCCTTTACAGTTTGCAATACTTCCACTGCCTGGTTTTCATCCTGCAGGGTGATGCCGAATTCCTCGGCCTTGCTGATCAAATTGCCTTTGCCAGAGAGTTCGGAAACAACCACTTCCATACGGTTGCCCACCAGTTCGGGTTCCACATGCTGATACGACTGGCTGGTGCGGCGCATGGCCGCCACGTGGATACCGCCCTTGTGGGCGAATGCCGCGCGGCCCACGTAGGCCAAGTGCTCATCCGGCGCAAGATTAGCCACCTCTGCCACATAATGCGACAGGTCAAACAAGTTTTTAAGCTGGCCGTCCGGTAGAGCTTTCAACCCCATCTTCAATTCGAGATCGGGGATGATGGAGCACAGGTTGGCATTTCCACAGCGTTCTCCGTATCCGTTGATGGTACCCTGCACTTGCACGCAGCCCTCACGCACCGCGGCAATGGAGTTGGCCACGGCGCATTCACCGTCATTATGGGCATGGATACCCAGCGGGGTTTTTATCTGCTCACGTACGGCTTTTACGATTTCAGTGACTTCCCAGGGCATGGATCCGCCGTTGGTCTCACACAGCACCAGGGTTTCCGCCCCGCCGCGCGCCGCGGCCTTAAGGGTTTCAATGGAATACAGGGCATCGAGTTTGTAACCGTCAAAAAAATGCTCAGCGTCATATATAACTTTGCGCCCCCGCGACACCAAATAAGCAATGCTTTCTTCGATGATGCGCAGGTTGTTTTCCTTTGTGGTACGCAGCACTTCGGTGACATGCAGCACAGATGTCTTGCCGACCACGGTGCAGTAAGGCGTTTCAGCATCGATTAGCGCGCGAATGTTGGCATCTTCCGCGGGCTGTTTGTTGATCCCGCAGGTGCTGCCAAACGCGGCGATCTTCGCGTGTTTCCAGTTCGTTTTGGCCGCCCGCTGGAAGAATTCAACATCCTTGGGGTTGGAGCCCGGCCAACCGCCTTCAATGAAAGCGACCCCCAGGTCATCCAGCCGGTGAGCAATGTTCATCTTGTCGCTTACCGAAAGGGAGATATCTTTCCTTTGCGTTCCATCGCGCAGGGTGGTGTCATAGATCTGGATCATCCTGTCCGCCTTATCCGCTAAAATGCAGCTTTTCGTAAGAGGCTATTTGCGCTTCCATCCCCAGCAGATACCCGAGTTCATCCGTCCCATTTAACAAACAGCTTCGCGAGAACGCGTCGATTGGGAACGTAACCCGGCTACCATCCGGCAGTATCATTTCCCGGGCCTCGAGGTCAATGGTCAGGCGCGCGTCGGGTACTTCTGTGAAGTAATCCATCATTTTCTCGTGGATTTTTGCGTCCACCAGAACCGGAAGCAGACCATTCTTGAGAGAATTGTTACGGAAGATATCGGCAAAAGAAGTGGAAATCACCGCGCGGAAGCCGAAGCCGGTCAACGCCCAGGGGGCGTGTTCGCGGGAGGAACCACAGCCAAAATTATCACCGGCCAAAAGCACCTGGGCGCCCTGGCTCTGCGGCCGGTTGAGGATAAAGTCCGGTTTTGGACTGCCGTCAGGCAGGTAACGCCAGTCGGCAAACAGACTGGCGCCCAGTCCGTTTTTATCTGTGACTTTTAGAAATCGGGCGGGGATAATCTGATCGGTGTCGATATCGTTGATCGGCATCACCACAACCCGGGATTGGATCGTCTTAAAGGGTTCCATGAAAGCTCAACTCTCTTTTACATCAGGGTGCGTGGATCGGTAACCTTGCCGGTAACAGCGGCGGCTGCCGCTGTGAGCGGGCTGGCCAAAAACGTGCGCCCGCCTTTGCCCTGCCGGCCTTCAAAGTTACGATTGCTTGTGCTTACAGCGTACTGACCCGGCTCAAGTTGGTCGCCGTTCATGGCGATGCACATGCTACAGCCCGGTTCGCGCCATTCGGCGCCGGCTGTTTTGAAAATTTGATCCAGCCCTTCGGCTTCCGCCAGGTGTTTGACCTCATGCGAGCCAGGGACCACCAGGACGCGCACGCCGTCAGCCACTTTACGGTCTTTGAATATCGTAGCCGCCTGCCGCATATCAGTTATGCGGCCATTGGTGCATGAGCCAATAAAGACCACATCCACCTTGTGCCCGGCCAATCTATCGCCTGGTTTCAGATCCATATACAGCATGGCTTTTTCAAACCCGGCCTTCTGGGTGGCATCCGCGAAATCTTCTCGCTCTGGCAGCCGTTGCGAAATCGGGATACCCATCCCTGGGTTGGTGCCATAGGTGATCATGGGCTCCAGTTCAGACGCGTTGAGCACCACCCGCGCGTCATATTCGGCGCCCGGGTCGGTCACCAGTTCCTTCCATTCGGCCAGTTTCCGTTCCCATTCTTCGCCGCGGGGAACAAACTTGCGGGCTTCCAGATACGCGAACGTGGTTTCATCCGGGGCGATCATCCCTGCGCGGGCGCCTGCCTCAATGGACATATTGCAGACCGTCATGCGCTCTTCCATCGACATGGCGCGAATGGCCTCGCCGGTGTATTCAATGACATAACCCACACCGCCTCCCACGCCGATCTTGTTGATCAGAGCGAGGATGACATCTTTGGAGGTTACCCCCTTGCCGAGCTGACCGTTAACACGCACTTCCATCGTCTTCGGTTTATGTTGCAGAAGGCACTGGGTGGCCAGCACGTGTTCCACTTCGCTGGTTCCAATACCGAACGCCAGCGCGCCGAACGCGCCATGTGTGGCTGTGTGACTGTCGCCGCACACAATGGTCATACCAGGCTGGGTGAGTCCCTGTTCGGGACCGATGATATGTACCACACCCTGGCCTTCACTGTCCAACCCGTTCAGGGTGATCCCGAACTGGCGGCAATTTTCTTCCATCTGGTGAATCTGTTTAACGCTCATCTCATCCGCAAAGTTCAGACGGCTTTGCGAAGACCCGTTGGAACGGGTGGGAATACTGTGATCAATTGTGGCAGCCGTCCTCTCGGGGCGGCGGACTGTCAGACCGCGCTTTCGCAATCCTTCGAAAGCCTGCGGTGAAGTGACTTCATGGACCAGATGAAGATCAATATATAACACCGCCGGTGAGTCTGGCGGTTGTGCCACAATGTGAGAATCCCAGATTTTGCTGAATAGAGTTCGCGGCCCGGTCATTCTTACCCGTTATTGCCGGGGTTGAATGATTCGCCGTAGGTCTCTGGGCTTTTCTTTTCAGGAGCTGCGATGGCGGAGACATCCCAGCCGCCGGGGATGGTGCGCGGATTGCTGTATGGGTCCAACATTTTTGCCACATTCGGTTCCACGGCTACTTTTCGAGCCGGGTCTTTCATGGCTTTCCGCTGGATGGCGGAAACGTCCCAGCCGCCGGGGATGGTGCGCGGATTGCTGTACGGGTCCAGCATCTTCACCACACTGGGTTCTACGAGAGTTGTTCTTCCTGTATTCATGGTTCTTCTCCTTTGGTGCGAAAAATCAATAGACAATGGCTTCGGTCGCGGTTTTTTCGGGAGGACCGAATTTTCCACTGGCAACAAGCATTTTGTTCAATGCCGAGAGGTAGGCTTTGGCACTGGCAACCACAATATCTGTGTCGGCTCCGTAGCCGCCGAAGGTACGCGGGGTGTCCTGGTCGGGCTGCAACCCGACAGTGAGTGTCTCGCCTTCGCCCTGCAGCCGCACGGTCACTTCACCCAGGGCGTCAATCCCTTCGGTCACGGCGTGCACCACAAATTCCTGCAGGGAATTTTGAAAATTGATAATGCTGTTTATTGCTTTGAAAGCCGCGTCCACCGGGCCGGTTCCCACACAGGCCTGCACATGCGTCCCACCATCAGGATCGCGCAGGCGGACGGTGGCGGTTGGCATGCCCATGGTACCGCAGGCAACCTGCAGGCCGTCCAGTGTGTAGAGCTCGCGCGGCTGGTAGAGTTCATCGGAAACCAGGGCTTCAAGATCAGAATCAGTGATGACTTTCTTTTTATCCGCCAACATCTTAAAACGCTCGAACATTTTCAGCAGTTCCTGGTCATCCAGCTCGTAACCCAGGCTTTCCAGGCGGGTGCGTAGGGCGTGTTTGCCGGAATGTTTGCCCAGCACGAGTTTGGTGAGCGTGGCGCCCACTGATTCAGGCCGCATGATCTCGTAGGTTTGCTGATTCTTGAGCATGCCATCCTGATGGATACCGGCCTCATGCGCGAAGGCATTGGCGCCTACGATGGCTTTATTAGGCTGCACGGTGATGCCGGTATAGTTGCTGATCAGCTTGCTCATCTTGACGATCTGCGTGGTATCGATGCCGTGAGTCAATTTGAAGATCGGCTCTCGGGTTTGCAGTACCATGACAACCTCTTCAAGAGCGGTGTTTCCGGCACGCTCACCAATGCCATTGATGGTTACCTCAGCCTGGCGGGCGCCGTTGCGCAGGCCAGCCATGGTGTTGGCGGTGGCCAGCCCCAAATCATTGTGGCAATGCACAGAGACCACAGCCTTTTCAATCCCCGGGGTATGTTCGATGATCCCGGCGATCAACCGGCCGAATTCGTCCGGCATGGTGTATCCCACTGTATCGGGGATGTTCAACGTGGTGGCGCCGCATTCAATGGCCACACCAAGCACCTTATAGAGAAATTCCGGGTCGCTGCGGCCGGCATCTTCCGGGCTGAATTCGATATCCTCGCACAGGCTATGGGCATAGGTGACCATTTCACGCACACGGTCAACCACCTGTTCGCGGGTCATCTTGAGCTTGTATTCCATGTGAATGTCAGAGGTAGCCAGGAAGGTATGGATACGCGGCCGGGCGGCGGGTTTAACCGCCTCCCAGGCCTTGTCGATATCATTTTTAGAACAACGAGCCAGCCCGCAGATGATGGGGGCGGCATTGCCTTCCGCTGAATTGCCTACCTCATCAGCGATCTTGCGTACGGCTTCCAGATCATCTGGAGACGCCGCCGGGAATCCGGCCTCGATCACATCCACACCCATGCGGGCAAGACCGCGGGCCACTTCCAGTTTTTCCGCACTGGTCATGGTCGCCCCGGGACTCTGTTCGCCGTCCCGCAGGGTTGTGTCAAAAAAGATTACACGGTTGCCCGATGGTGACATGGTTATTTACCTTTCTTCTGGTTCTCCGGGCGCAGCGAACGCACCATGGCGCCGGCTGTCCATAGGTCAGACTCACGCATTTCCTTCAATTCTTTATCCAGGCCAACCTGGTAATCGGGTTTACTGTTGGCTTCGAGAACAATACGGGTTTCTTCACCGCTTTCAACACTCTTATAAAGTCGTTCGAAAACCGGTTCGGTCGCTTTACGGAATTCATGCCGCCAGTCCAACGCGCCGCGCTGGGCGGTGGTGCTGCAGTTGGCGTACATCCAGTCCATGCCGTTGGCGCCTACCAGGCGGATGAGACTCTGGGTGAGTTCCTCGACTGTCTCATTGAAGGATTCACTCGGGCTGTGGCCGTGAGAGCGCAGAGTTTTATACTGGGCTTCCATAATGCCGGCCAGAGCTCCCATGAGCACACCGCGTTCACCGGTGAGATCGCTGTAAACTTCATGCTTGAAGGTGGTTCGGAAGAGGTACCCGGAGCCGACAGCAATGCCGAGCGCGAGGGTTCGCTCGAGAGCCTTACCTGTGGCATCCTGCTCTACGGCGAAGCTGCTGTTGATTCCGCTGCCGTCGAGGAAATTGGCGCGCACACTGGTGCCGGAGCCTTTGGGGGCAACCATGATTACATCCACATCCGCGGGTGGGATCACACCGGTTTGATCTTTGTAAACAATGGAAAATCCATGGGAGAAATAGAGGGCTTTGCCCTTGGTAAGATACTTCTTGACCGTTGGCCAGAGAATCTTCTGCGCGGCATCAGACATAAGGTACTGAATGATGGTGCCCTTTTCGCAGGCTTCTTCCACCGAGAAAAGTGTTTTTCCTGGGACCCAGCCGTCTTTTTCCGCTTTAGCCCAATCAGGGAAGCGAGTTTTATCACCTACGCCGACAATCACATTGATGCCGTTGTCGCGCATGTTCAATGCCTGGGCGGGACCCTGCACACCATAACCGATAACCGCAACCGTCTCGTTCTTAAGAACCTGACGGGCTTTTTCAAGAGGAAATTCTTCCCGGGTTACCACT
>CAYNJT010000081.1:0-12424 GCA_964397625.1 uncultured Leptolinea sp. | reverse complement strand
GGTCGCAAATTTGATGACCCCGAAGTGCAGCGCACCATCAGCCGCGTTCCATACAAAGTATCCAAGGCGCCGAATGGGGATGTACGCGTGGAACTGGGCGGCAAGGATTATTCACCAGCCGAAATTTCAGCCATGATCCTGGCTAAATTAAAGAAAGATGCCGAAGCGTATCTGGGCGAGACCATCACCCAGGCTGTTATCACCGTTCCGGCGTACTTTAACGACGCCCAGCGTAATGCCACCAAAGACGCCGGCAAGATCGCCGGGCTTGAAGTCTTGCGCATCATCAACGAACCGACCGCATCTTCGCTGGCTTACGGGCTCGACAAGAAAAAGAATGAGGTCATCGCGGTGTATGACCTGGGCGGCGGCACTTTTGATATTTCCATACTTGATGTTGGTGAAGGCGTCTTCCAGGTGCGTTCCACCTCTGGCGACACCTTCCTGGGTGGGGATGATTTCGATCAGCGCATCATGGACTTCCTGATCGAAGAATTCAAGAAAGATAACGGCATTGATCTGCGGGCAGACCGCCAGGCATTGCAGCGCCTCAAGGAAGCCTCTGAGAAAGCCAAGATTGAACTTTCCACCATGATGCAGACTGAAATCAACCTGCCTTATATCACCGCGGATGCCAGCGGCCCAAAACACCTGCTGATCACCATGACCCGCGCCAAACTCGAACAGCTCACAGGAGACCTGGTCACCCGTTCCCTGGATCCAGTGCGCCGCGCCATGTCAGATGCCAACCTGAAACCCGGCGACATCAACGAAGTCATTCTGGTTGGCGGCATGACCCGCATGCCTGCTGTTCAAGAAGCTGTCAAGAAAGAATTCAATAAAGACCCTCACAAGGGTGTCAATCCGGATGAGGTCGTGGCCGTTGGAGCGGCCATTCAGGCTGGTGTGCTGGGCGGCGAAGTAAAAGATATCCTGCTGCTCGATGTGACTCCACTGAGCCTTTCTGTGGAAACCCTGGGCGGCGTTGCCACACCAATCATCGAACGCAATTCCACCATCCCCACCCGCAAGAGCCAAATCTTCTCCACCGCGGCAGATGGCCAGACTCAGGTTGAGATCCACATTCTGCAGGGCGAACGCCCCATGGCGGTAGACAACAAATCACTCGGGCGCTTCATTCTGGACGGTATTCCATCAGCGCCCCGCGGCATCCCGCAGATCGAAGTCACCTTCGATATTGACGCCAACGGTATCCTCAAAGTCACCGCGCTGGATAAGGCTTCCAACCGCAGTCAGCACATCACCATCACCGCCTCCTCCGGTTTGAGCGAAGCCGAAGTGGAAAAGATGCGCCGCGAAGCTGAGGCCAATGCCGAAGCCGACACCAAACGCAAGGAATTGATCGAAGCCCGCAACCATGCCGATAATATGGTCTACACGGCTGAGAAAACGATGAAAGATTTTGCCGATAAAATTCCGGCTGATATGAAAACCAAAACCGAAGACGGCATCAAGAAAGTCAAAGACGTCCTTAATTCGGATGATCCAGCCTCCATTAAGAAAGCCACCGAAGACCTGGGAGCCATTATCCAGAGTATGGGAGCCAGCTTCTACCAGCAGCCTGGAGCAGGCCCTGCTGCCGGACCTTCCGCCAGTGGCGGGGTACCCGGTGCTGATACCAGTCAGAACCCTTCACCCGAAGGCCCATCTGATGGTGACGTGGTCGATGGAGAATTTAAGACAGTCTGATAATTTATGGCACAACGCGATTACTACGAAATTTTTGGCATTCCCCGAACGGCGACAGCGGACGATATCAAGTCCGCTTTTCGCCGTCTGGCGCGTGAATACCACCCTGACGTCAATAAGTCACCGGATGCCGAAGAGAAGTTCAAAGAAATCAACGAAGCCTACGCTGTGCTTTCCGATCCTGAAAAACGCGCCGCATTTGACCGCTATGGGTTTGCCGGCGTAAATAACATGGGCGGAATGCCAGACTTCACCAATGTAGGTCTGGATGAGATTTTTGAGGAATTCTTTGGTTTTGGCGGGCTTGGCGGCAGCCAGCGCCGCCGGCGTAATGCTCCCCGGCGCGGCGCGGACCTGAGCTATACCCTGCAGATGACCTTTGAAGAGGCTTTCCACGGAGCGGAAAAAGAAGTTGAGATCACTCGCGACGAGCCGTGTTCTGTTTGCAAAGGCAGCGGTGCTGAACCGGGCACCTCACCCATCAAGTGCTCCACCTGCGGCGGTAAAGGCGAAGTGCGCCAGATGCGCCAAACATTCATCGGCTCCATGGTGCAGGTGACCACCTGCCCCACCTGCAACGGCACGGGCGAGGTGATCAATTCGCCCTGCCATGCCTGCCGCGGGCATGGATTTGAACGCAAAAAATCCAAGAAGGTTGTCAATGTCCCTGGTGGTGTGGATAATGGCACACAAATCCGCCTGGCAGGCGAAGGCCAGCCTGGCGCTTTCGGTGGACCAAACGGTAACCTTTACTTTGAGGTACAGGTTAAGCCGCACCAGTTCTTCCGACGTAAGGGAGATGATATTTATCTGGATTACAGTATCAACATTGCCCAGGCAGCCCTCGGTTATGAGGCAGAAGTGCCAGTGATCGACGGTAAGGCGAAGTTAAATATCCCTATGGGCACACAACCAGGCAAGGTCTTCACCCTTAAAGGGAAAGGTATGCCCCGTCTGCGCGGCATGGGCCGCGGCGATCAGCACGTGGTGATTACTGTTGAGGTGCCCACCCGGTTGAATGTTGAACAGCGCAAAGCGTTCGAAGAATTGAGTCGGGTGCTTGGAAACGAAGCTAAACCAACCGAACGCGGCTTTTTGGATTACCTTAAGGAGGTTCTGGGTGGCTGATCCCCGTTGGCTGGAAGTATCGCTCACCGGTAATGGTGAAATCGTGGAAGCGGTCAGTGAAGTTCTGGGGCGCTTCGTTACCGGCGGTGTTGTGACTGAATCCGGTGTGGAATATAACGACGCCGAAGACGAAGGCACGCCGGTTGGCCCGGTGCGCATCTATGGCTTCATTGCGGTGGATGAAAACCTGGAAAACACGCGGCGTAATCTTGAAGAATCTCTATGGCACCTGGGGCAAATCCAACCGCTGCCTTCCCTTGAGTTCCGTTATATCAATGATGAAAACTGGATGGCCGCATGGAAGGAGCATTACAAGCCCATTCCTATCGGAAAAAAGCTGCTGGTGTTGCCCGCCTGGCTGCCCAATACCTACTCTGATCGAATTGCCGTTCGCATCGACCCGAGCATGGCATTCGGAACAGGCACCCATCCAACCACCCGTTTGTGTATGCAGGCGATCGAAGCCCACCTGCAACCGGGAGAAACTGTCATAGATGTAGGCTGCGGGTCTGGTATCTTATCCATTACAGCCGCCCTTCTAGGCTCTGGAGAAATCCTAGCTGTCGATATCGACAACGCGTCGGTTATTTCCACCAAAGAGAACGCCCAGGCTAATGGCGTTTTGGAAAAGATCGAGACTGGTCTCGGCTCGGTTAAAGAAGTGAAAAGCGGGTTGTATTCTCGCAAAAAAGCGCCGCTGGTGGTGGCCAACATTCTGGCACCGGTGATCATCCGCCTGTTTGAAGCCGGTCTGGCTGACCTGCTGACGCCCGGCGGGACGATGATCCTCTCCGGCATCCTGGCTGAACAAGCCGGGTCTGTGGAAGCTGCTGCGGTATCACATGGTTTGCAACCGGTTGAACGCCTGCAGATCGACGACTGGGTAGCGCAAATTTTCAAAATTTAATTAAGTAAACCATTTTTAAAGGCACCTTCCTCCATCTCTGCGAGATGGGGGAAGGCCGGGATGGGGGTCAATCGTCATGCAGGAAAGCCTTCCTTTATAATGACCTGATCCCTTTTTCTTGAGGAATGTCCCGCTTCACCGTATAATCCGGGTATGTTAGATTTCACGCAAGCCGGCCGATGGATAATTCTGGCCGGGATCAGTCTGGTTGTGATTGGCCTGTTGGTCTATCTGATTGGAAAGCTCGGAGGCTTTTCCAATTTGCCTGGAACCCTGCGTTTTCAGGGCAGCGGATTTACCTGCGTCTTTCCTCTACTGGCAAGCATCATCCTCAGTATCGTTTTAACACTGATATTGAATATTCTGGCTCGATTGATTAAATAATCCGTTTCAAGAACGGGTGATCTGCGCTCCGCGATTGATCATTTCAAGGTGAAATACCCTGAAAGGCATATTTTTCTCTTCAAAACAATGGCTCATAGCCTGTGTCGTCGTCTCTTCATTATCAGGCATAAAGGCGATCACGCTTGGCCCAGCGCCGGATAGCGCACCCGCCGCGCCGCTCTGGTTGGCCGCCTGAACGGCTTCGAACGACCCTGGGATCAACGGAAGCCTGTACGGCTGGTGTATGCGGTCTTCCAGTCCCTCTCGCAATAATTCAACATCACCCATGCGCATTCCTTCAAGAATGGCCGGAATACGTGATATGTTGAATACCGCGTCAGCTAAAGGAATGTTCTTTGGTAAGGCCTGACGCGTGGTATGGGTTGGCAGGTCAATATCTGGCAGGATGACCACAGCAGTATCCGGTTCAATATCAATCAACTGGGTTTTGTAACGGCCGTCAACCTTGCGCACCGCCACCAGGCCGCCATAGATTGCCGCGGCCACATTATCAGCATGACCTTCCAGTTCGGCGGAAATTTGCAGCCAGGTATCTTTGTTCTCGCACTCCGGTTTCAAAACTGTGGCGGCGATCACGCCAATCAACACGGCGGTCGCGCTGGAGCCCAGTCCCGAACCGAGAGGGATATGATTCTCACAATGAAAAACCACTCCAGCTGGTGGAGTGACCTTCAGGGTTTTTAGAGTGTGTTGAAACGACTTGATGATCAGGTTATCCGCGTCTTCAGGAAGGATTCCTTCGCCCTCGCCGCTAATATGCACATGGAAGCCTTTTCCTCCAATTTCCACGTGTGCCTGGTTCCATAGATTGAAGGCCACAGCCAGGCAATCAAACCCGGCGCCCAAGTTGGCGCTGGTAGCCGGGACTCGTATGTCAAACGATACTAATTGCTTACCCATTATTTCTCCCCCATAATAGCCGCTTCGAGCGCGTCTGCTTTGGCAGGAATTAACCGGGGTGCCGGCATACTGGAGGCAATAATATCCGGATCCTTCATACCATGCCCTGTACACACAATGGTAATGCGCTTTCCATCAGCGTTGAAATTTCCAGCTCTAACCTCATGTAGAAGCCCGGCCAGGCCGGCTGCCGATGCGGGTTCCACCCATATCCCGCTGGCCGCCAGTTCGCGCTGTGCCGCCAGTATCTCATCATCTGAGACAGCCATAATGCGGCCGCCGGATTGTTCGGCGGCTTCAAGCGCCTGCTCGCCGCGGGCTGGTTTGCCGATGCGGATGGCCGTGGCTACCGTTTCAGGGTGTTCCACCGGGTGACCCACCACCAGCGGGGCGGAACCTTCGGCCTGCACTCCCAGAATCCGCGGCTTCGGAATTCCTTTCAGTTCGTTATATTCTTTGAATCCCAGCCAGTAGGCAGAGATGTTACCGGCATTTCCCACCGGCAGGCAAAGCCAGTCGGGCGAAAATCCTAGTTCGTCACAAATCTCAAACGCGGCCGTCTTCTGCCCTTCCAGGCGATAGGGATTAAGCGAGTTCACCAGCGCGATCGGCGTGCGGTTGGAAATTTCAACAACCAGAGTAAGCGCGTCGTCGAAAGAGCCATCGATCTGGAAGACATCCGCTCCGTAAGCCACCGCTCCGGCCAGTTTTCCGGCAGCCACTTTCCCTTTGGGGATCAACACGATGGCACGCAGGCCGCTGCGGGCGGCGTAGGCCGCGGCGGAAGCCGCCGTGTTGCCTGTGGACGCGCAGATGACGGCTTTGGCGCCTCGTCCCACGGCTTCGCTGATCGCCACGGTCATTCCACGATCTTTAAAGGAACCGGTGGGATTAAGTCCTTCAAACTTGACCCAGACTCTGCAGTTCTTTCCCAGTTCGTCGGCGATGCGCGGCACAGGAATTAACGGCGTGCTGCCCTCCAATAACGTGACGTTTTGAGTGTGCTCAGGAATGTTAAGCAGAGGACGATAGCGGTCAATTACGCCGAGAACAGCCATATGGGACTCCCGTATATAAAAATTCCGGAGGGGATGTCCCTCCGGAATCTAATTATAAACCCAACTCCCCTACGCTTCAGGCAGGATTTCAAAGGAGGTCGTGATCTCCGCCACCCCGCTGATGGTGGAGGCCACAGAACAATACTTCTTGTGTGAAAGTTCGATCGCCTTCGCGATGTCTTCTTCTCGAATCCCTTTGCCGCGCACCCGGTAAGTCATATGAATCTTTCGGTAAGTCCATGGCGGATCGGCATCCTGCTCGCCGCTGGTGATCACTTCAAGGAAATCCAGAGGGGTGCGTTTCTTGGCCATGATATCCACCACGTCCACCGAGCTGCAGGAGGATACCGCCACCAGCAGGAGTTCAGAAGGTTTCATACCCACGCCTTCATCAGTGGTGGATAAAACAACAGAGTGATTCGTCGAATCGATACCCACAAATTGTTTACCGCCAATCCACTTGACTGTCGTCGATCCCATGCTGTCTCCTTATTATTTAACTTTTCAGATGACTACAAAGTAGTATAACAAAAGATGACCGGCATCCGAATAATTCGGAATTTCACGTATAATGCGGCAATGGATTTAACCTGTCAGCCTTGCCGTGATGACGCTATTCGTGAACTCTGGTCTTCCCTGCACGACCGGTTATATGCCTTCATCCACGGTCGCGTGAAAGATCCAGATGATGTTGAGGACATCCTTCAGGATGTTTTTCTGAAGATTCACACAAACCTGGCCAGTATCAGGGATGTAATCAGGATCGAGAGTTGGGTGTTTCAGATCACCCGCAATTGCATTACGGACCATTACCGAAAATCGGCAAAACAGGACTGGCAACCAGATCTGCCAGTCACAGACGATTACCCGGAGGTGGATGCCGCCGAAGAACTGGCTCCGTATATCCGTGAAATCGTAGAATCCCTGCCTGATATTTACCACGAAGCCGTTCTTTTAACAGATTATCAGGGATTGAACCAGGTGGAAGCCGCCCGGCTACTGGGTATTTCAATCTCCGGGTTTAAATCCAGGGTGCAGCGGGCGCGCGCTATGGTCAAAGAGACCATGCTGAGTTGCTGCCACTATGAATTTGACGCGCGCGGGATCATCTATGATTACCGCGAGCGTTGCTGCTGTTGTGAAGATAACACCTAAATTTTGCGTCCTTTTTCTTTCTCCTGCGTCTATGTAGTAAATCATCACTATAAGGAGAATGAAAATGGACTTCATCACAACACTCATCATGGAATCCGCGGGAAAGGTCTGGGTATCGTTAACGCATAACTGGCCTTTCCTGGCAGTCAGCGTTGTCATTGCCACACTGATGAAACTTTATACCAATCAGGATAAGATCGCTGCATTCTTATTAAAGTACAAGAACGCCGGAATAGTCGGGGCGACCGCCGCAGCCGTAGGTACCCCGTTGTGCTCCTGCGGCACGACCGCCGTGGTGCTTGGCATGATGGCCAGCCTGATCCCCTGGGCGCCCATTGTGGCCTTCATGGTGGCGTCGCCATTATCCTCACCGGAAGAGTTGATCTACAGCGCCGGTCTGTTCGGGTGGCCGTTTGCTCTGTCTTATTTCATAGCTTCCATCCTGCTGGGTTTGGCCGGTGGCGCCGTGGCTGCTTTCTTTGAAAGCCGCGGCTGGTTAAAGAACCAGGACCGGATGGGCAACACCGCATCTCGTGAGATATCCAGCAATAAACCTGCTGTGCTGCGGCAGCAATTCCTGGTGGCGCAACCTGCTCTGACTTACAGCGCCGCGCAGAGCCGCTGTTGTGATGAAACGATTGCCGTGGTTGAGCCTGCTCAGTCTGATCTTAAGGTGTCTGCCGCTCCGGTGTCTTGTGGATGCGGAAGCAATCAAGAACCTTCTGAACCTGTCGCATCATCTGCGTCCCAGACATGCGGTTGCGGTAACGAAAAAGAGGAGAAAAAAAGACCGGACCATTCCATCAAGAAATTCTTGATTGAGCTTTCTGCCGTAACCAAACAACTGATGGTTATGTTCACGATGTTCGCCTTCCTGGGGTTTTTCCTAAACGGCTTGATCCCGGAAGCCTGGATGAAAACACTGTTTGGCCCAGGAAACACATTCAGCATTCCCCTCGCTGCCACCCTTGGATTGCCATTCTACATCTCCAGCGAAGGTTCCCTGCCATTCATCCGAGGGTTGATCGACGGTGGCATGAATCAGGGCGCTGCCATGGCCTTCCTGATTACCGGGGCTGGCACCTCCATCGGGGCGGTCACCGGCGCGTTAACCATCGCCCGCTGGCGCGTCATTGCCATTGTGGTGGGAACACTGTGGATCGGCGCGATCATCGCCGGGTACGCATATAATGTGCTGTTGACAATTCTGTAAGTACATAGTACATATTTGCTACTTGACAGTTGAACGATTGTTCTGGTATAGTATTTCTATACGGTTTTATAAGGAGGAATGTACTATGCCAAGAAAGACTGTCGGGCTCAGCGACCGCCACAGGAAGATCATGGAATTCCTGACGACCTTCGTGGAGAAGAACAGCTACTCTCCCTCCATCCGTCAGATTGGTGAAAGTATCGGGGTGAAATCCACCTCGCTGGTTGATTACTACCTGAATTATCTTGAGCAGGAAGGTTACATCGCGAGGGATGGTCGGGTTTCCCGCAGCATCCGCGTTTTCAAACCGGTCTACCCCGAAGCCGGCGGGCCGTCGCTGAACCCCGAGATCCTTCACGGGCAGAACGCCGCCAGTTCGCTCACCGACATTCTACGCATCCCCATCTTTGGCCGTATTGTGGCCAGCGCGCCGCTTCCCATGCCGCCTTCTGATATGGCCTATTTCGATCCCGAATCCTCCGTTGAGATTGCCCGCAGCCTTTTACCGGCCAAGGAAAAGATCAACGAATTGTTCGCCCTCGAAGTGGATGGCGACTCGATGATCGATGCCATGGTGAACGACGGCGATATCGTGGTCATGAAACACGCCCAGGATGCCACCAATGGTGATATGGTTGCTGTCTGGCTGGACGATGAGAACTCCACCACTCTGAAGTATTTCTACAAAGAGAACAACCGCGTGCGCCTGCAGCCCGCCAATCCGTCCATGAAACCCATCCTGATTGATAATCCCTCTTCTTTGCGTATCATGGGCAAGGTCGTCATGGTGATCCGGCAGGTCAAGTCGGTGGCTGTCTAACCGGAAACTTCCAATTAATAAAGAAAAAAGGCTCTCTTGCGAGAGCCTTTTTTTGTTTAAGTTCAGCCCTTAGGCTAATTCGACCACACCACCGGCAGCTTCGAGTTTGCTCTTGGCATCGGCGGCAACCTGCTTGGAAACAGCGGAGAGAACCTTGGAACCGGCTGTTTCGGCCATGGTTTTGGCTTCAACCAGACCCAGGGAGGTCAGGGTGCGGATGACTTTGATGACTTCGATCTTCTTGGGGCCGGCATCTTTCAGCACGACATCGAATTCAGTCTTTTCTTCTGCGGCTTCGGCAGCGGCAGCGGCCACAGGGGCGCCGGCGGCGGCAACAGCAACAGGAGCGGCGGCGGAAACGCCCCACTTTTCTTCGAGGGCTTTCACCAACTCAGCGGCTTCCAAAACGGAAAGGGCGCTCAGTTCATCAACAAGTTTAGCTAAATCAGCCATTGTAAAATCTCCTTACAGATTATTGAATGAAAATTGTGACTCAGGCAGCCTGAGGAGCGCCTTTATCAGAATATGCTTTTACAACAGAAGCCAGCGAACGGGCGGGTTCGGCCAGCGTGCGGACGAGTTTGGACGCGGGAGCCTGCAGAACACCGAGCAGGGTGGCGCGCATAACCGGAAGCGGGGGCAGATCAGCCAGAGCTTTAACCTGTGCAACAGCCAATTGCTGTTTACCCAGGTAACCACCGCGCAGTTTGAAAATTTCAGAGTTCTTGGACGCGTCAGCAAAAACTTTTGCCAGTCCAGGAGCATCGTTATACGCAAACCCGACGAGTAATGTACCTTCAGCTTTGGTCACGTTTTCGTAACCGGCCTTTTTCATGGCCAGTTCCATCAACGTATTCTTGACAATGTGAGCTTCACTGCCTGTTTCACGCACTTTTGCGCGGAAGGCATCAATATCTTTCATCGTCATTTTTGTGTATTCCAGCATGAAGACAGCCTGGCTCTTATCCAACCAGGTTTCATAATCGGCTAGCATTTTGGTTTTGTGTGTCTTTGAGAAAGCCAATGAGTGTCACCTCCTTTCGTTTTGAAATAAAAAGTCTTTACCGTGTGTTGCTCTGGTAAAGACATTCGTTCATAATTAACAAATTGCTCTGTTATTGAATGTCTCCACCTCGGCCGGATATTAAGCCGCATTGCGGCACCAACTGTCTGCGGTGAAGAAAGTATTCTGTTTTGTGTCGCTTATTATACCCGATTTTACTCGGCAATTGACATGGACTGCGCCTGGTTGACATCCATTTTGATGCCGGGGCCCATGGTTGAAGTCAGGGTGATTCGTTTGATGTATGTACCTTTGGCGGCAGCCGGTTTTGCTTTTTTGATGGCTTCCATGAAAGCGGCCAGGTTTTCCACCAGTTTCTCGACAGAGAAAGAGACTTTGCCAAGCGCGACATGAATATTCGCGGTTTTATCCAGGCGGAATTCAACACGGCCTGCTTTGGCTTCCTGGATGACGCGGGGAAGATCTTCTGCGGGAACGACGGTGCCGGCTTTGGGGTTCGGCATCAAACCGCGGGGGCCAAGGACACGGCCGAGTTTACCGGCTTTGCCCATCATATCCGGGGTGGCGATGGCCACATCGAATTCTGTCCAACCGGCAGCGATTTTGTTGATCCACTCGTCAGAATCGGCGACCACATCAGCGCCGCCTTCGGTGGCTTTGGCAACAGCTTCACCCTGGGCAAAGACCAGGACGCGCACGGTTTTACCCAGACCGTTGGGGAGCACAACGACATCGCGCACCATTTGGTCAGCCTGGCGCGGGTCAAGACCCATGCGCAGGTGGATTTCCATTGTGCCGTCGAACGTAGTGGTGCTGGTTTCTTTAACCAGATTCACCGCTTCAACGGGGGAGTAGAATTTTGTTTCATCTACTTTTTGCTTCGCAGCAATATATTTCTTACCATGTTTGGCCATTATTTCTCCTTAGTGGTCCAAGCGGACAGTAAGACTGCCCTCCCACAAAACCTAGTCAACAATATTCAGGCCCATATTGCGGGCGGTGCCTTCGATCTGTTTCATGGCAGCTTCAATATCGTTGGCATTCATGTCTTTGAATTTCAATTCGGCGATCTCTTTAATCTGGGCGCGGGTGACTTTTCCAACTTTTTCGCGGTTGGGGACACCTGATCCCTTTTCAATTCCGGCCGCTTTGCGCAGCAGGACACCGGCGGGCGGTGTTTTCAGAATGAATGAGAATGACCCATCGGTATAGATGGTGATTTCCGCGGGAATGATCTCGCCGGCGCGATTGCTCGTGCGGGCATTGTATTCCTTGCAGAATGCCATAATGTTGATCCCGTGTCCGGCAAGAGCAGGACCAATCGGGGGGGCTGGATTCGCTTTTCCAGCCGAAATCTGAAGACGTACTATTGCTTTAAGTTTCTTTGCCACAGTTTCACTCCTTTGTGGTTATAACGGGTGGTAAAAGGGAGACACCCTCCCACATGATCAGGCGTTTTCGCCTGTTTATGCCTTTTCTACCTGCAAAAAGTCCAGTTCGACCGGTGTTTCACGGCCGAAGAAGTTGACCATCACGCGCACCTTGCTGCGGTTCTGGTCAATTTCTGACACTGTTCCACGGAAATCGTTGAATGGGCCGTCCACAATTCGGACTCGCTCACCGATCTTGAAGGTCACTTTGATGTGCGGCGCCTCGGCTTCCATGCGGCGCAAAATCTGGCTGACCTCTTCTGGGCGCAGCGCGGTGGGCTGGTTGCCCATGCCCACAAACCCGGTCACACCCGGGGTATTGCGCACCACGTACCAGGATTCTTCCGTCAGAATCATATTGACCAAAACATATCCGGGAAACACATGCCGTTCCACTGTGCGGCGTTTGCCGTCTTTAACTTCGATCTCTTCCTGAGTCGGAATAACGACATCGAAGATCTTTTCCTTCATGTCCATGGTTTCAATGCGTTGTTCCAGGTTATGCCGAACTTTGTTCTCATAACCCGAATAGCAATGAATGACGTACCAGTTGCGGGTATCACTGGGGGTGATCTGTCCGCTCTCGTCGTCGAGATCTCTATCTTTTGACGAAACGGGAGATTCCACCGGGCGGGATACTTTCTCCGCTGGTTCCGGTGCGGGGATTTCAATCT
>CAYNJT010000080.1:7456-12532 GCA_964397625.1 uncultured Leptolinea sp. | reverse complement strand
CTGCCCTCGACAGGCTCGGGCAGCAGAACAACCCTTATTGCAAAACATCCTTGCGGGTGGTGAAATAACAACCAATCCCGGAGACGATTAAACCGCCGATCAATCCAGTTAGCAAAGGCTGCATATATGTATCGCCATTGAAGATATTATGGGCCACCACTCCCGGGATGATCCAGGGGTCAAAAGGCTCGTAATCTGACCCCATAACCACCAGGCCAAACACGGTGGCTACGATCCCGACGCCCATGGCAAATACAAAGCTGCTGCTATACAGGCTGATGAATAGATGGATCGAGATGATCAGCCAGGTTGCCAGAAAAGAGAAAAACAGGGTTTGGGCCAGGTAGTTCCAGGGGATGGGAGCGTCAAAACCCAAATCCGGTACAAGAAACCGCCCCAGCAGGCCATCGCCGACGGAAAACAAACCCAGCACGATGAAACTGATGCCGATCAGCCCCATGCCGATGATCTGTTTGGCAAGATAGATGCTCCAGCGGGGCAGCGGGCGTGAGTAAAGCTGCTTCCATGTGCGGCTGTTGTGTTCCATCGCGCCCATCAACCCCATTTGAAGGGTAACAAAGAGGGGTAAAAGGATCAATACCCATAGGATCATGGTATGGTCGATCAGCGTCTTCCAACTATCGCCGCCTATTTTGTACATCTTGATCCCCTGGTTAAACCCGACGGCGAGTTCCAGGAAAGCCATGGCCAGGGGAGCCAGGAAAGCCAGCAGGAGCATCAATGTGCGGCGTGACTTCAATAATTCTGCGCTCAGCGCGCGTTTGAGGTAGATCATTCTTTCCTTTCCTTTAATTTCCGGTCAATGACAGGAAAATATCTTCCAGCGAGGGTTGTTCAAGGCTTATCTGATAGACCTGATGGCCAGCCTGCACGAGCTGCGTGTTGATCAGCGCGGCATCCGACAGGCCGTTTACCGGTATCGTCAGGTGATGGTTGATCTGATGGACAGCCTGCCAGCCCGCGTTCTTCAAGAAGGCGCAGGTTTCATCCAATCTATCAGTGACCACAGAGACGTTGTCCTGAAACCGCGATCGCAACTCCGCGGGGCTTCCTTGAAAGATCAGGCTGCCGGACCGGATAATACCGATACGCGTAGCCATCTGCTCCACTTCATTCAACAGGTGGCTGGACAGGAAAACCGTGATCCCTTCATTGGGCAGTCGGCAGATCAATTCGCGGATCTCATGGATTCCGGCTGGATCCAGCCCGTTGGTGGGCTCATCCAGCAGCAAAAGTTTCGGCTGCCCGAAAAGCGCCAGGGCCAACCCCATGCGCTGGCACATCCCCAGCGAATACTCGCGCACCGGGCGGTCGGCGTCTTTTTCCATATCCACGACCGCCAGCACCCGTTGAATCTCACGCTTTTCCCCGCCAGTCAGCCGCCGGATGAGCTCCAGGTTCTCCCGTCCGGTCAGGTGCGGGTAAAGCGTGGGGGCTTCAACCAGCGCACCGATGCTTTTCAGGGCTTGAATATCTCCATTTAAAAACGGTTTTCCAAATAGATTGATCTTGCCTTTATCAGGGTGAATCAAACCGAGCAGCATACGGATGGTGGTGGTCTTCCCTGCGCCGTTCGGCCCGAGAAAACCGTAGATGCAGCCGGGTGGTACCTGCAGGTAGAGGTTGTCAACCGCCTTCTTCTTGCCAAAATTCCGGCTCAGGTTCTGCACTTCAATGATGTTCTGTATCATTTAGCATTCCTTTATTTCAAGAAATCCGGTGTCCATTCCATTTGAATGGGCCGCCCGGCTTTGAAGCGAAAATCACAGCGCGGACCGCCGCTGCCCAGGGTTGTTGTGCGTACCAAACCTGATCCAATTCCCCGGCTGATCGGGAAATCACCCAGGCAGATGTAGCGAACCAGTTCAAACGCGTCATGTGCTTTAAAGAATTTGACGATCCCGCATTCGGTGTAATCCACCCCGAAGTCAAAATTGGCGCCATCTCCTTCAATGAACTTTAATTTCCAGTCGCCCGGATAGGTGCTCTTTTGCGACCAGCGTTCCATCACCCGGAAGTTTTCCTGTTCCACCTTGCCGGTCGGGTTGCGTGAGTACGCGCCGGCAAGCGGTTCATTGAAATTGAACTCATCTTCCATCACCCGGTACATCACCCGCCCGGTTTCCTCTACATCTTGACCGTGAGCTTTCATGGCCTGGTAGAGGGCCAACGCGACGGCCGATTTGTACAGCGTTTCGGTCAATTGATTGCGGTCGCCGCCAATATACGGCACCTGCGGGAGGAGCTGGTCGTAGTTCTTCCGGGTTTCGGCGATAATGGCTTCCGTTTCTTCCGGACTGACCTTTTCGCGGATGTATTTGGCAGCCGAATTGGTCATTTTTCGATATTCTTTCATGAGAAGGTCTTTGTTTTTGGCCCAATATTCTTCGGGTGACGAATCGATGGAAAATCCGCATCCGGCAAGGCATATGGCGCACAGACCGGCCACCGAAGTCTTCAGAAAATCACGACGTGTGATATTTTCCGGTGTCATTGGAACGCCTCCCTGTTCGCCTTTAACCCTGATTTACGTAGGAGCATACCCGCGTGGATGACGCTGCGGATGATGTTCAACGCCATACCCACCAGAATCCATGTGACCACATCGGGCATCAACTTGAACGGTTCGATCCAATCCGGTGCGCCACCTTCCAGGGTGTTCACCAGCGGCGGCACACCCAGCACGACAGCCAGTGGGAAGGTGATCCCCAATCCAACCTTGATCCATAACCACACCCTGTTCTGTTTTGAGGTCTTTTCCACCCAACGCGGCAGCAGGCGGTAAAGGCGGATCTGGTTTGCCAGATCGGCCAGCGCGAGCGCGAGCAGGATCAACCCAACCCAGGCTTTGTTGGCTGGCACCGGTTGTTTTCCAGCCAGGAAATTGATCAGATCTGTATTGATGCTCGAATTTTCAAACAGCATATTTTCCATGCTGTCCTGGTTGTACAAGATCACAAAACCGCTCCGGTCTATCAGATTCATGGCGGTAAACGCCTGGAAATAGCTGATCGCGCCGCCATGCCCCAGAAAACCGTTTTCTTTATCGAGCATCCACCCCATGCCGTACGAGCTGTCGATGCCGGCGGGCGGGGTGTGCAGGAGGGAATAGGAATCCAGGGTCAGCAGGGAAGCCCCATCGGGCTGGGCGTTGTCGATGGAAGCGATCAGGTAGCGGGCCATATCCTCCGCCGAAGTGATCAGGTAACCGGAAGGCAGGGCGCCCGGAATAAAAATCTGCTGCTGTGGCAATGGAAATCCGAAGAAACGGCTGTACCCCTGCGCCAAATCGGGGGCGTCAGCCGGGTCGGTCACGGTGCGGGTCATTCCCAGCGGTTTGAAAATATTTTCTCGAAGAAATTCACCATACGGTCTTCCACTAATTACTTCCACCAGGTAGCCAACCGTGCGGTAATTCTGGTTGTAATATTCAAAACGGGTTCCCGGGGGAGTGGCGGATTTGGAAAATTGAAGCAGGCGAACCTGTTCTTCCAGGGTGGATGTGTACGCGGCGGAGTTCGGGTCGCCTTTTTCGTTCAGTCCGCTGGTGTGGTTCAACAGATGGCGCACGGTGATCTTCGCCGCTGCGTCCGCGTCAGCCGTCTTGAACCAGGGAATGTAGGCCTGAACGGGTTTATCCAGGTCCAATTTGCCCTGGTCAACCAGTTTCATAGCAGCCAGCGCGGTGAATCCTTTTGTTACCGAACCGATATAAAACTGTGTTTGCGGTATGACCGGTTTTCCAGGGGCGGCTTCTCCGTACCCTTTTTGGAAGACGACCTTTCCATCTTTGACGAACGCCACAGCCATGCCGGGGATACGGTTGGCTGTCAACTGCGCCTGAAGATAGGCGTCCAGCGCGTCGAAATCCGGCTGGCTGCCAGTTTGCGCGCTGGTAGACGCGGCTGGCAGGAGCAATCCGGTCAGGAAGATAACTGCCAGAAGTATGGAGATTAATTTGCGAGAGATTTTCATGCTTCGATATCCTTTTATTGTGTGATGACAAAAGGATACCGGTCGACTGTCGCAGACCTGTCGTAAAAATGTCACAAAATTGTCGCAAATCCTTTAATTTGTACTTTCCCCCGTACCATGTTCCTGCTATTTGACTTGAAAAACCAGGTGGAAACAACTCCCTTTACCTGGTTCGCTTTCCGCTGAAACACTTCCCCCCATGGCTTCCACCAGTTCCCGCACAAGCGCCAACCCCAAGCCGGCGCTTTCCCGCGAAGCGTTCTTCCCCCGGTAAAAACGCTCAAATACATGTCCCAAATCCTCAGGGTCGATTCCCTCGCCGGTGTCCCTGACGTCAATACGCACCTCGCCATCGATGCTTTCTACCAGAACGGCAACAATGCCGCCTGGCGGGGTATGCCGTACACCGTTGCGTAAAAGATTCAGGAGCACCTGCTGCATGCGCTGGGGATCGACCAGCAGATCCGGAAGATCCTTGGGCAGTTGCGCGGTCACTTCCACCCGGCCGGATTGCCAGGCCAGCGGAGAGATCGAGTCAACCACCTGGAGGATCAACGGGTGCAGATCGGTGGGGGAACATTCCAGCGAGAGATGGTCCACATCTGCCTGTGACAGAGTGAAGAGGTCATCGATCAAAGCGGACAGATGTTGCACCTCACTTTCCATCAGCGCGACTTTTTGCCGGTTTTCTTCCGGCGGGGTATCATCCCAGCGTTCCAGCAGGGTTTCCATGGCCGCCCGCAGCGTGGCGACCGGGGTGCGCAGTTCATGGGAAACATTGGCTACCAGGTCGCGACGTGATTGCAATATGCGGGCAACAGTATTTTTCTCCTCACCCAGATCGCGCAGGGTGGATGACAGCTTATCCGCCATGGCATTGAAGTCGGATTGCAGGTGGGCGATCTCATCTTCCCCGACCACTTCCACCCTTGCCTGATAATCTCCGTTTCGCAGCGCTGTTGTGGTCTTTGTGAGGGCTTCGAGGCGGCGGGTAACCCGGCGGGAAACAAAATAGGAAAACAGGGCTGAAGGCGGTAGGATCACACAGAGAGTGACTAAAAATCCCAGTATGATCAGGGT
>CAYNJT010000080.1:0-7356 GCA_964397625.1 uncultured Leptolinea sp. | reverse complement strand
GCGAAGAAATATCCTATCCCGGTACAGGCCAAAACGACCTGGATTTGTGATTCATACCAGTGGGTCAACCTCCAGACGGCATCCCAGTGGAGGAAATTTCCTGATTCGCGGATGCCGAACAGCATGATCAGACTGATCGCCAGGCTTATACCGGCATCCTGAATGATTTGCCGGAACCACCCTGTTTTGGGCAAACGGATGCGCAGAACTGCCCACATTCCGCAGGCGCCGCACAGGAAAAACATAGCCGCCTGAACCACAAATGGATCGACAACCCCTTCCAGGCGGGACGCGATGGCTAGGATCAGCAATCCGATCAGGTAGGTTTCGAGCAAACCCTGCAGGGGATGGACAGCCAAAAGAAGGGATGTAGCTTTGAAATTTTCTTTCATGGCCGGTTGAAGCGATATCCGATCCCCCAGACAGCTTCAATGGAATCCCCCAGATCGGCTAGCTTACGGCGTAACCGAAGAATGGCATTGTCCACAGAGCGGTCTCCTGCGATATACGATTCGCCCCAGATGGTTTCCAGCAGGTAATTCCGGCTGAAGGTGCGTCCCGGATTACGTGCCAGCAGTGACAACAGATCGAATTCAGTGCGGGTTAATTCCAGTGGAATCCCGTTCAGGCTGGCGATGAAAGCGGCCGGATCCAGGCTGAGGGGACCGCACGTCAGAGTGACTTCCGGATTTGCCCTGTCGGAGGTCAACACCGACTGGATCAATTCACTGCGGCGCAGCAGGGCGTGCACGCGGGCAATCAATTCACGCATGCCAAAAGGTTTTGTAAGGTAGTCATCCGCGCCCAGTTCAAGGCCGATTACCCGGTCTGTTTCTTCGCGGCGGGCGGTCAACATGAGCACCGGCACGGCTGAATTCTGGCGGATACGGCGCAGCACTTCGAGGCCGTCAACCTTGGGCAGCATCCAGTCCAGAATGACCAGATCAGGCCGGGTTTCTGTGAACAGGCGCAGCGCCTGCTCGCCGTCTTCCGCCCGGGTTACCTGGTATCCATTGGATTCCAGCTCATTGAAAATGAGTTGCGCCAGTTCACGTGTGTCTTCAACCAGCAGGATGGAGCTCATGGAAGATATTATATATGGGTTGAAGCGGGGTTAAACTAACCGCGCTATCCGGCGGTCACATAACCTGTACGCAACCCCATGGCAAGTTCCGGCCTGTTGAGCCGGTCAGCCTGCCGCGCGGCGATTTCGTGGTCATAAGGAACCGCCAATAACTGCGCCGACCAGATATTATCGTTCTTCTCCAGAATGGCATACCGCGCGTGAGGTGAACCGGTCTCAACAACATGCGGCCTGGAACCGTCATCTGTGTAGGCTGGCATACCCACGCTGCCCGGGTTGATGATCAATGGTCCGCCGAGCATCTGCATGACGCGCGGGGTGTGTGAATGGCCGCAGGCCAGCACCGGGCAGGCAATTTGCCCCAATCGTGACTGTATCTCCTGTGTACTGGAAAGACGCGTACGACCATTTTCAATGGTTTCGAGCAGGTAGACTTTGTCGTCATCGGGCGCGCCGTGGCACATTACGATTTCATTTTGAAAAATCATTCCGGTTGGCAACGCGCGCAACCAGTCACGTTCGGTTTCATTCAATTGTGAATACGCGTTCCGGTCAGATGGACCCTTTTCGGAATCAGGCAGAGTCAATAACTGGCGTTCGTGGTTGCCGGCGATTTGTACCCAGTCCTGTGCCATCAGAAAATGAATGGTTTCGCGCGGCCACAAAGGGCCGGAAACCAGGTCGCCCAGGGTGATCACTGTTTCAACTGCCCGTTGTTTCAGGTCACGGACAACCGCTTCAAGTGCCAGAATGTTTCCGTGAATATCGGAAAGGAACGCGATGCGCTGCATAGGCTCTCGAATTATTTCTAGAAAGAATGCAATTGGTACAGGCCAACAATACGTGTGGTCGCGGCGCCGCCAAACAGGATGCGGTCTTTTCCATCCATGAACTCGTGTTTCAACTTTACAATGTTCGGTTTATCGCGGCTGGGGCCCTGTTCAAGCGACAGGTCGCCCGGCCAGCGGCCTTCGTTCATCAAATAATACCCGAAGGCTGAATTACCTGAACCTGTTGCCGGGTCTTCAAGGTAACCGAATTTAGGAGGAAACACCCGTGTGTGGAAGCGGTTGGCGGGCTGAGCGGTTTCTTCACAAAATACAAGGGTGATATCAAAATCCTGATCCAGACTGAACTGCCGGAGCCGTTCCTGGTCAGGCTTCATGGACAGGATGTCATCCAACCGGATCATGGGCACCAGCAGGGTGCGCAGGCCGGCGTCGATAACCCGGATGGGCAATTCTGATGAGATCGCTTCCGGTTTGAGATCCAGCGCGCCGGCGACATCAATGAGGGATAATCGGTTGTCAAGAAACTGAGGCAAGGGCGCGGTGATATAAACTGCGTCTTCCTGCGGGATACGATTGTAAACAGTCAGGTCACCCGCTTTTACGCGGATGGTTACTTCATGGCGTGGGTCAGAATTCAGCAGGTCATACAGGATGGCAATGGTGGCATGGCCGCAGAACGCAACCTCGCATTCGGACGAGTAATAGCGCAAATGGTAGATGCCATCTTTTTCAGACGCGTACCCCACTTCGCTGACAAAGCCTTTAAGCTCGGCTGCCACCTGCAGCATTTCACCTTCGGTCAGACTGTCAGGCTCATCCAACCAGACATACCCGGCAGGGTTCCCGGAGGATCCAGTGCCGGTGAAGGCGTCAATCTTTTTAAAATTTAAGGATTTCATGAATTCTCTTCCTTACGGTAGAAAGACCCGATCTTCGCCCAGATGCGACGGGGCTGTGAAGAAAATCAGCTTCAGGTCTTCCATGCCGCCTGTCAGCCGATGAACGGCGCCAGCCGGGACTTCGAAGATATCACCGGATTTCACCATCCGGTTGAGAGACCATTGTACGCCATCCGCCGTTAATTCTCCCATTTCAAATGTGCCGTTGCCTGCGAGGATCTGATAAATTTCACTCCCATTGTTATGGTAATGGGCGGGCAGTCTCCTGCCGGCTGTCAGGCGGGCGAGATACAGGGAAAGGACACCTTCAGTCAGTCTTAATACACTGATATCTGAATTCTCATCTTTAACCAGATTTCCCAACAAGTCATTCACATTTCGAATTTCCATCTCTACCTCCTGATGTATACTATATTGAATTTAATTACTGTATATTGGATTATATTATATATTGGATATATATTCAATATATTGGATTTCGGAGGCGCCAATGGATACTATTAACGACCAGATTTCAAAAAACTTGAAACAACTTCGCCGTGAAAAAGGGTTGACACTTGACGACCTCGCAGAAATATCCGATGTCAGCAAAAGTATGTTGAGTGAGATAGAGCGCGGCGGGACAAACCCCACCATACTGGTATTGTGGAAAATTGCCGAAGGAATGAAAATTCCGTTAACAAGCCTGGTGACACCGCCAGAGTCAGAATACACCATTGTGCGTGCTGCAGACAGGTCCATGCTTATTGAATCGCCGGATCACTTGATCCAAACGATCATTCCGTATAGCGATAAAACCCGCGCAGAAACCTTAACCATAATCATAAAACCGAAGGGCCGGCTGAGTAATCGCGGCCACCTCAACGGGGTGGAAGAAGTGGTCATCCTTACTCATGGTATGGTTCATCTGGAATTGGGAGAACAATCCATGGATCTGCATGAGGGAGATGCCATACGGTTTGACGGCACTCTGCCGCATGAATTTTCCAATACAGCAGATTCGCCGGTGGAGATGGTGAATATTATCTTCTATAAATAAATACAGGTTCTAATGCCTGGCAGGAAGCGGGCGGGCGTACTGCCAGAACCAGGCTGTCATGAATTCCAGGCTGACGGGCGCGTGGGCGCATTTTTTCACGAATTGCACCATTTCATTGGTCTCTGTGCCGATACGTTGGCCGTTAATCCGCAGGAACATTTCCACGATGCTTATGGCCGCACGCCGGTTGGCGGCATGAAAGGGTTTTGTTTTAAGAATGCCATCCAACAGGACGGCGGATTTTTTATACAGGCCGGGGTAAACTTCCTGTCCTTTTTCGACAGCAGCCGGTTTTTGTAAAGCTGCCAATAACGCGGAGAGGTCGCGAACACCCGGCTCGCCGCCGGTTTCATGAATCAACCGATAATGCACAAACAGCGCCTGTTCGGGCGTCAGGTAGATGGTCATTGAGCAAGATCTTCCAGGACAGAGCGGTATTCCTGGATGAATTCGGCCAGGTGGCCCGCAAAGTCTTCATCCACGCCGGAAGCAGAGACGGGTTTCTCCACTTTCATCACTACCAGACGGTTATTCTCTTCTTCCAGGGTCAGGTTTACTTCATCCCCATCAGATAGTTTCAATCCTTCCAGAACTTCACGGGGTAATGAAAGGACGATACTGTTTCCGGTCTTGAACAATCTTCGCAGCATGGGTTTCCTCCGCGACAGGTGTGCTTACAGGGTAAGTATAGCATAGTCGATTGGAGTTCATATCCGATAAAACTCTTAATAGGTTGGACAAAACTGGATTAACAGAGTGATTCTACTTGAAATTTTTATTAATATGAGTATTAATATGGTATATGTACGAATATGTTATTCAAGTAAGGAGTTAAATATGTCAGTGGCAGCGCAGGTATCTCGCAAGAATCATGTTCAATTAAGTGATCCACCGGTAGCCCGCTTTCTGTTCAGCGACGTACGCATGTCGTGGTTGTGGCTGGTTCTTCGCTTGTATCTGGGCTATGAATGGTTGATGGCCGGGTGGGGCAAACTTTTCAGCCCCGTATGGTTTGGTGATAAAGCCGGTGTGGCCCTGACCGGGTTCCTGAACGGCGCGCTGGCAAAGACCGCCGGTGAACATCCGGATGTGCAGGGCTGGTACGCCTCATTTCTTCAAAACAACGTCATGCCCAACGCTGCTTTATGGAGCAGATTCGTGGTGATCGGTGAGATCCTGGTAGGCGTTGCCCTGATCCTGGGAATTTTTACCGGCCTGGCTGCTTTCTTTGGCGGTTTCATGAATGTGAATTACCTGATGGCTGGCACCGTAAGCACCAACCCGATGATGTTCGTGGTGGCTACCTGGCTGGTGCTTGCCTGGAAAACGGCCGGCTGGCTTGGCCTGGATCGTTGGATTTTGCCAAGGTTGGGCAAGGTATTCGGTACAGGGAAAGTAGTGGATTGACCTGAATAAACTATATAAAGCTCCCATCGGTTTTAGATGGGAGCTTTTTGATTTGTATGAATTGTCGAATGAAATTAACTTTACAATTTTCTTATGGACCACGAGAAACTGATTGATGTTTTTTCCTGCCGGGACATAAAGTCAGGAAAGGTGTTTATCTACTGGAGGGGCCGTAAAGTCCGTGTCCTCACAGGGATGAATGGCTGTCAGTTTCTTGATAAAATTAAGAAGACCGATCCACCATCCGCCCAACTATTGATGGCCCGGGTCACCGGGAATTTCAAACGCGGCAATGAGCGGATACCCCCAATCGAAAAATGGAAAAGAGAATAATTATGCGGGCAGCATTTCAAGGTGAGCCAGGCGCGTATTCAGAAGCCGTCGTGTTTGAGCATTTTTCCGGCGAAAATATTTCCGCCGTTCCCTGCGAATCGTTTGAGCTGGTATTTACGGCCGTAAAATCCGGCGACTGCCAGTTTGGTGTGCTGCCCATTGAAAACTCGCTGGCCGGCAGCATCCACCAGAACTACGACCTGCTGATGCAAAATCCGTTATGGGTGGTGGGAGAACATTACCTGCGGGTCAGCCACTGCCTGATCGCCCGCCCTGGAGCGAAACTTGCGGATATCAAGACGGTGATGAGTCATCCCCAGGCGCTTGCGCAGTGCGCCGGATATCTGAAGTCTCTGCCGGGCATCAAGGTTGAACCTGTCTACGATACTGCCGGCAGTGTGAAAATCATCCGCAGCCAGGATGATCCATCTCTGGCCGCCATCGCCTCGCTTCAAGCCGCGCAGATCTTTGGCATGCAGGTGCTGGCGGAGCACATCGAAGACAACCAGGCGAATTTCACCCGGTTTCTTGTGGTGGGGGCGGAGCCGGTACATCCGGTGGATAACGCCAAGACCTCCATCGTGTTCACCCTGAAGAATGAACCCGGATCGCTATATCGCGCCATGCGGGAGTTTGCCACCCGGGGGATTGATCTTTGCAAGATCGAATCCCGGCCGCTGGTGGGTTCACCGTGGGAATATCTGTTTTACATTGATCTGATGGGCAGCACGGAGAATGAACCGGTAAAGGAGGCTCTAGCCGAATTAGGCCAGTTCGCGCCTATATTACGCGTGCTCGGCTCGTATCCTTCCAGAAGACCGAACCGTTGAATTTCACAATCCATTCTAACAAATGGATTGTGATCCATGACAGGGATCACTTCATCTTATTTACAAATTCAATTGAGTATCGCGATTAATTTAAACTGGCCTTTACCTCCTCCATTTTCATTCAATTTTCCGGGGGATGGCGAGAGTCAGAACGGCGGAAGAAGCAGGCGAAGCATGATTATGCTAATTAAAAAGGTATTCTCGTCTGCTTCTACCTTACCAATAACAGAATTATTAAACATACGTAGGGTAAAAGCCATCGGGATGACACATGTGTAGAAAATGGTACATTTCTCCGGTTGCTTTTGCCGGGAGAAACACAATCGACCTTTTGAGAGATGTGTGTCCCCACATTTTGAATATTTTAAGATATTTCCAAAATTTCCCTCTTGACGGAAAAATTTTTTCAGCTACAATATTTTGAACGGTATTGAAATGAACACAAACAAATCCTCCCGCTTTTTTACCTATTACTATTTTTATGGCGCCACAGCCTTGAGGCCGCCTCTGGTTTAGGTTAAGCGGGAATAACGCAAGTAAATCCCCTGACACGATGCCAAAAGCGGCATCGTGTTTTTGTTTTTCAAGGAGCAAGGCATGTTTTCAAGAGGTATTCGCGGAGCCACCACAGTGGAAAAAAACGAAGAAGCAAGCATCCTTTCAGCCATAATGGAGCTGTTGACAGCCATTCAACAGGCGAATCCCTCTCTGGCTCCCGAGGACCTGTCTTCCGCTCTGTTCACAGTCACGGATGACATCACGGCCGCTTTCCCCGCCCGGGCTGCCCGTCAAATGGGTTGGACACATGTCCCATTGATGTGCGCCCGTGAGATTCCGGTGGAGAACAGTTTGCCGTTGTGCGTCCGGGTATTACTCACCTGGAACACTCCGCTGACCCAGAAAGAAATCAAACATGTTTATTTACGCCAGGCGGCCGCTTTACGCCCCGACCTGGCGTTTTCTTTAAATACTG
>CAYNJT010000079.1:0-12849 GCA_964397625.1 uncultured Leptolinea sp. | reverse complement strand
CGGCGATTTGCCGGATGGTAGTGCCTTTAATTCCATACTTCTCAATACATTCCACCGTGGCGGTGATGATCTTCTCTTCAACGTTCGTCATACCCATTACAAATATCTCCTGTCAACCGGCTGGCACAGCGCATAACCTCATGGAAGTATCCCATAATTTTGCCGCCAGTGCCGGATCATCCGCCTCACGGCTGCAGCGTTTGGGTTTCTGGTTGCACCAGTAATTCTCCGGGCTGGTTTGAATAGATGGCTCGGCAGCCAGATAAAGAATGGTGCGGGCCGGTACCTCAGGATCAACACCCGCGGAGCGACGTAGTCTCCAGATGAATCGAGAAAAAGCTGGTTGGCCTTTATAAGCAATTCCTGTTCTCACCAGGCCGGGATCGACCGCGTAGGCATGTACTTTTGAACTGGAAAACCGCCGGTTAAATTCCGCCGTAAAGAGCACATTGGCCAATTTGGACTGCGCGTACGCCAGAATGCCCAGATAAAAAGTTGGATTGCGCACGGTTTCTGGATTGATGGTCATGTTGTAGTGCGAATCTGAACTTACTGTGATCACCCGACCTGAGGAGGACAGGCGAAGCAAGGGAAGCAACTCATGGGTCAATAGAAAGGGAGCCATGTGATTGGTGGCAAACGTCTTCTCAATACCATCTTCGGTTAATACTTTATTCTGCGAATAGGTGCCGGCGTTATTGACCAGAATATCCAGGCAGGGTGTATCCTGGTTGGCAAGTTCGGCGCGTATTTCCATTGCCAATTGACGGACCTGCTTTTGCGAAGAAAGATCAGCTATTAAAAATGATACACAGGCGTCGGAACAGGTTGCCAGAATAGACTCTCTGGCGGCCAGGCAGCGGCCTTTATCGCGGCCTACTCCGATTATACGCGCGCCGTGCAACGTCAGAAGTTTTGCCGCGGCAAGACCGATGCCCGATGTGGCGCCGGTGATGACCACCGTTTTATCGGCCAGGGCCGGGGTATAGTCAAACATGGATTCCATTTATCTCTCCAGAAAACCTCAATCCCTGTCGCAATCATTTTAAACAGGAATTCTTGAAAAATAAAACAATTGATTGAAACAATCACTTGACAAAGTATACAATAATCCATAAAATAAAACAAGTGATTGAAACATATGTTGGCAAGTTTGCTGGAGAAAGAATGAAACCATTTATCCTTATAAGTGGAGCCACCGGCGGATTGGGAAGCGCGCTGGCAACCGAATGTGCCCGCAGGGGGTATAACCTGTACCTTACCGATAGGCGCGAAGATGTCTGCGGGTTCGCAGAGTACCTCGCGAAGAAATACTCTCTTGAAGCCAGAGGCATGGCATGTGACCTGACCTCTCAGGCCAGCCGGACGGAATTCCTTAACGCTTTAAAGGCAGAGGGAATTCGTTTTCGCGGGTTAATCAATGTGGCCGGCACGGACCATGAGGGCGCGTTTCTTGAACGTACCCGCGACCAGATAACGCAACTGATCCGTCTGAATGTGGAAGCCACCCTGGACCTGACCCATGAAATCCTGGACTTGCGCGACCCGGACCAGAAATTCATGCTTGTCAACGTCTGCAGCCTGGCAGCCGTTTCCCCCATGCCTTACAAGGCGACCTACGCGGCCACCAAGCGATTCCTGCTGGATTTCTCGTACGCCCTTCGGGAAGAGATCAAAGACTTTGGGACAGTAACCGCTCTTTGTCCGGCTGGAATGCCAACCACCACCGAGAACATGACAGCCATCTTCGCCCAGGGTTTCTGGGGACAGGTAACCACACTGGATACCCGCACGGTTGCCCGCCTCACGATCAACGCGGCGCAAAAAGGCAAGGCTGAGGTCATCCCTGGTTGGCTAAACCAGGTTTTACGGATAGCCAGCCACCTTTTACCGGTTTCCCTGACCACACGACTTGTGGGAAACCGCTGGCGGACAGCTCAAAAGGCAACAGACCCCTGGCAAGAATATGTAAGGTCATTAAAAACAGCATAACCCGAGGTGGAAACATATTACATCAACCTGCCTTCTTTTCAGCAGGTTTTTGTTTGATTTAGTGAAGGAGAAATGATATTATAAAATCAAGAAAAATTTATTAATAAAGAAATATTGAAAGGATTGATTATGAATTTGGCTAAAATCTCAACCAATGGTCAAATTACCCTGCCTTTGGAAGTTAGAAAAAAACTTTCTCTGAAAGCAGGCGACAAGGTTTTATTCCTGCAAAAATCAAACGGAGAAATTGTTATTAAAAACTCATCCCGCTTATCCATTCGAGAAGCTCAACAGGCTTTTGGAGACGTCAATGTTTCTGATGAAGATATTTTAAAAGAAGTATTAAATATTCGTTATGGTAAATCTGAATGAAGGTGATGATCGATACAAATGTGATCCTTTCAGCTATCCTTAATCGAGATTCCATTCCTGCGGAAATATTATTCTTTGTAAGTGAAAACGAAGAACTGGTACTCTGTCAGACGGTTCTTGATGAGTGTTTGGAGGTTGCGAAACGCAGATTCCCAACAAAAGTAGATGTGCTGCGCAAACTGTTTTCAGAAATGCGTTTTCTTAATATTCCCGATGCCAAAAATATACAAATGACGATGCCAGATATTCAGGATCAACCTATATTAAACAGCGCCATAGAAAATCAGGTGGATATCCTCATTACCGGTGACCATCATTTTCTTGGATTGACTTGTACGAAGCCTGAAATCCTGTCTCCCCGAAGCTATTTTGACAAATTCGTAAAATAATTTGTAATAATTCAACTCTTTGATTTACAAGTCAAATCAGTTCTTTCACGTAATAGTGTGTCCCACGAAAGAATCCACGCTTCTGATAATACCTGCGGGTTCCCACGGCGGCAATAACCGCCAGGCGTGCATATCCATTTTCGAGACAAACCCGCTCGGCTTCCTGAATAAGCCGCGTACCCAGACCACTGTGCTGGGCCGCGCCGGCTTCGCCGCCGCCCACCGGCAGGGCCTGCCCGAAAACGTGCACTTCGCGGATAATGGCTGCGTTTTGCAGATCGGGCATTTTCTGACGCACCTCACTAAACTGAGAGAGGTCGGGCAGCGACAGACGCAAATACCCGGCCAGTTTGTCGTTAGGGGTGTCGAAGGATAAAAAATGTTCCTCTGAAGATGGCGTGGTGTAGGTCAGATCATGAAAGATCAGCTTATCCGCGTCGATTTGCTCGCCGCGAACTTCGCGGCAGCGCACACACTGACATCGTTGGCCGCGCCGATCAAGTTCTTCTTTAACATCCATGCGCAGGCTGCTGCGTTTGTTACCGGCGGCAATCAGGGTGGCCGGAATATCGCGGATCACCCGGTTCACCCGGCAATAACGCGGTATGGTGATTTTCAGATCAGCCATTAACTGGATCAATTCTTCCGTGGTATAGGGTTGGTACTCTCCCCGTTGCCAGATGGAATACAATTCCGAGTTTTCCACCAGTTGGGTGGGATAGATTTTGATCTCGTCAGGGCAATAACCGCCGCTCCACAGGCGGACGAAATCCTCACGGTCGCTTAAAAGGGTCGCCCCTAAAAGGTTGGGCATCCAGTGCAAGACAACCTTGAAACCGCCCGCGCGAAGCAGGCTGACAGCCCGCAGGGTTTCACCGGTTGTGTGTCCGCGTTTATTGAGCAGTAACAGGCGGTCATCCAGGCTTTGCGCGCCGATCTGTACTTTAGTTACTCCCAATTCGCGTAAATGGGCGAGCACAATCGGCGTGACTTCGTCAGGCCGCGTTTCGATCACCAAACCGACATTCCGGTGATCCGCGTCTTCATTGGCGATCTGGGCTTCCTCCAGCGTTTTGGCTTCATAACCGTTCAAGGCGTCAAAACAACGCCGTATAAACCATTCCTGATATTCGAGATCGTAGGCGGTAAATGTACCGCCCAAAATAAGAAGTTCGATCTTGTCGATGGGATGCCCGACAGCATCCAGTGCTTCGAGCCGGGTGGAGACTTGCAGAAATGGGTCAAAATTATTCTGCATACCGCGCATGGCGCCTGGTTCGCCGTAAAGATAGCTTTTGGGCAGGCGGGCGTCATCCGGACAAAAGATACATTCGCCGGGGCAGGCGTGCGGTCCGGTGAGCACTGTCACGGTAGTCACGCCGGATAATGTGCGGACTGGTTTCAGTCGGATGCGTTTGAACAGGTCATTATCAGCCGCCCACTCACCGGTTGCCACCAGTTGCCGGTAAGCTTCTACAAGAGTATGTTTGGCAAGATAGCCGACTCCCGGCATGGGGTGTTTCCGGATGGACGTGAACACATCCGCGCCCTGTCGGACTTCCTCCAGAATGAGCCTCGCGGCTGCCAGTTTTTCGGGGGTGAAGCGGCGGGCTTCCGTCCATTTTTCAATATCAACCATTATCCGATTATCCCTGTGTCACTCTATAATAAACATATGGATGAAACGATTGTACACGCTTTACTCGAGATCAACCGCCGATTTTATCAGGACTATGCCGAGCATTTTGCGGCCACACGGCGGCGTATACAGGATGGGGTGCGGCAGGCAGTGGCTGATCTACCTGACGGCCGGTACCTTGACCTGGGATGTGGAAGCGGAACGCTGGCTGAGTATTGGACCCGCCCGCGCGCCGATGGCAGCACCCGCGCAGGGTTATACCTGGGGGTGGATTTCAGCGCCGGTCTTCTGGCGGAAGCCCGTCAGGGTTTGCCGGCGAAATTACCAGCCGGTCTGGGGATCACCTTCCAGCAGCGCGACCTGATAGACGGGAACTGGCATACCGGCATCGAAGGCACGCCATTTGACGGCATCTTGGCATTCGCCGTGTTACACCACCTGCCCGGCCATACCCACCGGGTAACATTCCTTGATCACGTGAAAGAAGTATTGAAGCCGAAAGGTCGTTTTGTGTTCAGCGTTTGGCAGATCCAGAACAGCCCGAAGCTGTTGTCGCGGCGGCAACCCTGGGAGGCAGCAGGTTTGCGGGATGACCAGGTGGAACCCGGTGATGTTCTGCTGGACTGGCGGCAATCGTCGAAAGGGTCGCCCCAGAGTGCCGGTCTGCGTTATGTGCATCTCTTTACGGAAAACGATTTGCAATCTCTGGCTGCGGAGACAGGTTGGCAGGTGGTCTCCAGTTCTTACCATGATGGTCACACTGGCAACCTCGGGTTGTATCAGGTCTGGCGTCCGCGCTGATCAATACCCGGCGCAGGTCAGCCAGACAGGCAGGGATTCACATAGTTTAACCATGATCTTCCGGGAAGCCTGCGCGAAGAATTCTATGCCTTCGTAGGCTTCACCACCGGTCTCTGAAACCAGATCACTCACCCCGCGCAGAATAAGACAACGTTTCTTGAATTTTTTCACCGTCACCCAGGCGATGGAGGCGCTTTCCCAGTCTGCCGCGCGGGCGTTATATGCCTTGATGAGGGAGGAAATATCTGTGGGCACTATATCGCGGTCGGCGGAAACCATCACTCCGCCCTGAACCTCGAACGGAAACGGTGGTTTCAACCAGTCATGATCTAGATGGGTGGTGTAATGTTCAATAGCTTCCTGCGGGTCAGACATCTGCTCAATGATGTCATAGGAAAGGGTCTTGTCCGGCATGAGGATCACACCGCGATCGATCTTCCCGGCAAACCCGCCGCACGTTCCCAGATTGAGGACAAGTTCGGATTCCCACCGTTGGATGGCATACGCGGCTGAGGCCGCGGCGCCGATCTTCCCCCATCCTCCCTGTTGGAAAACTACCGTTTGCCCCTTAATTTCAGTAAGAAAAAATTCTCCAAAGGTATCGTGCTGGTGTATGGCGCCAGAATAGTATTCTTTAACGGAAGCCCATTCCGCATCCGCCGAAACCAGGATAATCGCTGTTGTTTTGTCAGTCATGATCGCCGCGTAATCGTATTTCTGTCAACTTTTCAAGCAAGGGCGGGTGATAATGGTTGATCAATTCCTGCAGACTGGCTCGTTCGATAAATTTCTGACGGCGCCGATCAACCGGACCTTTCAGCGCCCCCTGCCAGACAATTTCAGCCACATCCAACGCGGCCCGCGGCCGGCCCAATTTTTGTGAATTGGCCGCCCGATCTTTTAATAAAGCCTGATCATTAATAAGCCAGTGGCTAAGAGTCATCAGTGCTTTAAGAGGATTTAATGCCAAGTCGCCCGCGCCACCCTGGATGATTACTTCGGCATTACCGGTTTCCTGGCCGGGGAGAACATCCACCAGCAGGATGGGCAATCCGCAAGCAAGACTTTCAGTGACGATCAGCCCACCCGCCTTGCATATGATGGCATCAGATGCATGCATCAAAGTTGGCATATCAGATACGTAATCAAACACGTGCGCCGGGATGTGCCAGTCAATGGCTTTCAAGCTTTCATATAGCGCGGCGTCTTTACCTGCGGCTATGGCAAGCTGGACGGGAAACCCTGAATGGTTGATGGTATCGACTGTTTCAATCAGGCGGTCAACCCGCTTGCTGCCCACCGCCAGAATGGTCAGGCGGTGGGGGTCCCACCCGAGTTCGCGGCGTATCGTTTCTTTTGACCGATTTTCCTTCATCAGTTTTGGTGAGACCGGGATCCCGGTCTCAATCACCTTTTCAGGCTTCAAATTACTCGCAATTGCCAGATCGCGAACGGTCTGGTTGGGCACCAGGCACGCATCTGCCACCCGGTTGAACCAAATGCGGTGTACTGTCGAAAGATCGGTGACTACGGTGTAGAGCGGTACAAATTTGCGGTCGATGGTAAAAACGGCTTCCAAAGCGCTTTGATAGAGTGGGTAGGTTGAAACAATGGCATCAGGTCTGTACGTGGTCACCAGATCATGCATGACCTCATACAGCAAAATTTTTAAGGCGGATTCCGCGATGGCACTTGGAATGGGTTTATCGCTGGCATCGTAGCCCATGCGGTAGAGTTCGGGAGCCTGCTTGACGATCAGGTCATAATCGGACTGGCTGTCGCGTAAAAAAAAGGGTGTGCGCCTGTCTTCCAGTGGATTAACCAGGTTTAATTCGCATTCCGCACCGTGCATTTGCTCCAATGCTGCCTGAATGGCCAGGGCGGCGCTGCGGTGCCCAAAACCAGCGTCTGCGGTAAGGATCAAAATCTTCTTTTTCTGGCTCATTGTTAGCATTCTTCCGGCGTGTCTGGAGGAAGCTGGCCATTCAGGTAGTCCAACAGAAGTTGTAGCGCTGCCTGGGCGGAACTCTCTTTATTCTGAACACGATTCCCTTTCCAGATAAACCGCCAGGCATGGCAGCCCTCCCGAGAACTCAACCCGATCCAGACCAGGCCAACGGGTTTTCCCGGTGTACTTCCGCCTGGACCGGCGATTCCACTTACAGAGATGCCGATCGTATCTTCCATTGGAAAATCGGCTTTCAGGCAGGCGCGAATACCGTGAGCCATTTCAATTACCGTTTCCCGGCTGACCGCACCATGTTCGGTCAATGTCTCCTGCCGGACTCCCAGAAGCCGCTGCTTGACTTCGTACGCGTAAGCAGTGATAGAACCAAGATAATAATCAGATGAGCCGGGAATATTTGTGATCCGGTGACCGATCAATCCGCCGGTACACGATTCGGCCACTACCAATTTCAGACCTTTTTTGGTCAAAAGTCTTCCGATAACGACTTCAATCAATTCACCAGTATTTTTTTCCATAGGTAATTGATTATAACCATAGTGGGAAATGAATCATAAAAACCTCTTGACAAATTATATTAAATGAGTAAACTAAAAACAAGTTTGTACTACAAACATGTTTATTCAGAGGAAAAAATGAACAACACAATCGAAAGCACCATTCACCGCACCCGGCAATACTGGTATATCGACGGTTTCAATGAAATATTAACCGGCCTGATATTCTTATTACTGGGCGCCATCAATTGTATCAGCGGCATTCTTTCACCTTCCATGGGATCGGCTGTCATGGTAGGCATCGGGTACCCGCTTGTCATTCTGGGAGGCATGTTCGCCGGGCGGATTTGGGTACGAATGCTGAAAGAGAAGATTACCTATCCGCGAACCGGATATGTGAAATACATCCAACCTGAGCGCAGTTCACGCGCCAAACGCATGGTCACCGCTTTCTTTGTAGCCTTTGTTGTATCCATCATCACCATGATTATTTCCCGTGGCTTGGATCCATTCTGGGTTGTGCTGGGAACAGGCCTGATGATCGCCGCGTTCATTGGTTATATGGCCGTACAGGTTCCGTTGAACCGTTTCTTCGTGCTGGCGGTCTGGGTGGCGGCGGTCAGTCTGGTTTGTGCCTTCCTGCCGGTTTCTGAGGACATTCAGATGGGTTACCTGTTGGTAGGTGGCGGATTGGGGTGGCTTGCCAGCGGATTAATCACTTTGTTCTTATATCTTAAGAATACAAAACCGGTAGAATCCGGGCAGGAAGAAGGATGAATGAACGAAGACTGGCGAACCTTATCAGATGTTGACAGACTGGTCCATGAACCATCGCGATTGATGATCCTGACGATCCTCAATACGGTTGAGAAGGCGGATTTCGTCTACCTTCAGCGTGAAACCGGATTAACCAGGGGCAACCTTTCTGTTCACCTGTCCAAATTGAACGACGCCGGGTATATCAACATTGAGAAGACTTTCAATGGCAAGATACCGCAAACCATCTGCCAGGTCACCGACACAGGCAAGGCGGCCTTCTTACGATACACGGAATACCTGAAACACGTTGTCAACAAAATTTTAACCTCCGGCTAGCCCGGAGGTTGAAGATTCAAGGTGCTCGAGTGGGGGATTGGTATCAAAAGTATTGGTATTTCTATATAAAAAAAGAGGACGGAGTTTTTGAACTGCGCCCTCTTCTCCTTGATTATGGTCAAATGAATATTACTGAGGCATATTCGGCAGAGCTGACTGCCAATTGTCACCAATGATGATAGCCACGTCGCCAGGGGAATTTGGATCGTATCGGCTGAAGATATGGTCGCTGGGGATGTTCATCAAGGCGGCCAGGAATTTCATGGTGTACGGTTTGCCTGTGTAATCGACCAGGGTCATCTGGGTGTAATGCTGATCCGCGTTGCCTGTGCCAATCACGTTCATCCCGGAGGCCAGCAGGTATTGACCTACTTTTTCGGCCAGACCGGCATTCTGGGTGCCGTTCTGCACCATTAGTTTGGCTTGCTCGGCAACCATGAGGGAGGTCAGATCGGCCACTGGGATGGGGGTGGCGGTGGCGTTCGGCAAAACAGTGGTGGCCGGGGCTGCTTCAACACCGGAAGAGGTGGGCGCCAATACCACCGGGGCGATCGGTCCGCCGGATGCGAAAATAGAATCGCGGGTAATGCGAATCTTATCCGGGAATGGGATCAGGATGGACATACCGTCAGCCGACATGGCAATCTGGCAGTCATCGGTTCCCAACACGGCCATTTTGATATTTTCCTTCGGGATTTTCTGTGCAGCCATGGCCAGTTGAATGACCTGTGACATGGTCAGGTTGGTACGCAACCCAGAAGCGATGTCAGAATAGATCTGCGGCGCTTTGGAGACCAATTCCGGGAGTTTATTAAGGTTGAAAATCTGGTTGCGCACTGCCATAATCACTTCCTGTTGGCGGGTAGCGCGGTCAAAGTCGCCGCCGTCTGTATGACGTTGGCGGGCGTAGGCTAGAGCGTCGGCGCCGCATAGCGGTTGTGTGCCGGGCTGAAGAGTCCGTGTATTACCCTGGCCAAGAGGGTCGATGGTGATGGGCACACGAACTTTGATATCAATGCAACCAATCTGATCAATAAATTTAACAAAAGAATTGAAATCGATTTGCGCGTAGAAATCTATGGGAACACCCAGGAACTGTTCAACCGTCTGAACAGCCAGGGCCGGTCCACCGCCGGGTAGTTTATTGACTTCACCCAGATAATAGGCTGTGTTGATCTTGCCGTAATCGAACCCGGGAATATAAACCCACATATCACGGGGAATGGAAAGCATACCGGCTGTGTTTGATAACGGGTCATAAGTAATCAGCATCATGCTATCTGTGCGGGATGCCGGTTCATTGGCCTCCCAATCACGGAAATCCAGACCCATCAAGAGGGCGGTTACTCGCCGGGAGCCATCCCATGGCTTGGCAGCCGGACCGCTGGCAGCCTGCATAGGTTGGGAAGCCTGGGGGCTGTCTGGCATGGCAATGTTGCCGTTGCCGCCGGAAGCATCTACGGGCGCGCCGGGAACATCCGGCATGACCCAACCGGCGACCACATTCTTAACAACCATGAAGGCAACAATGGCCGTGGCAACAGCCAAAACAGCAAAGATCGAAAGAATAACCGCGGTTACACGGTCACCACGCCGGCGCGGCCGGGTGGAGCGGGAGATTGTTCTGGCCATACGAGTTTGTTAATCCTATTGTTCCGGGTCTGATGATGAGTACTTCACCCGGCATTGTTGCAAGAATAATACCACCAATAATCATTTACACGATTTTCGGCGGGGGAACCGGCAGCTTATCGACGGTAGTGTCCACCCATTTGTCGCCTTCATCGATCAGCATAACAGGAATATCATCAACGATGGGGTATTTGCGGCCGCAGTCATGGCAAACCAGCCAGGAATCGTGGACCAGGTCTAAAAGCCCTTCTTTTTCACGAACACAGGCCGGGCAGCGCAGGATATCCAACAATTCTTTTTTTACCACGTCGAGCCTCCCAAAAATGCATTGTTCTTTGTTTCAATACTGCTTAAGGCGGATTCTACCACACCGGTTCAGGGAGTCGGTGTAACGAGTTCTTCGCCAATGGGTGTGGGCGTGGGGATCCCTTCCGTGCCGGGGCCGTATTCATAAACCGATTGCCAGGGTTGGTAATGGGTGTGGAATTCGTCGGTAAGATATGGCTGTCCGTTGCGGGTGACACTTCGGCGGACAACCACATCCGCTCCGTCAGCCTGCCAGTCGATTTGTTTTATTTCGTTCTTTTTCAGCTCTGGATTTTCTTTGTAGAGTGGTTCGGGTGCTTCGACGATGTTGGTTGGTCCGCTGAAATCCGCTTTAACTTCGCGGCCGTCTTTCGTGGAATAGAACTTCCAGGTGATGCTGGATTTTTCCGGGTTGACATACGTTTCCATCAACAGCCAGTACTGGGTATCGTTGGTAAAGCGAAAATCCACATAGGGCACATAGACGGTGGCATCCATACCGGCCATTTTGGGGTCAATATGGTTTCCGGCTGTTTTTTCATAATAGCTGACACGGTAGGCGTGCGGGTGGCGTTCCACGATGGGGAAACCCGCAAAGAAGGCAGCGCGGAACAGTGTTGTGCTCACCTGGCACACCCCCCCGCCCACACCTTTGATGGTACGCCCGCCATAAATGATGAGGGCTTCGGCAAATCCATTGTCCAGGCTGATATCACCCAGCGCTTTGGCCATGGAAAATGTTTCACCGGGGGCAACCAACAGCCCGTGAAAACGAGCGGCGGCAGCGCTGATATTCTGCACACGGTCAGCGCTCGAGCCATAGAAATAGGTTGTTTCCGCGCGCACCAGTTCTTTGATCCCCAGTGAAGCGGTCGTGGCGTCGTCGCGAACTTCGGGTTTCTGGTAATCAAACACCAGGGTGACATCATGTTCGCCGGCGGCGATTTTTTGCTGGACAATTCCAATTGTGGAAGAGACGTTCAGGGAGCGGCCGATAACGGCAGGTTCCAGTAGGTCCAGCTTGCGCTCATTGTCATTGAAGATAAACCGCGCGTTACGCCAGAGGAGGTTGGTTTTATTGGCCAGGTTATTGAGATAGGTCAAAAGCAATTGATTGTTTATTTCCACACGGTAAACATAGCGATCACCCTCAGGTACGCGGCCGAGAGATAACATGCCCGAAAGCGTCTGGGGGTCGATGCTCCAGGGGCCAAGCCCTTCCGCTTGATCAGAGGGCATAGAGAAGGTCAGTGGAGCCGAAAGTATCTTTTTAATAATCGCACCGGTCTTTTCAACATCCACCACAGCCGGTTCGGTTGTTTTTACAACCAGATCCACCGGACCGCTCTGCATGGTGGACATCATATGTGTGATCTTTTGCAGCGATTCCATCTGATCGAGTTCACGGCCGGTTTCGCCGGAACGGATTTTCACGTCCACACCGCTTACGGTAATGTCGGCCTCGATGAGGGCATGGTTAACCTGAGAGGCGATCTGTCCAAGCACCACAGAAGTCAACCGCTGATCGTAGACATAGGTGGGTGTCAAAATGACACTGCTGCGGGCGGCAGTTAAGATAGTATTCACCTTGTGAAAATACGAACCTTCCCGTCCAACGGCAAAGGCATTTCCGGCAGAGGCTTTGGGGTCAAGCGTTAATCCAAGAGCAGCCGGAGTGTAATCCCAGGTTTTATCTTGATATTGTAGGGTAATCTTGCCGTTTTGAGGGTAGGGGAAAGAGATGGAGATAACCTGTTCAGCTTCTTCCGGGGTTAAACCGCCCATATCCACCCCAAGCATGGAAACACCGGGGAAGATGCGGTTCGCGTACCAGGCCTGGTAAAGCAGGGAAGCCGCGAACAAAAAAAAGACAAAGAAGAAGGATCCGGTAAGCAGTACGAGGAAAATCTGCACCAGAAGGTTGGGAGATTGAGATCGACGGGGTGTGCGAGCGCCCATATTGACTAAAATTATAACTCCCAAAAAATTGCCTGACCAATTTTTGCAGAATCCCTTGACAGGTCAGAAAATACTAGTAGAATTCTGCCCGTTGTCAGAAACAGACAACGATTTCGCCCGAGAGGGCAAATCAGTGAAAACCCAATACTTAACTTCTTTGAAGGCACCCTGCCCTTGATCAAGGAGTTTCCAGAAATAAAC
>CAYNJT010000078.1:0-12873 GCA_964397625.1 uncultured Leptolinea sp. | reverse complement strand
AGGATCTGATCCTGAAGATCATGTATTTCCAGGGGTACATGTCGGGTTTTAAGATTGCTGAAGAGATCGCCCTGCCGTTTACAGGTGTGGTTGATATTTTGATGGAAACACTCAAACGCGACAAACTGGTGGAAGTGCGGTCTTCTCAGGTGGGGCTGGGAGAAGGCGCCTATCTGTTTGCTATTACCGGTACAGGGATTAACCGGGCGAGAGAGGCATTGGACCGCTGCCAGTATGCCGGACCCGCGCCGGTGCAGCTCCAATATTACATTGAAGCCTGCCGCAAGCAGACACGGCGGAAGATTCAGGTTACGCATGCCATGCTGATGGAAGGATTTTCCAGCCTGGTCCTTTCCGAACGAATCATCAGCCAACTCGGACCAGCCATCAATTCCAATACATCCATCTTCCTGTATGGGCCTCCGGGAAATGGAAAAACAAGTATCGCCAAATTGATCGGTGAGATGCTTTTCAATCAATCAATATACATTCCATTTTCCATCTATGTGGATGGGCAGGTGATCAAGTTGTATGACGCGGTTAATCATCGCCTGGCCAGCCGAGAAGAGGTGACCCCTGCCGGCACAGGAACACTGCGTGCTGGAATGCGCCGCGATCCACGCTGGGTATATATCCAGCGGCCGTTCATCATGACCGGCGGTGAATTGACCCTCGACGGCCTTGACCTGGTATTTGACGACACCCTCAAGTTTTACGAGGCGCCTTTTCAGGTGAAGGCAAATGGCGGTATTCTATTGATCGATGACTTTGGCCGCCAGCAGGTCAAACCTCGCGATCTGCTAAACCGTTGGATTGTTCCGCTGGAAAACCGCATTGATTATTTGAATTTGCACACCGGCCGCAAACTTGAAGTTCCATTTGATGTGCTCGTGATTTTTTCAACCAACCTTCCTCCACGAGAGCTGGTGGATGAAGCCTTCCTGCGCCGACTGCGTCACAAGATCGAAGTACGCAATCCTAGTTATGAAGAATATCGTGAAATTTTCAAGCGTGTTGCTGCCACGAAAAATGTAAAATACACAGATCCCGGTCTGGCGTATTTGCTGCAGGAATGGTATATCAAGAGGAAACGTCTGCCGAGAGCGTCTCATCCACGCGATCTGTGTGATCAGATCATTGATTACGCGCGATACACAAACCAGGAACCATCTCTTACCAAAGAGCTGATCGACCCTGCGGCAGATTCATATTTTGTAGAAGTCTAAGGTTCGCCGATTGTCAATGTCTGTCTCCTCTTATGAAACCAGAAAACCTGGTCAGTTCTTAACGTTCATCCGCTGGCTGATGGTTCTGGTTTTTTGCCTGGCGAACCTGTTGCCTTTGCAGGAAGCAAGAGCGCAATCACCGACTCCGCCGCCAAACACCACCCGCGCGCGAAAATTGCTTGAACGTATGTCTCCTGAAGAGAAAGTCGGGCAATTATTCCTGGTGACATTTAAGGGTGTTGACGTCTCACCGGCGTCGCCCATCTATAACCTGATAAGCAAACGGCATATCGGGGGGGTGATGTTGTCTGCTGCCAACGGTAATTTTCCCTCTTCTGTATCTGTTCCGCTTGATACCTATCAATTGATTCAATCACTGCAAAAGATAGGTATTGACGCGGCTGCAAAGAATCCCAACTCCTTCCTCGTTCCGCTGTTTGTGGGGATTTCTCAGGAAGGCGATCTGTTCCCCAACGATCAAATTCTAACCGGTCTGTCTGCAATGCCCGATGCCATGGCCATAGGAGCCACCTGGAAACCTGAGCTGGCCAGAAAAGTCGGGGGAGCATATGGAGATGAATTACACCGGTTGGGTTTTAATTTATATCTTGGCCCTTCTCTTGATGTGCTGGATACCCCCGGAACAAGCAGCGAGGACTTGGGAGTTCGTTCTTTCGGCGGTGATCCATTCTGGGTGGGTGAAATGGGTAAAGAATTCATCGCCGGTCTGCATGAAGGTTCTTACAACCGGATGGCGGTGATTGCCAAGCATTTCCCAGGCAGGGGTGATTCTGACCGCCCCGCGGAAGAAGAAGTAGCCACAGTGCGCAAATCGCTGGAGCAGTTGAAACAGATCGAACTGGCTCCATTCTTCAGTACGACCAATCTGAATAATCCGGTTGAAAACATTGCCGACGGTTTATCGGTTTCACATATCCGGTATCAAGGATTTCAGGGAAATATTCGAGCCACTACCAAACCGGTAAGTTTTGATGCCACCGCATTAACTCAGTTACTAACCCTGCCGGAATTTAAACCCTGGCGAGAAATCGGTGGGCTACTGGTTAGTGATGACCTGGGAAGCCAGTCCATTAGAAAATTTTTCGACCCAACCAATATGGCTTTTGATGGACGGCAGATTGCCCGCAATGCGTTGCTGGCAGGAAATGACCTGCTGTATGTGAACAACTTTATTTCCAGTGGTGACGCGGATGCTTTTGAAACATTGAATAAAACTCTGGATTTCTTTTCACAGAAATACCGTGAGGATCAAGCTTTTGCCCAACGGGTTAATGCGTCTGTGGAACGCATTTTGTCCTTGAAATTCAAACTGTATCCCGAATTCTCGGAAAACACGATCCTGCAATCTGAAGACAGCCTGGTCACTCTTGGCGAATACGATCAAATTGCGTTCGAAGTCGCGCAGCAGGCTGTAACCCTTATCAGCCCGGATGAAACTGAACTGACTTCCATGTTGGCCAGACCACCTGAATTGAAAGAACGCATCATTTTCTTTACCGATGTGGTCAGTGGAACCCAATGTCCGAAATGTCCCGAACAGGTTACCATGGGAGCAGACAGTCTTCAAAAAGCTGTCCTAAAGTTGTATGGGCCTCAGGCCGGCGGGCAGATCAGCGGCGGCCGGATGACATCTTATTCGTTTAATGATCTGGAACAGATGTTGAATGGCGTAGCTGAATCCAAAGGAATTGCCTCAGAGATTCGAGACGCGGATTGGGTGGTTTTCTCATTCCAGAAAATTACAGCAGACAGACCCGTTTCACAGGCTATGAAACGTGTTCTATCTGAACGTCAGGATCTATTGCGAAATAAAAAGGTGGTGGCATTCGCGTTCAACGCGCCTTATTACCTGGATTCTACGGATATTTCAAAGCTCACCGCGTATTACGCGTTATACAGCAAGATACCTTCATTCATTGATGTCGCCGCGCGAGTATTGTTTCAGGAAATACCCGCGGTGGGGATTTTACCGGTCAGTGTTCCCGGCATCGGATATGATTTAAACAAGGCCACATCGCCTGATCCCGCTCAGATCATTGGACTGACCCTCGATTTGCCGGACGCTGTGCCTTCAGCCGTTGGGACATTTTCTCCAACCACCTTGCCAACCCAGGTGCCACTGTTTAATGTGGGTGATAATTTGCCGCTGAAAACCGGAATCATCACCGACCAGAATCAAAATCCGGTACCGGATGGAACCGTTGCAAAATTCATTTTCACGCTGGGTGATGAAAAAAGTATTGTCCAACAGATCGAAACAACCACATCTGACGGGATAGCCCGAACATCTTTCCGAATTCAAAACGATGGGCTTTTGGAAGTGCGGGCTGTTTGTGAACCTGCATTGACATCTCAGATTTTACGGCTTGATGTAACCAAAAAAGGAGGGGCGCAGGTTACAGCCATAGCTCCAACACCTGAACCTACGAATACTCCGGTGCCAACGCAGACAGTAACAAGCACCGCTTCTCCTACCGCCACGTTATCTCCTACCCCTTCGGTCATGGAGATCAGGGCCAGGTCTTTTGGCGGCTGGCTGGCCGGTCTCATACTGCTTATCGGGCTCATTATCCTTTTTTACCAGATCGGATCACACCGCATATCAGTTCGCTGGGGAGTCAGGTTATCTTTAATGACAGCCATGTCTGGGAGCTTTGGTCTTGTGGTTTATGGATTGACTCCCGTAGGAGTACCCTTTCCGGAAATCTGGAATGCCATATTCTTTGCAGGGGTGGGTGGATTAATAGGATGTATTATAGGGGTGATCTGGTATTTTTCTCCCCGTTGAAATTCAACGAGGAGATTGATCAACGAAGTAAGGCGGCAATGAGACTAAAGGCTGTAAAGCCAATGGAAAACCATAGCAGGGCTCGTTCGGGGTTGGTGGACAGGTAATCTGATGGACGACGTGGTTTGGTGATGGGGTGGGTCACCGATGCCACCCTGTCGCCGAGCAAGCTTTCCTGGAATTCTTTCACTGTCTTAGGCCGGTCATCAGGATGAAGACTCATTGCCCATAGGATGGCTTTTTCTGTGCGAGGACTGACCTCGGGATTGATCTGCTGCATGGGCAGAAGACTTTCGGGATGCAGGAACCGTTCACGCGCGTCGGCTGGAGGAGTATTGGTTAAAAGATGGTACAGCGTGGATCCGAACGCGAAAATATCGGTGCGAACATCCGTGTGGCCGCTATCGCCGCCATATTGTTCAAGAGGGGTATAAAGCGCTGTCCCCTGGCCCTGCAGGATGGTTATGGTGATCTCACCGGGGGCTAAAACCTTGACCAGACCAAAATCCACCAGTTTGAGCAATCCTGAGGGAGTCTGTTTCAGGTTGCTGGGTTTAATATCGCGGTGCAGGATGGGCGGCGTTTGGCTATGTAAATATATCAACGCGTCAGCCAATTGGTTGGCCCAGCTAAGCACAAGGTTCTCATCGAGGAATTCACCATTTTGTCGGGATTCCATCATTAACATTCGCAGATCCTTGCCGGGGATATAATCCATGACAAGGTAATCCAGGCTGCCGACGGAAAAAAAATCAGAAACCTTGGGGAGATTGGGATGATCCAGGCGGGCAAGCACCGTGGCTTCACGAAGAAATTGATCGCGGGCTTCCTTGATCATCTCTTCCGGCAAACTCCGGTCGTGCTCAACCTCTTTCAGGGCAGTTTGGCGGCCTTCAAGGCGCATATCGTCTGCCAGATAGATACAGCCCATCCCCCCTGGCCGATAATCCGGCGAATACGATAGCGTCCACGCAACACATCCCCGGTTTTTAATGGGACTGGCATGCGGTAGTTTTCTCTTCTCTTCCCGGTTGAAATGATCTCTTCGGCGTTGAATAGTCATTTCATCACGAGATAACAAAAGTAAGCAAATTCTGCTATATTATACCCCGTAGGCATTGATCATTTTCAGGAATGAATCATGACGAAACCATTAGACCCTAGAGATGTGCCAGAATCACCGGTATTCATTGCCCAGAGCGGGGTATTAAGCGGGCAGCGTTGGTCGATAGATAGAGAACTAACCATCGGCCGAGATCCGACCTGTTCACTGGTAATTCCTGATCGACAGGTTTCACGCATCCACGCCAGACTTTCGCTGACCCCGGAAGGTGTCTTGCTGGAAGACCTGGGAAGCAAGAACGGTACATTTACCAACGGGGAATCTATCATTGATCCTGTTATTTTAAAGGACGGAGATGAAATTCAGGTTGCCATGGTGCAAACATTCATCTACCTGAGTTCAGATGCCACAATGCCATTGGAAACATCCATGAAACCAACGCATGGGAAAACGCGCCGTCTGCGCATAGATTTACGTTCCAGGCGTGTCTGGGTCCGTGGTTCTGAGATCACCCCACCACTTTCCGTACCCCAATTCCGGGTTATTCAAATATTAAGCGACCATCCTGGTGAGGTGATTTCGCGACCTGATTTGATTTCGCAGGTATGGGGCGATGAGGTTTCTCTGGGGGTATCTGACCAGGCGCTGGACGCGTTGATACGCCGTTTGCGTGACCGCATCGCTCAGATCGATGGAGATTTTGATTATCTGGTCACAGTACGGGGTTTTGGGTTCCGATTAAACAATCCTGAAGAGTAACCAATCTGATTCATATCGATTTTTCCCGGGTGAAGGTGGGGGATACATCCGTTTTTATTGGTAGATGGAAAAAAAGTATATGCGCGTCAAAACAGAAAATAAAATTTGTAGTAAACTCCCGAATCGGGATGGCCGTAATGTCATTTTCTCGGCCTCCTCTTATAAGATAGAAGAGGTATTCGTATGCGGAATAGACTGCTTTTACTGGTCCTGATTGGCCTGTTCACGATAACTTCATTGTTGGGGGGAATGCTGGGCGGCGCGGGTGTGGTGTTTATGGCATTAAACAAAGGTTGGATAAAACCTGCCAATCCCCAAAACAGTCAATCCGAATCGCAGACAGCCGTGACGGCTGTAGGAGAACAGGTGCCGGAAAAGAAAATCATTGTATCAACCACAGAAATGGAAAGCGCCATCACAAAAACTGTGGCAGGCATTGGGCCTGCAGTGGTTACCGTGGTTGGAACCATAAGGGGGCAGCAGGATTTCTTTGGCATGGCAACCGATGAACAGGTTTCCGGCAGCGGAGTGATCATATCACCTCAGGGGTATATTCTTACCAATAATCATGTTGTTGAAGATGCCAGTAATCTGGTGGTTGATATGGCGAATGGCGAACAACGCTCCGCGTTACTGGTTGGCTCGGATCGTTTCGCCGATATTGCTATTTTAAAAGTAGACGGTTCAATACCCGCCAGCGCTGTTCTGGGAAATTCTGATAAATTGAACGCCGGAGAGACAGTCATTGCCATAGGATCTCCTCTGGGAGATTTGAAGAATACGGTTACTGTTGGAGTTATTTCCGCTACAGGTCGCAGTCTTGATTCGGGAAACGGGTATCAACTTACCGATATGATCCAGACTGACGCGGCCATCAACCATGGCAACTCAGGAGGCCCTCTGGTCAATCTGGCAGGAGAGGTAATCGGCATCAATACACTTGTTGTTCGGAGAAGTGGATCAAGTTCGGATACGGCGGAAGGATTGGGTTTTGCCGTGCCCTCCAACACAGCGAGGGCTATCGCCGACCAGATTATGCAAAAAGGCTATTTCGCGAGACCTTACCTGGGTATTCGCTATCAGTGGATAACCCCGGATATCGCTTCAATGTATGGGTTGCCGGTAAAGTGGGGCGCGTATATCGCGCAATTGGATGACGGCAGCCCGGCTGCTCAGGCTGGCTTGCAGCGCGGTGATATCATCACGAAAATTGGCGACCAGGTGTTGGATGACAGCCATCCGTACATAAACGCCTTATTCGCGCATTCACCCGGGAAACAGGTGACATTGGAAATTGTGCGTGGAAGAAAAATCGGCACAGTTGATGTAATCCTCGGAGAGAGCAAGTAACCTCAGGTATTACTTCTTACAAGTTGCGCAATTTGTTAATCCCACCAAAAACAGACTCCGGCGAACATTCCCGCCGGAGTCTGTGCAAAAGCTGTTAATTCACAGATTTTTCTTATCTGATTGGTAAAAGTGGCATCTTTAGTGGAAAAAGTATGTCACTTTTTCAGATTCATTTCCATTGAGAACTTCAACACTTCACGATAGACCGTTTTTAATGCTTCCAATGCTTCTGGCGGCTGGTTCTGCTGCTGTTCGCTTTGGGTTACCACACTGTTCAATAAAGAAACCATTTCCGGGGTGATCATGGCCGCGTTATCCTGCAGGACTTTCAACCGTTCATCCGGCGTTTTAAGTGACATGAGAAGTTCAATGAACTGGATTTCAGGGGGCGGGGCGCTGGCTTTTTGAATGACGCCAGCGATTTTTGTGAGCTTTTCAAGCCGCACCATATCATTAAGCTGCCGGGCGGATTGTATTTCCTGCCGCATCAGTTCAATAAACATTTCGGTGATTGAATCCAACGCTGCTTCTGTGGCTTTTTCCACATCCGTTTCGGCCAGTAATTTGTTCAGTAATTCACGCGCGTGTCCAATCTCTTCCTGCATGATTCGATCAATCTCTTTTGTCAAATCCAAAATATGTTCGCGTAAATCTTCCAACCGTTTCTTTTCACCGCCACTGGCGGCGTTTATTTTGTTGGTCAACTGTTCAAAGAAAGTGTAATCCAGGCCAGCCCGTGCCATTGACACGATGGTGTCCACCTGTGTCATGCTTGTGGCATTGATCAGAATATCCAACAATTTTTCGCGGGTTAACCCATCCTTGCCGGCTTCCTGTAATGCTTTTACGGCGGTGTCTGTCTCTTCCGCCTGCTTTTTAATGGTTTTACCGAATTCGGTCTCTTCGAGTGCCGCTTTTTGAATGCCGGCTAACGCGCGTGCTGAGCGTTGATCGCCCTGCGCGAGCGAACCTTCGATAAGACGATTGAGTATGCTGAAGAAATTCGCGTCGATCAGGCTTTCCTCCGCCTTCAATACTTCCGGCAATGAATCGGGGGTCGTGGACAGCAATCGCTGAATCAGACCAACACGCTTCTGCTGGTTTTCCAGCATTTCTTTGGTTATGCCGTCGCCTTCCAGAATCTTTTCAATCATGGACTGGTAGGTGAACATGGATTGCGGACGCAGGATATAGGCTTTGCGTTTCTCCATCGGCAACGCGTTGACCACCTGATTGATAATTGGACCAATCAATTTCTCCTGTTCATTTACAGGCAGTCCCAGTTCACCGGGGAAAAAGGTGAGCAAAAGTTCTTTCTCCGGGTCATGGTAGACCAGTGGGGCTGGAACTGTTCCCTGGTATCCGCAACTCTGGCAGCGCACGACATTATAGTTGCCTGAAAGCAGGATTTGTTTGGCCTGCGGATCCGTGTTTATATCAAAAAGCTGCCTCATTTCAACCAGTACGGGTTGGTGGCAGCGGGGACACATGGTTTGGGTTTTTGCCATAACGAACACTCTCAATGAAAAGGATGGAAAGGATTATACCCGGGAAACCTGGTCATTTGCCGTTCGCGGCAGGGTAAAGTAGAATCGCGCTCCCTCAGGCGATGGATCAACCCAGATTTTTCCCCCGTGAGCTTCGATGATTGAACGGGAGAGATACAACCCGAGACCGGCACCTTTAGTGGCCCGTGACATCTCCGGTGACCGGTAAAAGCGGTCAAATACATGCGGAATATCGTTGGGTGAAATACCCGGCCCTTCATCGCTCACGCTGATAATCACCCGGTCAGGTCGGACCTGTCCGCCAATGCGGATTTCGCCGCCCGGTGAATATTTTATGGCATTGGAGATAAGGTTGGAAAGTACCTGCTGGATTCGGTTTTCATCGGCCAAAATGACAGGAAAATCAACAGGGAAATCTGTCACAAGGGTATGTTTCGTGGTTTGAGTGCGGAAACGTTTGACCAATCGCTCGACCATATCGGGGATCAGGATATCGGATTGTTTAAGTGAAACACCGCCTGCCTGCAGGCGAGAGGCATCCAGCATATTCTCAATAAGGCCGGTCAAACGGTCAGCCTCTTCTTCGATCACCTGCAGGCTCTCGTTGACCACCTTGCGATCCCAGCGCGCGTCATCACGCCGCAGGGTGGAAACGTAGCCCTTGATCAAGGCTACCGGCGTTTTTAATTCATGACTGATGATGGATATAAAGGTGCTTTTTAACTCTTCCGCTTCGCGAAAGCGGGTGATATCGCGGATGGTGGCAATAATATTCAGGAGTGTGCCTTCTTCAGACAATAAGGGCGCGTAGGTAATACCAATCGGCAGCGGAACCTGGTTGTTCTGGCGTTTTAAATCCCCTTCCACATATAACTGGGCATGCGGGGTAAGCGGCCAGCCGCCGGCTTCCGCCTGCTCAAGGGTAACCCCCTGGGTTGGCCCGGCCCATTGAATGATCTGATCGTGATTCTTACCCTGAATGTGATTGGCATCCAGCCCATAGAGACGGCTGAACGACGCGTTGCTCACCTGGATTTTGCGATCAGGATTGAGAATCAGAATGCCGTCACCTGCGTTATTAAGCAATGCTTCCATGCGCTGCTTTTCCTGGGTGACCTGCTTGTAGAGCTGGGCGTTTTGAACGGCGACAGCCGCTTGATTGGCAAAACTTTTCAACAGGGATCGGTCTGTCTTGGAAAAAATTCCCAGGTAACTGCGGAAGATGTAGATCACACCCACTACTTTCTGGCGGGAGGTCAATGGCAGGCCTACACCTGTAAGAAAACCCATGCTGGCAGCAAAGGTGAGATGATCCAGCAGGCGGTTTATTTCGGGAATTTCCGCTTCGACTGATTCAACAGAGGAGGGGATGTCAGCCAGCAACGGTGTGATGGCTTTCAGGAAAGCAGGGGGAATCCCAACGCTGGTCTGCACTTTCCAGCCCTGTGTATCGGAACGCAGGGCGATTAAACCGGCCTGTCCGGCCAACATTTCAATACTTACCCCCAGGATGCGTTCCAGCAGAGTCTTCAGGTCTAATTCACCGGCCAGGCCGGCGGCAATTTCAAGCAGATAATCACGCTGGCGAACACGAAAATCAGGAAGCATGCGATTATTATAGTAGGTAACAACCCATTTGGGCTGAAAAGGCATAATCGACCGCTCTGTTTGAAAAATCGCAAACTTCCCAGACAACCGTGAAAATTCCATCCGGTCGCTGTGTCTGTCGAGTCGCCGGGAAAAAGAATACCCAAAAATGGCAAGAGCGTTGCAACCCTATGCGTAGGAGTAGCGTCGGTTGACTGAAATCTTGAACCCTGCTATATTTCTATGGCTATGCAAAAATCTTCCACCAGTTGGTTATTACGAGCCGGTCAGAGATTGGTTAAAGAATTACGCTGGCTGGTGCCCGGCCTGGGTGTAAAACGCTGGCTGCTGGTTATTCTGATCGGCGCCATGTTAATCGGCCTGGGGTTTGCCGTGCTGGTGCTGGACGTCTATCGGACCGCACCGGAAACCTGGTGGCTGCCTGTTTTATCCTACCTGTCGCTGCGTTTCCTTGAACGTCCCCTGCGGGCGGTCATCTTTGGCGGAATTGGTCTGGCCTGCATTCTGTTCGGCACCTATAAATTAAACCGGGCTCTATTGAAACCTTATCTAACCCCCGGCAAACCTGTTTTAGATGCCATCAGTACTTTTCGAAAAAAGGAGCGCGGCCCGCGGGTTGTTGTGATTGGCGGCGGGACGGGACTTTCCGCGCTGCTGCGCGGTTTAAAGAATCACACAACAAACCTGACAGCGGTGGTGACTGTTGCAGATGATGGCGGTTCTTCCGGAGAATTGCGCCGCAATATGGGTGTGCTTCCACCGGGCGATATCCGCAACTGCCTGACCGCCCTGTCAAGTGATGAAGCTTTGTTGACCCAGATATTCCAGTACCGCTTTGGTGAAAGTGCCGGATTGAATGGTCACTCACTGGGTAATCTCTTTATCACGGCGCTGGCTGATATTACCGGTTCCTTTGAGGAAGCCGTGGCGGAATCAGGGCGTGTTCTGGCCGTTCAGGGGCGTGTCCTGCCATCAACACTGCATGATGTTCGCCTGGTGGCAGATAAAACCAGCGCAAATGATGAATCAGATATCAGGGTAACCGGAGAAAGCAATATTCCATTAACCAATGGGCGAATAAAACGTGTCTGGCTGGAGCCGGATAATCCTCTTGCCTACCCACCGGCTGTGCAGGCCATCCTTAACGCCGATCTGATCATTATTGGGCCGGGCAGCCTGTTCACCAGTATTTTGCCCAACCTGCTTGTCCCCGATCTTTCGGAAGCTATTCGTGCAAGCCGGGCAACGAAATTCTATATCGTAAACGTGGCTACCCAACCGGGCGAAACCGATGGTTTTTCCACAGCTGACCATATCCGTACCATAGAGAAACACCTGAATCAACGGATTTTCGATCTGGTGATATGCAATCAGAAACAGGACCTGAATCTCCCAGAGGGTGTTGAATGGGTGCGCATCGATGAGAACCTGGGCGAGCAGTATTCGACCTATGCCGGCGAATTAATCGATCCCATTAATCCGTGGAGACATGATTCAGGAAGGCTGGCTCAGGTTATAATGGACCTATTCTATGAGAGAACCGGTCCGTTGCTAAATCGAGATACATTGTCAATAGACAGGTAAATCCGCCTTTCAGAAGGCATGGAAAATTTACATCATTCCTCAGGAGGTAATCCATGGCAGTAAAAGTTGGTATCAATGGTTTCGGCCGCATCGGCCGCCAGGTTTTGAAAGCAATTATTGAACGCGCCGGTGGCGAATTGGAAGTCGTTGCAATTAACGACCTGTTTGACAGCAAGACAAACGCCCATCTGTTCAAATATGACTCCAACTACGGCCGCTTTGACGGCACAGTTGAAATCGCTGAAAATGACCTGGTTGTCAATGGCAAGAAGATTAAAGTCACCGCTGAAAAAGATCCCGCTATGCTGAAATGGGGCGATATGGGTGTGGATATCGTTGTTGAATCCACCGGCCTGTTCGTCGATGCCCTGGGCGATCCCGCCAAGGGTAAAGCCGGCGCCCGCGCTCACATTGAAAAAGGCGGCGCAAAGAAGGTCATCATCTCCGCTCCCGCGAAGAACGAAGACCTGACCGTTGTTCTGGGCGTCAATGAAGATAAATACGACCCCAAACAGCATCATGTGGTTTCCAACGCTTCCTGCACCACCAACTGCCTGGCCCCGGCTGCCAAAGTTCTGCATGAACTCTGCACCATCCAGTACGCCACCATGACCACCATCCATAGCTACACCAACGATCAGGTCATTCTGGATCAGGGCCACAAAAAAGAACTGCGCCGCTCCCGCGCCGCTGGTCTGAATATCATCCCCACCACCACCGGCGCTGCCAAAGCCATCGCCCTGGTACTGCCCGAATTAAAAGGCAAATTCGACGGCTATTCCCTGCGCGTTCCCTCTCCCACCGTTTCCGTGGTTGATTTCACCGCGACGGTTGAAAAATCCGTCACCAAGGAAGACCTGAATGCCGCTTTCGTCGCTGCCGCCAATGGCAAACTGAAAGGCATCCTGGGTGTTACCACTGGTGAATATGGCGATCCCCTGGTTTCCACCGATTTCAAAGGCGATC
>CAYNJT010000077.1:0-13114 GCA_964397625.1 uncultured Leptolinea sp. | reverse complement strand
CAGGGCTATAATGCCCGCCGTCACTACTTCGACAGGCTCAGGCAGCGAATACCCCGATGGGTGAGCCTGTCGAACCCACTTGACGAGCAAGTCTGCTGCCTTCGACAGGCTCAGGCAGCGAATACTCCGGTGTGTGAGCCTGTCGAACCCACCTGACGAGCAAGTCTGCCGCCTTCGACAGGCTCAGGCAGCGAATACTCCGGTGTGTGAGCCTGTCGAACCCCCGCTGGGTGAGCCTGTCGAACCCCCGCTGGGTGAGCCTGTCGAACCCCAAACCAAGGAGGGAAACATGACCGAAACCAAAAAATCAATTACTGCTCGCATGATCATCCAGATGGTTATCTTCATCGGCATCATGCCGTTCCTGCCGCTGCTCATCTCGCAACGCTGGGATTGGTGGGAGGCCTGGGTGTATGGCATTATCAGCGTGGTGGGATTCATCATCAGCCGCCGGCTGGCCGTGCAGCGCAACCCGGATATCCTTACCGAGCGCGCCAGTTATGGCAAACAGGAAGACACCCAGCCGTGGGACAAGATATTATCGCCGCTGGTTGCCCTGGGCGGATTTCTCATCCTGGTAGTAGCCGGCTTTGACCGGCTGTTGGAATGGCCGCCGTACTGGTATGTCAGCCTGTCCGCCCGCCTGATCGCGCTGGCGTTTATCATGGGCAGCTACGCGCTGGGCGCCTGGGCGCTTATCGAAAACCGCTACTTTTCCGGCGTGGTGCGCCTGCAAACCGACCGCGGTCATCAGGTCGTCTCCAGCGGACCCTACCGGTTTACGCGCCACCCCGGTTACGCCGGTACGGTGATCACTTACCTGGCCACACCAGTATTGCTGCATTCCATCTGGGCTTTCCTGCCGGCGGTATTCCTGTGCTGCATGTTGGTCCTGCGCACCCGCCTGGAAGACGAGTTCCTGCAAAAGAACCTGGCAGGTTATGCTGACTACGCGAAGAAAACGCGATACCGCCTCATTCCGGGTATCTGGTAAAAAGTACTGACGAAGGCGGGGAAGTCCATTATAATAGGCGTATCTGTCGGGCCCGTAGCTCAGCGGCAGAGCACGGGGCTCATAACCTCTTGGTCGCTGGTTCGAATCCAGCCGGGCCCACAAAAATAACGAGAGCTGGAACTATACAGCGGGTTGATTAAAATCAGCCCTGTTCTCATACTGGAACTACACCCGGTTTATCCGGATCGTGGCTAAATCAACAGGTGAAAAATGGATTCAACCTCCGCGCAAACTGATCGACTGTGGACAATCGCCCTATGGCTGGCGGTATTCACCATCCTCTATAACATCGCGGAAGGCCTGGTGTCCATCTATTTTGGCGCGCAAGATGAAACCCTGACCCTCTTCGGCTTTGGCATTGACTCGTTCATCGAGGTGATGTCAGGCCTGGGGATCTTTGCCATGGTGCAGCGCATCCGCCGCAACCCTGAGACGCCGCGTTCGGGCTTTGAGCAGACCGCCCTGCGGGTGACCGGCACCGCCTTCTACCTGCTGGCCGCCGGCCTCAGCCTGACCGCCGCCTACAACCTGTTCTCCGGCCACAAACCCGAATCCACGCTGCCCGGGCTGATCATCTCGATTATCTCCATCGCGGTGATGTGGATGCTGGTATACGCCAAACGCCGGGTCGGCCGCGCGTTGAACTCGGCGCCGATACTATCAGACGCCAACTGCACCATGGTGTGCATATCCATGTCGGTGGTGCTGCTGGTTTCCAGCCTGGTGTACCAGTTCACCGACTTTGCCTTTGTGGATACCCTGGGCGCGGCCGGGTTGGTGTATTTCTCAGTCAATGAAGGCAAGGAAGCCTTCGAAAAGGCCAACAATCTGTGTGATGAATGTTGCTGCGGCGTGGATTAGGGGTAGAATTAGGGGAGCGTAGTTATATATTGATTGCTGGTAGCGGGGAAACCAAGATGATGCGGTCAAAATCGACCGCATCCCAAAAACCTCCCACCATACAAAAAAACACTCAATTCAATTAGTGGAGGAAATAAATGAATAGATGGTCTTTAGCATTAGCTTTGCTGTTGGTTTTTCTTCTTGCGGCGTGTTCCGGGCAGACCAGCGTGGCTTCACCGATAAGTATTTCGTCAACAGCTACCGCGGACCTGCCGACCCAGGCTCCAACCCATACAGCCCTACCCACGAACACCGTTACTGCCACACCTGAACCCACGCGGACGGAAGTACCGCCGACACCTACAGTCGCGTCACCGGCCAAGGTTAACGAAGTGTTGAATGATGTGGAAGTTGTTAGGGTAGAGAATTTCCAGAAAGGCTACAGTGATATATTTGATTATGGCAACGGGGTATCCTCCCCAGGAGATGGCCAATTAACTATGGAAGGGATTCCTTTTTGGACGTCTTCCTTCAGCGCCAAAAGGCGTTTTTCCGAAGGAAGCGGAATTATCCTTTCTTATAAGTATTCTCCACAGACGGAATTTGAAGTATTTTTGGATCGGGGCAACTGGGCAGACCCGGATTACAGGCGTTTTGGAGTTTATGCTACTAATCCTCCCTCAACTGATTTGTACCAAGGCGAAAAGGGTTTTGGCAATTATCTGACCAAAAATTTTGTCTTAAAAACGGACACCTGGTATACCATTCTATTGGTCACCAATAAAGGCGGCGATTTTTTGGCTCTGATCTGGGACCCCGAAAATCCAGAGCGGGTTGCCCGCTATCGTGAAGTGATCAAGAAATGGGAAAACATCCAGTGGAGGTTTTCGGTTGGCGCGAATAAAGGCCAAATTCAATTTAAAGATTATATGGAAATCACTTTCAGCGGGTTTAAGAAATAGAGGAAATGGTGGGATCGCTACTGATCCCACTTCACGCCGAGCATACAATTTATCATGCCTGAATGACATGCCGTCAAGTCAACCCGTGGGATTGGGATGATTATCGCTTAAGTTGTAGGATGCGGTCGATTTTGACCGCATCTTTTTTTCCAATCGATCCACTCCTCCGCGTTGTCCGGATTTGCGCGGTTAACCTGTGAAAACGACGATAAAAATCATAACTTCCATTCAATTTGCAATCAAATCCCCCTATTCTCCGTATTTAATGTATAGTGCAATTAAATTCTCGAAGGAAAACCAGAATGGACCAGAACACTCAGGACTTTATTCAAACCAAACGTCTGGCGGTGGTCGGCGTGTCGCGTTCCGCCACGAAATTTGGCACCACCATCTATACCGACCTGAAAGCGCGCGGCTACGAAGTGTACGGCGTCAACCCGCAGATGGATACCATCGCCGGGGACAAATGCTACCCGTCCGTCGCGGACCTGGCCGGCAAGGTGGATGGCGCGGTGATCTGCCTGCCCCCGCAGAAAGCCGCCGAGGTCATCCGCGAAGCGGCCGCCGCCGGGGTGAAGAAGATCTGGCTGCAGCAGGGCTCACAATCCGTCGAGACCGCCAAGGCGGCGCGTGAGGCGGGCGTCCAGCCGGTGGAAGGCAAGTGCATCCTCATGTATGCCGGCGAGGTGAAATCCTTCCACGCCTTCCATAAATTCTTCGCCCGGCTGCTCGGGCAGTATTGATCCACAGGGCAGTCCGTTTTTCCATGGGGTTTGATTCACTGTGCAAGTTTTTAATGAATTTATGAAGCAAAGGACAGAACAACGATGAGCAAAATACTGGTGGCTTATTCCACCAATTCCGGGTCAACCACAGAGGTGGCCGAAGCCGTGGCAGCCGAACTTACCCAGGCCGGGCACACCGTAGAGGTACGACCCATGAAAGACGTCCAATCCGTGAGCGGCTATGATGCCGTGGTACTGGGCGCGCCGATGATCCTGGGCTGGCACGATCCCGCCCGCCGGTTTGTACGCAAGCATCAGGCGGAACTGGCTGCCCGCAGGACCGCCCTGTTCGCCTGCGCCATGCGCCTCACGCGGGCGTCGCGTGAAACCCTGCCGCCGGTCCCACTGGCACTGGATGAAACCCTGGTGGCTGACGAGGTGAAACCGGGATCTTTGAACATCAAGGAACGCTTCACCACCATCGGGTATTACCTCAAATCAATGCTGCCATCGGGCGTGAATCCGGTCAGCGTGGCATTTTTCAACGGCAAGCTGGAGATGTTCCGCCTGAAATGGTGGCAGGCCGCGTTCGTCATGGTCGTAGTGCAGGCCACCCCCGGCGATTACCGCGATTGGGATGCCATTCGGTCGTGGGGAAAGTCTCTGGGAACACAGCTTTGATATTCCAGCGGTTTGGCTATATTGCTCCACCGCCGGACCGCAAAAACCACCTGCAACGAAATCCCTCTAGAACCCCTTCTTCTGCCCCTGCCATGGGGCCGCCTGGCCGGAAATAAACTCATCCACGCTAGGGCCGCCCAGCCTGCCCAGGCGCCACAGGCCGTAGATGTAACTGCCGGCCAGCACCGCGATCAGCGCCGGCCAATCCAGCACACTGTTGACCCAGCCGAGCAGAACCGTGTCCCCCTGCCGGTAAAGCACAACCTGCGCTGCCAGCCGCAGGGCAACGAAGGCGCTCCACATCCAGGTGACTTCGGTATACGCCGGTCGGATGGTCGGCAGCCAGTACCAGTCCCGCGGCCAGGCGCGCGTCAGGTGGCTGCTCCAGGCGGCCAGCGGTTTTTTCAAAGCGATTGAGATCAGCATAGCCGCCAGGGTAATCCCGCTGGTGACCAGCGCCGGCAGGAAGAAACTGACCGCGCTCTGCGAGAACCACGCCAGACCGGCGGCCAGGGCGGTCAGGCCGAGGCCGCTCACCGCGTAAAGCCATGCCTCCCGGCGGATCAGGCGGTAGCCAGTCAGCATTGCGGCCAATAGTAGAGCTGTCAGAGAGGCAGCCCGCAGCCCGGCGAACGCGTCAACCAGCGCGAAGACAATGGGTGGCAAAATGGTGTCTATCGTGTTATTCCGCCCGGAAAACACCAGGCGGAATTCCTGCCAGAGCTCAATGAGTTTATTCTTCATCATCAACAAGTCCCATGTTTGTTTGATAGTTATAGAATAAACTGATTCTGGCGCCTACACCTCGCCGCGTACAAGGTCAATTCGGGAGATTTGTATTCATACACTCTGACATTAAATTGATTTACTGATTCATCTTCTCCATAAGGTCAAAGATCATAATTTTAGAGGGTGGAATACAGTCAATGCTTCTAATTACAATAAAAGTAAATTTTTACTCCCTGTAATTTGTCAGCCAGAAAACAGGGCAGGAATTTAACTGTCAGGGGAAATGCGGCTTTGAACCCGGCTATGCCGGTTCGTCGATTATTAAGGTGAAGCTGGAATGCAGTTAGATAACGGGTGAAATACGAGATAAGCACAGGTTCGAAAAAGATCCATACGAAGTATTACGGGTACGCCACGACGCGGGAAAAGAGTGATCAATGCCGCCTACAAGAGTCTGGCGTTGAAATATCACCCCGATACGAATCGATCTGCCGACGCTATGGCGAAAATGCAGGGAAAAACTTTTAGGGTTGATATTTAACATTATAGAGTTGTACCTTTACCCATTATCATTGCCCGAACAACGGATTTATTAAAGTGCGAAAAAACCATTGAACTTTTTATCAGTAAGTAATTGCCCTTTGAAACACCCGTTGAAAAGCGGGGTGGGAAAAGGTCCGCCACATGTTCCCTTCCCTGAGGATATTCAAGGTCTCACATTATCTTACCTGGTCACTTATGTAGTGAGCAGGAAATCCGGGCTGATATAATAAAAAACCCACGGACATCTCTGAGAATCACCCTGTTGCAATCGCGATTTTAACAGGCGCTGCATTTCTTGAATAATCGAGGGGAAATCACAAATGTATAGATTTTTGGAAAGTTGCGTTGATTAAAAATTGGAAATCATTTCCGTAAATTTTTTGCTTTACACGGCCATTGTCATCCTAGTCTATTACTGCCTCGAACGCCGGGCGCAGAATATATGGCTGGGCCTGGCGTCAATTTTCTTCATCATCTCGTGGAATTGGATCCATCTGATCCCCCTGTTCATTATTGCCGGTGTCAGCTTCCTATCCGGCCGTAAGCTTGACGGCGAAAAGGGGCAAACCTTTCTGGCCGCCGGGATCGTTTTCAATTTCACGGTGCTGGCCGCCTACCGGGTCGTTGCCAGTCCACTGTTTGCCATTTCCACCCGGGAGCCCGGAGATTTGATCCGACAATTGTTGGTGCCGCTGGGTCTGTCGTTTTATGTCCTGCAGGCCATCTCTTACCTGATCGATGTACGCAAGGGCAAACTCAAAGCAGAAACAGACCCCATCGATTTTCTGGTCTACCTGATGTATTTTCCCAAATTCCTGGCCGGGCCAATTGAACGCGCCGGAAACTTCCTGCCGCAATTAAAAGCCGGCCGTTTCGTCGATAACGAAAAACTCACCAACGCTTTCACATTGATCATCTTCGGCCTGGTCCGCAAGGTGGTCATTGCCGAAGTGCTGCTGTCCATTCTTCCGGCGGAATACCTGCATGCCGCAGTGGTCAACACACACCCGGAGCTGGGTTTCTGGAGTATTCCCTTCTTCTCGTACATTGGGCGGGTCGCCTACCTCGACCGCGTGGTTGGATTATTCGGGTACGGCATTTACCTGTACAATGACTTTGCCGGATACACAAGCATTGTCCGGGGGATCAGCCTGTTGATGGGCATCAACCTTTCCCCCAATTTCCAGGTGCCTTATTTCTCCACTTCCCTGTCAGATTTCTGGAACCGCTGGCACATCAGCCTGTCTTCCTGGCTGAGGGACTACATCTACTTCCCCCTGACCCGGCAGTTGAAAAAGAAATTCAACAAACCATCCGCCGTCCTGCCGGTGGTGATACCGTTGCTGGCTACCATGCTGCTCAGTGGTTTCTGGCACAGCCTTTCCGGTCCGCTTCTCACCTGGGGATTGACCTACGCCGTCCTGATGATCCTTGAACAGCTCCTCTTTCAGCATTGGCCAAACCTGCGCCCGCAGCGCCAACCCGCGCCGGTCAGGGCGCTGTACGGACTGCTGACCTTCCTTCTCGTCACCCTGGCCTGGGTGCCCTTCTCGGCTGGTTCGATGCCCGAGATCCTGGCTTTCGGGAAGATGCTCTTCAAAGGCTCCGGTTGGAACACACCGCCGGAATTCAGCCCCTTTATTTTGATCCTCGCGCTGGCATCCTTCACGCTGGATTACCTGCAGTTCCGCGATAAGGACGAACTGTTCGCTCTGAAATGGCCGCTGCACGCGCGGGCGCTTCTTTTGGCAGTGGGCGCTCTGGCCTTGTTCCTGGCTTTCACCTGGACGTCCCCCTATTCCGCCAGTGTCTTTGTTTACCAGGGTTTTTAGGCAAACAAAAATGGATATCAGGAAATTCTTCACGCGTGACACATTCAAGGTATCCTTCCCACTGGGGAAGACGATCCTGTTCGCTCTCCCGGCCATATTGCTTATTTTGTTGTTGATGGAAGCCCTGCTGCGGGTGATCCCCATTCCGTCATCGGTCTTTGTCTCCACGTATGACCGGACGATCAGCTATCAGGAAATGGACATTAAGTTTTCCCGCCTGTCAGTTTTAGAGAGAGACAGGAAGGTCGATTGCCTTCTGGTGGGTAATTCGATGACCGACTACAGCCTGTACCCGGCTATTCTCAATACACAGCCCCTGTTGAAAGGGGAACGCAAACCCACCTGCTTTAATATGGCTTTCGAGTTCATGATGCCTGAAACTTCATCTGAAATCGCGGCGATTTTCAAGAAACGCCTGAACCCGGCATTAATCATCCTTGGCACCAGTCCGGTGGATTTTGCCACCACCGGCGACCTGTATACCCGTAACTTCATTCAGTCCCCCTGGTTCAAATACCAGAAGGATGTCTTCACGCCGGAAGGTTGGTTGATCGAAAATTCATACGCCTACCGGTATTGGCTGTCCTTCCTGAAATACCGCGACCCGGGATACCGTAGTGAAATGGCCAACATGAACTTGCTGGTCAGCCCGTTGGGCAATCAGGTGCGCCAGCGGGAAAACAAAAAGATCGAGATTCCGGAAAAAGTGAAATTTCCCAATTTTGTCTTCAACGAAGCCGATCTTGCGGGTTTCAAACACATCCTGGATATGAACTCTCTGCAAACACAGGTGGTTGTCGTTGAAATGCCGGTTCACCCGGAATTTCTACACAACTATATGGAAGGCGGGATCGGCGGGTATGAAGAGCATTTCATAAAGCCAATCCAGTTGCTATTGGAGCAAAAAGGTATCCCATTCATCCGCACACAGCCGTGGGTGGGGGAAGTCGTTACTGACGATGGCTGGATGGACTTTTCACACACCAATGAAAAAGGCGCCCACGCGTTCAGCGCGTGGGTGGGACAAAGGCTGGCAGAGATTAACAACCCGGCATTGAAATAAACGGCCAGTTTGGATCCTGTTTTTCATTGAAATTTTCGGGTACCACTTGTCGCCCGTCAAAATGGGAAATCCATATTGTTGATACACTAAAGTGATGGTCCCTATTCTCGACTCCGTTTTTCAAATTCTTGCCGTCCTGTTTCTATTGGGCGCCATACTCTGGCTGGCGGTGCCGGTGGCCAGTGGCCTGCCCTGGGTGCCGGCGCGCGGGCAGCGCATCCGCGCCGCGCTGCGGCTGGCCAACGTCCAGCCGGGCGAAACGGTCTACGACCTGGGCGCGGGCGACGGGCGGGTGCTGGTGCTGGCCGCGCGGGAATTTGGCGCAAAGGCGGTGGGCATTGAGATCAGCCCGGTGCATTGCCTTCTCGCCCTACTTCGCGCAATGCAGGCAGGCGTCAGCCGGCAGGTCAGTCTGCGCTGGGGAAATTTCTACCGCGCCGATTTGACTGACGCGGACGTGGTCTATGCTTATGTAACTTCGAGCCAGGCCAAACGGCTGCGGGCCTGTTTGGAAACTCGACTGAAACCGGGGACGCGGGTGGTCACCGTTTCTTCCGACCTGGATGGCTGGCAGCCGGCCGCCATCGACCGCGCGGACCTGGTCTTCCTGTACCTTATGCCCCCCATGGCAGGGTCAATTGCCACATTCCTTGCAGAGGATTCCCGGACTACATGACCATGAGTTGAAAACAGATGAAAGAATGTCGATAATGGTACGTGATTCAACCGGATCACTATTACTATGACGATCGCTCTTCGGGGAAAGCACGGCGATTAGACGCGCCAACGTATGGAAATCATCTCCTGGAAATTTCTTTTCTTTGTTTTTTTTGTGATTGCGGGGTATTACCCGTTAAACCGTCGGCTGCAAAATTACTGGCTCCTGTTTGCCTCGGCAGTATACATCTGCACCTACGGCTGGCAGCATCTTGTGCCTTTGCTGCTTATCGCGACTATCACCTACCTGATTGGCAAAAAAATAAGACCCGATGGAAACAGAGGCTGGTTCATCGCCGGATTAGCCATCAACACAGGATTGTTCCTTGTGTATCGCATGATCAGCAGTCCGTTGATTGTGAAGCCCTCCAGTCTTGAATCGTTCATCCTTCCCCTCGGTTTTGCCTTTTACAGCCTTCAGGCCATCGCCTATCTGGTCGACATCCGGCGGGGAATCCTACAGCCGGAAACGGGCGCGCTGGATTTCATCCTCTACCTCATGTTCTTTCCCAAGATATTGGCCGGGCCAATCGAAAGAGCCGGCAGTTTTCTGCCACAGCTGAAAAAGGAACGCGTTGTCGATAATCAAATGGCCGCCCGCGGGCTTACCCTGATCATCATGGGCCTGTTCCGCAAAATTGCCATCGCCGGCGTCCTCCTGACTCTTATGCCGGATAACCTTTTCCTATCCACAGTCAGCGACCTGCCGTTGAATAGCGGCCTGGCCCCCAGCCATGTCTTCACATACATCGGCCGGGTTTCCAATCTGGACAGGATCATTGGAATCCTGATTTACGGGATCTATCTGTACAACGATTTTGCCGGTTACACCGCTATGATGCGCGGGATTAGCCTGTTGATGGGCTTCGAGCTTACACCCAACTTCCGCGAGCCGTTCTTTGCCGTCAGCCTGTCTGACTTCTGGAGTAGATGGCATATCAGCCTCTCCTCATGGGTGCGCGATTATATCTACTTCCCGTTGACCCGTCTATTGCGCCGGAAATCCGCCGGCTGGTCTTCATTCTTCCCGGTGTGCGTTCCTTTGATGACCGCCATGCTGGCCGCAGGGTTATGGCACGGGTTGACCATCCCATTCCTGATCTGGGGGTTGACGTACGGAGTGATCATGGCTCTGGAACAATTGGTCTTTCAGCGCTGGCCGGGCTTAAGGCCGCAACAGCTGTCCGCGCCGCGCAAGTTTATGGCCGGGATGTTGACATTCCTGTTGGTTTCTCTTACGTGGATATCTTTCGCTGCAAAGTCTTTTGCGGAAATCAAAACATACTGGATGGCGCTATTTCAACGTTCCAATTGGTTAATCCAAACAGACCTGAGCGGCATGATCGTAATCCTCATTGCTGTTTCATTCTTCATGGATTTCCTGCAGGCTAAATATGAGGGCGACTGTTTCCTGTTGAAATGGCCATCCATCCCGCGGGCAGCGGTTCTGGCCGCCCAGCTCATCATCATATACCTGGCATTCACCTGGACTTCCCCCTTTATTTCCAATGTGTTTGTCTATCAGGGCTTTTAGAGACGATGGATACCTTGAGAAAGTTTTCTGGACAAACTTATAGAGTCGATATTCGCGCGGGAAGATCCATCCTGTTTACCCTCTTTTTCATCGCGTTGTATATCGTGCTTTTGGAAGCCTTTCTTCGGATTGTGCCCATTCCCGCTTTTCTGTTTATTCCATCGATTGATCGCAAATTGAACTACCCGGAAATAGACATTAAACTGTCGCGGTTGGACACATTGGCCAGATCACAGGCGGTCAATTGCCTGATAACTGGCAGCTCCATGGCGGATTTTGCTCTTACGCCTTCTATATTTAACCAGAATACTATTCAGATGGGTGGTAATAAACCGCTGTGTTTCAATATGGCTATGAAAGCCATGAAGCCCGAAGAACAATCGAAGATCATCCCTATTTTGGTGGAACAATACAAGCCCGTGGTGCTCATCATTGGCATCAGTCCGGTCGATTTCACCGGCGGACAGGATGCCATCCGTGAATTCGGTTCCGCGCCCTGGATTCACTACAAGGAAGGGGGGCAATCAGCCGAAGGATGGTGGATCGAACATTCCACTGTATACCGGTACTGGCTTGCTTTTCTCAAATACCGCGATCCAGCCTATCGCGCCGATATGAATAAGCAGCTTGCCGCGATCGATGCGTATGGATCGCAGAAGGAAGAGAAAAGCGGATTCGTCTACCAGTACCAGTCCAGGCCGTTTATTCCGGATTTTCAGTTTAACCCCGGAGATTGGAATGGCCTGGTACGCATGGTTGGACTGCGCTCACCGGCGCTACAAGTAGTGGTAGTGGAAATGCCGGTTCACCCCGATTTCCTCCCCGATTATGTCCCGGGCGGTGAGGCAGGATATGACCAGAACTTCATCCAGCCCATCCAGTTGACCCTGCGGGAAAATGATATCCCCTTTATTCGCACTCAGCCGCAGATACGCGCTATTGTCTCCCCGGGCGGCTGGAAGGATTACCTCCACCTGAACCGCTCGGGAGCGGAACAGTTCAGCCGCTGGTTGGCCAAAGTTCTGGCTGAGTGACCCTCACCGCCAACTTTATTCAGATTCCAAATACCCATTTTCGATCAGTTTTTTCAAGCGTTGGATAAACCGCGCGACCGGGGCGCCATCCACAATGTCATGGTCAAAACTGACTGTCACGCTCATGAACGTGCGTACCTCGATCTTATGATTAACCACACCCGGCTTTTCGCTCACCCCGCCCAGGGTTAACTGCAGTGTGTGATTTGGCACCGGAATCCCCCACCCGCTACCCGACCCAAACATGCCAATAGATGTGACCAGCACCGTGCCGTAATACTGTTTGATCAGGCGCGGATTTCCGAACAATACCTTGAAAAATATCCACCGGAGGAAGCCCGGCAGACGCACAAACCACCGGATGAACTGGGATTCCTGGCTGGTTCCGTGTCCGGCCTGAAAATCACTGATCTCCTGTTGGATATCTTTTACTCCCATTTTGTTGACCCCGCGGATAATGTGCGGCTTGATGGTCTTTTCCCCGTTCTCGTCCACCTCAAACAACATGTTGACGTCCACCTCATCAAAGGTGATCAACTGGTTGCGCCAGCTTCGATAGGCATGCATTTGCCTGTCCGCGTTAATCGCCTTTCCCAGGCAGGCCAGGAAGAAGGCAGAGAGCGAGATGTTCTCACCGCTCCGCAGGTTATGCTGCCGGATCGTTTCTCGGGCGGCGGTTATGTCAAACTCAACCAGCCCGTGAACGGTATGTTTCTGCCGGCCCATGCGTCCCCCGTCAACCATCAACTGACGGGTGAGCGGGTACGGCTGCGCGGTAAACAGATCATGGTCATTTGGCATGGGTTACACTCCCTCCAGTTGCTTATGGTTGGCCAAAATACTGCCCTACGACCGCGACAGCCTTTTCCACCCCATTTTCCGCTCGGATGGCAGTGCCGCAGGCTGCCGACTTTTGTTTGATGTCCCTGTCTTCAACTGCCATCCGAATGGCGGCTGCCAGCCTATCTGCGGTGAGTTTTTTACGCGAAATGGGTTGAGGTCCCAATCCCATGGCGTTTATACGCTCCCCCCAGAAGAATTGATCAAAATTATAGGGAACGATCACCGTCGGCACGCCGGCGCGCAATCCTTCGGCTGTCGTCCCGGCACCGCCGTGGTGCACCACCGCCGCCACACGCGGGAACAACCAGTCATGAGGGACAGATTCCAGAGTATAGAGTCTATCGGAGTTTACTCTGGTTTGAATATCTCCCCAGCCGGTCAACAAGATTCCCCTTTGACCGCTCTTATCCAATGCCTTTTGAACCAATTCAACCAGTTCTTCGGGAGTTTCACTGAGCATACTACCAAAACCAATATACACCGGTGGTTCTCCTGACTCAAGGAACGCCTTAAGTGTTTCAGGCGGCTGCCAGTCAGGATCGTTAGCTCAAAAGAAAATGTTACCGAGGCTAACGATGGACGAAAAAGAAAGA
>CAYNJT010000076.1:0-13545 GCA_964397625.1 uncultured Leptolinea sp. | reverse complement strand
TGGAGTACCCTGGCGCTGATTAGTACCCGTCTGTCGCACATTCCCTCATTTCTTATCCTGGGAATTGCCTTCCTGATCAGCGGACTGCCCGCCTTCTTCAGGCGATCCGCCTGGCAAGTTCCTGTGACCACACTGCTGGTAGGAGTAGCCGGTATCTTTGGATATCACTTCCTTTACTTCCGCGCCTTTGCGCTGGCGCCAGCGGTTGAAGCCAATCTGATCAATTACCTATGGCCGCTGCTCATTGTGGTGCTTTCACCGGTTTTTCTTCCCGGTTTTGACCTGAAACTCCGGCATGTGATCTCCGCGCTGCTCGGCCTGTCTGGTGCGATGTTGATCGTCACAGAAGGCCGTTTTTCGATTAATTGGCAATACCTGCCCGGGTACCTATGCGCGTTTGGCGCGGCTGTGACATGGGCTGTCTATTCACTGATGACCAAACGCCTGCCGCCTTTCAACACAGAAACAGTGTCTGTGTTCTGCCTGCTTTCTGGAACAGGCTCACTACTCTTCTTAATTTTATCCAACGGCTTACCTTCCCACTTCCCGATACTAACGACCGGAGATTGGATATTGCTAATTCTGGCTGGTATAGGCCCGCTGGGAGCCGCCTTCTACTGCTGGGATGCCGCGTTGAAGCGAGGCGATCCGCGCGTGATAGGGTCTCTGGCATACCTGACACCGCTGTTGTCATCTCTGAACCTTATTCTGTTTGCCGGCAAACCCATATCTTTAAACAGTATCGCCGCCATGATTTTGATCATTGGCGGCGCCATACTGGGTTCATCCAAAAATAATTAGGAGCCTTCTCCTAAAGGTTTTCCCGGCTCGGGTGATGGCTCCGCAGGTATTTGAGCCTTCTTAGGCGGTTCCGCGTGCACGGTGAAATCCGCTTCCGGGGCGATCTTACGCACCTCGGCTTGAATCTTTTCCGTTAAAACATGGGCTTCATCGAGGGTTAAAGATCCATCCATCACAACATGCGCGTCAATGAACATGTGCGCGCCCGAAGGGCGAACACGAACCTTGTGGCAATCACTTACTCCCTCAATGCCTTTAACAGTCGCAGCAACTTTTTCCACCAGGCCATCGGGGGCGGAATCAAGCAGACCTTTAACTGTACGTATACCAAGCTCAACACTGACATAGATCACAATGAAAGCAACGCCAACCGCCGCCACTGCATCCGCGTGTTTCAGAAAACTTAAACCGGCCACATTATTCGCCAGTAAGACACAAACCAATCCGCCAATAACTACGCTGGAAGACCAGATATCTGTGCTGAAATGCAGCGCGTCGGCTTCCAACGCCTGGCTGTTGTGCTTCTTCGCGGCATCCGACAATACCTTCGAGCGGGTCGCGTCGATAATAATGGATACCGCCATCACAATGAACGCCCATATGCTGACTTCAACTTCCACCGGATGAACGAAAAGACGCTGGTAGGCTTCATAAATGATCCACACACAGGTAGCCAGCAAGAGGAGGGTTTCAAATAGAGCCGAAAGGTTTTCGATCTTGCCATGCCCGTACAGGTGCTCTTCATCAGCCGGTTTCCCACTCACCCGCACGGCCAGAAAAGTTACCAGGGCAGCCACCAGGTCAAGCCCGGAATGTGCCGCTTCCGCCAGAATACCCAGCGAACCGGTTACCACACCAACAATTATTTTGAATGTTGTCAACCCCACCGCCGCGATCACCGAACTCAACGCGGCCTGTGTTTTCTCCCTGGTTGCCTGGGATGTCGAGGTTTCCACGCTCATTTTTGCCTCACGCATCTTTCAGGATATTTATTGCAAGGCATATAATATTACTCCATTTTTCGACGCATCCATACATCTTGGCAGTTATCCTCGTAATAAAATGGACAGTCGGATAGTGTTGGGAACCGACGTTGTTACCGTGTAAATTTGTATTCAGGATATTATGGGGCAGTGTTCTGTCTTTCAAATAATAACTGGCACCAAACTAATGAGGTTTGACCCAAGTGTCATCAATGAGAAAAACCTCGAGAAATTTCAATCTTAACCAGCATTTCACCATTCAAACTGATTCGGATGCGTTTTGCCGATGATGAGCATATTAGCGTTTAGTACATTACGAACATCACCGGTTCGATGCCTGAAATGATTTCAACACCGAATCGCTCAACAACCTGCTTTTAACCAAATACAGGCTATTCTATAATCAAATCAATTATGCCGTGAGCGCTGTTATGCCCGCCCCATGGCATCTGGTATTGATCAAACGCGACGCCAATACGCCCCTGTTTGTCATTCATACAATGACCTTTTTGGATAATGGTTCCCCCAATGAAGAGACTGTTAGATATTACCGCGCGGATAAATTCGAATTCACCAACAGTTAGAAGTATTAGTGGTATTGGTACTGACGACAATATTTATACTTCATTTGCCAGATACAGCCAACCATCACAAACGGCCTTGATGGCTTTTTGAACTTCAATCGTTACAGGCATTTCAAAATCAATTCTCTCTGGTTGGATAAGCAAAAGAAAACACTCACATCTCAATTCGTTTTCAAGGTATTGACCGAGAACACCCAGTGGGAGCGAATGCCCGAACGCGCTGATACCCTCCGCCTCCTCGCAAGTGAAGAAACCCACACTGCCTGGAGGCATCCCGATATCGCCCGCGTCTATGAAAATTACCAGACCTGGTTGTGATCGGCGTATCAGGCCGGTGAAGTTCTCAGGCGTCGGTCCGGTATCAACGGGTATGAAACGTGAACCTGCCGGCAATCTGGCTTTCAAATCTTGAACAACCAGAATGCCGGCAGCATCATCGCCCATCAGAGTGTTGCCTACACCCAAAAGGATGACAGATTGAGTTGGATGATTATTCCGCAGCTCCCGCAGGCGCGGGCTGATTTTCTCTATCCAGGATGAAGGCAACGTCTTCTTCTCGTCCGTAATATACTTCGAATGGCTGACGGTTGGCCGAAGCTAGTTCCCACTCGCTATTCGACATGGCCAGGCAGGCAAAGCGGCAGGTTTCAACGCATTGCGCGCAGAAAGTACATCGGTCAGCGTGATAGCGCATGACAAATTTTTTATTTACTTTATCCACCGTCAGGATTTCAATCGCGTCAGCCGGACAGTCTTTCATGCACAACTGGCAGCCGGTGCATTTCGTGGCATCATAGAGCAATTGACCACGCAGACGGACCGGGCCCGGATTTTTCACAAATGGATACATTTCCGTGACCGGTTTTTTGAAGAGTGATCCGAAGATATCGCCAAGCATGGCACCGATTTTCATAAGCCAAATCCTTTAAAGACTATCAGAACCAGCAGTTGCAGCAGGGCGAGTAAAGCGCCCAACCGCCACCACATACCGACTGTCTGATCAATGCGCAGCCGGGCGAACAGTGACTGCAAACCGGCTGTAATCAGCAGAAGACCCAGTGTCTTCAGAACGAAGAACAAGGGATTGGAAAGACCGCCCAGGTAGAACGCCGAGACGAGCGTCAGCCCGATCACCAGTTCCACATCTTTTCCGATATGGAAGAGGGCCAACCCACGACCGCTGTATTCTGTTAGCGCGCCTGACACAATTTCTGTTTCCGCTTCGGGCGCGTCAAAGGGCGGTAATTCCAGCTTGCCCATCAACCCGATTATAGCCACCAGCGCGCCAACCGGTTGGGTGACAATCATCCAAAGGTGTGAACCGGCATAATCATTAATCTGGCTGATGTTCCATGTTCCCGCCATGATCGCCGGGCCCAGAAGGGCCAGCATGAAGGGTGCTTCATATGAGAACAACTGGGTAAGGGTACGCGTGGCGCCAATCAAAGAGAAACGGTCGTTCGTGTTGGCTCCAGCCAAACCCATACACAGGGTCATCAGACTGAGGAGATACATGGCAACGATCAGGTCACCCTGGAAACTGTAAGCCGGACGTAAACCGAACATGGGCACGTTCAAAGAAGCAGTCAACGCGGCAGCCACAGCCACAATGGGCAGCGCGGTGAACAACCCGCTGCTCACACCGGCTGGGATGATCTCTTCCTTGGCCAATAATTTAATCGTATCTGCCAGCGGTTGGAACCAGCGCGGGCCGATGCGATTCTGGAACTGAGCCACCAGTTTACGGTCAGCCCACTCAAATACAAGTCCCATCCCGATCAGGAACAATCCGCCGGGAAAAATCAAAAGGTAGACGAGTGAAAGTGGATTTGTCATCGGTAGTATTCCATCCCATACTGACGTAATTGTTCCCAGGTCCATTCAGATTGCAGTTTTCCACCCCGTCGAATGGTGACGGACCGGTCGTTACAGGAGAAACACGGGTCAATACCGGCCAGCAGCATGGGCATATCGGCCAGTTTGTGCCCCACCGCGAAATTCGTGATGGACGACCAGTTGCACAAAGATGGAGTACGGATCTTCACACGTTCTGGCGTGTCAGTTCCGTTGCTCTTCACAAAATACAGCAGTTCGCCCCGCGGAGCTTCCACCCGACTGATGGCTTCACCGGCCGGAATACGGCGCGGAACTTTGACAGTCAAATCGCCTGGCGGCAAATGATCCAGAATCTCACGGATCACACGGAAGCTCTCGTATAGTTCTTTGATACGCACCACAAAGCGTGCCTGCAGGTCACCGGCGTCATCCGTGATAAGTCTTACAGGGAACTGCTCATAGGAGGTGTACGGAGCGTCAATGCGCACATCCCGTTCCACACCCGAAGCGCGCGCGGTTGGGCCTACTGATCCCAGCATTTCCGCTTCTTTTTTGGACATTTTGCCAATATTCTTGGTTCGGCCAACAAAGGTCTCATCTGTGGTTACAACCTTCATGTAATGCTCGCAGCGGCCTTCCAGGAAGTCAACACCCTTGCGGAGTTGATCGGCAAGCTTGTCATCAATGTCATATTTTACGCCGCCCATCAGGTTCACGCTGTAATGCACACGGTTGCCGCAGATGGCTTCGAGCATATCCATCACTGTTTCGCGGTCTCGCCAGGAATACATGAACAGGGTATCAAAACCGCCTTCGTGCGCGGCTACACCCAACCAGAGCATGTGGCTGTGAATGCGCTCGATCTCGCCCACCAGTTCACGGATGGCCTGCGCCCGCGGCGGAGCTTCTACCCCGGCCAGTTTTTCCACACCCAGTGTGAATGCCGTGGCATGCACGTGACTGCAAATGCCGCAGACTCGTTCGACCATGTACATGTTCTGAATCCAGGAACGTGATTCCGCGCCTTTTTCAATGCCGCGGTGCACGAATCCTAATCGAACAGAGGCTCCGGTAACAATTTCGCCATCCACTGTGAATTCAAAATGGCCGGGTTCCTTCAATGCCGGATGCTGCGGGCCAATGGGAACAACAAATTTATTGGGTACAGTTTGTGTTTCCATGGTTATGCTCCTTCACCCTGTAAGGGTTTTTCACTAAAACCTTTAAATTCTTTTCGCAACGGGTAGACATTAGCCGGCCAGTCGTCTGGCAATAGCAATTTGTCGGTGTTGGGGGTACCCTCAATGGTTATACCGAACATTTCAATAATCTCGCGTTCATACAGTGTGGCAGATGGGATAATGCCGCAAACCGTGGGAATAACCGGTTTGGAATACGGGACTGTTAACCGCAATGTGGTGATAACCGGGCCTTCGCAAAACTGGTATAGAACTTCCATAAAGTTTTCGCCGGGGGCTTCGCCTTCTTGGGGCGCCGGTGCGGGTTTGTCCAACCCGGTGATGGCGGAGAGATATCCCCATTTGCCGTCCACCAGGGCTTTGGCGGCCGGAACAAGTGTGTCATTTGTCACCACGGCTTCCACCCGGTAATCTGCTGGGCGGGATAATTCCAACCCCAGTGGGGTCAACAGTTTTTCCGCTTCTTTCGCGAATTTTTCAATTTCCATAATCAGCCTTCCTTCGCGGCTGGTGCCGGGTTTTGCAGTTTGGCCAGCAGCTGCGCCACGCCATAAATAATGGCTTCAGGCCGCGGCGGGCACCCGGGTACATAAACGTCCACCGGGATGACTTCATTAATGTTGCCGGTGATGTTGTAGCATCCCTGGAAAGCTCCGCCTGATAAGCCGCACGAACCAACGGCGATTACAAATTTAGGATCGGGCATTTGCTCATAAATACGCAATAGACGCTCTTTGGCCTGTCGGGTAACCGGGCCGGTGCAGATGAGCACATCGGCATGACGGGGGCTTCCCTGCAGTTTAATACCCAATCGTTCCACGTCATAGCGCGGGGTTAATGTTGCCAGGATTTCAATATCGCAGCCGTTGCATGAGCCGCTGTTGAAATGAATAGCCCATGGGCTATTGATCCGCGCCCAGGTTTTCACTTGATTGAGTGTTTTTGTCCAGACTGAATCCATTTGTTGTTCCAAGGTCTTGCTCCTGATCTAATCTGACTAATTTAGATTTATTATACCTTTTTACGAAGCTTAACCCAATATGAGGGCAATCAACGCCAGGGCCAAACCGATCAGGTAGGCGCCTGTTGTCCAGGTAAATCCGCCGGTTCCCAGCACAAGCATTCCCAGATGGAGGAATGCAAAGAAAAACGCGATGAGAAAGAACGGCTTGTATCCAGGAGCCGCCGTATAGGTGGGTGCCTCTTCGCCGGAGGCGTACAGGCTGGATTTCATCGGGTTGGCATGTTCAGGACCAGCCAAACCCTTGCCCAGAAGGGCGATCAAACCAACCAGCGGGATGTAAAGTAAAAAGGCTACGGGAGGTGATAACAGGATATCCATTGGTTTAGCCTCCAAACGCTTTCAACAACGCGGCAGCCGCCGGAGTTGTAATGAATGTCATCGCGGCAGGCCACAGACCGAGAGCCACAACGACCGATGTCAGAATGACCAGCGGGATTTGAATCAGATAGCCCAGTTCTTTTCCATCGTTCACGATGGCAGAGGGCTGCAACCGGTACATTCGGTTTACCATGGGCGCGTAATATCCCAGTGACAGCACACTGTTCAATGCCGCGTACACCACCAGGATCATCACCCAGATATTTTGGGTTTCAAAACCAGCCACAAAGATCTGCCACTTGGACATGAAACCCGCCAGTGGGGGTAGTCCGCCCAGACCAAGCACGGCAACAGACAAAGAGAGAGCCACCATCGGGTACTTCTTGCTGGCGCCGTTAAGGTCTTCCAGCAACAGCGGGCCGTGTTTATGGCGGGTGATATACAGGATATACAGCAGTGCTCCAGCCGAAAGGAAGGCCAGACCTTTCATCAGCATATGGGTGATCAGGTGGAAGAAACCGCCGGCCGCTCCATTTAATACGCCGAATTGAATGGCGACGCCAAAGCCGATCAACATGTAGCCTACATGGCTCAGGCTGGAGAACGCCAGCAGTCGTTTCACCTGACTCTGGCGCAGCGCCATCAGGTTGCCATAGGTCATATTGAACGCGCCAAAGATGAGCAGGATGACTCCCCAGGATAGGGAGATGTGAGTCAGCGCTCCCAGAGCACGCAGCATGGCCATCAGACCGGCTTCGATGACAATACCGGACAGCAGCGCGGAAACACCACTGGGTGCCTGTGAGTGCGCGTCGGGGAGCCAGGTGTGCATGGGAACAAGCGCTGCTTTCACTCCAAAACCGATGATGAACAGGGCGCCAGCCGCCAGCAGAATCAACGATGGCCCGGAAGTCAGTTTCTGAATGCTGTCCAGGTTGGTCTCGCCGGTCATCATGAAGACCAGGGCGATACCCAGAAGCACCAGGATGGAACCCGTGGCGCTCTGCACCAGGTATTTCACGCCGGCTTCCAAGGAACCCGGTTGTGAAGAGTAGAAGGCAACCAGCATATAGGATGTGATGGCCATGACCTCAAACCAGACCCACAGGTTGAACAGGTCATTGGCGCAGGATAGGCCAACCACAGCCGCCACCATGCTGATAACCATGGCATAGAATTTTTCTTCACCCACCTCGCCGGCAATATAGTCGATGGAGAAAAGCGACGCCAGTGTGCCCAGCAACAGGGCTGAACCGCCCAATACCAGGCTCAATCCGTCAAATTGCAGGGCAACCGCCCCATAAACCAGATTGATGGGTCCCATGACCAGGAATTGTCCGGCAAGAGTGACAAAAATGTAATCAACTATCAGAAAGAGAACAAATGCCAGCCAGCGGGCAGGGTTGTTCTTGACTTTGCGAATCACCGCCGATCGACCGACCAGGTAGGTAACCATGGCGCCTGCGAAAGGCAGGATCAGCAGCCAGAGGAAAAGTGTGTTTGCGTCCATAGCTCAGGCTCCCATCACCAGAATTACCATTACAATGACCAGACCGATCAGGATACAGGCGATATTCCAATTCAGCACTCCGGTTTGCGTGACCCGGAGAGATTCGGCGCTTGATTGCACACCACCCACTATCCCGCGGTTGATGGCTTCAAAACCGAAGCTGTTGACCGCCGCTTCACCCAGTCCTTTCAGACTCTTTCCAAGACCGGCAAGTCTGGCACGCTGCCACCAGGCGATAAGTCCCAGAGCAATGACCGCCATGGCGATCCACGTGGCAGGGGCTTTTAACACTTCCTCCACCACTAACATGGTCGAAACGGGTTCGATCTCATGGTGCGGCAGAGTATTTTTTAACATTTTCGAGAAAGGTCCAGCCGCCACCCAGGTGACCAGCGATAGCGCGGCCAGCGGGATGAGCGCTGTTTTCATGAACGGACCGGCATCGTGAACGTGTTTTTCTGTGTGGGATTCACCATAGAACACCATCCAGACACAGCGGAACGTGTAGAAGGCAGTGATACCCGCTACAATGACCATGGTCACGAAAGCCCAGAGAGGACCACCCACCAGCCCGGATTCAAGGATAAGTTCCTTGCTCCAGAAACCGTTCAAAATGGGAAGGCCAGCCAGAGCCAGCGAACCGATGACAAATACCGCGCGAGTGACCGGCATTTGTTTTCCAAGCCCGCCCATTTGACGCATGTCACGGGTTCCCGCGGCATGGATCACCGCGCCCGCTCCCAGGAAGAGCAGTGCTTTGAACACGGAATGACTAAGCAGGTGGAACTGGCTGGCGAAAATACCGCCCGCGCCCACCGCGTAGACCATGTAACCCAACTGTGAGACCGTGGAATACGCCAGCACCCGTTTCAGGTCTGTGGCCACCATAGCCATGATCGCAGCCATCAAGGCAGATAGCACACCGACGACAATGACGGAGGTTGACCACCCGGGAACGTGGGAGAACGCCGGGAAGAAGCGCGCCAACAGGTATACGCCCGCGTTAACCATCGTCGCCGCGTGGATCAGGGCACTGATGGGGGTAGGGGCTTCCATGGCATCGGGCAACCACGTCTGGAAGGGGAATTGGGCCGATTTCGCGGCCGCGGCAGCCAGAAATCCAAAAGCTGCCAAACTCAGCACGCCAGCCGGGATCTGATTCCAATTGGCCAGCAGATCGTTCAATTCATAGCTGCCAAGGTAGCTGCGGATCAACAACGCGCCCATCAGTAAACCCACACCGCCAAATTGGGTGATGATCAGGGCTTTCATACCGCCGGCCACAGCTTTGGGGTCATCGTTATTGAACGAGATCAACGCGTAGGAACACAACGCGGTGATTTCCCAGAATACAAAGATCAAGAGCAGATTGGTGGTAAGGACCAATCCCGCCATGGAGCCGATGAAGAAAAGCACAAAGGCATAATAACGGGCAATCTGTTCTTCATCCTTCATGTAGTCCACGGAGAATATGACCGCTAGAGAACCAACGACCGTAGCCACAGCCGCCAGAAAAACACCCAGTCCATCAGGCGCGAACGTGAAGACACCGAACACGGGACCGCTGTCAACTGAAATGATGGGGGTGCCGTTGGCGTAGGGGATTAACATCAAGGCGGCAATGCCGGCAGTCACCGAAAAGGCCACAGCGATTCCGTGAAGTAGTTTTTTGTACTCATCCCCGACAAGCCAAATGATCACGGCGCCAGCCCAGGGAATGGCAATGGTGAGCAGGAGAAGTGTGGATGCCATATCGCTCACCTCTTAAGATTGGAAAGATTGCGGAGGTTCATGCTGCCGATAAAGCGCCGGGCCTGAACTGCCAGCGAAAGGCCGACCACTGCCACAATGGTATCAGCAACCACCACCGTCAAAGCCATGCTTTGTCCGGTGTTGATGTGCCCATTGGCCTGACCGGCTGCCACAAAAGCTAAAATGGCGCCTTTGGCCAGGATCTGAAGCGCGATGATCACTTTGATCATGTGGTTGGCGGCCAGCAATGCGTACAGGCCGACACCGATCAAACCAAACACCCCGATAACGGAAAGGGTTGTTGTGGAAAGTTGCATATTACTCCTCCCCCTTCTTAATTTGAGAAGGATTTTCCGCCAGCAATCCGAGAATACCCAGCGCGCCAGCGAAAATGATCACGATCTGTAGAAGCACATCCGCCGCTCGATTTTGCCAGAAATCCACCTTGAACAGATTGCCATCCAGGGCAGCCGGTGCCGGAAATCCTCCGGAAAGGCTGAACCATGCCAGCAATCCGATGGAAACAATCACCAGGCCCCAGCTAACAATCCTGGGCAGGATTTCTTTTGCTGGAGAGCCGCCTTCGCCCGCGATATTAATGGCAAAGACAAAAAGAACCGTCACCAATCCTGCTCCAACGCTCAGTTCGATGACGGCTATCTCGGGCGCGCCCAGGATGTACATCCAGAGAGCCACAAGCGCGCTGGCGCCTGCCAGCCATAACGCCGAGGTCAGCAATTTCTGTGCGCGGACGGCCATGACCGCACATAGAAGCATCCCAATCAGGATCAAAATTTGCCACACAGCTCTATTCCTCCTTATTGGTCAGGAAGTTAGTTCCTTACCAGTTAGTTATACTGTTTTTTAATCTGTGTTTCATGTGATATATAACTTAAAAAAACTTGTACACCTTCCCGAATCTGACATTATGGGTGAAGGACAATACTCCACTGTCATTGAAAGAAAACCCGATAAAAATCACATTTGTCGCGTCATCCCCATAACGATGTATTTTATCAAAGCTCCGTCTGTGAAGCGGGTGATCTTTGGCTATAATACGTCACGAATATCCGTTCCATTTTATAAATTTCACCCTCACGGAGGAGATCATGCAAAAAACCATTCTTTGTTATGGCGATTCAAACACCTGGGGACATGACCCATCCGGAAAGAATCGGTTCCCGCGTGATGTTCGATGGACAGGCATTCTTCAAAAACTGCTGGGGGACGACTATTATGTGATCGAAGAAGGCTGCAACGGCCGCACAACCGTGTGGGATGACCCGGTGGAGCAGGACAAGAACGGGAAGACGTACCTTTCACCCTGCCTTGTATCTCACAAGCCAATTGACCTGGTTGTTCTAATGCTGGGTACCAATGACCTTAAACAACGTTATTCCGTCCCGCCTTCAGATATCGCCCGCAGCATTGGAGTTCTTGTAAAAATCATCCTGCACTCAGAAACCGGCCCAGACGGCCGATCACCGGGTGTTCTTGTGGTCGCCCCGCCTCGCCTGGGAAAGTTGAATGATTTCACAGAAATGTTCGCGGGAGGGGTTGAGAAATCCCAGAACCTGGCCGCGTATTACAAAAAAATCACCGACGAACTGGGCGTTCCATTACTGGATGCCAATACCATAGTCACCACAAGTGATATTGATGGCATACACTGGGAACAGACTGAACACGCTAAATTTGCCCACGCGCTGGCGGATTTAATTCCATTACTGCTGAAATAGGTCACTCGCTGGCAACACGCAGAAAACGTTCGGCAACATCATAATTTCTTCGCTCGGGCTTGGACCCGGCTTCAAAGAACAGGGTCTCGCAGGTATCTGCCAGCCCGGAGGTTTTGGCTTGAAGATAGGCTTCTTCGCTGCGCCAGACGGAGATGATCTGCCAGTCTGACTTGTCCTGTTTGTCATGGATCAGAAAGGATTGCAGCAGTCCTTCTGGCGGATGTTTGGCTTTCTTCGCAAAGGATTCTTCCAGGTTTCGCCTGTTTTCTTTACTGACATGTCCGTGCAATGTGGTGATGAACATGGAATTCTCCTTTCGCCGGGGAATCCAACCGGTTAATATCAGTATAGGTCAAGTTGGCGCTTCAGGCAACGATGCACCTCTTTCTCTATCGAACCATTTCCGGACGCCGAGCCACTACCGGACGCCGAGCCTGTCGAGGCGACGAAAAACAAAAGGCACCTTTCTCCATCTCGTTCTTTGAGATGGGGGAAGGCCGGGATGGGGGCAATGCCGTATAATTCTACGTAACACACAAAGAATTCAAGGTGGGAACCATGACGCAAGCTCTTCAAACCTACATTAAAACCATAGCCGAAATAACCAAACGGGGTGATGCCCGTGAAGAATCTTATTATGCCGACCTCAAGAACTTGATTATTGCGTCTACTCCCAAAGAAGTCTCTGTTACCATTCTTCCCAGGCAGACTGCAGGAGGCAACCCTGACTTCCGGGTGTGGGATGGCCGCCAGCACATTACCGGTTACATCGAAGCCAAAACCCCCGGAACCAACCTGGATCAAATTGAGACCAGCGAACAGCTTCAACGCTATTTAAAAACTTTCCCGAATTTAATTCTGACAGATTTCTATGAGTTTCGTCTTTTTCGTGATGGAACACTTATCAAAAAAGCACAAATCGGCCGCCCGTTTGTGGCGCACAAACTAAAAACCATTCCCCCACTGGAAAATGTTGAGCAGTTCACTGACCTGATTGGTTATTTCTTCGCGTATTCTTTGCCTCGCACCTTTACCGCCAATACACTGGCTCGCGAACTGGCAAAACGAACCCGCTTTTTAAGAGATGAAATTGTCAGTCAGGAAATCAAAGAACAGGAAGGCCAACCGGGCGAACTGCATGGATTTTACGAAGCCTTTCAGAAATACCTTATTCCGGGATTGGATGAGAAAACCTTTGCCGATCTTTACGCCCAAACGGTAACCTACGGGCTGTTCGCCGCCCGTTCACGCAGCGGCGATGCCTTTTCCCGACCGCTGGCGGTGAACTTCATTCCCCGTTCCATTGGCATTTTGCATGATGTCTTCCAGTACATATCCCTGGGGAGTCCATCTCAGCAGATGGAAGTGATCATCGACGATATAGCCGACGTGCTGGGCGCCGCCGATATTAACGCCATTCTGCATCAGTACGAACGCAAAGGCAAAGGGACTGACCCGATTATGCACTTCTATGAAACCTTTCTGAGTGTGTATGACCCGGCCATGCGCGAAACGCGCGGCGTCTACTACACACCCGAACCGGTGGTAGGTTTCATCGTGCGATCTTTACACAGTCTGCTAAAAAGCCATTTCGGACTGGCAGACGGTCTGGCAAGCCCGGAAGTGACGCTGCTTGACCCGGCAGCCGGCACGCTGACCTTCCCGGCGGAAGCCATCCGTCTGGCAGTTAGTGAATTCACCCAAAAATACGGCGAGGGTGGAAAACCCCGCTTCATTCAAGACCACATCCTGAAGGATTTCTACGCGTTTGAATTGATGATGGCGCCGTATGCCATGGG
>CAYNJT010000075.1:7967-14671 GCA_964397625.1 uncultured Leptolinea sp. | reverse complement strand
AACGCGCTGGGTTGGGGCGGCCAGCAGATCATCGTCGCGCCAAAACAGGATATGGTAATCGTCTTCACCGCCGGCATCAGGGATGTTTCATGGAATACCTATGACGACCTTTTGAATTCTTACATTATTCCGGCTGCAAGGTCACTATCTGTCTTGCCCCCCAATCAAGTTGGCACCATGGCCCTTCAGGACCAGATCCAGGAGATTGAGAATCCGCCCGCGGCAAAAATGGTGGATCTTCCTCCCCTGGCAGCCCGGTTGAATGGAATAACCTTTGTTGATCTGAATGGCACGCATGGCTGGTCGACTTTCCGCTTCCATTTTGATCGGCCTGATGTGGCCAGCCTTCATTTGATGTACGGTGATAAAAGCGAAGAGATCAACGCGCTGATCGGTCTGGACGGCCTGTTCCGCGACACGGAAACATTGAATTATGGACCATTAGCCTACAAGGGGTATTGGAAGGATGGGACAACCTTAGTGTTAACCCAGCAGTTTCTGCGTGAGGCAGAGCGCATTACCATGCAAATGACCTTTGACGGTGACAAGGTTAAACGGGTAACCGAATGGATGGTGGAAGACCATTGGGAAGAATCGGACGCGGTGGCGTTAAGCAATTCCAGATAGATGAAAATTCCAGAAAAAACTCTAGAAATTTATTCCAAGGTTTTCAAGTAAAACCCGTCGATCAACCAACCCGATGGGTTTTTCCTCATTATTTACAACAACCAGCCATTTACGTCCCTCTGCTAACATCAGACGGGAAGCTTCCGCGATTGAAGTTTCAGGTTGAATCATAATCACACCGGAAGACATAATGTCTGCGGCAGTCTCTTTACCAGCAGGTGGTTTTCCGATGCGTTGGAAGGCATCAAGGATTCCCCGTCGATGCTCCGGTAAAACCCGTGAGACAACATCTGAATCCGCAATCAATCCCACAGCTTTTCCTTCGTCATTCACAACAACAAGTCGGTGAGAACCGGAAATGACAAATTTTTCAACAATGGATGATAAGTTTTCATGAGTGTTTATGGTCGGAATGTCGTCCCGCATGATGTCTCTTACTACTCTTACAGCGCCAACAGGCAACTTGTTAGATAGTGACTTTGAAGGAGAATCGGCTACCTGTTTAAGAATATCCAGACGGGAAAGCACACCAACCAGGCGGGCAGAATTATCCACAACGGGTAAACGTTTCAATCCGGCTTGAACCATTTTTGCTACGGCATGACCTAGAGTATCCTCCTTATTAATAGTAATCACAGGTTTTGTCATAACATCTTTGACCAGTTTGTCAGATTTCCCCAGTGATTGAAGTTCTTCCTGAATCATTGAATTTTCCATTTGCAATGTCACTGAAAGGCGTTGTCTGATTCCGGCCCGTTCAAGCATGTCTTCGTCCGTTAAAATACCGGTCACCACATTATTATTGTCAATAACCGGCATAGCTTTTAACTCATTGTGAATCATCTTCTCCCAGGCCTGTTTAACAGGCATGGTTTCTGAAAGGGAAACTACATCTTCCGTCATGACTTCTGAAACCAATCGATCGGCAGGCAATGGATTCATATACCGGTGTGTATATTTCACAATAGTTACATCTTCAAGGGTGATCAAACCTTCACCGATCATGGGGGAGACAAATTCAAGTGCTTTTTTGATCCGTTCGGGTGTATCAACAACCTCGATTAAAACCGGCAAATCAACAGACAACACTTCAATCGATGATGTTCGGATATGGGAGTGTGCTCCAAATCCCGAAATTCCACGAAATACGGTCGCACCAGCCAGACCCTGAGAGCGCAACGTTTCCAGAATGGCTGTATCCAACGGTTTTCCACGCCACCGGTCGCTTTCGCCGATATAAATGCAAATTCGTTGCCCCATGTTCTTATTGGGAAATCTGGTAATGGATGGTTTTAATATTTGGGAATCAGATCGCTTTTCCAAGGTAAACTCCTATTCCAACGGCAATTATCCCAAGAATGGAACTTCCAAATAAATTCAGCCCCCCCTCAAGCCATTGCCCTTTTAGAAAGAGGCTATAACTTTCATACGCATACGTTGAAAAAGTTGTATACGCTCCCAGGAATCCTATTGTTAATAAAAATCTCCAACGTGGATCAATAAGGAAACGTTCAGTCATTAATGTCAATAGAAAGCCGATCAATAAACTTCCAGAAATATTTATGATCAATGTTCCATAAGGAAACGAAGTTCCCATTCTTTCCGCGCACCATACACCCAGCCAATATCTCGCATTTGCCCCCAGAATTGCTCCAAAAGAAATAAGCAGAAAATTTTCCATTATCGAATTCCAATATTCTATATAAAAACTTCTGACACTCGAAAATTTGAGGTCAGAAGCCATCAGCAATACGCAATTTTACGAGCGAGCTTCATCGCTCAATAAGTTATATTATCACATTATTTAATCCATTCTCATCATAATCTTGTATAATAAAAGAAATCAAAAAAAGCGATGAGGCTCGCTATATTGTCTGTGGACTGATAGCTTCTATTGTGTCTTTGCGCAATAGAAGTTTTTTTGTTTAAATCATTGAAAAATAAATTCGCATAGGTTTTCATAAATGCCTTTTAAAAGTATTCTTTTCCATCATTCTGACTCAATCGTGATAAATGATCCACCAGTAATTCAGGATTTTATCGGTGATCTAAACATAGACCAGATTATTGATTCCATAACAAGCCCTAAACAGGAGTACAACCTTAAACCCTTTTTTTATGCACCACTTTCGGATTTTGAATTAATTAAATATCGCCAGGACATATTGCGAGATCTCGAAAGTCAGGAACTATTCAAATGCGTTCGATTATTCGCGGAAGGGATGACCAAGGTAAGAACCTATCTTCTTAAAAGTAATAAATACTATTACGCACTTCAAAAACAAAGATGGTTTCTTGATGCGGCTGGCTTATATTTTGGATGTCTGATTAAATTCAACAATGACCTTGCTGATATTGATATTAAATCATCCGGATTTATTGAATTTCGCGACTATCTGGCGGATTATGTTTCATCCACAAAATTCAAGGCCATCAACGATGAAATAATAAATATCCAGAATGGTCTCGCAAGAGTAAAGTATTCTCTTCTAATTCGTGATAATACCATTAGTGTTAGAGCCTACGAAAATGAGGGAAACTATCAGAAGGATATTGAGAAGACATTTGCCAAATTCAAACAAAATTCAAAGAAAAGTTTTTTATATGAATTTGGGTATGAAAATGAGATGAACCATATTGAAGCGGCAATTATTCAATTTGTTGCCGCACAAAATCCTGATGTTTTTAATGCATTAAGCGCATTCTCGAAAGAGCATGCTGATTTTCAAGATGAAATTATTGTCAATTTTGATCGAGAAGTTCAGTTTTATATTAGTTATCTGGAATATATTCTACGGTTCCAAAAATCCGGATACCATTTTTGTTACCCTGAAATGACTCGTGAAAAAGACATTTTTTCAAAGAGCTGCTTTGACCTGGCTCTTGCGAAAAACCTGATTAATGAGAACAAAAGAATAATCCGAAATGATTTCTATCTAAAAGGTAAGGAAAGAATAATCATTGTTACAGGGCCTAATCAGGGCGGTAAAACAACCTTTGCCCGCACTTTTGGGCAATTGCATTATTTCGGTTCATTAGGTTGTATGGTTCCCGGGTTGGATGCCCGTCTTTTCATGTTTGATAACATTTTCACTCACTTTGAAAAACAGGAAAACATCAAAAACCTTCGCGGGAAACTCCAGGACGATCTCATAAGATTTTCAGAGATTTTTAATCAGGCCACGACGAATAGCATCTTTCTAATAAATGAAATATTTTCATCCACAACTTTAAGTGACGCGATTTTTCTGGCAAAAGAAATCCTCAAAAAGATAATTGAATTGGATTCATTTTGCGTTTGCGTGACATTTATTGATGAACTTTCTACGATGTCAGAAAAGACAGTAAGCATGGTGAGCAATGTTGATGAAAATAATCATGCCCACCGAACATTCAAAATCAAACGCAAAGTAGCGGATGGTTTGTCTTACGCCATTTCCATCGCAGAAAAATATAACCTGACTTATTCTCAAATCAAGGAGAGGATCAGATAATGAATGTTTTTCTGATGCACCCCGAACATGATTTTGACAGTCAGCGTAAGTTGCCGTGGAATGAACAGTCTCTGATGGAGGACCTGGAGCTGGAAACACTATTAATGGCAATGTCAGGGAACGATGAATTTATCTATTCAATGGCCAAAACATCTTTGTTAACCGGCATGGAAAACAGCCGAAAAACATTGCTCTTCCGACAGGAAGTTTTACAAGATTGTCTTCAACATCCTGAATTAATAAGAGAATTGTATTCAATTTCCATTAAGGCTATTGAACATGAACGGAAATCCTTTTTTGGTATATTTCGCTACCCATCCTCAGTAATCAACAGATCACTGGATGTGTTGGATGGATTTGTTGAATTACTGAAACAGATCAGAAAAATTGCTGATAATAACCAGTTTTTATTCAAATCCCCCGGCTTTAACCGGTTTTTCACGATGATCAAATCGGAATTGAATGACGCGTATTTCGATGAGATACAAAAACACCTGATCAACCTAAGATTTAAAAGAGGGGCTCTTATCAGCGCGGAATTGGGAATTGGCAATAAAGGTGAAAATTACACCCTTTTAAAACAAAAGGTAGAAAAGCAAAGTCTATGGCAGGAACTCCTTTCACTACGAATGGATCGATACTTAATTACTATTGGAGAACGTGATGACCGGGGTGCTCGCGCCCTCTCTGAAATCAAAGATAGAGGTTTAAACCAGATTGCTGACTCTCTAGGTCAATCTGTTGAACATATACTTTCTTTCTTCAAGCTAATGCGATCTGAACTGGCATTCTACCTTGGGTGTATCAATTTGGTTGATGTAATTCGAGAAAGAAAATATTCCTATTCATTCCCAGATGTTCTGGAAAACCAAAATAACTCGCTTGTGTTCGAAGGCTTGTATGACATCTGCCTGATGTTAAGCACAACAGATCAAGTGGTGGGAAATGAGCTGGAGGCGATTAACAAGAAACTGTTTGTTATCACTGGCGCGAACCAGGGAGGAAAGTCCACGTACCTTCGAAGTATCGGTGTCACCCAACTAATGATGCAGGCTGGAATGATTGTCCCTGCAAAATCATATCAATCACGACTCTTCAATTCACTATTCACTCATTACAGACGAGAAGAGGATGAATCAATGCGAAGCGGCAAATTGGATGAGGAGCTTTCAAGAATGAGTGAAATTATTGACAGAATCTCACCCGGATCTATGATTCTTTTTAACGAATCCTTTTCGGCAACCAATGAAAGGGAAGGTTCAGAGATTGCCAGGCAGATCATTCTTTCGTTAGTGGAAAAGGGAATAAAAGTTTTCTTTGTAACACATTTGACAGATTTTGCATTGAGTATATACCGGAAGGCATCAGCAGAAATAATATTCCTCCGCGCAGATCGCCAGAGCGACGGTGAACGTACTTTTAAAATTAATCCCGGTGAACCATTGGAAACCAGTTTTGGCCTCGACCTGTATTATCCAATTTTTCAAAATCAAAGCCCACCGGCTATCGCATCACAATAAGGATTACCATGGTACTTGAACAATTCGAGGATGATTTTTTTAAAAATATAGAACCGGTTCACCTGGAATGTTCTTTATTAAATGACCAATGGGAACAATTGAAGCAAGAGATAACCGAAAATGGATGGACCAACGAGGAAGCTCTCCAATACTTTATCACCATGGGGTTGATGGCTATTAAAGCTATGGATGAAAAAGAAAAAATCACCTCAAACCCTGATGCTGAACCAGAAATTATTGAAAAACTACAGCAAGAAAGAATGGTACTGGAAAGTCGTTATGCTGTTATGCGTTATAGAGCCTATCATTTCATGCAGGCTGTAAAGACTCTGGAGATGAAATACAACTCCGCAATGACAAAAATTCAAATTCTCGAATCACTAAATGATCATAAAAACCAAAAGAATACAGCCTCGTAATCAACCGGTTCCATGGTCCCATTCAGGAATGGGTTGATGTTCATTAACAATCTTGATTAAGGTCGTCGCAAGTTCTTTTATCATTATATTGGAGTTTGTTTGCGCCAGTTCTAATAATTTAATTCTTTCCGGCGATTCAATTTTGGCGATTGCGTAAAGTATTACTCTCAGAAAAAAATAATCTGTATTTCCGCTGCGAAGAATTTTTTCAAATTCTTTTAATGCCTTGATGCTATTAATATTACCCAACACCTGTGCAGCAATATTACGTCTACCTGGGAGCGGGTGATTCAAAGATTGAATCAGTTTATCTTCATATGATAATTTTTTATAATCTGCCAGGTTGAATCCGCACTTCGGGCAGTAATCCATATTACCTTCAATTCTTTCCCAACAATGAGGGCAATAAAAAGTAAGCATGGTTACTTAAAAAAGCAGAGAGGGTTATAACCCTCTCTGCTTTTTGTTAGTTGAACTTATCGAACAAACGCGTTTCGGCCCGCGTAAACTGCGGCATCGCCCAATTCTTCCTCAATACGCATTAATTGGTTGTATTTTTCCAGTCGTTCTCCGCGGCAGGGGGCGCCGGTTTTCAGGTGACCGGTGCTCATGGCAACGGTGAAGTCGGCGATGAAGCTGTCAAC